>JAFAUB010000093.1 GCA_019243635.1 Pseudonocardiales bacterium
GCCAAACGCGCTTGCATCGCCCGGAACTTCTCGTCATCTTCGGTGGTCACGGTGTCAATTTTCTCACGGACTCATAGCGTCGACTGAAACGGCACGCGACACAGCAAGAGATTCACTCGATTGGGTTAGTTATTTGTTTACGGCTCCGAACAACAGTGAGGCGTGCAGGCGATACATGTTCAAGCGAGCCTCAAGCCGCCGCCAGAGCGTGGCTTTCGTGGCTTTCGTGGTTTTCTGTCTCCGCATGTGCGAATCAATCGCCAAGGCACCCTGCATGCGCTGCCCGTGCCGCAGGAAGCCGACAGTGACCTCATATATCTGCGCGAACCTGGCGAGTGTCTCATCATCAGGTACGCGCTGACCGTTCTCGTATCGTGAGAGCGTCGCCTGTGTGATGCCGAGCAGGCCGCAAACGTCGTCCTGAGTCAGGCCTTGAGCTTTTCGAGCCACGAGCAGGGTTTCACCTGGTCCGCTCATGATGACGAGCCACCCTCGTCTCGTCCGTCGATACGAGTCGCATCGAAGAGATCGACAGTAGGAAGGTCGGGTCGGGTGACCGGTCTCCAGCCGATGGTGTCTGTGCCCTCGCCTGGCTCATCAAGCTCCACAGCCCGGATGGGGTTGTCTTTGCCGTCCCGGTATGAGATCACGGCCGGACCAACTCGGCGCTCCTGCGCAATCCACCGATAGCCCGCACCCAAGGTGATCGTCTCAAGGCTCGGCAGCTGTGATCCATGCACCCAGAACTCCAGCGCCGCAGCTGTCGGGTATGTGCTGATCTTGTCGTCTGGGTGGTGCCGCTTGACCCGAACCTGGTAGTTCTGCGAAATCCAAATCTCCCGAAACGGTTCGCGATCGACCGTCTCGATATCCGGGTTGCCATCGACAGCTGCAACCAGCCGAGCCCAGATGCGGTCGTGGATGAGGTTGGCAAGGCACCGCTCGCTCATGGAAGGGAACCAGGCCGACCGCCACTCTCGAAGTTCGGCGAGGTCCTCACGTGCCCCACGAACCGAGGAGACAAGATCCTTGAGGAACTTGTCACCAAGACCCGACAGCACGGCCCGCTGATCATGGGGCGAAAACATGCCAGAAAATATACCAACAGAGATCTCGGTCCGCGCAAGGGCACACGCGGGTTGAGGAGCAGCGCCATCAGGGGGTGATCAATGAGACGTGGGTGACGTCGGCGCTTACCGCGACCACCGGTCAGCTCACGAGCAGGGCGCGCACCACGGCGTCGGTGAGGAGACGACCGCGGCGGGTCAGCGTGAGGCGGTCGCCGCGGGTGAGGGTGAGCAGGCCGTCGGTGAGCGCGCGGTCGGCGGCGGCCCTCACTCGCGGGTCGAGGGTCTCCAGCGGCAGCCCGTCGGCCAGTCGCAGCCCGAGCATCACCTGCTCGGTGTACCGCTGCGCGGGGCTGAGCACCTCCCGGCCGGCCGCCGGGGAGCATCCGGCCGCAAGCGCGGCGGCGTAACGCGCTGGATGCTTGAGGTTCCACCACCGCACCCCACCGACGTGGGAATGCGCTCCCGGCCCGAGTCCCCACCAGTTCCCGCCGGTCCAGTAGCCGAGGTTGTGCCGGCACCGGGCCTGCGCCGACGTGGCCCAGTTGGACACCTCGTACCAGTCCAGGCCCGCCGCGGACAGCGCCGTGTCGATCTGCTCATAACGCTCGGCGAGCACGTCGTCCTCCGGACCGGGCAGCTCACCGCGGGCTACCCGGCGGGCCAGCGCGGTGCCCGCCTCGACGACCAGGGCGTAGGCCGACACGTGGTCGACCCCGGCGGCGAGCACCGCATCCACGGAGGCGGCCAGGTCGTCGTCGGTCTCCCCGGGCGTGCCGTAGATCAGGTCCAGGCTGACCCGCCCGATTCCGGCGGCGCGGGCCTGCGCCGCCGCAGCCACCGGCCGGCCCGGCGTGTGCACCCGGTCCAGCACGGCCAGCACGTGCGGCGCGGCGCTCTGCATCCCCAGCGAGATCCGGGTGTAGCCAGCCGCGGCGATCCCGGCGAAGAACTCCGGTGAGGTGGACTCGGGATTGGCCTCGGTGCTCACCTCAGCACCCGGGGCCAGGCCCAGCGACCCGCGAATGGCGTCCAGTACCGCAGCCAGGCCACCCGCGCCGAGCAGCGATGGGGTGCCGCCGCCCACGAACACCGTGTCCGCCGGCACCGGCTCGGCGAGTACGTGGGCGGCGAGGTCGAGCTCCCGGCGCACCGCGTCCAGCCAGCCGGACGGCGACGCCGACGAGCCCAGTTCCCCCGGGGTGTAGGTGTTGAAGTCGCAGTAGCCGCAGCGGGTGGCGCAGAACGGCACATGTACGTACACCCCGAACGGTGCCTGGTCCAGGCCCGGTAGGGCGGCGGGCAGGGCCGCGTCGGGCGGGGATGGGTCGCCGAGAGGCAGGACAGCCACGTGAGCATTGTCCCAGCATCCGAACGTGGGTGGTCGCCGACCGCACGCGGGTGGCACTCTGGTGAGGTGGGCGCACTCGGACTCGTGCTCGTGGCTCGCCGCCACGTCGACTACGTCCGGGTTTCCAGCGCGCTGTGTCGCCCGATGAGCTGACGCCCCCGACTGCTGTCCGAGCCGGCGCCGGGTGTGCCGGGAACCGGGCTGCGCAACGACCTGGTGACGGCCTCCCCGCACGCCGGTGCTCCCTTCACGGAGGCACTGTGATGTCCACACCAGCGAGGTCCACACCAGCGAGGTCCACACCAGCCCGCCCAACGCCGGTGGCGAAGGCTCGCCGTGGGGAGGGCCAGTGGGCCCTGGGCCATCGCGAGCCGCTCAACCCCAACGAGCGGACCAAGAAAGACGACGACGGGCTCAACGTCCGGCGCCGGATCGAGACGATCTACGCCCAGCGGGGCTTCGACTCGATCGACCCCGGCGATCTGCGCGGCCGGTTCCGCTGGTGGGGGCTGTACACCCAGCGCCGGCCCGGCATCGACGGCGGTCGCACCGGCACCCTGGAACCCGAGGAGCTCGACGACTCCTACTTCATGATGCGGGTGCGCATCGATGGCGGCGCGCTGAGCACCGAACAGCTGCGGGTGCTCGGCGAGATCTCCCGGCTCTACGCCCGCGACACCGCCGACATCACCGACCGGCAGAACATCCAGTACCACTGGATCCGGATCGAGGACGTGCCCGCCATCTGGGAAGCGCTGGAAGCCGTCGGCCTGTCCACCACCGAGGCCTGCGGCGACTGCCCCCGAGTCGTGCTGGGCTCACCGGTCGCGGGTATCGCCGCCGACGAGGTCATCGACGGCACCCCGGCGATCGAGGAGATCGCGCGGCGCTACATCGGCAGTCCCGAGTTCTCCAACCTGCCCCGCAAGTACAAGACCGCGATCTCCGGCCTGCAGGACGTCGCGCATGAGATCAACGACATCTCCTTCGTCGGGGTGGTGCACCCCGAGCACGGTCCGGGCTTCGACGTGTGGGTCGGCGGCGGGCTGTCCACCAACCCGAAGATCGCCCAACGGCTGGGCGCCTGGGTGCCGCGCGAGGAGGTGCCCGAGGTCTGGGCTGCGGTGACGACGCTGTTCCGCGACTACGGCTACCGCCGGCTGCGCCACCGCGCCCGGATCAAGTTCCTCATCACCGACTGGGGCGCGGAGCGCTTCCGCGAGGTGCTGGAGACCCAGTACCTGCACCGCGCGCTCATCGACGGTCCCGCGCCACAGCCGCCGCCCGCGCCGATCGACCACATCGGCGTGCACCGCCAGCACGACGGCAGGTTCTACCTCGGACTCGCCCCGACGGCCGGGCGGGTCTCGGGCACCACGCTGGTCGACGTGGCCAAGGCCGTTGAGCGGGCCGGGTCCACCCGGGTTCGGCTGACCCCGTACCAGAAGCTCGTCGTGCTCGACGTCGACGAGCCCGACGTGAACGGCCTCGTCGCCGAGCTGGACCGGCTCGGGCTGCGCGCCGACCCCACCCCGTGGCGGCGCTCGGTGATGGCCTGCACCGGCATCGAGTTCTGCAAGCTGGCCATCGTGGAGACCAAGAACCGGGCGATCACACTGGTCGCCGAACTGGAGCAGCGGCTCGCCGACGTCCAGTCCACTCTGGAGACCCCGGTCTCCGTGCACCTCAACGGCTGCCCGAACTCGTGTGCCCGGATCCAGGTCGCCGACATCGGGCTCAAGGGCCAGCTGGTCACCGACGCCGGGGGCAACCAAGTCGAGGGCTTCCAGGTGCACCTGGGCGGCGGGCTCGGGCTGGACAGCGGCTTCGGCCGCAAGCTGCGCGGGCACAAGGTGACCTCCACCGAGCTGGCCGGCTACGTGGAGCGGGTGGTCTGCGGTTACGCGCACCAACGCGCGCCGGGCGAGCGGTTCGCGCAGTGGGTGGCCCGCGCCGCCGAGGAGGCTCTGCGATGACGGAGGTCGTGATGACGGAGGCCCGGGCGGTTCCGTTCTACTGCCCGTACTGCGGCGAGGAGGACCTGCGACCCGCGACGGCGCCGCACGCAGCGTGGAGCTGCGCGGACTGCCGGCGGGTGTTCGTCGTCCGCCTGGTGGGAATGGCCGCGGTACCGACCGGGCAGGTGGCACGGTGACCGCCGAGACGGAGCGGCTGGCGCGCAGAGCCGGTCGCGAGCTGGACGCCGCGCCGGCGCAGGAGATCGTGCGCTGGGCGGCGCGGACCTTCGGCACCCGGTTCGCGGTGGCGTCGTCCATGCAGGACGCCGTACTGGTGCACCTGGTGTCGCGGGTCGCTCCGGGCGTCGACGTGCTGTTCCTGGACACCGGGTACCACTTCGCCGAGACGTTGGGCACCCGGGACGCCGTCGCGGCGACCTACGACGTCAACCTCATCACCGTGACACCTCGGCAGACCGTCGCGGAGCAGGACTCCGCGTATGGACCCAGGCTGCATGACCACGATCCCGACCGGTGCTGCGGGTTGCGCAAGGTGGCGCCGCTGGACCGCGCGCTGGCGCGCTACGACGCCTGGGCCACCGGGCTGCGCCGGGTCGAGGCACCGACCAGAGCCGGCACACCGGTGGTGTCCTATGACGCCCAGCGGGGCAAGGTCCAAGTCGCCCCGATGGCGGCCTGGAGCGACGCCGACGTCGAGGACTACATCGCCGAGCACGGCATTCTGGTCAACCCGTTGGTGGCCGCCGGCTACCCGTCGATCGGCTGCGCCCCGTGCACCCGGGCGGTGGCCGCCGGGGAGGACCCCCGGGCCGGGCGCTGGGCCGGCTCGACCAAGACCGAATGCGGAATCCACGGATGAGCCCGCGCGAGAGGGGTACGGCGTGACGGCGATCATGACGGCACCGGCTACACGGGAGACTGATCACCTGGCGGCGCTGGAGTCCGAGGCGGTGCACATCATCCGCGAGGTGGTCGCCGAGTTCGACCGTCCGGTGCTGCTGTTCTCCGGCGGCAAGGACTCCGCGGTGCTGCTGAACCTGGCGCTGCGTGCGCTGCACCCCGCGCCGCTGCCGTTCCCGCTGCTGCACGTGGACACCGGGCACAACTTCCCCGAGGTGATCGCCTACCGGAACCGCCTGGTCGCGGATCTGAGGCTGCGGCTGCACGTGGCGGCGGTGCAGGACTGGATCGACGACGGGCGGCTGACCGAGCGCCCGGACGGCACCCGCAACCCGCTGCAGACCGTCCCGCTGCTGGACACCATCACCGAGCATCGCTTCGACGCCGTCTTCGGCGGCGCCCGCCGCGACGAGGACCGGGCACGGGCCAAGGAGCGCATCGTCAGCCTGCGTGACGCCTTCGGCGGCTGGGACCCCCGCCGGCAGCGTCCGGAGTTATGGAGTCTCTACAACGGCCGGCACACCGCCGGTGAGCACGTCCGGGTGTTCCCGCTGTCCAACTGGACAGAGCTGGACGTCTGGCGCTACATCGCCCGCCGCGAGGTCCCGATCCCGGACCTCTACTACGCCCACCAGCGGGAGGTGTTCGCGCGGGACGGGATGTGGCTGACCGCCGGCGAGTGGGGCGCTCCGCGCGCCGGCGAGCGGGTACTCACCAAGTCTGTGCGCTATCGCACCATCGGAGACGCCTCCTGCACCGGCGCGGTGGAGTCCACCGCCGCGACCATCGACGAGGTGCTCACCGAGGTGGCCGCCAGCCGGACCACCGAGCGCGGCGCCACCCGGGCCGACGACCGGCTGTCGGAGGCCGCGATGGAGGACCGCAAGCGCGAGGGCTACTTCTGATGACCAGCCTGCTGCGGCTGACCACCGCCGGTTCCGTCGACGACGGGAAGTCCACGCTGGTCGGGCGGTTGCTGCACGACACGCGGTCGATCCTGGCCGATCAGCTCGCCGCGGTGGACCGGGCCACCCGCGCCCGCGGCGGCGTCGAGCTGGATCTCGCGCTGCTCACCGACGGGCTGCGCGCCGAGCGGGAGCAGGGCATCACCATCGACGTCGCCTACCGCTACTTCACCACCCCGACCCGCACGTTCGTGCTGGCCGACTGCCCCGGGCACGTGCAGTACACCCGCAACACGGTCACCGGGGCCTCTACCGCCGAGCTCGCCGTGGTGCTGGTCGACGCGCGCCACGGCCTGGTCGAGCAGACCCGCCGCCACCTCGCCGTCATGGCGTTCCTGCGAGTGCCGCACGTGGTGCTCGCGGTGAACAAGATGGACCTGGTGAGCTTCGACGAGCCGACGTTTCGCCGCATTGAGGCGGAGTTCGCGGCGGTGGCTCACTCGCTGGGCGTGCCGGACGTGGTGGCCGTGCCGGTGTCGGCGCTGCACGGCGACAATGTCGCCGCTCGCAGCCCGCGCACCCGGTGGTACCGGGGCCCGACCCTGCTGGAGCACCTGGAGGTAGCGCCCACCGGGCGGGAGGCGGTGGCCGAGCCGATGCGCTTCCCGGTGCAGCTGGTGCTGCGACCCCGCACTGCGTCGCATCCCGACTACCGCGGTCTGGCCGGCCGAGTCGCCTCCGGGGTGCTCGAGGTCGGCGACGACGTCATCGCCCTGCCCTCCGGAGGCCGCTCCACGGTTGTCGGCATCGACACCCCCGACGGCCCGACGCCGTGCGCCGCCGCCGGACGGTCGGTCACCGTGCTGCTCCGCGACGAGATCGACATCGGGCGTGGCGAGGTGCTGGCCCACCCGCGACAGGCACCGCAGGTGGTCACCGAGCTGGACGCGAACCTGTGCTGGCTGGCAGACCAGCCGCTACGGGCCGGCGCCCGGGTGCTGGTCAAGCACGGCACCCGCACCGTCCGGGCGATCGTCACCGAGCTGACCGGACGGCTGGACCTGCACACCCTGCGACGCACTGAGCCACCGGCCGCGCTGGAGCTCAACGAGATCGGCGGCGCCCGGATTCTCCTCGCCCAGCCGTTGGCGGTGGACTCCTACGCCACCAACCGCCACACCGGTGGCTTCCTCGTCATCGACGCCGCCGGCGGCGGCGGCAACACCCTCGCCGCCGGCCTGGTCGGCTCACCGGACGCAGCGTGAAACCAGCGCTCGGCTGGTCTTGTTGATCGGTTCGACCTGCCTACTCGGTAGGCTTGGAATGGGCGGTACTGGCTACGACTACCCAGGTGATTCGCCGGTCGGGACCAAGGTGGCTTATGCAAAACCCCATTTATGCTAGATGACGGTCTTTGTTTCGAAAGCTGGCGACACGCCGCATCAAATAATAGGCAACGGCTTCTCCGGTTGATAGAAAGGAGGCGACCAAGCCACACCTTTCACGATGGAGAAGCCGT
>JAFAUB010000094.1 GCA_019243635.1 Pseudonocardiales bacterium
TGTGCATTATCCCGATACTGCGGTTATGCCGATACCGGGCAGATCCTTGCTGGTGGGTGGGGGTGCCCGGGCTGGTGATATCGGCATAATTACAGGGCTTCGAGGAACGCGAGGAGTTGGTCGGGTGGGCTGTAGCGGCCCGGGGCGGTGTCTGGTGGGGTTGTGCGGTCGAGGGCTTGCTGTTTGAGGGCCATGTCGGCGTGCAGGTAGATCTGCGTGGTGGTGATGTTTTCGTGACCGAGCCATAAGGCGATGACGGTGATGTCGACCCCGGCGTGGAGTAAGCGCATCGCAGCTGTATGCCGCAGGACGTGAGGTGTGATGTTTTTGTTGATCAGGGACGGGCATGTTCGCCCGGCTCTGATGGTGTAGGTGCTGAGTCGTTGCTGTAGGGCGTCGGTGCTCATCTGCGCGCCGCGGGTGGTGGGGAATAGCGGCTTTTCGGGTGCGTCTGCGCGTTCGGCAAGCCAGGCCCGCAGGGTGGTTATCGTTTCCGGGGCCAGTGGCGTGATCCGGTCTTTGCGGCCTTTGCCGTGGCAGGCGACGTATGCTCCGGTGCCGAGATGGACATCGCCGCGGGTGAGGCTGGTGAGTTCGGAGGCGCGTAGGCCGGTCTGGATGGCGAGCAGGATCCAGGCGTGGTCGCGGCGGCCGGTGCGGGTAGCGCGGTCCGGTGCGGTGAGCAGTGCTTGGGTCTCGGGGTCGGTGAGGAACGTGATGATGGTCTGGTCAGCCCGTTTGGGTGGGATGGCCAGGACCCGGTCGATGTCGGCGGCGTGTTCGGGGTGGCGCAGTGCGGCGAAGGTGAATAGGGAGTGGATCGCGGCCAGCCTGGCGTTGCGGGTGCGGATGCTGTTGCCGCGGTCGTGTTCGAGGTGGTCGAGGAACGCGGCGATCACTGGTGCGTTCAGGTCGGCGATGTCGAGGCGGCATGGAGAGGTGCCGGTGCGGGCGGCGGCGAAGGTGAGCAGCAGGCGCAGGGTGTCGCGGTAGGCGGCAATGGTGTGAACACTGGCCCGGCGCTGGCGGGCCAGCCGCTCGGTGAAAAATGCCTGCACTGTTGCTGCGGCCGCGGTCACCGGGGCCCTCCCGGGCCGGGGCTGAGCCGGTGGGCGGCTTCGGCGAGCAGTTCGGGTGCGGCGTGGAGGTACCAGTAGGTATGAGCTGGCGCGGTGTGACCCAGGTAGGCCGACAGCAGCGGCATCCGGGTCGCGATGTCGCCGCCGTCGCGGCACCAGTCCAGGAGCGTGGCGACCGCGAATGAATGCCGCAGATCGTGCGGACGCGGGCGGCAGTTCCCGGAGCGGGCGGTCAGACCCGCGCGGCGGGCCAGCTTGGCGAAGGTCTGCCCGACGTTGTAGTACAGCAGCCGGGTGCCCGCCTCCGAGACCAGCAGCGCTTGGCTGACCGGCCGCAGGAAGTGCTGGTCACGCAGCTGCCGGTAGGCCAGCAGGGCTGCGGTCGTGGTGTGGTGCAGCGGCAGCAGCCGGTGGCGGCCCAGCTTGGCGTGGCGCACCAGCAGCAGCCCGCGGCTGGTGTCGAAGTCCTCATCATCGAGCGCGACCACCTCACCACCGCGCATGCCGGTGACCGCCATCAAGCCGATCAGGGTCGTGATGGTCGCCCGGCGCAGCGGCGTTTTCAGCCGGTCGGCCTGGGCGAGCAGTGAGGTGATGTCGGCGGGCGAATACAGGTAGGGCACGGCACGGCGCGGCCCGCCGGGAAGCAAGCTGGCCGGGGGAACCTCAGTGGCCGGGTCGAGGGTGCGCAGGTAGGCGGCGAAACCGCGCACCGCCTGCATCCGAAACCGCAACCAGCCAGCGCTGGCGCCGGGCGGCGAGGTAGCCCAAGCCAGCGCGTCGGTCACGGTGAGCGTGCTGGTGCCGCGCTCTTCCAGGTGGGTGATGAACTGGTCCAGCAGCCTGGCCTCACGCTCCAGCGTGAACCCGAGACTGTGCCGCAGATCCAGGTAGCCGGCCAGCGCCTCGCGCAGCGCACTCATGACGCACCTGGCCACGGACGCGACAGCGCGCGCAGCGCCTCAATATCGACCTTCGTGTAGGCCGCCGTGGTGGAAGACCGCCGATGCCGCAGCACCTGGCCGATCTCGGCCAGGCAGCCGCCTCCGGTGAGGATGGACGTGGCGGCGCTGTGTCGCAGCCGGTGCGCGTAGATCACGCCCAACCCAGCCCGGCGGGCCGCGGCGGCTACCGCCTGGGTCACCCCGACCGGGGTCAGGCCCTGGTGGGGTGCCCGGATGCGGGTGAACACACTGCGGTCCAGCGCGGTGGCCGGCCGGCCATCCCGCAGGTAGCTTGCGATGGCCTCGCCGACATCAGCGGGCAGTGGGAGCGCATCGAGGCGGTTTCCCTTTCCCCGGATCGTGATCTCGCCGCGGCGCCAGTTGATATCGTCCAAACCCAGCCCGGCGACCTCACCCGCCCGCAGGCCCATCCTCGCCAACAAGGTCAACATCGCCAGGTCGCGGCGCCCAGCGGCGGTTGCCTGATCGCAGGACGCCATCAGCGCCGCTACCTGGCTTGGTTGAAGCGGCTGGGGAAGCCCCGGCGGGCGGTTGGCGACCTTGGGCACCGCCTGATCCAGCGGCCCCCCAATCAGGCCCTGCACATGCCAGAACCGCAGCAGCGACCGCAGCGCACTCGCCAGCCGCTGCACGGTCTTGGGCGCCAGCCGCCGCGACTGGGCGATCATGAACGCCGTGACATCACCCGCGCTCAGCTCCCGCAACCCGGCTTCCCCGCCGACCGCATGCACGGCGACAAACGAACCGACCAAATCGACATAGCCACGGGCGACCTTGACCTCAAGGCCACGCTCGGTCAGCAGCCAGCCTCGGTAGCCCTCCAGCAGGACCGCCGCCACGGTCTGCGGTACGGGGCTCTCAGGTTGCGGAGCCACGCCCAGCCCGCGCAGGTACCCCAGCAACGGCACCAGCGCCTTCGCCGTCAGCAAATCCCGATAGGCCGCACGGCGCGCCACCAGGAAAGCACTCACCACCGGGATAGCCAGATCAGCCACCCCCAGGCCCGCATCACACAACCACCTGCTCAGATGCGCGGCCAGCCCCATCTGCTTCCGCGCAGAACCCCCCGTGAAGCCCAGCCGAGCCAGCTCCGCGGCGAACCCCCGCGCATACGGCCCCAGCGGACCCGCCATGCCGACGCCATGCACATCATCCATGCTCGCTGTCCTCTCCGAAGTCGGAGAGGACAGCATCACGCCGCCAGTAGCTCCGTTATGCCGATATCACCAGCCCGGGCACCCCCACCCACCAGCAAGGATCTGCCCGGTATCGGCATAACCGCAGTATCGGGATAATGCACGATACAGGTCTGCGCAATGGTCTGGGGCCACACGGTCGTGATCGACTCCGGTAGGCCTTTCAGGCCGTCGCAGACCATGGTCAGGCAGGGCGGTTTCAATCGGTCATGGCGACACAGTGCTCCACGATCAGTTCATTGAAGACCTCGATCGGCTTCTTCCAGCCTAGCGTCTTGCGTGGCCTCCCGTTCAGTTCCGCCGCTACTCTATCAAGTTCCTCTTGGGTGCGCAAGGACAGGTCGGTGCCCTTGGGGAAGTACTAAGGAGAACGAAATTTCTGGACCTGATTCGTGTGGTGGAGCTATGCGTGGACGTAGGCCAGCTTCGGGTCCCCGGAGAATCCTCGAACGATTCCAGGGTATTTCTTGAGTCGTTCCAGGTGGCTTATGCAAAACCCCATTTATGCTAGATGACGGTCTTTGTTTCGAAAGCTGGCGACACGCCGCATCAAATAATAGGCAACGGCTTCTCCGGTTGATAGAAAGGAGGCGACCAAGCCACACCTTTCACGATGGAGAAGCCGT
>JAFAUB010000144.1 GCA_019243635.1 Pseudonocardiales bacterium
CGCGACGTAGGCGACGTTCACGCACCTTCTCCTCGGGCGTGGGCTGCACACCCGCAGACGGTACCCCCGGAGAGCGCGCGAGGAAGCCGCGCAGGGCGACCCAAAAAAGGTGACCCGGAAAATCCCAGTTCTATACACACCGCGAGCCGCCGCATCTCCCGGTGGTGGACGACCGGTCGAGGGGGTCTTCCCCTCCCCCTGCCGGATGGTCGGGCTGCCGGGCGGGTGGCTCTACACCCAGTGTTGGGGCCTGCTGGTCACGAAATCGCTGGTCGAGCATCAAGCCGAGCAGTTCGCGGTGGTCAAGTTGCACGGGGCGCGGACTTCCCGGTTGCACCAGTAGGACCTGGTTATCAGCCGGGGCACCAACCAGCTGTGCATACGGTTCGACAGCTACAACACGGTGACCAGCGTGCGTAGAAGCCCACCACGACGGGGAGCCTGGCCGTACTTCCCACGGGACCTCTGACGAGCTACGTGGTGGAGCGCCATCCGGTTCCGCCCGGGGCCCGGCCCTAGTGTTCCAGGGGTGTGGCCACGGCCACTCCTCGTCGTCGCCCTCGGGGGAGTCACCGGCCGGGTGGGCGCGGGAGGGGCAGCGGCTGTCGATGAGCCGGGGTGCGGGTTGGCCGCATCGGGAGCAGCGCAGCGCGCCCGCGTCGTCTGACGCACTGAGGGTCTGTTCGTCGTGTGTGCGTGTGCGTCTCTCTATAGACGCACTGACGCACTCACTGTCACCGCGTTGGGTGAACGCTGACACATCGCGACGCACTGACGCACTGGCGCTGTGACCAGGTGTTTTGAGCGCGTCGGGCCTTAATCGTTGATCACACACTGTGATGATCTTGCGCTGTGGGTGCGTCACCAGCGCAAACAGACTCAGACGCGGATCTTGAGGTCTGCGCGAACCGCTGCCCGCTGGCCGTGGCGTGGTGGCGGTGCGCCCTGCCCGGCCCGGGTGTCATCGTGATGTATCCGGCGTCGATCGCGCGCTTGACCGCCACCCGACCCAGCTTCTGTGTCACTCCAGCGTCGGTGAGTCGCTTCGCGATGTCACGCCCGGATAGGCCCGGCTGATCGATGAGAAGGCGAAGCAGGTCTGGTATGACGGCATCAGCGGCGGCGTCCTGGCGGGAACCTCCGGCCACCGTCAGGTGCCGCGTGCCCGGGTCGTAGTCCAGCGCGGATTCCGGGACCTCAACGTCGCGGCCGTAGGCGGAGAAGAACCTCCGCGACGCGGGGTCGTCCGCGTTCTCTCGCACAAGACGCCACTCGACGTCGGGCCAATCCCGTAGCCGGGAGCTGCCGCGGGAGCGTTCGCCGACGTGCCCCATGTGATGCACCACGAACAGCTCGTCGACACCTGCCTGAGTGACCAGCTCATCGAGAGCGACGAGTACCTGTCCGACGTCGGTGTTCTCGTCGAGACCGAAGGCGTCGAGGACGGGCCGTAGGCAGTCCAGGATCAGCACCTCGGTGTCCAGCTCGGCTAGCTGCCGCGCCCACCACTGGCGTACAGGCGGATCGAGGAGGTCCAGGCTGGCGACCCGGCCGCGCAGCGCGAACATGGCGACTCGGCTGGCGTCACCGATGCCCTGGTCACGTAGCCAGCGACGAAGGGCATCCCGGCTCATCTCGGTGTCCAGCAGCACCACCCGCCCCACCGGTGAGGTCACCTCGTGCTCACCCAGGAACGGCTCACCGTCGACCAGGGACCTGATCAGGTTGCCGGTCAGCGTGGTCTTGCCGGCCTTGAACTGAGCGGCGAGCACCACCCGCCCACCCACGGGTAGCAGTCCCGCGACGCGGTAGTGAGTTGGTGCCTCGGGTTCCGCGAGCAGCTGCGACAGCAGCACCGGGGTGGGAGGGTCACCGGTCCCTGCCTGCTCCGCGCGCAGCGCGCGGCGGGCGGCGTCGCGGACGCGCAGCTTTCGGAGCTCAGCGGCCACCTCGTGGTCGTAGACGCGCCGCCCGGCCGCTTCGTCGGCTGGCCACGGGTCACCGGAATGCTCACCATCAGCATCCGCCCATTCGTCCTCGGGGGGCTCATCCGGCGGGGACACGTCGTAATCCGGGATGCGCTGCTCAATCTTGCGGCGCACGTCATCGATGTCAGCGGCGTTGGCTTGCGCCACGGCCCAGGCCGCGATCCCCGCGAACTCGTGGCGGGCCATCGATCGGGTGGCGGTCCTACTCGACCCGGAGCGTGGCGTCGCCAGTGCCTCGACGAACGCGGCAGACAAACGATGAAACGCGACTGTCGCCGAGTAGGCACCCGCGCGTGACTCCCGGGCTGCCCAACACGCCGCGGTGACCATGGCGTCGTGCCGTGACCCACCATTCCTCAGCTCACGCTGGAAGCCTTTCAGCACCGCCGACAGCAGACACGGCGCGCGCGCTTCGATGTGTCGCTCACGGAATTCCCGCACTTCGGCATCGGTGGCTGCGTCGACGGCTTCCGCGCTGTCGGGTAGTTCGGTGGCTAGCTCATCGGGCAGGACTGGCACCACACCGGTGCCCAACCACTGATAGCAGCCACCCTCGGCGGCTTTTTCATGCACCGACGGGGCGACCATGATCACTCCATTACGGCCCCGGACCTCCCCCCACGCCGTGCCGAGTCGGCCGGTGCCGTTGCCCAGACAACGCCCCGGGGGTGTCGCGAACACGTAGTGGCCTTTGTTGTCCGCGTTGTTCCGGGTGGACTGGAACGGTGGCCGGCATTTCTGGATGGCGAGGACTAGCGCCGACGGCACCTCAGCGGGGTTGTCGACGTCGAACACCACCGCGCCGCTACGCCCACAATGCAGATACACACCGCAGTCGGTGCCAGCGAACCACGCGGTGATCACCTTGGGGTCACGACTAGTCAAGGTCTGCCAATGGTTACCGAGGACGGACCCCGGGTGCTTAGAACCGCGCCGAGCAGGACCCACGTACCAGCCCGCGGCGGCGTAGGCCAGCGCTGCGGTGAGCGCGTCGGTGTCGGTGGCAATGACGGGTACGAACAGTTCGCTTATCACTGCGGCGGCGTGACCGTTGGCTCGGTGCACTCCCCCCGACAGATCATCGGCGTAGGCGTACTCGTCCCAGTACTCGGCGATCGCGTCGGCGAACAGAGATCGCAACGTCTCCGGTAGCAGCGCGTCCAGCTCCGCCTGCACAAGCTGTCCATAGCGAGAAACGAACCCCGCAGCACGGGAGTCGGTGGCCATGCCCGGGTTGGGCGGCAGCCGATACCGGGTGACCTGCTCAGCGGACAACGCCACCCGCACCACCTGATCCCAACAGCCGGTGCGAGCCACGAAATCACGGTCGATGTCCTCCCCAGTGGGGTCGAAGTCCCCCGCGTAGAGCAAGACCGCAGCCCGGCCGGTGCGGACATCACCGAGGATCTCGCTGACATAGCTCTGCGAGCTGTAGCCACCCAACGCCAAGATCGGCACACCGCGCTCGCCGAACCACGATTCGAGCTGCACGACCAGACCGGCCTTCTCCACACCGAGGTACACGGACACGTCCTGCCCGGCGGTGTGGTCGCAGCGGAACTCCACCTGTCGTGGCGTGCGGGCGGAGGTCGTTCGACAATCGGCGGGGCCTCTTGCGCGAACGCGTTACGCTGGGCTGGATCGGTGCCTTGGTGGCGGCTGATCGTTGAGGCCCGGGGCTGAGGCGGCTCCGGGCCTCTTGCTTCCCGGGTCACGCCGCGTCGCCTCCTCCGCAGCCAGAGCCGGTCGGTACGCGCGGAAGCGCGGGTGAGGCTGGCGCGGTGACGCATTCTGCGGGTTCGGGAGCGCGAGCCGCTGGAGCGAGAACGGCTTTGAGCTTCGATCGCTGCTCGTCAGTCAGAGCCGGGGCCTTGGCGACGATCTGCGCGACGACAGAGGCGAGATGAGCGTGGCTCGACGCCTCTTTGCGTTGCTTGGCGGTGCGCCGTGAGGCTGTGGTGCGGCCACCTGCCGCGCCCCATTCCTGGTGGGGACTTTTCGACACGGAGGATCCTTCCCTGTGGTGGGCTCACCTCCTCCGTGTCTCATAGGTCCTCTCCGCGCCCGTCACGCTGCGAGGCCCCGTTTCTCTAGGCGAGCTATGGAGTTGTTTGCGCTGTCCACTATAGCTGCGCGGCGCACCCCACGCCACCTGCTAGCCGAACATCACGTATCAGTTCCGTAACGTATCCCAGCGCCAAAGTTAGTAACATTACAATTTGCTGTTACGCCTGTAGACTTACCGGATCGGTGAGAACTACGGCGGCCACCCAAAAGAAGCTGTTGAGCCTGTGACCAGCGCATTCACACCCTCGGGGGTTACACGCGTTCCTAGCGCCAGTCGATGAACACCGTGTCGGGATCGAAACCGGGTCCGCGCCGGGCTCTGCCCACCTTGATCTCCATAAGCAGCGCGATCGCCGCACGCCGCACGTCGGGCGGGGTGCTCTCCCACACGCGCGCCACATTATCGGTACTCACCAGTTTTCCTAGCACCGTCGATCGGTCAGCGGGTGGCGCGGCGGCTGCTTCGAGCGCGGCCAGCTCGGGCTTGAGCTGGGAAGTGATGACTTCGAGTTGTCGGGTGGTGAGGTTGCCAGCGGCGAAGCTGGCCGCTGCGTCGTCGAGGCGCTGGCGCACCCGTTCGGCGGCGCCCTCGGCCTCTCGGCGCGCTCCCCCATCATCGCCCGGTGCGAGCAAGCTCAGCGCGTCAGGTCGGCTCAGTCTCGCGACCATCACATTCGTGACGAATTGCTCCAGCAGGTCTCGGGTGCGGCTCACGCAACCATTGAGCGTGCACCGATAGGCCCGCACACCTCGGGAGTGACCCACACGCAGCGACGCCCCACAAACGGCGCAGGTCGCGATACCCGAGAGCAAGTTCAGTCGCCCGGCGCGGCCGGGCGTGGTGACCCGAGCGGGATCATTCAACACCCGAGTGAGCGCGCGCCAGCTCTCCGGGGCCACGAGCTCTGGCCAGTCGGCGTCACCGACGACCGTGCCGTTGTGGGTGCGCAAGCCAGCGTGCCGGGCGTGCAACAGCACCTCGCGCAGCGTCGGGTGCCGCCATGGTCTACCGCTGGCGTTGAGCAGTCCACGGGCGTTGAAATCACGCACTAACGCGCGGATTGGCTCGCCGGCCAGCACCCGCGCATACGCCTCACGGAGCACCGCTGCCTCGGACTCGCGGATGGTGCGCCGGTCGGCCTCCCACCCGAAGGGGCGCATGCCGCCATGTGGTAGGCCAGCCGCCGCGTTATCGGTCAGCTTGCGCCGGATGCGGTCGGATTTGTGCTCGCTCTCGAATCGTGCCCACGCGCCGAGAGTGCGAGCTACCGCCCGACCGCTGGCCGAGGACAGGTCGATGGTGCCAGCCTTGACCGTCTCCACACGCAACCCGGTGCGTTCGGCCAGGTCGATGAACCGCTCTAGCTCCTTCGGGGAGCGGTGCAGCCGGTCACCGTGCCACGCCACGACGGCGCGCACCGTTCCTGCCTCGATGTCGGTCAGGAGCCGTTCGTATCCGGGCCGACGCGTGCCCGAGTACGCGCTGGTGTCGTTGTCGCGGTAGACCTCCATGACCGTCCAAGCTTTGGCCTCGGCGAGCGCGCGGCAGTCGGCCTCCTGTCGGGCCACGCCCAACCCCTCCCCGGTGACATCGGAAGAGATCCGCACGTAGACCGCAGCGTTAATCATGCCTTGATGATAGACTGACGTGGGTGAGCCCGGCGACGCGGAACTCCGCGTCGACAGTAGGCACCATCGCCGACGTGTCACCCACCACCAGAGCGGGGAGAAGTCCGGCCGGCTCCGGATCGAGAACCCGGGCCGCTTGCCTCAGCCCGGACCGAAGCCGCTCGGCGACCCGTTGGACGGCGGTTGGCGCCGCCAGCACCACCGGAGCACCACGCACCCGCAGCACGGCCACCGTCAGGTCGGCTCGGTCGGGCGCGGCGAGCAGCCCGGTCGCCCGCACTCGCTGACCGGGCAACAGGCCGATCCAGCCCTGCGCTGGTGCCAGGAGAACCACCCGACCGCCGGTCCGCCACTGGTGTCCCGCCACGTCGGCAGCCTCGAGTTCGGCGTGTACCACCACCCGCTGAGGATCCGGTTGCCGGCCACCGTAGCCCGGGGAGGCGATCGCCCTCGGGTCATCGCGCAAGTGCGCCACCACTGTCGCCACCGAGCCGCGCTCAGCGGCTACCCGCACCGGATGATGCTCGACCTGCCATGCCTGGGTGCCCACCACGAGTGCCACAGCGGCGGCCACCCCGCCCATCGCGAGAACCGCTGCCGAACGACCGCGCAGCGCCGCAGCCCCGGCAACCGCCAGACCCCCCACACCCAGCGCGGCGGCGACCAAGGACCCGAGATACAGCCCGGAAAGCGCCACAGCCCAGCCGACGAGAGCTGCGGGCACAAGGCGCAAGTCATGCCGCGCGGCCTCAGCAGGGAGCATGTCCTGGCTCACACGCGCACCAGGTCCTTGAAGTGGGCCAACCGCGCCTGCCCGATGCCGCTCACCTCGCGGAGCTGATCCACCGACGTGAAGTGCCCGTGCGCGACGCGCCAGTCGAGGATCCGCTGGGCGGTGACCTTGCCGACACCGGGGATTCGGCAAAGCTGCTCCAGAGTCGCCGTGTTGAGATCAACCGCGCCGGGGGCGCCTGACGCCGCGCTGCCGGGCGGCTGCCCCGGCGGCGGCGCCACACCGACCAGAAGCTGCTCGCCGTCGGACAGCCGCCGGGCGATGTTGAGGCCCATCAGGTCGGTGCCGGGCAGCGCGCCGCCGACCGCAGCCAGTGCGTCGGCCACCCGGGTGCCATCGGGTAGCCGGACCAACCCGGGGCGGGCCACCCGACCCTCCACACTGACCACTACCTCATGGGCCGCGCCGGACGGTGGTGGCGCCGCTGGAGTCCTCGCCGCAGCGGCGGTGACCAGCGGCAGAGCTGGCACTGGTTCGGGTACCGGGCGCTCCCACCACACCCCCACCGCAGCCACCACGGCGGCCGATGCCGCGACCAACGACAGCAGGAGCGCGCCCGGCCGTCCGGGGTCCCAGCGGGCGTCCCGCAGCGGTCCGGGTACCCACCGCTGGACCAGTCGGCCTGTTCGCGAGGTGGTGGGTAGGTTGCCTGCGCCGTTCGGCCAGCTCTGATGCGGCCTGCCGGGCATGGCGTCGGCGGCGGCCTGTCCGGCATCCGGGTCACCGGAACCCAGCGGCGGACCGGGAGCAGCACCCAGGGCCGCCAGCCGCGTGCGGACTCCATCGGTGTCGAGAGACGGGAAGCTGGGAAGCAGGGCCATGGGGTGACGCTAGGATGACTCCCCGGCTCATCTCGATGGCTGACACCCTCCGCTGTGGACAACAGGGGGGTGTGTGGACAAGTCGGGGTCGTGCGCACCCACGCCTCGGTGGTTGTCAGGGGTATGTGGGAGCCTGGGCGGCTGCCCCGAGTTCGGTGGGTGCAGACACCGACCCCTGGCCGTGTGCACCGGGGTGGAGTCGAACGCCGCAGCCCGGAGACCTCGCTCAGACGACAGCGGCGGTGTTATAGGAGAACAGCCGCCAGCCGGAGCCACTGCGGACAAGCACCGTCCAGTGGCAGTTACCCATCCCGCCGAACACCGACCAGCCTGATACCGGCAAACCGAGCAGCAACGGCGTCAGACCGGCGATCAGCCCACCGTGGGTGCACAACACCGCGCTACTGTGACCGGCGGCATCGAGCTCGGCGACCACGTGCGCGGCCCGCCCGGCCACTTCCACCTTGGTCTCGCCACCCGGAGGGGCCCATTCCGGGTTTCCCCGCCAGGCCAGGATGCAACCCGGCCAGAGCGCCTCCACCTCAGCGTGGGTCAGACCCTGCCACGTCCCGAGGTGAGTCTCCCGAAGCCGCTTGTCGACTCGCAACGGCATCCCGGTCTCGGCGACAAGCGCCGCAGCGGTGTCCCCGGCGCGGGACAGGTCAGAGGTCATGAGTACCTCCGGCTTCAGCCCCGCGAGCGAACGGGCCGCCCTACGAGCCTGGCCGAGCCCAGTCGCGGTCAACCGGGAGTCGAACTGACCCTGCATCCGCCGCGCCGCGTTGTAGTCGCTCTCGCCGTGCCGCCAGAGCACGAGCCGCTCCAGGCTCACCCCGACTCGTCCACCTCGGGAGCATCAGCTTCGAACGGGATCATCGGGCAGTCCTTCCACAGTCGCTCAAGGCCGTAAAAAGAACGCTCCTCGGCATGCTGCACGTGCACGACAACGTCGACGAAATCCAGCAGCACCCAACGCCCCTCACGGGCGCCCTCGCGACGAACCGGCTTGCTTCCGGCGGCCGCCATCTTCTCCTCGACGGCGTCCACGATGGCCTGGACCTGGCGCTCGTTGGGCGCCGAGGCGATGACGAAACAGTCTGTGATCACCAGCTGGTCGGACACGTCGAGCAGGGTGACGTTGTGCGCCTTCTTGCCCGCCGCTGCGGTCGCTGCGGTCAGCGCAAGCGCTCGCGCATGGTCAGAGGCTGACACATCACTCCTTCTTCTCCGGCTCTGTCGGCCGGCGCTCGACTGCGCGCGGCACCGTACGCAACCCGGTTGTCCGCGCCCGACCACAGGTGAGCGTACGTGTTTCGGGTTGACCGACGCGGATCTAGCGCAGAGCTGAACTCGGCCCCCGAACCACTGACCACCCTGCTGTCCGCAGCTGCCCGCGTACATCGTAGCGTCCCTGCTCACCGGCATCCGCACAGAAGATGGGCAGGATCTTTCCGCCCGCGAGAGTCAGCCTCTCGGTCTGGTTCTCTCCGGTTCCCTAAGAGCGCAGGAGGGGAAAGTGTCGACCTCAGGTTGTGGGGGTGGGCGATACTGGGATCGAACCAGTGACCTCTTCGGTGTGAACGAAGCGCTCTCCCGCTGAGCTAATCGCCCCTCGCCAGCCGCAGCAGCGGACCCACCCTACAGGATCAGCCCAGCGGCGAACCACCGCCAGCTCGTCACCTGCTCGTCGCCACGACGTCCGTCGGTACCGCAGGGGTGCGCCGACCCGGTTCCAGGGACACCGCGTAGCCGGTGAACCTGCCCGTTCCGGTGGCAGCGGGTACGGCATGCAGCCGGGGTGCCTGCGACGCTACATCGAAGGCCGCCAGCGCGACGGGCACTCCGCCGGTAAGCCCCCACAGAACGTATGTCTGGTCTTCCGCCCGGTTGCTCGGCAGACGGGTGGCCACCACAGCGACCCGGTTCCGGCTCGCGAGCACCATACCCACCACCGCACGGCCGTCCTTGGCGAACAGGGGCACTCGGACCGCCGCCGGGTCCTCAGCGCTCTGTATCGCCTCGGTCATGTCCGTGACCTGGTGTTGGGCCTGGTTGAGCTGGCCGTTGAGCTGCACCACCCGGACTCCGAGCACCAGCGCGGCGACTACCAGGATCACCGCCGCAGCCAGCTCCCCGGTGCGCAGCCAGGATGGCTTGGTGATGTGTCGCGCCAGCGGTGTCGATGGTGTCGGTGGCATGACCGGTGCCGCCCATCTGGTACCCGTGACGCTGAGTATCCGCTGCTCCAGCTCGGCGCTGGGGATCGCCTCCGGAACGGATAGGCCCAGTGTGGCGCTGACTTCCTCGGTCTGCGCGGCGGTGCTGGTGCACGTCGGGCACTCCGGCATGTGCGCGGCGACCAGGGACTCCTCAGCGGGCTCGAGAGCGTGTAAGGCCCACCCGACCGCCAGCTCACGGTGCGGGCAGTCCGCAAGGTGCTGCTGGTCGTTCATCGGTTCACCTCCCGCACCATGTAGGCCTCCGCGACTAGGGCATCCGGTCCCAGCTGATCGGTCAGCAGCGAGCGCAACCGCTGCACTGCGGTGAACATGCGGGACTTCACCGTGCCCAGCGGGACACCCGTCAGCACCGCGATCTCACGCTGGGTGTGCCCACCGAAGTAGGCCAGCGCGAGCACCTGCCGCTGCTCGACCGGCAGGCGATGCAGCGCCGCGCGCACCTGGCCGGCCGCAACCCGCGCCATCGCCGCCTGGTCAGCGCCGGGGGCCGGGGTCGGCGACCAGTCCTCGCCCGCCTCCGGCGCGGCGACCATGCGCCGACGGATGGTGCTCTCTCGTCGCACCGCGTCCACCGCCTTGTGGTGGATGAGCGTGAGCAGCCAGGTGGCGAAGCTACCCCGCGATGGGTCGAACCGGGCCGGGTCACGCCACAGTGTCAGGAAGACCTCCTGCACCACGTCCTCGGCAAGCCCCTCGTCGGCACAGATCCGGCGGGCCAGCGAGTAGCACGGCCGACCGAAGCGTTGGTACAGCTGGGACAGTGCCGCACCGTCGGCATCTCCGAGTCTTCGCGCGAGCTCGGCGTCAGAAAGTCCCTCGACCACGCTGAGAACCGGCGGCACCGACTCCGAGGTGTCCTGCCACCGGTCGGGCCGGGGGGCGCTCGATCGAGCCTCATCGGCCACCAGGGAGATCCTCACGTCGTACCTACGCCGGGCACCACCTACCGGTTCAGGTTAGTTGCCGCAGCGAACCGCCGCAGACGGCGGCAGGTAGGCACGATGAGCGACGAGCCGACCGCTCTGGCGGACGCCTCTGCCCCGTCCGGGTGGTCCGTCTTAGGCATCCGGGCGTAGCTCGGGCATACCCGCGTCACAGCAGCCAAAGTCAATCGTTTCAGCGTTCAGAGCCCGGAGGCACAGAAAGGGGCGATAACGATGCGTAACGACCATGTGACTCTTCGTTCATCGGCGGTCTTCGATCTGCTGGCGCCGCGCACTCCCGCAGTGCCTGTTCAGGTTGTGCTCCGTTACGACACTCGCAACCCGTACGCCATCGTCGCCGCTTTCCGCACCGGGCGAGCGGGCTGGGTCGAGTGGGTGTTCTCCCGTGACCTACTCGCCGACGGCCTGATCGCCGACGCGGGAGAGGGCGACGTGCGCATCCGGCCGGGGTCAGGTGATCCCGAGATCGTCATGATGGAGCTCAGCTCCCCGTCTGGTCACGCCGTGTTCGAGGCCAACGCCCAGCGGCTCGCCGAGTTCCTGGACGCCAGCTACGACGTCGTCCTACCCGGGAACGAGACCTTGTGGATGAACGTCGACGACGCACTCGACCAGATGATCGCCAACGAGACGCCGTGAGCCCGGGGCCGGTTTGATCCGACTTCCCGGGTCGGCTACAGTTCTGGCACGCACCGGGGCGGGGAGCCGAGGCAAGATCCCGTCGGGGCATGCGGACGTAGCGCAGCTGGTAGCGCATCACCTTGCCAAGGTGAGGGTCGCGGGTTCGAATCCCGTCGTCCGCTCTGCGCGGTCCCCCACGCCGGGCCGCCCCAGGAGCGGGTCTTCATCGGGTCTTTCATGGCGCTTCGACCTCTAGGCCGCGCGTGGGAACCCCTCCGGTACGAGGCGCGGCGGAGTGGCCGAGTGGCTTAGGCAAGGGCCTGCAAAGCCCTGTACGCGGGTTCGATTCCCGCCTCCGCCTCGGGCGATTAGCTCAGTGGGAGAGCGCTACCTTGACACGGTAGAGGTCACTGGTTCAATCCCAGTATCG
>JAFAUB010000083.1 GCA_019243635.1 Pseudonocardiales bacterium
GGGTGAGGTCACGCCGGTCAGGTAGGCCCGGATGTGGTCCATCAGCGTGGCGCGTTCCCATCCCAGCGTGCCGTCCCGCTCGATCGGCTCCAGCCGCCAGGGGTTGGCGCGCAGCTCGGCAATGAGATCCCGGCCAGCTGCGGTCCAGTCGCCGTCGCGGTCGACCCGGTTGGTGACGAACGCGAGTTGCCCGGCGGAGATGAACGCCGGTGCGTTCTCCGCGCGGATCGCCTCCAGGACCTCGGTCATGGTCTTGCCGAGCGAGCCGTACTTGCGGAACGTCTCGATTGCCTGGTCCATCTTCTGCTCCGCGTCGGCGGTCATGCGGGTGATCTCCTCTGGGGTCGGGGGCTGGCCGGGGTTGTCGCCGCTGTCGGGATCGACCGCGGTGTGATGAAGCAATTCCTCGGACACGGGGGTGACAGCTCCCGAGGGCTCCGAGGACAGTGCGGGCCAGCGCAGGGCTTGGGCGTGGACCAGCTCGGCGAGCTCGGGCAGTCGCTCGGGCAGCCACCGACCGGCGTAGGCCGCGCCGAGTTCGGCGTGCAGCCACGCCGGCAACCGGGGCACGGTGGCGGTGTTGCGAGCGGCCACGGGGGCGATCTGATCGACGCCGTCCAACTCGTAGGCTTTGGCGGGGATCACCCGCGGCACCTCGCTGCTGGGCTGGATCAGCAGGGTGTGGTCGCGCAGTTTGGTGGTGCGTACCCGATCCATCCCGACCAACGTCGCGCTGCCGTCATAGTCGGTGTAGGTCTTGCCGGCCACCCGCAGGGTGATGTTGCGCTTGGCCATGTTGCCCTGGGTGCCCAGAGCGTCCATCAGGCCGTACTGGGTGAGCATCAGCAGGCTGACGCCGGCGGAGCGGGCCGCGCGGGTGATCGCGTTGACCAGCTGCGAGCCGTTCATCTCCTTGCCGTCGAAGGTGCGGATGGTGATGGTGCTGTTGTCCAGCAGCAGGTCGGAGGCTTCCTCGAGGATGCACTCGATGGCGGGATCGGTGGGGGTGGGCTCGAACTTGCTCAGCGGCCCGAGCTTCTTGTTGCGCAGCTTCACCAGCTGGTAGAGGGCGGCGAGCTGCTGGAGGACCCGGGTGGGGTCCTCGCCGGCGACCCAGTCGAGCACTGGCCGGTCGGTGGTTCCGGCGAACCACGGGTGCAGCCACGGGTAGATCAGCGGTAGCAGCTTGTCGCTGGCGCAGATCCACAGCAGCGCGTCGCAGCAGTGGGTGACCTCGGCGATGACGTTGTTGCTGAACACCGACTTCCCGCTGCCGGTGGCGCCGACCATCACGCCGTGCACGCCCAGCAGCCGCAGCTTGATGTCCTCACCGTCCTCGTACAGGCCCGGGCGGATGGGGTGGCGGATGGTGCCGACCGGGCGGTCCAGCGGGTAGGGGATCGAGTGGGCGAAGACGTTGGCGGTGCTGACGTGCAGCAGGAAGAGGTTGGCGCGGTCGGTTTCCTCGGCGCGGACCTGCTCAGCACCCAGACGCACGCCCTGGTCGGCGAGGTGGCCGGCGGCCACGGAGGCGATGTCGCCGACCGCGGAGCACAGGCCCCCGAACTTGATCGGCCTGGTGGGGTTGTCCTCGATCGTCAGCGTGAACCCGGCCTTGGTCGACTGCCGGTGCGGGACCCGCACACCTTCGCAGCCCGCGGTAGCCAGGATCTCCTCCCACATGTTGAGGGTCTTTTCCTCGTCGAGTTCCTGGTGCTGCGTCGTGACCTCGACGCGGTGGCGCTCGAGGTGGGCCTTGTGCCCGGGTGCTTGGGTACGCACCACGGCGTAGGCGCCGCCGAACACCATGGTGCCCAGCACCAGCCAACCCAGCGCGTCGGTGTTCGTGGGCCGGATCTGGGCGGCGTAGACCAGCCAGGTGGTCAGCGCCAGGCCCGCGAGGACGGTCAGCCAGCTCGCGTGCGCGTGCTGGTCATGGCCGTATTCACGGAGCGGGTAGCACCGGCGGGCGGCCAGCACACCGAGGAGGGTGCCGGCCAGCCCGACCGGGACCAGGATCCACGGCGACAGATGCGTCCAGACCGGCACACCGGCCAGCGCGTAGGCCCACAGCGCGGTGATCACCGGGTGGAACCACCGGCGGTCCGGATCGAAGGTGCGGGCGATGCCCCAGAGGGTGGGCCGAGCTACCTCGAAGGGATCGACCCAGCGGCGCCCCCGTGGCGGGGCCTGGGTTGACGTGGTCATCGCACGGAACTCCTCACCAGATCACTCGGCACACGGTTAGCGGTTCGCGGAGACGTCCCATTTGTCTTCGCCCGGTCTGGGCTCCTCGATCCTGCGCAGCTCCTCCTGGTGGGTCCGGCGGAACACCGTGCCGGCCTCCCGGATCCGCTCGGCCTGCCGAGCCTGGGTCGCCGCGAAGTCGTTGATCGCCTCGGCGAACTCGCCACTGACCGGGATGGACTCCTGGATCGTTCCGGCGTGCTGGCGCCACACGCCGGCCTGCCGCTCGGCCGCTCCCGGCGCACCGTCGACCCAGTCGATCAGCGCGCGGGCGTTGTGGATGTCGAGGTTGTTCGCCACCTGCGCCAGCGCCTCGTTGTGGTGGTGGAATGGATTGGGCATCGCTGTGTTCCCCTTCTGATCCCCGTGCGGTGACGTCCCGCCATTGGCGGGACGAGCCTGCTGTTGCTGTGCTGTCGTGCGCGTCCTCTTCTGGGCGGTGCTCGGTTGCGTGTGGTCCGGAACCGATGTGGGCAGCTGGGGCGCCCGCTTGAGCAATCCGGCCCGGCGGCGGGAAGTCTGCGCTCGGCCTCCCTTGCCGGCCTCACCCCGGCGGCGCAGCCCCGCCCACAGGCCCGGCTTGCCGCCAATGAAGCGCGACACGCCGGCGCGCTGGTGAAAGCGGGAGTTCCTGTCGCTGCCCGTGATGCCAGCGCTGCCGGGCCGCTTGGAACGCCGCCCCGGCAGAGAGCTCGACGTCCGCGAGCCCGCACCGCCGACCCGTGCAGCCGGGCCAGCACCCGCCCTGCCCGCGAATCCGAGCCGACCGGGACCGTGACCGGCCCCTGCGAGCAGACCGCGTCCACGACGGGCGCCCCCCGCGACTCCCGCGCCACGGCGGTGACCAGTCCGCGCACCGCGCAGGCCACCCAGCAGCCCGCGGCCGGTGCCGGTGCCCTGACGGCCCCCGGCCCGCTGACCCCCGGCCGTACCGCGGCGCGTCGCGGAGAGCAGGCCACGGCCTCGGCCAGCCCCACCCGCGCCACCACCGCTGAGCGGGCCACCACCTCGGCGGCCACGGGCGCGCGTGCCGACGCTGCTCCCTCGGCTTCCGGGCGGAGTGGGGGTGGAGCGATGCCCCCCGGTCCGCCGGTGTAGTCCCCACCGCGCCGCCGCTGCGGGCGCGAAACGCCGCAGGGCGGCCACCCCGACCGCGCCACCAGCGCCTAGAACCAGGGTGCTGACCACACCAGCGGTGCCGAACTGGAGCCCGGCGGTGGTCAGCGCGCTCGCGCCGGCCGAGCTCGTCGCGGCCCACGTCGCCCGCGACGCCACCAGCACCGCCTCACCCCTACCCACTGGCGCCGTGGGGGCCTCAGCGGTGCGTGGGGCCTCCTGGTCACGCTGCCGCCGGTGGGTCACCGGACGCTCCAGCACCGTGCTCACCCGCCACCTCCCTCGGTTCGCTCTGCCCGCCACCGATCAAGCCAGCGTCGCTACCAGCCGCGTTGCTGACCGTTGTGCTGCCCAGCCGGGTAGTGCTGAATCGCCGTGCGCTCGTGGAACAACACCCGGCTATACGCACCCAGGACCGTGTCCATCGCCAACCGGGCCTGCTTGAGCGCCTCCTCCACGTCCTCCCGCGTCTCCTCCGAGACCGGTGGCCCACCGTCGACCATCGCCGGCAGCAGGTCATCGAGATGGGTGAGCATGTGATCGATCCGAGCGGCCTCAGGAGCCCAGTGGTTCACCGCTTCGGTCGCCGTGGTCAACCTCGTCATCATCTGAACCCTTTCCGTTGCCTAGGGGAGCTATCATCTGTGGTGCTAGGACCATAAGCGTGATAGGCCTTCTCGTCAAGTCCCCCACGCAAGTACGATGCTATTGGGGCTATCAACCGACTCGTAGACAACAAGCGGACGTCGACACGGAAGGACGGGCACAGTGTGAACAGCGAGGTTCAGACCCTCTGCGAGCTACCGGACCCGGTGGAGCGCGCCAAGCGCGCCGGTGACCTGCTCACGCGCTACCAGACGGTCGTCACCGAGTTATCGCGGATCCGCCGCGAGGCCGTCGAGGAGCTGCGCGCCACGGGCATGACCCAGGCCGAGATGGCTGCGGCACTGGGGATGACGCGAGGGCGCATCAGTCAGCTCGTCACGACGGGGCCACCCCCGGAGCGGGCGTTTCTAGGCACGGCGACGGTGACCGTCGCGTTCGGCGGCAAGGTGGAGGCCGGCAAGGCCACACCGGGGCCGGTCGTGGCGCAGGAGGACCTCACCGCCTACGAACAGCTGCGCGACCTGGCGCACAGCGTCAAGCTCGACACCACCTACGAAGTGATCCCACCCCCCGGCGTGGTCCGGCTCAACCGGGACAACCTCGTCGTGATCTGCGGCCCACGGCTGTCCCCGCTGATCGGGCAGGTACTCGAATCCGACCCGAACCTCGGCTTCAGCACCGACGAGGGCGGGTGGCACCTCCTCGACCGCAAGACCGGGCGGACCTACCGCTCACCCATGGACGCCAGCACGCCCGGCGACGTCGGGTACCTGGGGCGGCTCCCGCGACCAGACGGTCGGGGCACCTTCCTCTACATCGCGGGCATCCACGCCATCGGCGCCGGGGGCATCGTCCACCACCTGCACCAGGAGATGACCGAGCTGTACCGCGAGGTCCGCACCAAACGCTTCTCCACCCTCATCGCCTGCCAGTTCGACCCCCACTCCCGCGAGGTCCTCAGCAGCGAACGACTCACCCCCCTCTACCGGCCGGAAGCATGACGTGAACGTCACCTTCGCCCACGCCGCAGGGTCGCGGTGCTACGAGGACTGGATCGCCACCAGCCCGGAGGCCGTCGTGCTCCTCGATGGCCTCAGCACCCCCGAGGGATTCCACAACGGCTGCCGACACGGCACCCCCTGGTATGTCCGGTGCCTCGGTACGCGGCTGCTCCAGCCGCTCGCGACCCACCCCGACCGCACCCTGCGTGAGGCGCTCGCGGGCGCCATCCAGACCGTGGCCCACAGCCACGCCGACACCTGCGATCTCTCCCACCCCGGCATACCCTCCGCGACCGTGGCGCTGCTGCGCGCGGGACCGACCGACGTGCAGTGCCTGGTCCTGTCCGACGCCCTCATCGTCCTCGACACCTCCGAGGGCATCGAGATCCTCACCGACCCCACCGTCAACAAGGTCGCCACCGAGCAGCGAGGCGCCGTGCTACGCGAACGCATCGGCACACCGGAGCACACCCTCGCCAAGCAGACCATGGTGACCGAGCAACAACGACACCGAAACGTCCCCGACGGCTACTGGGTCGCCGCAGCCAACCCCGACGCCGCGACACACGCAGTGACCAGGACCATCCCACGCCACGCGATCCGCAGAGCCGCCGTCCTCAGCGACGGCGCCGCAGCCCTCGTCGACTACGGCCTCGCCGACTGGACCGAGACCCTCGACACTCTCCAGCACGCCGGGCCTGCCGAGCTCATCCGCCGCATCCGGCACGCCGAAGCCAGCGACCCCCTCGGCGAACGCTGGCCCCGCTACAAAACCGGCGACGACGCCACCGCAGCCCTCTGCGTCTTCTAGTCGCGTCGGCCCAAGAGCTGATTTTGAACGGAGACATGCTCAGTGCTCATAACAGTGCTCAGCCGACCCGCGTCACCTGACGGGAGGCGGAGTCTTGGCAAAGCCGAATGACGAGTTCCGGGCGGCGCGGGAACGCACCGAGTCACTCGCCCACTCGGGCTACTGCCTGACCCGGCAGGAGCTCGCCGAACTGGTCAACACCTATATTTGGGACCACCACAAAAAGAAGATGGTAGAGGCCAGCGCGAACTATATCTGCCAGATCGAACTCGGCAGCATCCGCTGGCCTGGTAAACTGTATCGAGAAGCCTTCCGGGCGATCTTCGGTGTCTCGACTGACTCCGCGCTGGGGTTCGTCAACGCCCGTTCCCGCCGCACGGCAGTGAAACTGGACAACGTGAAACGGAAACAGTTAATTCAGCGCACCGTCTCTTTGGGCGTGGGCGCCCTCTTGGGGGGACCGCTCGCGGCGCTCCTGGGAGACAGCGAACCCACCCCGATCCCCGCGCGGGTCGGCGCGACCGAGATCGAACAGACCCGCACCGCCACGAGAGTGTTCTCAGGTTGGCTCTACACGGGGTGTCGGTAACAACGGTGTCATGAGCCGCAAACGCGGCTGTTGCTGCTGGTCACGACACTGATCGTTTTCCGGGTTGGGCGCTGTCTGGAGCACCGAAGCGCTGCGGCTGCGGTGCGCTGACCAGGCGGTATACCACGGATT
>JAFAUB010000170.1 GCA_019243635.1 Pseudonocardiales bacterium
ATCGAATTCTGGTACAATTCCAACAGGCTCCACTCCGGTCTCGACTACAGGACACCGCAAGAGGTCCTTAAAGAGTGGGTAGACTCGCAGGAAGCAGCGTAAGAAGCACACAATCCGACGGTCCGAAAAACGCGGGGCAGATCAGTAACCCACTTAAAACAGCGAAGAGCCCTTCCCGTTTCTGCGGGAGGTGATCGCGCCGGTACCTGCGCTACGCCCTGTCGTACCGTGATGTTAGGGAGCTGTTGGCAGAGCGTGACGTGGTGAATACGTCACGTTCTACCGCCGGGTGCAACGGCGTCCGCCGTCGGGTCATACGGGGTTAGGAGTGCCCTTCGGACACCCGGAGTGGCACGCCGTTGCCGTCTTGGGCGTACTGGCGGTGGGTGTTTTTGGCGATCTTGCGTTCGACCTCGCCGTCGAGATCGACGCCGTTCATCTCGGCCAGCGCGAACAGGTAGAGGGCCACGTCCGCCAGCTCCTCACCGAGATCAGGTTGAACTCGGCGCCAGGCCTGGAAGCTTTCTGCGATCTCGCCGTGCAGCAACATGAACTCCAACGGGACATCGCTCGTGTTGAACCCTTTGTCGATCTTGTTCGCCCAGGCGAGCCGCTGTGCTTCCTTGATCTCCAAGGGTCCTCCAGGTGCACGAGACTCAGATGAAGTACAGGCCGACCGCCCAGCCGACACTGGTCATGATCATCACTAGGATCGTCCAGAGGTAGACCTTCCGGACACTGACCCACATGCCGGGCTCGGGTGGGGTCTGCGGCGAGTCGGGCAGGTCGGCGGCGTGGCGGCGCATGTGGTGAGTGAGTTCTCGTTCCCAGAGCCTCCGGTCGATGATCTTCACCGGCACACCGCCCTCACCACGTACCGTCGGTGACCAAGCACGTCTCGCATCATAACGCTTCGTCGCCGGGTTGTGCGGCATCGTGAGGACGTCGGTGCGCTCTGCGAGGATGCCAACCATGGGCAGCGGAGGACCTGAGCGGGATCCCCTCGACGGTCTCGACGAGGAGCAGCGCGCCGCGGTGTGCGCGCCACGGGGACCGGTCTGTGTGCTCGCGGGCGCGGGCACCGGGAAGACGCGCACCATCACCCGGAGGATCGCCCAGCTGGTCCGTACCGGTCACGTCGCCCCGGGGCAGGTTCTCGCGGTGACGTTCACCGCTCGCGCCGCGGGCGAGATGCGCACCCGGTTGCGCGACCTGGGAGTAGGCGGGGTGCAGGCCCGCACCTTCCATGCCGCGGCGCTGCGCCAGCTGCGCTACTTCTGGCCCCGGGTGGTGGGTGACGAGCCGTGGCCGCTGCTGGAGCACAAGCTGCGGCTGGTCGGCCAGGCCGCGCAGCGGGCCGGCGCGGGCACCGGCGTCGAGGATCTTCGCGACGTCGCTGGTGAGATCGAGTGGGCCAAGGCCAGCCTGGTCGCCGCCGAGGACTACCCCGCCGCGGTGGCCACCGCCCGCCGGGCCACCCCGGTGCCGGCGGCGCAGGTCGCGGCGGTCTACGCCGGATATGAGGAGCTCAAGAACCGTAACCGGGTACTGGACTTCGACGACCTGCTGCTGCACACCGTCGCCGCCCTGGAGGAGCACTCGGCGGTGGCGCAGGAGTTCCGGGACCGCTACCGCTGCTTCGTCGTCGACGAGTACCAGGACGTCACACCGCTGCAGCAGCGGATGCTGGACGCCTGGCTGGGCGCCCGTGACGACCTCACCGTCGTCGGCGACACGAACCAGACCATCTACTCCTTCGCCGGCGCGGCTCCCCGCTTCCTGCTGGAGTTCAGCAGGCGGTTCCCCGACGCGGTGACGGTGCGGCTGCACCGCGACTACCGCTCCACACCCCAGGTCGTGTCGCTGGCGAACCGGGTGATCTCCGCTGCCCGCGGCCGGCCGGCGGGGGCCCGGCTGCGGCTGGAGGGCCAGCGCGGCGCCGGTCCGGAGCCGTCGTTCGCCGAGCACGAGGACGAGCCCACCGAGGCGGACGCCGTGGCCGCGGCGATCGAGCAGCTGCTGCGCGAGGGCACCTCGGCCGCGGAGATCGCCGTGCTGTACCGGGTGAACGCCCAGTCCGAGGTGTACGAGCGGGCCTTGGATACCCGGGGGATCCCGTTCCAGGTCCGCGGCGGAGAGCGGTTCTTCCACCGTCCGGAGGTCCGGACCGCGGTTCGCGCTCTACGGGCGGCGGCCACCGGATACTCGCCCCGCCCGCCCACGTCGGACTCGGTCGGTTCGGCCCTCGAGCTGGGCGCCACCGTCCGCGCGATCCTGGCCCGGCAGGGGCTGACCGCCCACCCTCCTGCGGGCAGCGCCGCGCGGTCCCGCTGGGAGTCGCTGCGCGCGCTGGCCGAGCTGGCCGATGACCTCGCCGGCAGCACTCCGGGCGCTGACCTGGGCCGGCTCGTCACCGAGCTCGACACCCGCGCCGAGGCCGCGCACCCACCCGCGGTGGCCGGCGTGACGTTGGCCTCGCTGCACTCGGCGAAGGGCCTGGAGTGGGATGCGGTGTTCCTGGTCGGGCTCGCCGAGGGGACGTTGCCCATTCAGTACGCCGAGGGCGACCAGGCCGCACTGGAAGAGGAGCGCCGGTTGCTGTACGTCGGGGTGACCCGGGCTCGCCGCCGGCTCGCGCTGTCCTGGGCGCTGTCGCGCGGTGCGGGCGGGAGGCGTTCCCGGCGCCGTAGCAGCTTCCTCGACGGTCTGGCGCCGAGAAAATCGGTTGCCAGTGTATCAGCGGGGTCCTCACCTTCCTCTTAACCATCTGGAAGCGAGACCCCGCAGCGGGATCTGCGGCCTTGCTGTGTCGCTAGGTCCTCATCCTGCGGCAGGTCGGTACCGGCGAGTTCCACCGACACCACCACCGAGGAGGACAGACAAGTGGTGACCGCGACCCTCCCGCTGGACGGCGGTGCCTTGCCCGACCTGCTGAGTGGAGCGCAGCTGGTCCCCCTGCTCGATACCGCACCGTCCGGGCCGGACGTGCTGCCCTGCCGCGCGCACGACCCAGACCTCTGGTTCGCCGAGTCCCCGGCTGAGCTGGAGCGGGCTAAGCAGCTTTGCGTGGGTTGCCCGATCAAGGCCCCCTGTCTGGACAGCGCGCTGGCCCGGCGGGAGCCCTGGGGGGTGTGGGGTGGCGAGCTGTTCGAGCACGGCGTTGTCATCCCGCGCAAGCGTTCGCGTGGCCGGCCCAGCAAGGCCGCCCTCGAACGGGACCGCGCCGAACGGGACCGCGCCGAACGGGAGACCGCCGCCTGACCAGCTCGGCGTGGGGCCGCCCATCCAGCTCGGCGGTGTCAGGCGTTGACCTCCGTGCGGCTCGGCTGCACCTGGTCACTCACGATGCGCCCGTCGCGCAGCCGCACCACCCGCTTGGCGAACCGGGCGACCTCCTCCTCGTGGGTGATGATCACAACCGTGCGGCCGGTATCGTTCAGCGCGCCGAGCAGCTTCAGGATCTCGGCGCTGGAGGCGGTGTCGAGGTTGCCCGTGGGCTCGTCGGCGAGCAGGATCGCCGGATCGTTGATCAACGCCCGGGCGATCGCCACCCGCTGTCGCTGGCTGCCGGAGAGCTCATGGGGCAGGCGCTTCTGGCACTCACCCAGCCCGAACTGCTCCAGTAGTCGGGCGGGGATGCGCCGAGCCCGCACCCCGGCGTAGACCAGAGGGAGCTCGACGTTGCGGATCGCGGTGGTGCGTGCGACCAGGTTGAACGACTGGAACACGAACCCGATCCTGCGGCTGCGGATCTTGGTCAGCCGGTTGTCGGACAGCCGGCTGACGTCGGTGCCATCGAGCAGGTAGCGCCCACTGGTCGGGACATCCAGACAGCCCACGATGTTCATGAGCGTGCTCGTGCCGGACCCGGACGGGCCCATGATCGCGACCAGCTCACCGTCGGTTATGGCCAGGTCGACACCGCGCAGTGCCCGCACCTCGACCTTACCCATCCGGTAACTTTTGGTGACGTCCTCAAGCTGGATCATTCACGCCCTCCGATCTGGATATCGATGCCATGTAGGCGACGTGCTCAGTCGGCGAAACCCGGTTGCCAGCGCTGGGCGATCCCGCGCAGCGGCACGGTGGCGTCAAGCTGGCAGAGCACGCCGAACGTCCCGGTGCTGACCCGGTGGATCAGCAGGTAGCTAGGCGGCAGGTTCAGTGCTCGCCCGGTCCGGAAGTCCGGGCCGGAGAGATCCCCGACGCGCTCGGCCTGAGCCTGCATCCAGGCTCGAGTGAAGTGGAAGGTCTCGGCGCGTACCGGATCAGCGAAGGGGCGCAGGTATGCCAGCACGTCCTCGGCGTGCAGCTGCATGCCAGGTTGGACGAAGCCCTCAGAGCGCAGCAGCTCGAGCAGCTCCGTTGAGCGCTCCTCGACAGCCAGCCGGGTCGCTACCCCCAGGGTGCGCGGGGCTCCCCCGGGCAGCTTCGCCGCGGCGCCGAAGTCGAGCACGCCCAGCCGCCCGTCCTTCAGGCGCAGGAAGTTTCCCGGGTGGGGGTCCGCGTGGAGCAGCCCGGTGAGGGTGGGGGAGGAGGAGTGGAACAGGGACAGCTTGGTACCGATGTCGTCTCGTTCGGACTGGGAGCCACTGCGGATGATCTGCGCCATCGGGGTCCCGGTGACCCACTGTGACACCATCACCTTCGGCGCGCTGGCGACGATCGCCGGGACGGCGATCTCGGGGTGGCCGCGGAACGCGGCGGCGAACGCGCGCTGGTTATCGGCCTCGTCGCGGTAGTCCAGCTCCTCCACCATCCGGTCCCGCAACTCGGTGAGCAGCGGTTTGACCTCCATGCCGGGCACGATCACCTGGAACAGCCGGCTGAACCTCTGCAGCTGCCGCAGGTCAGCGCGCAATGCCTCGTCGGCGCCGGGGTACTGCACCTTGACGGCGACCTCACGGCCGTCATGCCACACCGCCCGGTGCACCTGCCCGATGCTGGCGGCGGCCGTAGGCTCGTCGGAGAAGTCGCGGAAGCGGCGACGCCACCCCGAGCCGAGCTGCTCGTCGAGCACCCGCCGCACCGACTGCGGGGACATCGGCGGTGCCGCGGACTGCAGTTTGGTCAGGGCCTCCCGGTACGGCGCGGCCAGTTGGTCGGGAATCGCCGCCTCGAACACGCTCAGTGCCTGGCCGAACTTCATCGCGCCGCCCTTGAGCTCACCGAGCACCGCGAAGAGCTGCTCGGCGGTGCGGGCGCTGAGCTCGGCGTTGACGTCGCGCGCGTCGTGCCCGGCCAGCCGCTTGCCCCAGCCCGCGGCGACCCGCCCGGCCACCCCGAGGGGGAGGCTCGCAAGCCGGGCGGTCCGCTGCGCGGCTCGGCGCGGGATGTCGGTCACGATGTGATTGTCTCTCGGTTGCGTCCTGCGCAGTAGTGGGCCTGAGGTCTCATCCGGCGCTGCGGTATCATGCGGCGCCGCAGCCGCAGCGCGGATGCGCCGGCCGAGGGTGGCGACGCACGGTGCCGCGCACCGGGTCCAGTTCCAGTGTGGCGCCCCACGTCGGGGGGACCGGTAGACCAGCGGTGGGCCCGGCGAGCGCGACGAGCACCTGCTCGGTGATCAGCGCGGCGGCGAGCTGGGTGCAGGCCAACCCGGCGGCCGGGACCTGGCCGACCAGCTGGGCGGCCAGTTTCGGCCAGGCCACGTCCACGTCCGCCCGGTGCAGCTCAGCACAGCGTAGGCAGCTGCTGCACTGCGGCCACACCAGCGGGCCCACCACAGCGGCTCCCTCGTGGGCGTAGCCGATCAGATGCGGGATCCGAGTCCCGAGCAGCTCGGTCACCATCGCCGGCTCCGGAACCACCATGTCGCAGAGCACGACCAGATCTGGTCGGCGGCGAGCGGCGGCGGTGACCTCCGGCGCGCAGCGCCGCACGGCGTCGGCGGCCGCCTCGGCCCGAGATCTACCGAGGTCACCAGGTTGGTAGCCGGTGCCCAGATCCGTCGCGGTGACCGACCCGCGGGCCTGCACCGCGACGTGGCCGACCCCGGCTGTGGCGAGCGAGGTGGCCACCGCCACCGCCACCCGGCCGGACCCCATCACCCGCACGGCAGCCTCACGCCGCCGGCGCAGCACATGTCGCGTCGCGTGGGTGGTGTGCACCGACCAGCCGGCCGCCTCGGTGGCCAGCGCAACGCGATGCCAGCCCGGGAGGCTGTGGTCGACGGCCGACGCGTCCTGCACCAGGCCGCGACGGTGCAGCTCGACGAGCATCGTGAGGGCGTCGCGGCGGGAGGATCCGGCTGCCTGTGCCTCGGTGAGCAGCTCGGCCGTGCCACAGACGCCGTCCATCCGCTTGAGCAACGCGGCGAGTGGTTCCGGCAGCTCGTCGAGGACCATGGCGCGTTGCTGGTCCAGCCCGAGCTGCAGACAGGTGGGGGAGCGCCAGAGGGCGGCGCGGCCCGGCGCGAGCCGCAGCCGCTCGGGAAGGTCGGACTGCGGAGCATCGGAGCGGTCGGCGTCGGCCAGGGCTGCGGCCAACGGTGCGGTGGTGGACGGCACGGTGGTGGACGGTGCGGTGGTGACCCTCGAAGTCATGCCCGCAATCCTGGGTCGTCCAGCCCGGCGGCTCAACTGTCTGTCCACAGGGTGTCCACAACTGTGGACACCCTGTGGACAGACAGCTACTCCGTGGGGGGCGCGGGTGGGTCGTCACCGGAGGCATCGGGGGGCGTCTGCTCACGGGGGGCGTCCGCTGCGGTGCGCTCCAGCGCGGTGATCGGGTCGTCCAGATCGGCGGCGTACCTCGCCGCCCGGTCGACGAACATGGCGGGATCGTCGAGATCCTCGGTCGTGGGCAGCAGATCCGGGTGGTTCCACAGGGCGTCTCGGCCCTCGATGCCGTGCTGCTCGGTGAGCCGTCGCCACAGCCCGGTGGCGGCCCGGAGCTTGCGTGGCCGCAGCTCCAGACCGACCAGCGTGGCGAAGGTGTGCTCGGCCGGGCCTCCGGAGGCCCGGCGGCGGCGCAGCGTCTCCCGCAGCGCGTCAGAGCCGGGGAGCCGCTCGCCCAACGCGTCCGCGACGATCACATCGACCCAGCCCTCGACCAGCGCCAGCAGTGTCTCCAGCCGACTGAGGGCGGCGTTCTGCTCAGGACTGTGCCGCTGCTCGAGCAGCCCGGAGGAGAGCAGCTGGTCCATACTCTGCGGGTCGGTCGGGTCGACCTGGTGGGCGAGCTCCTGCAGCGCGTCGGTGTCCACCTGAATGCCGTGCGCGAACTCCTCGACGGTGGCCAGCAACCGTTGGCGCAGCCATGGCACGTGCCCGAACAGGCGGTGGTGCGCGGCCTCCCTGGCGGCGAGGAAAACGGTCACCTCGGAACTCTTGCGCCCCAGTCCGGTGGAGAACTGCTCGATCGCGGCGGGCAGCAACGCCGCCACGCCCAGCGGTCCCAGCGGTAGCCCGATCTCGGTGGAGGTGAGCACCTCGCCACCGAGCTGGGCCAGCGCCGCGCCGAGCTGCGAGCCGAACGCCACCCCACCCATCTGCTCGACCATCGCCACCAGGGGACCGGCCGTCTGCCGGACCTCGCTGGGCAGCGCGTCCATCCACGAGCTGGCCATCCGGCGGGCCACCGGGTCGCACAGTCGCTGCCAGGTGGGCAGGGTCAGCTCTACCCAGTCCCTCGGCGCCCACGCGGCGCTGCTGTGCGTCCCGGCGGGCAGCGCGGTCGCCGGGTCCAGCCACAGCTCGGCCAGCCGCACCGCGTCGGTGACCGCGGCGGCCTGCTGAGCCGAGGGCAGCCCGGTCGTGGACAGCTTCTGCAGCGCCATCTGCTTGGCCAGGTCGTAGTTCACCGGCCCACCACCACCGGCCGCACCCTGGCTGAGCATCTGGCCTAGCTGGGTGAGCATCTGGCCTAGCGCACCGACATCGAAGCCGCCGGCTCCGAAGGGGCCGGCCGGGTCGGGACCGCCGCCGCCGTCGTCGGGGGGGTCCCTCCGGTCGGGGTCCCGGGGGTCGTGGGAACCGAAACCGAAGGGCACGTCGCTCATGACTCCACGGTACGCGGACCTCCGCCACGTACGCTGTGCGGCCGTGAGCCGCCGAACCTGGACCCTGCTGGTCAGCCTCGGCCTCGCCATGGCGCTCGGGCTGCTGGGTGCGCTGGCGACGGTGCCTTACGTCGCGCTTGGCCCCGGACCCACGTTCGACACTCTCGGGGTGGTGGCGGGCAGGCCGCTGGTGGACATCGAGGGCACCCAGACCCACCCCACCAGTGGCCACCTCAACATGATGACGGTGTCGGTGGTCGACAACGTGACCCTGTACGGCGCGCTGGCGCTGTGGGTATCCGGGCGTAGCGAGCTGGTTCCCCGCGACGAGATCTTCCCGCCGGAGCTGTCCGAGCAGCAGGTCGAAAAGCAGAACCAGCAGATGTTCCAGGACTCGGAGGCCAACGCCAAGGCCGCCGCGCTGCGCTACCTGGGCTACCCGACCGAGGTCGTGCTCGGCCAGGTGGTCCCCGGTGGCGCCGCGAGAGGCAAGCTGGCCGCCGGGGACCGGTTGCTGGCGCTGGACGGTCACGAGATCCGCGGCGCGCGGCAGGTGGTGGACCTGCTCGCCGGTAGCCACCCCGGGCGGGTCGTCCGGGTCCGCTTCCAGCGCGGCGACACCCCACCGCAAGAGGTGGCCGTCACCCTGGGCGCGGGAGCCACACCAGGTCGCGGCTACCTGGGTGTCGGGGTGACTGAGCGACCCGATGTGAGTTTCACCATCACCATCACCCTGGCCGATGTGGGGGGTCCCTCGGCGGGCCTGATGTTCGCGCTGGCCATCGTGGACAAGCTGACGACGGGGACGCTCGCGGGCGGCACCTTCGTGGCGGGCACCGGTGAGATCGCCCCGGAAGGCGGGGTGGGTCCGATCGGTGGCATCCAGCTCAAGATGATCCGCGCCCGGGAGGCGGGAGCGTCGGTGTTCCTGGTGCCGGCGGGCAACTGCGCTGAAGCGGTACAGCGCGTCCCAGCGGGGCTGCGGCTGGTGCGGGTGGCCACCTTGGCCGACGCGGTCCACGCGCTGGAGAAGATTCGGGCGGGTCAGCAGCCGGGCGGCTGCTGACCCGTGAGTGGCGATGCGAGCTATAGCTCGCATCGCCACTCACGGGTGCGTCAGCGCAAAGTCGCCAGCAGCGCGTGGAGCAGGTTCGGGGCGAGCTGCGGGTCCTCCACCATCTCGTCTCCGCCCTGGTCGCCTCCCGTGGGGGCCCGCAACCGCAGCACGCAGGCGCCGGCGCCGTTGCGCAGCACCGCCGCGACCAGCCTGCCCTCCCGCCGCCGCGGGTGCCCGGCGGCGGCACGGCGGGCCTGCTCCGGGTCCTCGGGCAGCTCACCCAGATCTGCCTCGGCCTCCGGCGGGAGCACCACGATCTCCTGCGCCAACGCGCAACCGGCGACCGAGTCGGGCCATTCGATGCCGGCCAGCGCGGCGTCGAGCTCCCCCTCGGGCAGGGCGTCCTGGGCTACCGGGGTGAGCGCGGCCTGCGCGTCCAGATGATCGGCCAGCTCTGGCCGGCTCGCCAGCAGAGTCGCGGTGGTGACCAGCGCGAACAACTGCGGCTGCTGGTCCCATCCGGCGGCCGCGACGAACTCCTCGACCTCCCGCGCGGTGGCCGGCAAGGCATGGGACAGCGCGGAGGGGCACGGCTGCGGCTCGCTCACCGGGCCATCGTCGCATCGGTGGTGGGAACCGGCAGGAGCGGTGCGGCCGCCGGAGTCGGCGACCCTGGGGCGCTCCGTAGAGTTGGACGGGCAGACTCGGCCCGGCGTGGCACCGGCCGGCCGGGGGTCCGCACCGCACAGCCGTCGTCGCCAGGAGCGTGTTCTGTGGCCAACCGGCCCTCTGTTGGAGTTCCCACCTTGTCTCGCCGCGCCCGGATTCTGCTCACCGCCGGGGCGCTCGCGCTGGTGACGCTCATCATCGGATCGCGGCTGATCGCCACCTACGTGGACTGGTTGTGGTTCGGCGAGGTGGGCTTCCGGCCGGTGTTCTCCACCGTCCTGGTCACCCGTCTTGTGCAGTTCGTGATCGTCGGGCTGGTGGTCGGTGGTCTGTTGGCGCTGAACATCGTGCTCGCGTTCCGCACCCGGCCCGTGTTCGTGCCAGTGGCGGGACCGGAGGATCCGGTGGCGCGGTACCGCTCCGCGATCGTGGGGCGGCTGCGGCTGGTCGGCCTCGGCGTGCCGGTACTGGTGGGGCTGGTCGCCGGGCTGTCCGCGCTGGGCGACTGGCAGACGGCGCAGATGTTTCTGCACGGAGCCACTTTCGGCGTCTCCGATCCTCAGTTCCACAAGGACGTCAGTTTCTACGCCTTCGAGCTGCCGTTTTATCGCATGCTGCTGGGTTGGGCCTTCGTCGCCGTGGTGGTGTCCTTCGTCGGGGCGTTGCTTACTCACTATCTGTTCGGTGGGTTGCGGCTGGCCGGCCGCGGCGGTCAGCTCTCCGGTCCGGCCCGGGTGCAGCTCGGGTTGCTGGCCGGCACTTTCGTGCTGCTCAAGGCCTTCGGCTACTTCCTTGATCGCTACGAGCTGATGTTCTCTCGGCGTAACCCGCTGTTCACCGGGGCCAGCTACACCGACCTCAACGCGGTGCTCCCGGCCAAGATAATCCTGATGTGCATTGCGGTGATCTGCGCGGTCGCCTTCTTCGTCGGCGCGGTGCTGCGCAACCTTCAACTGCCGGCTATCGCCATTGTGCTGCTGTTGCTGTCCAGCATTCTGGTGGGTGCGGCGTGGCCGGTGGTCCTGGAACAGTTCGTGGTGCGTCCCAACGCCAACGAGCGCGAGGCGCCGTCCATCATGCGCAGCATCGCCGCGACTCGACAGGCCTACGGCATCACCGACCGGCAGGTCGTGTACGCCCGATACTCCGGGCGCAGCGTCGCGTCACCGGCTGACGTGCGGGCCGACACCGCCACGATCCCGAACGTACGGCTGCTGGACCCCAGCGTGCTGTCTCCGACCTTCACCCAGCTGGAGCAGCGGGAGAACTTCTACGGTTTCTCGGACAAGCTCGACGTCGACCGCTACACCATCAACGGCAAGATGCAGGACTACATCGTCGCGGTACGGGAGCTGGAGTCGGCGTCGTTGGCCGAGAACCAGCGTACCTGGATCAACCAGCATCTCACCTACACGCACGGCAACGGCTTCGTCGCCGCCCCGGCCAACACCGTGACCCCGGACGGTTACCCGGAGTTCACCGTATCGGACACCTCGGGGCAGGGCGATATCCCCGTTCAGCAGCCGCGGATCTACTTCGGCGAGCTGATCGACGACTACGCGATCGTCGGAGGGAACCCCGGTGCTCGCCCCCGGGAGTTCGACAGCAGCCAGGAGAACTCCACCTATCACGGCAAGGGTGGGGTGCCACTCGGAAGCTGGGTGAGCCGGTTGATATTCGCCTCGTACTACGGTGAGCGCAACATCCTGTTCAACCAGGAGATCGGGCCGAACTCGAAGATCATCTATAATCAGCATCCGAGGGAGAGGGTGGAGAAGGTCGCCCCCTGGCTCACCGTCGATGGTGACCCGTATCCGGCCGTGGTCAACGGTCGGATCGAGTGGGTCCTGGACGGCTACACGACCCTCGACGACTACCCGTACGCACAGCGGACAGTGTTGGGCAAAGCGACCACCGACTCGCTCACCGGGCCGTCCCGTCCCTCCCTGCCGGATGAGGAGATCAGCTACATCCGCAACTCGGTCAAGGCCACTGTGGACGCTTACGACGGGACCGTGACGCTCTACGCGGTGGATGAGACCGACCCGGTGCTGCGGACGTGGATGAACGTGTTTCCCGGTACCGTGCGGCCCGCGAGCGACATCAGCAATGAGTTGCGGGCGCACTTCCGTTATCCGGAGGACCTGTTCAAGGTGCAGCGGGAGATGCTCGCTCGCTATCACGTGAGCAACCCGTCGGTGTTCTTCACCAATGACGATTTCTGGAATGTGCCCACCGACCCGACGCAGAACCAGCAGGGTATCGACCAGCCGCCGTACTACGTACTGGCCGGCCCACCGCCCGGGCGGGGGTCGGCGGAGTTCCAGCTCACCAGCGCGCTGGTCAGCCTGCGCCGACCCTTCCTGGCGTCCTACATCTCGGTGGGGTGCGAGCCGCAGGACTACGGGAGGATCACAGTGCTCCAGCTGCCCAGTGACTCCCAGACCCTGGGCCCAGAGCAGGTCCAGAACAGGTTCGTGTCCTCCGCGGACGTCAGCCGGGAGCTCAACCTGCTGCGGCAGTCTGAGACCGACGTGCGGTACGGCAACCTGCTCACCCTCCCGGTCGGCGGTGGGCTGCTCTACGTGGAGCCGGTCTATATCGAGCGAGCGAACCAGCAAGCGGGATTCCCCCAGCTGAACCGGGTACTGGTGGCCTACGTTGACCGGATCGGGTACGCCCCGACCCTGGGCGAGGCGCTCAACCAGGTGTTCGGCGCCGGCGCCGGGGATGCCACCGCCTCGCCTGACCAGCGGGTCGCAGTGCCCAGTCCGGGCGCGACTCAGCCCCCGGCGGGTGCCGGCGTCGCCGGCCAGGAGCTACGCCAGGCCGTCGCGGACCTCGCTGATGCGCTCAAGCGCCTGCGGGCGGCTCAGGTTTCCGGCGACTTCGTCGCGCAGGGCAAGGCACTGGCCGACCTCGACGCGGCCACGAAGCGGTTCGACACGGCCGCCGGAGCCGCCGCCCCGGCATCCGGCGGAAGCGGCGGCTGACCGCTGCCCACACGATTTGCGCGTCCCGTGACTGGCCGCGTAAGGTGGCGCTCACCAACGCGGGGTGGAGCAGCTCGGTAGCTCGCTGGGCTCATAACCCAGAGGTCGCAGGTTCGAATCCTGCCCCCGCTACCACGTCACAGCAGGTCAGAGGCCGGGTTCCCAAGCTGGGTACCCGGCCTCTTGATCGTTTGTTAGTCGCTTGTTAGCGGGACCGTCCGGCACGACGGGATGGGCTAACACCCTGCAAGGTGACGTATGTCATAGTCAACGGTCCGTGCTCCGCCTATGGGTAGTGGAACAGTCACGCTAGGGAGCCGTGGTAGGCCGCCGGGGGCGTAGTTGCTACCGACGCGGATGATGCGGGTGGCAGCAGCGGCGAAGGCTTCGGGATCGGCATTAGCGGCGATCGGCATCCTGTGCCACGTCACCGTGCCAGTCGCGCGCACGTGTGGGCTGGCGATGGTCCCCCCTGCGTTGTTCAGGGTGTAGCCCCAGCCGTCGTTCTCCCGCCACAGGAACCACTGGACCTGCGTGTCCACGCCGTCCCCGCCAGTGGCCAGCAGCTGACCTACAAGCCACTGACGACTGGGGAATGACAAGGGTAGCGGACTGTCTTTGAAGTAGACAGTCCGCTACCCTTGTCAGTTGGGACCGGCACGGGGTGTTGAATCTGCCTGAAGACTCCCGAGGATACTTCTGGCTACCAGCTCCGTGTCCGGGGGTCGAGACTGCCGCGTGACAGCGCGACACCCTCGACCACGGCTTGCCCCCGCCGCTCCTCTGTCAAGGCTCTGGCGGCGGGGGCTCAGGCCCTCCTCATGACGTACCACCTCCGCTATCGGTCTCGTTCACCACACCGTTTACGGTGGGCGAGGTCTGCGCGGACTCGTACTCCCTGATGCTGTCAACCAGGTTATAGAAGAAGTCCCGGTCGGCTTTGGACAGCAAGAGGGGGTTCACGTCCACGTGGAGCGTCACGGTTCCCGCTTTCCCGAGCCGTACCTCAGCGCTGTAACCGCTGTCAGCGGAACTCGACTGTAGGGGGGGAGAGGGTGCGGGTGGCGTCTCTGAACTCGCCGGGGGTACGCGAGGGGCAGTCTTCCCGTGGCGATTCGTTTGGGGCGGGGTCGGGCTCCCACCTGCTGAGCGGACACCGCCGCTGGACCGCACGCTGGGTAGAGAGCTGTACTCGGCATACTCTAGAAGGCTCAGGAACAAGGACACCATCCGATCACGCTGACCCTGCGGGGTGAACGACCGGAAGGCATCTTGCACGTCCTCATAGGTCGCGTTCGCGGGCTCCACGACTTCGAAAACGTCTGCGTAGACCGACTTGAGGAGGTCGATCAGTTCAGCCTTGAACTGGGCCGCAGGGGCACGACGAAGATCCTCGAACCGTCGGGTTGGCTTGCCCTGCTCGTCAACCAGGTCCAAGAGTTTGAGGCTGTGCAAGGTGCGCGGTGCAAGGCTCTCGCTGACGCTGACACGCCGGAGCGATTCGACGGTAAGCGGGGACGGCAGTCCGGGGCCACGGGATCGCTCAATCAAGCCGATGATCGTCTTGCCGGGGCCGTACGCAGCCGGGCCGCTCGCCTTCATCACCATCGGAACCTCTCCTGTAACATGGACAGCGCCACTGTACGCGGACGTGACACGGTAACACGGACGGCGAGTCGCGTCCAGCGGTACGGGGTGGTCGTCCAGGCACTCAAGAAACTCTCGCTGGACATTGCCGTCCACCGCGTTACAGCTCACGCTTGAGGCCATGAGCAACCCGTGGCCCCCGCCGATCCTGCGACAGCGGAAAAAAATCTTGGTTCGGTCAAGATCGTCTGGTCACGCTCGGAGAGTTGATCTGTCAGCGTGGCCAGATGGGTGGTGGTGATCCGGCGCATCAAGATCATCTCTTTGGTGTCGTAAATTTCGCTAACGCCTCACTTGGTGACGGACATCACAGCTCGCCCGTCACGTATCCTTGTGCGCCGTAGTCCTCAGCGGTGCCTTGGGCAGCAAGACAGACGTCACGCGAGGAGCCGGAGTAGGTCAGGGGTGGAGGCCGACGCCCCCGAACCGCTCATCAGGTGACCCGATCACATCAAGCTGTTGATCTGCGCAGGAGACCGCACGCGAGCGCGCTGCTTTGCGCTGGGGGTCAAGGGGTCACAGGTTCAAATCCTGGTCGTCCCGACCATATTGTCGCAGGTCAGTGGCTAGATTCTCACCTAGAGAATCTGGCCTCTTGATCATTTGTCATCGGTTTGTCATCAAGACTGATCACCATAAGGTGACATGTCACAACCCTTCGTGGTGGTGTCCGTGACGGCCTAACTTCCCGGCTCTGGGTGTCCGCTCGGGTTCTCGGTGCTGCTTCTGGGTGATGGTCATTGCGCGAACCACAGACCATGATCAGAAAAGACAGCCAAAGCCCTTCGGTGCGGCTGACGCGCGGGAGGTGCGGGCTGCCCGTGGTCGGCTGGAGCCGTGGAAGAATACACATGCGGTGCGGGAGTTGGATGAGCGGTTGGGAGGTGTGGGTTTGGGGGATGAGTTCAGCGGCGTATGCATGTTCAACCCAAAGCATCTCATATAATTATGGTCAGGTAGGCCACGGTGAAGATCAATGTATTTATGATACCGCCTAGAGAGATCGCTCGACTTAAGGCTAAGCTGGTCTCGGCTGGGATGACGGTAATCAAAAGGGTTGAGCAGGACGATTGGCACGGAGAGTTCTACTATTCCACTAAACCAGATCCTGTTGATGTGCCTTGGGCCGAGTCTTTCCAGAGCTACTTCAAAGACCTTGGTACGCCCAAGAACACGAGTTATTTTGCAACATTCCTTTTTGTACGGGCCGACATGTGCTTCGCTCTCAGTTACGGCAAGAGTCATTTCTACCTGCGTCCATATTGCGACTACGACTTCGGTATCGAACTGGCGAAAAGGATTGCTGACGAGCTAGACATCAAGCAAACAGCCTCAAAGAGATTTCAAGGAAAGAAGAAAAAGGATATTCGCAGCTATACCCCAAACACTCGCCTAGATGTGGAGAGTGGTGAATCCGTCGACTATATCCAGGCTGCGGTGATTGATACGCAGCAGTCGACCTATGGAAAGTCCGGGAAGTTCGGTACGTCCGCACTCCTGTCACTCGACATTAGTGCCTCGGAGATCGGATCGTTTCTAACAAAGCTTGCAGCGGAGATTGCTCGACCCGCAAGGTTCAAGTTGCCGAGGACAACTGTCGTAACAGAAGATAGCGAGATTGAGGTCCTCGACCGACTGCTGGTCAATGAATTAACTTCTCCGGTCGGTACAACGGATTTTACGCACAACAGTTATGATCTGTACGGAATTGACTTCGTTTTCTCAAATGATGGGTCATTCCAGCTAAGATGTCCGGGATATGCGACGGTTGCCCTAGATGACCTGAGCATCAAGGACTTGAAGGACTACATCGCTTCGAACTGCCTCCAGGCCCACGACGTGCTACGTATCATGGTTGTGCACGAGCAGGAAGGTAGGCCGAAGTTCACGCAGGGAATCAAGGAAGCGCTCGACTTTATCGCCGATACAGAGCGTGTGGTGCTAACCAATGGACGCTGGATGCGGTTCAATCAGGACTATCTCGAGTTCCTGGACGATTATCTTGAAAGTATTCGCATAGAAGAAACCGAACCTGCTTTCCGGCAGATTAGTGTAACTGAGCCTGTTTTCAACCAGTCAGACGAGATCCGTGAGGCGGGTTATGAGACTGCCGATAGAGACTTCTCTGTCTTTAAGACACGGTCCTCAACGCCCATTGAGGCGTGGGATCTCAAAAATGGTAACTGCGTCTATGCGGTCAAGTTCGGTACAGCCCAGAAGCTCGGGTACGTTTGCGATCAAGCCACAGCTGTTCTTGAGCTTCTCCGCAATAAAGCAGGGGTTAACCAGATCCCGGATTTTGACCGGTACTGCTTATGGCTCGGCTATCGGAGTAAGGACGATTTAGGTAATATCACGCGCAGTGGCTCGATCATTCTCAAGCAGAAGATCGAGACTTGGGCTAGAAAGGCACGTGAGCTGGGCGTTGAGCCAGTCCTAAAGATTAGTCGAAAAGTCAAGCCAGGCTTTGATTCGTAGTAAATTTCGTCGTCGAGTAAGTTGTCGGCGGCCGGTGTCGCGCTCACCGTTTGAACTCAAGCCCTCAAAGCCCCAGCCGTATATGGACCAGCCGCCAGGCGCCTGATCACCCAAACCCTCCACGAGCTGGACTGAGCGCAAGCGGGTCAACGGCCCACCAAGTGCCAGGTCCCGCACGTGCAGGCCGCCACCCGCAACGAATCGTCGCAACTTTTCGCAACATTCTTCCACCACGTTCCAGCCCAGGCCTAACGTCACAGCCCTGGCCCCCCAGGGCCGGGACGTTCAAGCCGCCTGCACGGCCTGGCTGCTTGCCTGGCCCCCGAGAGAAAGAACACCCACGAAGGCAAGCACTCCCCTCCCCAGCCGTGTCTCAGGACAGCCCAACCCCGCC
>JAFAUB010000151.1 GCA_019243635.1 Pseudonocardiales bacterium
CCGTTCGTGCTTTTGCCATCCCAGTTGAGGAGGTTGATCCGACGGGCCTTGTCCGCTGGCGCTGCGGCACCGTTGGTGTCGGATGGGTGCGCGGTGAGGTGGAACTTGTCGTCCATGACGTCGAAGGCGGTCATGCCCGGCCCGCCGACGGAGTCCAGGCTGCACCCGGTCGCCAGGGCATCCAGCCGGTGTGCAGCCGAGCCGGCCGCACTGGGGATGACGTAGCGATGCTCGTACTTGGCGATGGCCAACAGCCGGTACATCGCCTCGATCTCGGTCGGCGTCAGGCGCACCGAGGCGGCGATCTCCGGGGCGACCGGCTCGCCGAGATTGACCCGGCGCATGTGCGCGCGCATCGCCGCCAGCCGCGCCAGCGCGGCGCGCACCGGCCCCACGTCGCCCGCGGTGAACAGCTCAGCCAGGTACTCCACCGGGATGCGCAGAGCGTCGATCGCGCCGAAGAGGTTGCCGGCGTTCTCGCCGTCATGTCCGGTGCCGGTCAGCACATCCACCACCGGGGACAGCGGCGGCACGTACCAGACCATCGGCATGGTGCGGTACTCCGGGTGCAGCGGGAGCGCCACCTGGTAGTCCACGATCAGCTGGTACACCGGAGACGCCTGCGCCGCCTCAATCCACTCCGGGGAGATCCCGGCCCGCTCGGCCTCGGCTACCACCCGCGGGTCGTGCGGGTTGAGGAACACCCCCAGCTGGGCGGGATAGAGGTCCTTCTCCTCGGGCACCGACGCTGCGGCCAGCACCGCGTCCGCGTCGTAGAACACTACGCCGATGTAGCGCAGCCGCCCCACGCAGGTCTCTGCGCAGACCGTGGGAATGCCGACCTCCACCCGCGGGTAGCAGAACGTGCACTTTTCCGCTTTGCCGGTCTTGTGGTTGAAGTAGATTTTCTTGTAGGGGCAGCCGGTGACGCACTGCCGCCACCCGCGGCAGCGATCCTGGTCGACCAGCACGATGCCGTCCTCGCTGCGCTTGTAAATCGCGCCGGAGGGGCAGGACGCCGCACACGATGGGTTGAGGCAGTGCTCGCAGATCCGTGGCAGGTAGAACATGAACGTGCGCTCGAACTCCAGTTTCACCTGCTCGGAGAGCTTGGCCAGCACCGGGTCGCGGCTCACCTGCGCGGGGCCGCCGCCGAGGTCGTCGTCCCAATTGGCGCCCCAGGTGACCGTGGTGTTCTCGCCGGTGATCAGTGAGGTGGGTCGGGCCACCGGAGTGGTGTCCATCGCCGGTGCGGACAGCAGGTTGTCGTAGTCGTAGGTCCACGGCTCGTAGTAATCGGCGACGGTCGGCAGGTCAGGGTTGGCGAAGATGTTCAGCAACCGCCTGACCCGCGAGCCCGAGCGCAGCGTCAGCCGGCTGCGCTTGGTCAGCGTCCAGCCGCCCTTCCACCTGTCCTGGTCCTGGTACTGGCGGGGGTACCCCTGGCCGGGCCGGGTCTCGACGTTGTTGAACCACGCGTACTCCACGCCGCCCCGGTTGGTCCACGCCTGCTTGCAGGTGACGCTGCAGGTGTGGCAGCCGATGCACTTGTCCAGGTTCATCACCATGGCCAGCTGTGCCATGAGCCTCATCAGTAGGTCACCTCCTGGCCGCGGCGGCGGATGGTGGTGACCTCGTCACGCTGGTTGCCGGTGGGGCCGTGGTAGTTCATCGCGAACGACTGCTGGGCGTAGCCGCCGATCAGGTGCGTCGGTTTGATCATCAGACGGGTCAGCGCGTTGTGGATGCCGCCGCGCTTGCCGGTCTTCTCGATGCGCGGCACGTCCACGGCGCGGTCCTGGGCGTGGTACATGAACACGGTGCCCTCGGGCATCCGATGGCTGACGATCGCCCGCGCGACGACCACGCCGTTGCGGTTGGTCGCCTCGACCCACTCGTTGTCCCCGATGCCGATCTTGGCGGCGTCCACGTCGGACATCCAGATGGTCTGGCCGCCTCGGGAGAGCGTGAGCATGTGCAGGTTGTCCTGGTAAGAGGAGTGGATGGACCACTTCGAGTGCGGGGTGAGATAGCGGACCGTGATCGAACGCCGGCCGTCGAGGCCGGCGTTCGTGCCGACCCCGGGCTCGCCGCAGTGTCCGATGTTCGGCTCGCCGCAGTGTCCGATATTCGGCTCGCCGCGGTGTCCTATGTTCGGCTCGCCGAACAACGCGGTCATGTCCAGGGGTGGCCGGAAGATCGGCATCTGCTCGCCGAGCTCGGACATCCAGTCGTGGTCGAGGTAGAAGTGCTGCCGGCCGGTCAGGGTGTGCCACGGCTTCGCGCGCTCGGTGTTGATAGTGAACGGGGAGTAGCGCCGGCCGCCGGTCTCGCTGCCCGACCACTCCGGCGAGGTGATCACCGGCACCGGCCGGGACTGGGTGTCGGCGAAGGTGATCCGCTTGCCCTCGCTCTCTGCGGCGAGGTCGGCGAGCGTGGTGCCGGTGCGCCGTTCCAGGGCGCGGAAGCCCTCGGTGGCCAGCCGCCCGTTCGTGGTGCCCGACAGCGCCAGGACGGCCTCGCAGGCGTGGGTGTCCCTGGCCAGCGACGGCCGCCCGGCCGCCGTCCCGGAGACGACCGCGCCGTTGACGCTCCTGAGGTAGTCGACCTCGGCGTCCGGGTGGACGGTGACCCCCTTGGTGGTCAGGCCGACGCGCTCGACCATCGGGCCGAGCGCGGCCATCTTGTCCCCGACCGCCGGGTAGTCGCGTTCCACCACGAGGATCCGCGGCATGGTCCGGCCGGGTATCGGCTCGCACTCGCCGGCTTTCCAGTCCAGCACCCGGCCGCCGGGTTGCGCGGTGGCGTCGGCGGTGTCGTGCTGCAGGGGCATGGCCACGATGTCCTGGCGCACGCCGAGGTGTTTCTCAGCCAGCCAGGAGAAGCCTCGGGCGATCCGGTGAAACGCCTCGAAGTCGGTCTTGGACTCCCACTGCGGGGAGATCGCCGGGGAGAAGGCGTGCACGTAGGGGTGCATGTCGGTGCTGGACAGGTCGTGTTTCTCATACCATGTGGCGGCGGGCAGCACGATATCGGAGAACAGCGTGGTGCTGGTCATCCGGAAGTCCAGCGACGTCAGCAGGTCGAGCTTGCCGACCGGGGCCTGCTCGCGCCAGGTGACCTCGGCGGGGCGCACCCCGTTGTGGTCGCGGGCCGCCAGGTTGCAGTCGGTGCCCAGCAGATGGCGCAGGAAGTACTCGTTGCCCTTGGCCGAGGAGCCGAGCAGGTTGGCCCGCCACACGGTCAGGCACCGCGGGAAGTTCTCCGACGCGTCCGGGTCCTCGCAGGCGAACCGCAGGTGGCCGGTCCTCAGCCCGTCGACGACGTGCTGGGCGGCGTCCTTGCCCAGCCGGGCCGCCTCGTCGGCCAGGTCCAGCGGGTTGCGGTTGAACGTCGGGTAGCTGGGCATCCAGCCCAACCTGCTGGCCAGCGCGATGTTGTCCGCCGCGGTGCGCCCGACGAAGCGCCCTTTCGCCAGCGGCGAGGCCATCACCTCAGCGGTGAACGGGTCGTAGCGCCACTGGTCGGTGGCCAGGTACCAGTACACGGTGCCCTGCATCTGCCGGGGCGGCCGCTGCCAGTCCAGGCCGAAGGCCAGCGTCGACCAGCCGGTGATCGGCCGGCACTTCTCCTGGCCGACGTAGTGCGCCCAGCCACCGCCGTTGACCCCCTGGCACCCGGTGAGCATCACCAGGGCGAGGAACGACCGGTAGGTCTGGTCGGAGTGGAACCAGTGGTTGGTGCCCGCGCCCATGAGGATCATCGACCGGCCGCCGGAGCGCTCGGCGTTGCCGGCGAACTCCCGGCCGATCCGCGCCGCCGCGGCCGCCGGCACCCCGGTGATCGGCTCCTGCCAGGCCGGGGTGTACGGCTGCCCGGCGTCGTCGTACCCGGTGGGCCAGCTGCCCGGCAGACCCGGTCGGTGCACCCCGTACTGGGCCAGCAGCAGATCGAACACCGTGGTGACCAGCCTGCCGGCGACCGTCCGGGCCGGCACCCCGCGGCGCAGCACGCCGGGCTCAGCGGTGTCGAACCGGGGGAGGTCGACTTCCACCGCGGCCCTGCTGTCGTCGCCGCCGTACACGGTGAGCAGCGGGTCCACGCTGTGCAGGTCGAGGTTCCAGCGACCTTCCCCGGAGCGGGTGAACCGGTGGCCCAGCGAGCCGTTCGGGACCACCGGCTCACCGGTGGCCGCGTCCAGCAGCACGGTCTTGGACTCCGCACCCTCACCGGTGTCGCCCAGGTCGGCCGCGGTGAGGAACTTGCCGGGAAGGTATGCGTCATCCCGCCTGTCGAGGGCGACCAGGAATGGCAGGTCGGTGAAGCGCTTGAGGTAGTCGGTGAACCGCGGTGTCTGCCGGTCGACGAAGAACTCCTTGAGGATCACGTGACCCATGGACATCGCCAGCGCGGCGTCGGTGCCCGGCCGCGCCGGCAGCCATTCGTCGGCGAACTTCGTGTGGTCGCCGTAGTCCGGTGACACGACCACCACCTTCTGGCCCCGGTACCGCGCCTCGGTCAGGTAATGCGCATCCGGGGTGCGGGTGACCGGGACGTTGGAGCCCCACATGATCAGGTAGCCGGCGTCGAACCAGTCGGCGGACTCGGGCACGTCGGTCTGGTCGCCGAACACCTGCGGGGAGGCCACCGGAAGATCGGCGTACCAGTCGTAGAACGACAGCATCGCCCCGCCGATCAGCGAGATGAACCGGGCCCCGGCGGCGTGGCTGACCATGGACATCGCCGGAATCGGTGAGAACCCGGCGACCCGGTCGGGACCGTAGCGGTTAATCGTGTGCACATGCGCGGCCGCGACGATCTCGACAGCCTCCCACCACTCGGCGCGCACGAAGCCGCCCATGCCGCGCGCCGCCTTGTACCGACGGGCCTTCTCGGGGTCCTCGGCCACATCAGCCCAGGCCAGCACCGGATCCTTGAGCCGTTGCTTCGCCTCCCGGTACAACTGGAGCAGCGTGGCGCGCACATACGGGTAACGCACCCTGGCCGGCGAGTAGGTGTACCAGGAGAACGACGCGCCGCGCGGGCAGCCGCGGGGCTCGTACTCGGGCTTGTCCGGACCGATCGACGGATAGTCGGTCTGCTGCGCCTCCCAGGTGATGATCCCGTCCTTGACGTAGATCTTCCACGAACATGAGCCGGTGCAGTTCACCCCGTGGGTCGAGCGCACGACTTTGTCATAGGCCCAGCGGTCCCGGTAGAACACGTCAGCCGACCGGCCACCGATCCGGTGTAGCGTGCGCAGGTCATCCGAGGCCTCACCGCGCTGGAAATGCCGGCCGATGCGCAGCAGCGAGTCAACGAGGCTGGTGTCGATGCCGACACTCGCGCTACTATCGGGGATATCGAGCACGGACGCCACCTCTTCGGGTGATGATTCGCGTTCACGGGGCTAGCCCACTCACCGTAGACGGTGTTTTCATGGCCTTCAAGAAGGAGCGTTAGTACTCACATCATCACCACGGTGACTGTGCGACGTACGTAACATGGCGTTCATGTTCCAGTCCTGCCGGCGGGTGCTCCGTCAGACCTGTGAGCTGCTCTGATGCGTCCAGCTTCGCGCGCCGCCGCTTCCCCGGCGACGGGCGAGCCAAGCGCGGGTAACACCTCTGCCGTCCACAGTTTCCGGCTGGTTTACATAGTGTAACATTTCAGTTACCTCACGCTGGGGCGGGTCGCGGCGAGTGCGGGCGTGACGAGGAGTACGAGTATGCCGAGGGTGGCGGACGAGACGCTGCCGGCGGTAGACGGGATACGCCATTCATCTCGTCGAGGCTACTTCGGAAGAGAGTCGGGCGAAACATCGACGATCCTGGTGTTGCCGTTCGGGACCGGCTGCAGTGTCACCGAGAATATCGTGTACCTGATTCCTCGTTGTGTCTTCGTGGTCGTGAACGAGGCGGTCGCGTCGAAACGTTGAAAGGCGCAGGACCGGGTGAACTCCCGACCGTCCCAGTCCGTCCCGCTGGTAAGGAATATGTCGTACGTGCCGTCCGGGACATCGGCCATCTGAGCGGTCCCGCCGTGTGTGACATAGAACGATCCCACCGCTCTTCCGTCTCGGGAGATCGTGACGACGGCGTCGTGGTCGGTGCCGTTCTCCACCTTGAGCTCTCCGTTTCCTGAGCCGGGAGCGCGCACGATCTCCCCGTTGCTCTCGTGACGGTCCGGTAATGGTTCCCGGGCGGGGAGCGCCGCGGCCAGGTCAGCTCCCCCGGGCCCGAGCGTCGGCGCCGCACGCCGGAGCGCATCGGCTCCGGGCAGGGAGCTGAGGGTGGCCATGACCGATGGTGCGGTGCACAGCTCCCGCGACTGGACCTGGTCACGGAGTCCGGAGAGCTGACCGGTGAGCTGGTCGAGCGCGGAGACGAGACCTGCCTGTGCGGCGACGTACCGCGTCGGCGCCGCGATGGCGGTGAGGCGCTGCGCGGCGGCGTGGACCGCGGCAGCGGCTGAGTCGACCTGGCTTGCCAGGGGCTCACCGGGTGATGCCGCCCCGATCCCGTCCAGCGCCGTTTTCAGCGCGTCTCCGACCGCCCGCAGCTCGGTCGCGTAGGCCTCCGGCGAGACGGGTGACGGGGTGCTCTGAGCGGGCACGGTGACGTGCGGGGAACCCGGCGTCGCAGCGCAGCCCGCGACCATGACGCCACAGGCCACCGCCGTCACCAGCCGTGGGGTCAGGCGACAGGTCGGGTGCGGATGGACGTGACCTCGGGACGTGGTCCTGAGTGTCTCGTACCGGAGGCGCCTCGGGAAAGGTTCCCGGGAACCAAATCTCCACCGCTACCAGTGCAACGGCACTTGCTCGACACGCCGTAGCCTGAAGATCACTGTTCGGGTGCGTTCCGCGACAGGATGTGTCGCGGAACGCACCCGAACAGTGATCACCCTAAGACCGAAGCGCGAGGAGCCGGCCTGGTGTCCAGGCCGGCTCCTGCACCCCAAGGGACCGCAGCGGTGGTGCGAGCTGTCAACGGAGTGCGCCGCGGTTGCCGCGGCCTCGGATCATTCCGAACACCCCTGTCAGGACGAACAGCACCAGACCGACGATCGCCAACCACAGCAGCGCCTTGACGGCGAACCCGATGACGACGAGAACGACCCAGAGCACCAGTAAGCCCAGAATCAGACCCATGACAGCACCACCTTCGACCGCTGACGACCCCGTCCTGGGGTCTTGTGGCTGCGGGGTTCCCCGCGTTGATCCATTCCAAACAAGTGAGTCGCCGGCTTGCTGTCATGCCGCGCGGCAGCGCAGCCGAGCACCCGCGCTCGAGAGGTAGACGCCCAGGCCGAAGATGAGTACCGCGATCGGCACGTGGGAGACGATCAGCTCGTTCGTGCCCGCCTTGGTGATCGCCTCGCCCAGGCCCGTCTGGACGACGACCAGCACCAGCAGGCCGATGGCGCCGAGAGTGAGCGCCGAGTGCGCGCGCCGCAGCCTGACCGCGGCCAGCGCAGTGGCCAGGGCCAGCCCGACGACGACGAAGGCGTCGATCTCATGCACAGTGACCCACGCGTCCCGCCCGGTGCGGTCGATGAACTCACCCGCCCACACCGCCTGCAGCAGCACACCGAGCAGGGTCAGCCCGTTCAGGATCGAGAACATCCGAACCGCGCCGGCGGAGGGTCGGTCTCCGGGCAGGGGGCCGGTCGTCGGTCCGGGCTCGGTCGAGGTGCTCATGTCGAGGTGCTCATGTGTTCTCCGGTCGGCGTTCCACCGAACACTGTTGTGGCGGGCGGGGTGAGGTTGACCGTCAGGCATCGAGACCTCACCGTACGCGCTGGTGAACGGTTCCGGGCGCGCGGGCGTGGGCGTTAGCCTGGCGTCCGTGCCCCTCACGCTGACCGGGGTCAACCGGTATCCGATCAAGTCCTGCCGCGGTCATCCGGTCGAGGAGGCCGTGGTCGAGCCGTGGGGCCTGGCTGGTGACCGGCGGTGGATGCTCGTCGACGACGAGGGTCTGGTGGTGACGGCGCGGAAGTACCCTCGGCTGGTGCTGGTCACCCCGGAGCCCGGCGGGGACGGGCTGCTGGTGCGGGGGCCGGACGCCGATCCGCTGCTGGTGCGCACACCGGACGGTTCCGCGCTCACCGACGTCCGGGTCTTCTCCAGTGAGGTGGCCGCCGCGCCCGCGTCGGACGAGGCGCACGTCTGGTTCAGCAAACTGGTCGGCGAACCGGTCCGGCTGGTGTACCTCGACGACCCCACGCGGCGTCGGCCGAACCCCGCCTACAGCCGGGAGGAGGACCGGGTGTCCTTCGCCGACGGCTACCCGCTGCTGCTGGCCACCGAGGAGTCCCTGGCCGCGCTGAACGATCTGATCGCCGAGGGACCGCGCGCCCAGGAGGGGCCGATGCCGATGACGCGGTTCCGCCCCAACCTGGTCGTCGCAGGCGCCCCCGCCTGGGCCGAGGACTGCTGGCGGGTGGTGCGCGTCGGCGCCGTGAGCTTCCGGGCGGTGAAGGCCTGCGACCGCTGCGTGATCACCACGATCGACCCTGACACCGCGAGCAGGGGCAGAGAGCCGCTCACCACGCTCGCCCGCTGCCGGCGGTGGGACGGCAGGACGTGGTTCGCGGTCAACCTCATCCCCGACTCCGCCGGCGCGGCCCTGCGCCTCGGCGACCAGGTCGAGATCCTCCAGCAGGTACAGCCGGGAGAGCCGCTGCGCTAGTGCGAGTGTTCGTGATCCTCCACCAGGTCCTTCTCGTGGGGGTGATGGTGGACGTGGGAGTGCTCGGCATGGCTGTGCTCGTGCTCGTGCTCGACGTGCTCGTGATCGTGCAGGACGTGCGTGTGCGTATGCGTCGTATCCCCGTGGGTGTGCTCGTGAGCATGCTGCGTGGTCATCGTCTGCTCCGTTCATGGCCGTTTCTATTCGGCGAGGCCCCCTCGCGATATGCGAATTCAGTGGGCCTCTTTAATCGATGTTACACGCCTTGCATGGCTCGCCGGCAAGTGCTCTCGGCCGCACAATTAAATGCCGCTGTCTTGCAGCTGGCTAAACGGCGTAGCTGCCTTTATCTTCTGTCGGCGTCGGGCCGGAGGTCGAGTTCTGGGTGGCTCCGCGCGGCCGAGGGCCGGGCAATCCGTGGGAGGATGCGACCATGATCGCCGGACTGCTGCTGGCGGCCGGGGCCGGGCGACGCTACGGCATGCCCAAGGCCCTGGTCGACGATGGTGCCTGGTTGCGGCGGGCGGTAGCCGCGCTGACCGACGGGGGATGTGACCCGGTGCTCGTCGTGGTCGGCGCGCAGGCCGACCGGGTCCTCCCGCTGGTGCCGGAGACCGCCGGCACCGTGCTGGCCGCGGACTGGGCCGAGGGCATGGGGGCCTCGCTGCGGGTCGGGCTGGCCGGGCTGGCCGACAGCGCCCCACCGCGGGTGCAGGCCGCGCTGGTGCATCTGGTCGACCTGCCCGACGTGGACGCCTCCGTGGTCCGCAGGCTCGTCGCGCTGGCTGGTCCCGCGGTGGTGGCCAGGGCGGGGTTCGAAAGCCGGCCTGGGCATCCGGTGCTGCTCGGCCGGCGGCACTGGGCCGACGTCGTCGCGTCGGCGCGGGGTGACCGGGGGGCCCGGGACTGGTTGGCCGGGCGGTCCGACCTGACCGTGGTGGACTGCTCGGATCTGGCCAGTGGGATCGACGTGGACCTCCCGCACCGGTCTCCGAGACAGTCGCTGGGTGAATAGCCTGAAACGGTCACCGGGCGCCTAGCTCCTAAAAGGTTATCAGGGCCGGTAACCACCCGAACCCACTGACGGGCGAATGTCGCCGCGGCTGCCCCGTGTCGCAGATCAGTCATTGTGGGTGAACCCGCACGGGGGTCGGGACGAATACCCTTCACTTAGGGATACAGCCTGGTAGAGATACGGCCCGGCCATGCCGGCAGCTCTGCGCGAGGAAGGGTCCGCGATGCGTGAGGTGCTCGACGAACTGCTGGCTCAGTGGCGCGAGGGCAGACCCACCGCGGTGGGCACGGTGGTGTCCACATACCGCTCGGCGCCACGTCCGGCCGGGGCGTCGATGCTGGTGACGTCGGATGAGCGGGCGGTCGGCAGCGTCTCCGGTGGCTGTGTCGAGGGCGCGGTGTTCGAGCTGGGCCAGCAGGTGCTCGCGGAGAGTACCCCCGTCCTGCAGCGCTACGGTGTCTCCGATGACGATGCCTTCACCGTCGGTCTCACCTGCGGCGGCATCATCGACGTGTTCGTCGAGAAGGTGGACCCGGTCAGCTTCCCCGAGCTGGACGAGGTCGCCGCCTCGGTGGCCGAGAAGGAGCCGGTCGCGGTGGCCACCGTGGTCGCCCACCCCGACCCCGAGCGCGTCGGGCTCCGCATGGTGGTCTGGCCGAACCGGCACTCCGGCACCATGGGCTCCGCCCGTGCTGACGAGGCGATCCTGGAGGACGTCCGCGGCGCGCTGGCCGCCGGTCGAACGGTCACCCTGCACTACGGCCCCGAGGGACAGCGCCGCGGCGAGGGCATGAACGTGTTCGTGAACTCCCTCGACCCGCCGCCGCGGATGCTGGTTTTCGGCGCGATCGACTTCGCCGCCGCGATGGCCCGGATGGGGGTGCTGCTCGGCTACCACGTGACGGTGTGCGACGCGCGACCGGTGTTCGCCACCAGGAGCCGCTTCCCCGACGCGCACGAGGTGGTCGTGAACTGGCCGCACCGGTACCTGAAGGCCGAGGCCGAGGCCGGGCGGATCGACCAGCGGACCGTGGTCACCGTGCTCACCCACGACCCGAAGTTCGACGTGCCGGTGCTCATCGAGGCGCTGCGGTTGAACCTGGCCTACGTCGGCGCGATGGGGTCGCGGAGAACCCACCAGAACCGGGAGGTTCGGCTGCGCGAGGCGGGCCTGACCGACGAGGAGCTGTCCAGGATCGCCTCGCCGATCGGGCTGGACCTGGGCGCCCGCACCCCCGAGGAGACCGCGGTGTCCATCGCGGCGGAGATAATCTCGCTCCGCTGGGGCGGCGGTGCCACCCGCACCCGGCTGGCCGATGCCGAGGGGCCCATCCACGGCGCTCACCCCATCGCCCAACCCGAGCCGGTCAAAGTCTAGGGCTGGGGAGCCGAGTCGGTCGCGACGCCTAGCCACCTTCTCGGAGGCAGCATGCACTGGTCCGGGTGGGGTCGAGGCCAGGTGTGCTCGCTGTCGACGGTGTCGAGCCAGATGGATTGCCCGCCGGGGGTGGCGGTGAGGCCGAAGCGTTCCCACCCGGGTCGGCCGGGTTGACACCACTGGGCGTGGATGTCCTCGATGATCTGCCACAGTCTGATCTGCCACAGTCTGTGCGGGCCGGATTCCCAGACGGCGCGGGTGCCATTGCTCTCGCGGTCCTCGCGGACTTCGCACCAGGAGCCGTCGGGGTCGTGCCGCTGCGCGTGCCCGTGCCGGTGTTCCCACTCTCAGGTTTCCGGCTGCTCGACGACTCGATGCGCATCGAGACCCCCACCGGCGTACAACAGCTGGACGGGCCCGATGAGGTCGCGGTCCACGTGGAGGCGTTCGAGCGGCTCCGGGACGCCGCAGCCATCGGCCCGCGTGCGGTCGCGCTCATCCGGCGGCTGATGGATGAGCTGAGTGGCTGAGGCGGGCTCAGGCCGCTGCCGTGATCAGCCCGGGGCCGGTTTGGCTCCGGCCATGACCTCGACGTACACTGTGCCGACGGCGCGAGCGGCGCGCCGGTTCTAGCGTGTCTGCAGGTATCTGCGCAGGCTTCCTGCTCAGCAGTGCTTCACCGCACTTCTTGTGATGCCTCCCCACGTCGTGGAACTGGCGTGGTGACCGCGTCGTGGCGAGGTCGCGACCCGGCGGCCCGGCGGAACCAGCAGGAACGCGGAGGACATGGGCAAGAAGGACGGGGCGATCGAGGTCGAGGGCCGGGTGGTCGAACCACTTCCCAACGCGATGTTCCGGGTCGAGTTGGAGAACGGCCACCGCGTTCTCGCGCACATCAGCGGCAAGATGCGCCAGCACTACATCCGCATCCTGCCGGAGGATCGGGTGGTCGTGGAGCTCTCGCCCTACGACCTGTCCCGGGGCCGCATCGTCTACCGCTACAAGTAAGAACACCGACACAGCCGACACAACTGAAGGCCCGGGGCCGTTGACCGGTCCCGTGACCAGGAGAGATGACGTGAAGGTAAAGCCGAGCGTCAAGAAGATCTGCGACAAGTGCAAGGTGATCCGCCGTCACGGCGTGGTCATGGTGATCTGTGAGAACCTGCGCCACAAGCAGCGCCAGGGTTGAGCGAGGCGCGACGTCGCTGATCCACGGCGTGAGAAGACCTCCCCGCACCACCCGATCCGTGAGGATGCGACGGTTCGACCGTGCATAGGGGATCGGTCCACCCCCGGATGCCAGGCCGGGGCCCGCAGGCGACGAGCACGCTCGTCCTGCGGGACGGACGGGGAGCAGACCTGGAGACGACGAGACAGGAGACACGCCTCGCATGGCCCGACTCGCCGGCGTCGACCTTCCCCGCGACAAGCGGATGGAGATCGCGCTGACCTACATCTACGGCATCGGCCGTACCCGCTCCCACGAGGTTCTCAGCGCCACCGGGGTGAGCCCGGACCTGCGCTCCAAGGATCTGTCCGACGAGGACCTCATCCGGTTGCGGGACTACATCGAAGACAACTGCAAGGTCGAGGGTGACCTCCGTCGCGAGGTCCAGGCCGACATCCGCCGGAAGATCGAGATCGGTTGCTACGAGGGTCTGCGGTGGCGCCGAGGGCTGCCCGTGCGCGGTCAGCGAACCAAGACCAACGCCCGTACCCGCAAGGGTCCGAAGAAGACGGTCGCCGGCAAGAAGAAGGCTGGGAAGAAGTAGCGCCGGGAAGAACCGACTATCAGGCCAGCTGACCCAGACCTTTGTAGGAGTGCAACCGCATGCCCCCCAGAGCACGAGCAGGTGCCGGCGTCAAGAAGGTTCGGCGCAAGGAGAAGAAGAACGTCGCGCATGGCCACGCGCATATCAAGTCGACGTTCAACAACACGATCGTCTCGATCACCGACCCCACCGGCGCGGTGATCGCGTGGGCGTCCGCGGGCCACGTGGGGTTCAAGGGCTCGCGCAAGTCCACCCCGTTCGCCGCGCAGATGGCCGCCGAGAACGCCGCCCGCAAGGCGGCCGAGCACGGCATGAAGAAGGTCGATGTCTTCGTGAAGGGCCCGGGTTCGGGCCGCGAGACGGCGATCCGGTCGCTACAGGCCGCCGGCCTTGAGGTCGGCACCATCCAGGACGTGACCCCGCAGCCGCACAACGGCTGCCGGCCGCCGAAGCGGCGCCGGGTCTAGGGCGCGGGGAGGAGCAGCAGAGATGGCTCGATACACCGGACCTGTGACTCGCAAGTCCCGTCGGCTCAAGACCGATCTGGTCGGCGGCGACCAGGCGTTCGAGCGTCGGCCGTATCCACCTGGCCAGCACGGCCGGGCCCGGATCAAGGAGACCGAGTATCTCCTGCAGATGCAGGAGAAGCAGAAGGCCCGCTTCACCTACGGCGTCATGGAAAAGCAGTTCCACCGGTACTACGAGGAGGCCAACCGCCGCGCCGGCAAGACCGGTGACACGCTGCTGCAGATCCTGGAGTCCCGGTTGGACAACGTCATCTACCGCGCCGGCCTGGCTCGCACCCGTCGTCAGGCGCGCCAGTTGGTGACCCACGGGCATTTCCTCGTCAACGGCGTCAAGGTGAACGTCCCCAGTCTCCGGGTGTCCAAGTTCGACATCATCGACGTCAAGCCCAAGTCTGTGCCGACGCTGCCGTTCGTGGTGGCCAAGGAGACTCTGGGAGACCGCCCGGTGCCGGCGTGGCTGCAAGTGGTTCCCGCGACGATGCGTGTGCTGGTGCACCGCCTACCCGAGCGGGCCCAGATCGACGTCCCCCTCCAGGAGCAGCTCATCGTCGATTTCTACTCCAAGTAAGCGACTGTGCTCATCGAGGATCCGCGACGGCGTCAAATAGTGGGCGCCAGATGGAGGAACATCAACCATGTTGATCACTCAGCGACCTAACCTCAGCGAGGACCCGGTCGACTACACCCGTTCCCGGTTCGCCATCGAGCCGCTGGAGCCGGGATTCGGCTACACCCTGGGCAACTCGCTACGCCGGACCTTGCTCTCGTCCATCCCGGGGGCGGCGGTCACCAGCATCCGCATCGAAGGTGTGCTGCACGAGTTCACCACCGTTCCGGGCGTCAAGGAGGATGTCACCGACATCATCCTCAACCTCAAGGAGCTCGTGGTCGGCTCCGAGGAGGACGAGCCGGTGGCGATGTACCTGCGCAAGCAGGGCCCGGGGGATGTCACCGCGGGCGATATCGTGCCGCCGACCGGTGTCACCGTGTACAACCCCGACCTGCACATCGCCACGCTGAACGGCAAGGGCAAGCTGGAGATCGAGCTGGTCGTGGAGCGGGGCCGCGGCTACGTGCCGGCAGTGCAGAACAAGACGTCCGGCGCGGAGATCGGCCGGATCCCGGTGGACTCCATCTACTCGCCGGTGCTGAGGGTGACCTACAAGGTCGAGGCCACCCGGGTTGAGCAGCGCACCGACTTCGACAAGCTGATCCTGGACGTGGAGACCAAACCGTCGCTCACTCCTCGGGACGCGCTGGCCTCGGCCGGCCGCACCCTGGTGGAGCTGTTCGGCCTGGCCCGCGAGCTCAACGTGGAGGCCGAGGGCATCGAGATCGGCCCCTCGCCGGCCGAGGCGGACACGATCGCCGCCTTCGCCATGCCCATCGAGGATCTGGACCTCACCGTCCGGTCCTACAACTGCCTCAAACGTGAGGGCATCCACACCGTCGGTGAGCTGGTCAGCCGCAGCGAGGCCGACCTGCTGGACATCCGCAACTTCGGTGCCAAGTCGATCGACGAGGTGAAGTTGAAGCTGGCCGGACTCGGGCTGCAGCTCAAGGACAGCCCGCCCGGGTTCGACCTCTCAGCGGTGGCGGCAGAATACTCGGTCGACGGCTGGGACGACGCCAGTGAGAACGGCACCGACAACGGCGACAACGGCGACGACGGCCAGGACTACGCCGAAACCGAACAGCTGTAGCACTTGTGAGTGGCGATCGGTCCCCTAGCACCGATCGCCACTCACAAGGCGACCGAAGGGAGCCATAATGCCAACGCCGACCAAGGGCGCCCGGCTCGGGGGGTCGCCGGCCCATGAACGGCTGATGCTGGCCAACCTGGCGACATCGCTGTTCACCCACGGCCGGATCACCACCACCGAGGCCAAGGCGAAACGGCTGCGCCCGTTCGCCGAGCGGTTGATCAGCAAGGCCCGCAAGGGGGACCTGCACAACCGTCGCGAGATCATGCGGGTGATCCGGGACAAGGACGTGGTGCACAAGCTGGTCGCGGAGATCGGTCCGCAGTTCGCGACCCGGCCGGGTGGCTACACCAGGATCGTCAAGACGATGCCGCGCAAGGGTGACAACGCTCCGATGGCGATCATCGCGCTGGTCACCGAGCGGACCGCCGCAGTGGTCGAGGAGGTCAAGCGCAAGGCATTCAAGGGTCGGCCGCAGGTGCGGCAGCAGGCCACCAGGACCGAAGAGCCTACTGCGGTGGCTGTGGACACCCCGGCCGTGGCGGACGACACCTCGGCCGTCTCGGAGGGCTCTGCCGTCTCGGAAGGCTCTGCCGTCTCGGAAGGCTCTGTCGAGCAGGAGACCCCGGTCGAGCAGGAGACCCCTTCGCCCGCACTGCGGAGGGACGAGGGCGAGTCCTGATCTCAGGCACCGCACCGCGAGAGCCCGCCGTCCCCGCTGGGGATGCCGGGCTCTCGCGCTACCGGCTGGATATCAGCTACGACGGATCCGGCTTCTCCGGATGGGGCCGCCAGCCAGGACGACGTACTGTTCAGGGAGTTCTCGAGTGTGCCCTGGAGACCGTGGCGCGGACCCAGGCCACCCTCACCGTCGCGGGTCGCACCGACGCCGGCGTGCATGCCACCGGGCAGGTCGCGCACCTCGACGTGCCGCCCGGCGCGATGCCGCCTGACCAGCTGGCCCACCGCCTGGCTCGGCTGCTGCCAGCGGATCTCCGGGTTCCCGCGGTGCGGCAGGTGCCGCGCGCCTTCGACGCCCGTTTCTCCGCGCTGCGCCGGCACTACCGCTACCGGGTCTGCGACGCGCCGTGGGGAGTCGATCCGCTGCACCGGTACGACACGCTGGGCTACCACCGTCGGCTCGACGACGCCGTGATGAACGCGGCGAGCACGCTGTTGCTCGGTGAGCACGACTTCGCCGCGTTCTGCCGCCACCGGGAGGGCGCGAGCACGGTGCGTGCACTGGAGCGGCTGGAGTGGACCCGCGACGGGCCGTACCTGCTGCTCGTGGACGTCGCGGCGGACGCGTTCTGCCACTCGATGGTGCGCAGCCTGGTGGGTGCCCTGCTGGCGGTGGGAGAGCACCGACGCCCCCCGGACTGGCCCGCCGGCCTGCTGCGCCAGACCACCCGCACCAGCGAGGTGACGGTGGCCCCCGCGCACGGCCTCACCCTCGTCGGCGTGGACTACCCCGACGACGACCAGCTCGCCGCTCGCGCCGAGCGGACCCGCGCCCTGCGGGTCGCACTGTAGCATGCGTGGACAGGTGCGTCGTTGCGCTTGCGGAGGCTGTGAGTGGGTCTCAGGACGCATCCTCGGGGGTCGGAACGTCCAGCTCTGGCCTTGATGAAGCCGACAAGGTTGACGCAGCGCACCCCAAGGGTGCCGGCACACGTCGGGGATGCGTGGCCGATCAAGACTGCCGCCGGGTGTCTCCTCGGTGAGGACGATGCAGCCCCGCGCTCGGGCCTGGCCGATCACGAACGGGTCGGCCGCGTTGCGTCCACCGCCGCGGCCCATGAGCTTGCGTACGCCGCGAGCGTGTTCGATGTTGACCGCTGATGGAGGATGGCCTCTTGTCGTAGAGGGGATGCGGCCCGGCTAGAACCTGTTGTCGAGAAAGACCTGGGCGAGCCACTCCGTCGCCTCCACCGTCTGCGAATCCATGCCGTATACCGCCGCAGCCCACTCCTCCGGCGGTAAGTCCACGAGTTCGACCTTCTCGTCGTCGCGCCAGTTGGAACTTTTGGGCAGAATGCTCGTCACCTGTGGCTTAGGCGCGGCGATGCTCAGAGACACGTGGAGGTGATAGGCGGCTCTACGGTTGACACGCTCCTCCTGTGCTTTTTTGTTGTCGTTTGCCTCTGGTTTGACGTAGACGAACCACTCTATCTTATCTCTCCTCTTCCCTCCCTCTTTCTCGTGGACCTCCAGGCCCATTTCTTGACACGCGGTGCGGAAGTCTTCAACGTCATTGAAGTCAATGGGCATCTCTGTCATCTCCCCGTGGTGGTAGGTCATCCATTCGCGGGTCTGGTTGAGCTGGGTGTTCGTGGTCCATCCATCGCGGATCGTGTCCTCCAGCTCTCCAGGCTAGTCTCGCCGCACCGGCCCGAGGATCTCCCGCTCGGCGGGTGCGGTGACCAGCCGCAGCGGCAGCCACAGGTTCGGGCCCAACGCCACCACGCCGTCATCGGTCAGCGCAGCCAGCTGCGTGGCCATCGGCGCGGTCAGTCGCCACATCGCGGCGGCCAGCTGCGCCTGGTCGGCCGGGAGCCGCTGGAGCAGCACCAGGTCGGCGTCGACGGCGGTGCTCTCGGCCTGCGGGTGCAGGTAGGGCAGCACGTACAGGGTGGTCTGCCACGCGCAGCGGGGTGGGAACAGTTCCCGCGGTACCGCTCCGCCATCGTGCACGACCAGCAGGGGAGCGTCCTGCGAGGCTCGCGGCAGCTCGACGGGTGCGAGCCGGCGCACCTGCACCAGCGGGGCGGGGCGTCCGTCCGGGCCCTCGCCGGCGGCTCGAACGAGCTGCCGCCAGCCCTCGGGCCGGCCGGTGGCGATGACCACCCAGGCGCCGGTGGCCATCGCGCGCAGGGCGACCTGGCCGGCCAGGTAGAGCCCACCGACGACGACCAGCCGGGTCGGCAGCGGGCGTAGCACCGACACGCTGAGCGGTTCGTTCTGTGGGCCGCAGCCCAGGACCATGCCGCCGCGGTGGACCGACGGGCTGATCGCGGCGAGCAGGCCGGGCGTGACCAGGAACTCCGGTGCCACCGCGGCCACCCCGGCTGGGCTGCCGAGAACTCCGCGCATCCGCGTTCTGCTCATCTGGGCGCCCCGAGGGGCAGCGTCGCGGTCAGGCCGGCGACCTGCAGCCCGTGGAGCGGACTGAGCACCACACCGAGCCGTTGCGAGACCGCCCGCAGCCGGCGCCCGGCCGCCTCGAGTTCCCCGGGGTTGCGAGCGCTGACCCGGGCCAGACCCCGCAGCCCGACCTCGGCGCCGTCCTCACCGGGGGACAGCGACAGCGCGACAGTGGTGGACAGTGCGCGGACGCTGGTCAGCGCGTTGAGGTTGCCCGCCCCACCCCGGGCCCCCCAGTCGCTGATCACGTAGCTGGCATGCCCCACCCCGGCGGCGGTGACCGCCGCCCACCCCTCACTCAGCGCCACCGGTCCGCCAGCGCCGGCCGCCGAGGACAGCTCCGCGGCGGAGATCCCGGCGCGCAACAGCTCCTCCGCGTCCAGCGGCCGGGTCGACAGTCCCCGGGCCTCCAGCGCACCGCGCACCCGGGACAGCGCACCGATCAGTGCCCGGTGGCAGCCCGTCACCCCGCCACCACGCTCGGCCACCGCGGTCGGGCAGCGGCGGGGGTCCAGCCGCACCGCGACCCAGGTGGTGCGGCGAGCGGCCGCCGGCAGCGGACCCAGGACCTCCAGGTAGGAGCGCAGCGCGGGGGACGACGACGGGAGGGCGGCGCTGCCCGGGTAGCAGTGCCAGACCACCTGGATCGCGTCCAGCACCACGCCGCGGTGGTCCAGGCACGGCGCGAGCGCACCGAGCGGCAGGCTGGGGCTGCCACCGACGGGAGTGATCATCGATGGCGCGGCGTCCACCTCGAGCACGGCGGTCCAGACGCCCTGGTGGCACGCCAGGCCGAGCCGTTCGCGGTGGTGGTCGGTGCCGTGCGCGATGCTCAGGTCGGGGAGGAGCAGCCGGAGCAGGGCCAGCCGCGGGTCGTCGGAGCCCACGACCGGCCGCAACGGACTCGACGGGCCGGGCGCCGCCGCCGGGTCCGGACTGGTGACGCTACGGCCGCGGGAGCGCGCCAGGTAGCCAGTGCTGAGCTGGACCCATCGCAGCAGCCAGCGGCCGCGCCAGCGCACCAGCGCCAGTGGCGCCGCGATCAGCATCACTCCCAGCGCGGCCCACCGCGGGGCCGTGTTCACGGCGAGCAGCGCCAGACCGAGCCCTACTTCCAGCACGACCACGTTGACGACGGGCAGTGGACCCACCCGCGAACCCGTCGAGCGCGGCCGGGCGGTCGCCGGGGCGCGTGGCGCACCCGTCGGCTCCTTCTGTGGTGGAGCCTGTGGTGGAGCCGGTGCGGCGGTGGTCATGATCTCCGTCTCCGCTGGCGAGGATGGGCGTGGCGGTCCGCCGATGGCGCTTCGCTATCCTGCCGCACCGTACAGTCCAGGGCCGTAGCGCCTAGCGAAGGGCGGCAGGCACCCGATGTCCACGAACCCGGCCACCAAGTCGCAGGTGCAGGCCTACCGCTTCGTGCTCCGCAGGATGGAGTCGGCACTGGTCCGCAAGGACGCGGTGATGCTGCACGAGCCGATGCGCCACCACCTGCGGGCGATGGCGGTCGGCCTGATCCTGGGCCTCGCGGGGTTGGCGGCGTTCCTCGTGCTCGGCAAGCTCTCCTAACCGGGACGCTGCCGCTGCCGTTTGATGGTCTGGACGACCACCATGGTCAGTCCCAGCACCCCGAGAGCGGCGGCGGAGCCGGCCAGCGCGACGGTGCGCGGCAGGGTGTCCTCCGGGGCCGGCGGGCTGAGACCGTCCAGCCTGGTCGGGAGCACCGGCTGGGTCTGGGCGACTCGCTCCTCGGGCAGCACCGCGGTGAGCGCGGCGACCGGGTCGATCATGCCGTAGCCGGTTTCCTCGCTGCGCTCGGAGCGGCCGGCGGTGTGCCGCGCGGTCCGTTCGATGCGGTGCATCACCTGGCGCGCGGTCAGGTTCTTGAACCGCTCCCGGACCAGCGCCGCCAGCCCGGAGACGTACGGCGTGGCGAAGCTGGTGCCGTCGAGCGCATGAGCCATGCCGTGGGCGTCGACGAGTTCGCCGGTCAGTCCCGGGCGCCCGGCCGCCAGCGATACCGCGTCGATGCCCGGTGCGGCCACATCGACCCACGGCCCGTGGAGTGAGAAATACGCCGGCTCGCCACTGTCGTCGGTCGCGGCGACGGTGAGCACGTCATCGTCGAACCAGCCCGGCGAGGAGATCGTGGTGACCGCTCCGGGGCTGTTCTGCTTGCAGGTGGGGCTGGTGTTGGCGGCGGCCACCACCACGACCACGTCGTGCTCCACCGCGTAGTGCACGGCCGCCTGCAGGTCCGGCGCCTTGTCCTGGTCAGTCTTGGCCTGGAAACAAGCGGCCTCGGAGATGTTGATCACTGTCGCGCCCAGCTGTACGGCACGCATCACGGCCTGCGCCATGCTCACGGTGTCGCCGGCGCTGGAGCTGTCGATCTCCTGACCGGTGTCGAGCCGGCGCAACGGCACCGAGTAGAAGGTGCTGGCCTGGCGGATGGACAGAATCTGCGCGGCGGGGGCCACCCCGACGAACCCGGTGGCCGCATCGGGAGCTGCGGCGATGAGGCCGGCTACCACGGTGCCGTGGCCGTCGCAGTCGAACAGGCCGCTGCGATTCTCGATGTAGTCCCCGCCGTCGGTCAGTCTGCCGAGCAGCCTGGGGTGCGGCTGCACCCCACTGTCGATCACGGCGACCAGCTGGCCGCGTCCGGTCGCGAACTCCTGAGCTCGCCGGATCCGCAGCAGCTGCTGCGCCGCCGGCTCGGCCTGGAGATCCTGCTCACTGCTCGTTACCTGCTGCTGGCAGGGCGCCTGCTGCTCGACCGGGCCGGTCTGTCGGGTAGCCGCGTTGTTCACGACATAGGGCATGGTGTTCACGCCGGCCGGGGTCGGCAGGGCCGCCGGGTCCACCGGAGGCGGCACGCCTGGTGGCCGGTTACCAGACTGGGCGGCCTCCGATGGGGCGGCCGCTGGCCACGCTGGTGCGGCAAGGCACAGTAACGCGACCGCGACGGCCACCATCGCGGGGCGGCGAGGACTGTTCACAGGGTCCGGAAGGCGTGGTAGAGGTCCAGCACGCCCAGGGCCAGCGGCAGCACTGCGGCGATGAGAGCCGCTTCGACCACGTCCACCGAGCGGCGCAGCACCGGAGAGAACCGCTGGTGGGGCAGGGCCACCCCGGTCACCAGCGCGAGTGTCGCGAGAACCAGCAGGCCGCCGAAGCCGACCAGCAGCAGGCCGGGCGCTCGGGCGCTCGCCAGCAGCCTGGCCATCAGCCCGGCTACCACGACCATGCCGCTGACCAGCAGCGCGATCGCCTGGTTGCCGTTGGCGTAGGACCGGGCTCGCAGCAGCAGCACGACGGCGACCACCGCGCCCAGCGTCATCCCCAACGCTCCCGCGGCCGCAGCCAGCACCGCGCCGATCGCGGCCACCGCACCGGACCCCATGATCATGCCGGTCAGGTACTCGTGCGCCAGACCCGCCCGGCGCTCGATCGCGGTGTAGTCCGGGAAGCCGGAATCTTCTTGCAGGTCCTTGGCGCTGCCGGGAACCTGGGGTATGGGGAGCCGAGACAGGTGGATGGTCAGCCGGGGCAGTATGGAGATGCCGCCGAGCGCTCCCGCCGCCGCCCCCGCCGCGATGCCTGCGGCCGGACGCTCGACCAGGATGGCGAGGAGAAAAGCCAGCGCGCCGAGCGTTGCGGCGGTGGCGCAGGCGATGAGCGGCGTGACACCGACGCCGAGCATCATGATCGAGGCGGTGGCGAGCACCAGAGCCAGCGTGCACGCCAGTAAGAGGTTCTCCCGGCCCACGCCGCCGGGCACGAGGTAGAGCCCGCCGACGAAACCCAGCGGCAGGCTGCCCGCCGCCACCACAACGCCGGCGTCGGTCTCGCCGTACACCCGGGCGACCACGACGCCAGTGGTCAGCGCGACCACCGCGGCGGCGCTCGCGAGCACGGCGATGCCGCCGTGGTGGTCGGGTCCGGCCATGACCCCGGCTCGGAGCAGCGCCACGGCGCTGGCCAGCATCGCCAACCCGGCCGCCACCGTCCCGAGCGTACGGGCGGTGCTCTCGGTCCACGGCCGGTAGCTGTCCGGGGCAGCCACCGCGATGGCTTCCACCACGTCGTCGAACAACGGCGGCGGCGGGCTGTCGCTGCGGTGCCGAAGTTGCAGCAGATCGCCGTCGAGCACGCCCAGCGAGCTCAGCGGGCGGTCGGGGTCGATCGCCTCGCCGCCAAGCCTGGTCAGGCACCAGCCGCCGTGCCTGCTGCCACCGTCCGGGCTGGACTCACCAGCCATCGTGAGAAGCATCGGCAGTATGTGGGCCACCGCGACGTCCGAGGGCAGCGCCACGTCGATGCGGGTGCGCGGGGCCACCACCGTCACTCTGCTGAACACCGTGGACGGTGGAACCGTCGGTCCGGCGCCGGACGGTGGAACCGTCGGAGTCCCGTTGGTATGGGTTGGCACCCGCTGCGCTCCTCGCTTGGCCCCGACCATCGGTGTCCACGTCGATGCACGGTGGCCGTGGCGCTGTAGTTGCGGGGAGTATCCATGCGCCCGGCGCCCGGCGCTTCGAGGGGTCTGGGGCGTCGACCCAGCATCGGTCGGTCTGGCGCGTCGTTAGTCTGCGCTTCTGACCTGCGACGATGGCCCAGAGCTACCCACCGTCGCGCCGTCGCGCCGCCCAGTGACCGGTCCAGTGCGGGGGCGACCCATCGCTGAGAGGCCGTCAGCTGACGGTCAACGGCTCTGTGTTCCCGCCCTGACCTCAGCCACCGCTCTCAGTGCGCCGAGCTCGACAGGAGGGGCTGCTCGGGTAGCCCCCAACAGCTCCCCTGTCGAGCTGGGCAACAGTAGGGTCGATCTAGTGGGGGGTCGGGTGTTGAGGGTGCCGTCCTGTACGGCGGTGAGGGCGCGGGCCCACTGTGGTGCCGGGATCGCCAGTACCGGGCTGGCGGTGCCGAGCTTGGAGTCACGCACCCCTACGTGACCGGCAGGCGAGTGGTTGACCTCGAGGCAGGTGTTCTGCCCCTGATTTGTGTAGCTGGAGGTGTACCAGGCTCTCTCCAGGAAGGATGCGGTTGACATGGGGCTAGCCCTTCTTAGTCTGGTTTCGCAGCGAACTGGCCAGCCGGTTCCACCGTGAAGTTACGTGACTCCACCGGCCCCAGGGCGATGGCTTGCAGCCGGCGCTGTGACCCCGCGTAGTGCCGCACCGTCTCGGGCGGCTTGTCCAGGATGACCCCCTCGTCGTACATATCGATGTGGACGATGTCGGTGGCCGAGTCGTGGTCGAACCGCAGCACGGTGAAGGCGTAGCAGAGTGGCTCGTGGGACAGCGTGTCGAATGGGATGACCTGGATGTCCACAGTGGGCAGCCGTGACAGCTCGGCCAGATGGTGCAGCTGCTCGGCCATCACTTTCGGGCCGCCGATCACCCGGCGCAGCGCGGACTCGCTGAGCACGAAGGAGAACTGTGCGGCGTTCTCGCTGGTCAGCAAGGCCTGGCGGTCCCGGCGCACCCTCAGACGATCACCGTCATCGGCCTCACCCTCGATCCGCGCGGCCTGCCGCGTAGCTGCGCCCGGTGCAACCGGCGCCTTCGCATGATGGCTCTCACTCAGCGACGTGGGTGAGAACTGTCGGTGCTCCCCGGCAGCATGCGACCATGAAGATGTCCCTCGACCCGCCGAGGTGAGTCGCGGATGGCAACCGCTGCCCAGTCCAGCCTGCTCGACCACGTCGGAGCGTGGACCGAGCGGGACTACCTCGCGCTGCCCGAGGACCCTCGCCGCATCGAGCTGCTCGACGGCGGGTTGCTGGTGAGCCCCACCGCCGAGAGCCGGCACCGACGCTTGTCGTCCCAACTCTGGCATGCGCTGGGGCGGGCGGCGCCGAGCCGGCTGGAGGTGCTGGAAGCCATCAACGTCCGGGTGGCTCCTGGGCGGATCCTGATCGCCGACCTCGTCGTGGTGGCCAAACCCGGCCTGGACCTGGCGGTCTGGGAGCCGGTCGAGGTGGTGATGGTCGTCGAGATCGTCAGTCCGGGCAGCGTCGCGACTGATCGCGCCATCAAGCCACAGCTCTACTCGGCCGCGGGCATCGAGCGCTACCTGCGGATCGAGCTCAGCGACCCAGGGCCGTGCTCGGTGGCGTACCGGTTGCGCCGGGGGCACTACGTCGAGGATGCCTCGTCGAGCCCGGGCTGGCGCGCCTGTGCCTGGCTGAACCGTTCCCGGTGGACCTCGACCTCGCCGCCGCCACCCGCCCGTCAGGGTGACGGCGCCAGATCACTGGAGCAGCTCGACGGCAACGTCGATCGCGCGGTAGATGTCCGACGCCCGCCTGTCACCAGTCCCCAGCGTGAGCTCATGTTCGGCGGCCACCGCGCCGACGAGCGTGTCATAGACCGCCCACCGGCCAGGCCGTCGCCGGCGAGCGAGGCGAGCACAGCCGCCGCCCGGTCTCCGCTGAGTTGGCGCAACCGCTTTTCTTGTGAAGCGCTCTCAGTGCGCCGAGTTCGACAGGAGGGCTGCGCGGGACGGCCGAACAGCCCTCCTGTCGAACTCGGCGACAACAGGGTCAGTGCGGCTCCCGGTGCTCGGGAGTGACGTGCGTGTGGGCGCTAGGGTGGCTGGGCTCCGCGCGCGGGTGGGTGATCGCGCGCGGGTGGACCGGGGGAGGTGGTTCGGGCGTGAGTACCGTGGGGTTCCGGCGGTTGCCTCGGCTGGCCGCGCCGAGGATGCCCGGCGGTGAGGTTCATCTGGAGCCGCCGCCGGAGGTGCCCAGGGTCATCCCGGGCAACGTCCTGCAGAAGGTCCTGCCGGCCGTGATGATCGTGGCCGTGCTGGGCATGGTGGGGTACACCTTCACCACTGGGGGCGCTGAGAAGAACCCGCTGTTCTTGATGTTCCCGATCATGATGGTGCTCTCGACCGTCGGCATGTTCACCGGTGGTGGCCGCAGTGGCCAGGTCAAGGCCGAGATGAACGAGGACCGCAAGGACTACCTGCGCTACCTGGGCCAGATGCGGGAGCGGGCCCGGGAGGCCGCGCGGGAGCAGCGCGCGGCGGTGCAGTGGTGCCATCCCGATCCCGCCGCGCTGTGGTCGATCGCGAGCAGCCTGCGGATGTGGGAGCGCCGCCGCGGCGACCCCGACTTCTGCCATGTGCGGATCTGCCGGGGATCGCAGCGGCTGGCCACCCGGCTGGTGCCACCGCAGACCGGCCCGGTGGACGAGCTGGAGCCGATCACCGCGCTGGCGCTGCGCCAGTTCGTCCGAGCCCACTCGATCGTCCCGGAGCTGCCGGTCGCCATCTCGGTCCGCGGCTTCGCCGCCGTCGGAATCTCCGGCGACGCCGCCGCCTCGCGCGGGCTGGCCCGCTCGATGCTGACCCAGCTGGCCACCTTCCACAGTCCTGATGACCTGCTCGTCGCCGTGGTCACCGCCGGCCGGGCGAAGGTGGACTGGGAGTGGGCGAAGTGGCTGCCTCATGTGCAGCATCCGAGCCGCGTCGACGGCGCCGGGCCGATGCGGATGATGGCCGGGTCGCTGGCCCGGATCGAGGAGCTGCTCGGCGAGCAGCTCCGGGACCGCCCTCGGTTCTCCCGCAACGCCGTGCCACCGGGCGACGGGCCGCACATCCTGATCGTCATCGACGGCGGCGAGGTCAGCGGAGCGGAGCAGATCATTCTCGAGGAGGGTGTGGTCGGGGTCACCGTGCTCGACCTCTCCGAGTCGCTAGGGACCTTGACCTCGCGCCGTGGGTTGCGGTTGGCGATCGAGCAGGGGGTGATCGGCGCCCGAGGAGCGGTCGGGGTCGAGTCCTTCGGGTCTGTCGACTCGCTCACCGTGGTCGAGGCCGAGGCGGTGGCGCGTGCTCTGTGCCCCTTCCGCCTCGGCGCGGCGGAGTCCCACGGTGCGGACGAGCCGCTGCTGGGCAACACCGGCCTGCTCGGCCTGCTCGGCCTGCTCGGCCTGCCCGAGGATCCCCATGCCTTCGACGTCGCCCAGGCCTGGCGACCGCGCCCGGTCGGGGATCGGTTGCGGGTGCCCATCGGGCTCGGTGAGCTCGGCCAGCCCGTGGAGCTGGACATCAAGGAGGCCGCCCAGGGCGGCATGGGCCCGCACGGGCTCTGCGTGGGGGCCACCGGGTCGGGGAACACGACCCTTCGGTTAAGACACACCTATCGGGTGATCCGTCTCCACGCGGGCTGAGCCTGCGGTGAGGTTATTAGTCGGCTCGGCCCAAGGGTGGCGAGCAAGACACGCCCCCGTGGACCCCCGGGCTTGGGGCCGGATTTACCGCGAGATGAACGGGGGTAACTGGCTGCAACCTGAACTGGTCGGCTTTCCCGGAGCGGCCGCCGACGGTTAAGGCACAACCTGGTGTCCCGAGGGGACGCCTCTGAGACCGAGAAGGAGAGATGACATGGGAACCGAGCATCCTGGCGGCGTCCGTCTTGGTGGTTGTGGGCATGTTCCTCGAGTGGAGACTCAGCCAGTGGCGACTGGAGGTGCGAGCGAGACGACAAGCGGCAGCGCATTTTTCTCTTTCTCGACAATTGATCGAACTACGGGCCGCGAGGCAAAAAATTACTCTGATGTGACGCGGCTGGGATACTCAGCAAGCGGGTTCCAGCGCCAAGCCGGATAAGAGACCGACCAAAACCGTGTGAAATCACTGTTCGAACGCCTGGCGAGAATGGCACGACAAAACAGCAATTCCGAGCGAGCTCGGCTGCGAGGCACCAGCTTGTTACTCGGTTCGAGCACGGTCCATCCCACCCCATCCCCAAAGCAGTAGCCAGTTTCGCCCAGCTTTTCCCACCCTACTTCCCGGAGTGTCCATTGACGGGTTGGGCTGTGTGGTGTCACGCCGTTGAGACTGTGGGGAGCCAGGGGTTGCCGGTGAGGGCGTGGTGGATGGCGTCGATGGGGCGGATGCCGTGGTTGCGGACGCTGATGAGGTAGGAGCGGGCGCGGCAGTAGTGGGCGAGGGTGGTGAGGGTGTGCCAGTAGCCTGAGACGGGCTGATGTCGTTTGGGGCCTTTGAGAGCCTGCTCCGAGGAGTGTTCGTCCAGGGCACGGCGGGGTTTCGGGTGAAGGTCCACTCCGGGCGGCCCACATCGAGATTGTCGGCGCACAGTGCCTCGAAGAACCCCCGGGCATGGCCCGGCGCGGTGAACACAATGGGGCGCGAGACCTCGACCTGGCGCATCGAGATGTCCCACCAGGACCCCGCCGCCCGGTCGGCCTCGGTCAACGGCAGCGGCAAGACCGCCCACCAGCGCTCACAGAACACTCGGATCGTGCCCGGCCCCAGTGTGTCGCGGATCCGTCGCAACCCGGTGGGGCCCTCGGTGGCGGCGAACCCGTTGTCCAGCTCGGTGAACCCGATCCCCGCCGCAGTGGCCTCCCGTTTGGCGGGTAGGGCCGCCGCATTGCTGCGGCGGTTTCCCCTCAGAACCGGACGCGCGGCGCAAACCGCGTCACGGCTGGGGATCAGCGGCATCCCACCATTACCATGCCGGGCGCCCGGCCGGCGGGCAGCCAGGCTGGCCGGCACCGGGTTGCGGCTCACGCCGGTGTCCTCCCGGGCGCACAGGTAGGCATACAGACCCCGCACGCTCGACAGCCGTCGGGCGATCGTTCGTGCCGCCAGGCCCGCCTCGCCATCCTCCAGCCGCACTACCCTCCCACCACGCCGGAGAGCGCGCTGAGCCGTCAGAAACCCGAACACGTCCGCCGCCGTGACCTCCGCTGGAGGCTTGGCCACCACCCCGAAGAAAATCTTCAGGTCGGAGGCCACCGCAAGCCACGTGTTGGTCCGAGCCCGGATGGCCACGAACGCCAGATAGTCATCCAGCAACGGATGTCCAAGCCTGATCACCTGGATGCCGTCGTCTGCCGTCGAGCGGATCAGACATGGCATGAATTCCAACGGGTGGTTCCCTTTCGGCCGGGTGACACGCCGCGCCACGCGATCATGTCACTGCTGGATCACCCGCATCTCAAACACGCCAACACCCAAACAGTGCTCCACTACGCCGACCAACCGACACCACCACCACCGACGCGGAGATCCGCACCTGGCGATGCCGAAAGATCACCGGGAGCTCGAACAGTTGATCTCCCGTGGTTTTGGTCGGTCTCCGACTCGGGTAGCTCATGGGCACGGGGGCCGGTAGGCCATGCCGGGCAGGTAGTGATCCCACTCGCTCTTGGTAATGGCGGGGGTGATGCTACAGATCCGAGCGACGACACTTCCTATGTTGGTCTCCCACAGCCGCGCGGTGTCATCGGCGCTGCCGGTGGCCAGGGTGCGCCCGTCGGGGCTGAACGCCACCGAGTAGACATCGTTGGTGTGGCCGGTGAGGGTGCCCAGTGGCGTGGGATGGTAAGGGTCGCCGACATCCCACAGCCGTGCGGTCTGGTCGGCGCTGCCGGTGGCCAGGGTGCGCCCGTCGGGGCTGAACGCCACCGAGATGACGGCGCTGGTGTGGCCGGTGAGGGTGTTCAGTGGCGTGGGATGGTGGGGGTCGCGGATATCCCACAGCCGTGCGGTCTGGTCGGCGCTGGCGGTGGCCAGGGTGCGCCCGTCGGGGCTGAACGCCACCGAGATGACGGCGTTGGTGTGGCCGGTGAGGGTGTTCAGTGGCGTGGGATGGTGGGGGTCGCGGATATCCCACAGCCGTGCGGTCTGGTCGGCGCTGGCGGTGGCCAGGGTGCGCCCGTCGGGGCTGAACGCCACCGACTCGACGTC
>JAFAUB010000065.1 GCA_019243635.1 Pseudonocardiales bacterium
GGGCTGCCACCCACGGTCGAGGACCCGGCAGCCCTGGAACGCGCCGCCGCCGCGCTGCGCCTGGCCACCCCCAGCGAGCCGGTGGTGTCCTCGCCGCGGAAGCGCCGCCGCGAAACAGCGGAGGTGACGGTGGTGGTGACATGACGAGCCCCCGCACCGGATCGGCTGCGGGGGCCCCTGAATCGGTCGTCACCACGGCAGGTGGACCGGTACAGGATAACCCCGGTACCAAGATTCCCCGGCGGCTGCGCCGTCGCCGTGCTGGGTCCTGGCGCTGCGACCCGCTCGGCTCCGGTCTCAGTGACCCCTGGGAGTCCGACCGGTACCGGGCCGACTGGACCACCGTCGAGGTCGGCTCCTGGCAGCACGCGGCCGAGCATCCGCAGGCCCAGCAGTTGTACGGCCGTTGGCGGACGCCCCGGTCGGTCCTGGTGGTGTGGCGGCGCCACCAGGCCTGCCACCACGGTGGTGGTGCCGGGTGACGACCACCGTGGACAGCACGACCGCGTACGTGGATGTCGTGCTCGGCACGCGCGCGGGTTTCCTGGCCGTCGCCTACGGCCACGACCCCTACCACGACGAACATCGCAGGTACAAGCACCGGCAGTGGACCGAGCGCCGCTACCCGTGGCCGGGCGGGCGTGAGGCGCTGCACACCGACGTGTCCCGGTTATTCGCCGCCGGGGAGCGCACCGACGTCTACGTCTGCCCGGCGGTGCGGTTCACCGACGACCGCCGCAAGGGCTCGGCGCTGCCCCCGATGGTGTGCTGGGCCGACCTCGACGGCCCAGCCACTGACGAGGCGCTGCTGTGCACGCTGGACCCGTTGGTCGTGCAGTCCGGGTCTGCTGGTCACCGGCACCTCTACCTGCCCCTGGTACGAGCGGTGGACCTGGGCGCGCATGCCCGGCTCAACCGGGCGCTGGCCCAGGCGCTCGGCGCGGACGCGAAGTGGTCGGACGAGGCGCTGCTGCGGCTTCCGGGCACCCTTAATCACAAGACCGACCCGCCCACGGTCGTCACACCGTTGCCGTGGTCCGGGCGGGTGTGGGAGCCCTCCGAGCTGGCCGCGCTGCTCGGGGTGGACCTCGCCGCCGCGGGCGCACCAACCGGCCGGGCGAACGCTGGGAATTCGACTACGGCGGAACCGGTGCCGGACCCGCTGCCGACGCTGGTGCGCCGGGCGCTGGAGCATCCCGACGTCGCGGACCGCTCCGCGGCGCACCATCGGGTTGTCGGGGCCTGTTATGACGCCAGGCTGACGATCGGTCAGGCGCTGGCCGTGTGCTCGGGTTACGGGCCGTCCGTCGAGAAGTACGGCAATCGGTTAGCTGCTGAGGTGGACCGGTCGTGGCGGATGGTCGACAACGATCGCAGGGCGCGCTACCAGGGCACCGCACCGGAAGAGTCGGCAACGGGTGAGGAGGCCAGTGCCGAAAGCACCACGCCACTATTCATCGATGGTGTGACGTTCCTCGACAGCGTGGGCGAGGAGGATCCCCCATTGTGGGGGGACGGGGACTCGTCTCTCTGGGAACGTGGCGAGTCGCTGATGCTCTTCGGACCGCCCGGTGTCGGGAAATCCACGTTGGCCCACCTCGTGGTGTTCGGGCGCCTGGGGATCACCTCCGAGGCACTGGGCTACCCGATCGAGGGAGACGAGCGCAAGGTGCTCTACCTGGCGATGGACCGGCCTAAGCAAATCGCCCGAGCAATGCGCAGGCTGGTCATACCGGAGGCGCGTGAGGTGCTGCGAGAGCGCCTGATGGTGCATTACGGACCGTTGCCGGTGAACATCCTCAAGGCGACGGAATGGCTGCTAAGGCGGGCACAAGAGGTCGGCGCCGGGACCATCGTGGTGGACAGTGTGAAGGACGTACTGCCCAAGCCGTCAGACGAGGAGACCGCGAACCTCTATCACCGCGCTCGGGGACTCTGCCTGGCTGAAGGCATCGAGTGGGCTGAGCTGCACCACAACAGGAAGACCAGCGGCGGGTACACGGCGCCTAAGTCTCTGGATGACGTCTACGGCAACCGCTTCCTGACGGCCGGCGCCGGCTCGGTGATCAGCCTGTTCGGCGAATCCGGCGACACCGTGGTGGAGATGTCGCAGGTCAAGACGCCCTCGGGGGAGTTCTATCCCAAGCAAGTCGAGATCGACAAAAAGGCCGGGACGATGGCCTTCTTCGAGGAGGTCACGATCGAAGGTGTCCTCACGGCCGCGGGCCTGGCTGGGGTGCTGGCGCGAGAGGCCGCAGCGCGACTTTACGCGGTCAAGAAGCCGAACCGCAGCCAGATCCAAAACACCCGGAACAAGCTCAACCGCATGGTCACGCGGGGCGACGTGGAGCGCACCCCCGCTAAGTCCGGCCAGCCAGGAGAAGACGACGCCATCCACTACAGGTGGGTGCCACGGTGATCGGTGGGAGTGCAACGCGGGGGCAACATCTTCGCGTCGTCGCAGGTCAGGGGGTACAACACCGTGGATCACCAAAAGGGTGCGACCGGGAGGTGCAACGCGGGGCAACGTCTTCGCGTCGACGCAGGTCAGGGGGTGCAACGGGGGGTGCAACGCCGGCAACGGGGGTCAGGTGCAACGTTCCGCGCCTCTCTAGTAGGCGCGGCGTTGTTGCACCCCTGACTGAGTGAGCCCACTAACCAAGATCAAGAAAAGAGACGGCCAATGAACGTCGAGGTGCACCGCCAGCGTGACCGGCTGGTGGGCGAGCGCCGGCCCCCGGTTCGCCGGTGGTGACCACCGTGGCGGACCTACCGCGCCCCGCTGAGCGCCCGGAGCAGCTGTGACCACACCCCCAGAGCTGCTCGTAACCGTCGTCCCAGGTGACGTAGCCGTGGTCTTGCTCGTCCGGGCCGGGTTGGATGAGTACCGCCGCGCTCACCGCGGTGAGCACCGGCGAACCGATGAGGTCTTGGTCGCCATGACCCACGCCGCGCTTCGCTGGAAAGAGACG
>JAFAUB010000067.1 GCA_019243635.1 Pseudonocardiales bacterium
GGGCTGCCACCCACGGTCGAGGACCCGGCAGCCCTGGAACGCGCCGCCGCCGCGCTGCGCCTGGCCACCCCCAGCGAGCCGGTGGTGTCCTCGCCGCGGAAGCGCCGCCGCGAAACAGCGGAGGTGACGGTGGTGGTGACATGACGAACCCCCGCCCACCTGAGGGTGGTGCGGGGGCCCCTGAAGCAGTCAGCACGGCGGCTAGACGCTCGCAGGGTACCCCGGACACCCGGCATGCCGCAGCCGTCCAGCTACCGGTGCAGTCCTTAGTCACCGCGCTGGATTTGCTCGACGATCTCGATCTGTGCTACTGCTGGGTGGCGCCGCGTCGTCGCCGCTGTCGGGCGGTACGCCGGTGACCCGCTTGAACTGGGCGGCGCAGCCAATGGGCGGTGCCCGCTGACCTTGACCGTCCCTACCTTCGACGCTGACGTCGATGTCCTCACCGCCGCGCTGGCCTACGCCAGGGTCGGCTGGTACGTCGTGCCGGTCCGGCGGGGCACTAAACACCCGGGGTCGGTACTGGGGGACCGGTGGCAGCACCAGTCCAGCCGTGATCCGGAGACGATCGTGGCGTGGTTCGCCGGGACCGATCACGGTGTGGCGCTGCACGTGGGCCGCTCCGGCGCGGTGGTGTTCGATGTGGACGACCCGCCACGCATGCCCGCGGTGCTCAGCACCGCGATCAAGCGGGATGAGCCTCCCTACCAGTCCACCCGGACCAGCGTCGAGAGCAGGGGGCACTACCTCTACGCCGCGCCGCCCGATCGCCAGCTCGGCAACTCGGTCGGCAAGCTCGGGCGCGGCTGGGGGGAGGTCCGCGGCCGTAACGGTGTGATCATCGCGTGCCCCTCAGAGCACGAGAAAGCCGCCACGGGTGGGCGCTACAGGTGGCTGCGCGCGGGCGCGGTGCCGGTGCTGCCCGATGACCTCGCGGAGCTGCTACCTGATGCCACCGAGGCGGTGGACGCGGCTACCGACTTCGAGATCCGGGCCTTTGTGGAGCAGCACACCGAGCAGAAGGCTCCGCGTCTGCTGTCCGCCGTGCTGCGGGGCTTCCACCGTGAACTCGATGCCGGCGGCTCACGTCACGACGCGATGATCACCGCCGCGTGCTGGGCGGCGAGAGAAGTGCGCGCCGGTGCCTATTCCGCGCAGGTGGCCTGCGGACACCTGCGGGCAGCGTTCATCGAGTCGCTGAAGACGCCGCGCGCCGGCAGCACCCGGACCGCCACCGAGTCGATGGCCGCCGAGGAGTTCGCGGGTATCGCCGCCTGGGCGGTGGGGCAGGCCGAGACCGCCGAGCTGGCCGACGTGCGGCGGCGCATCGAGCAACGCGTCCCCGACTTCGACGTGCCCCCGCCCCCCGAACCTCCCGAAGAGGACGGGGACAGCCGGGGCGGCGACAGCCAAGACGAGGAGGACGCCTCGTCGAGCTGGGAACCGATCGACCTCAGCCCGTACCTCGATGGCACCTTCAGCCGCCCAGAGCCCGGCATCCTGTATCGAGATGACGGGATCGGCCTCCTATATCCCGGCAGAGTCCACTGGGCCCACGGGGAATCAGAAAGCGGAAAGTCGATGGTGGCGCAGATCGCCACGGTGACGGTGATCCGCGCTGGCGGCCAGGTGCTGTACCTGGATCACGAGTCGGACCCCGGCGAGATCACCGCCCGGCTGCTGGCGCTGGGCGCAGACCCGGCGGACATCCTCACGTACCTCGTCTACATCCGGCCGGATGAATCGTCCATGGTGGTGCGCAGCGCACAGGCGTTCGAGCGGTTGATGTCGCAGAGCTACGAGCTGGCCGTGGTCGACGGAGTCACCGACGCCCTCGGCCTAGATCAAGCGTCGAGCAAGGACCTCGACGAGGTGGCCGCGTGGATGCGCAGGATGCCCCGCACCATCGCCAAGCGCACCGGCGCCGCCGTCATCGCCATTGATCACGTAACCAAGGACTCTGGCTCGCGTGGCCGGTTCGCCATCGGAAGCCAGGCGAAACTGGCTGGCATCGATGGTGCCGCATTCGTCGTCGAACCCGCCAAACCGCTCGGAAAAGGTCTCATCGGCGAGATCGTATTACGCATTGCGAAGGACCGGCCCGGCTCTTTGCGCCGCTACGGTGGTGAGTACCGCAGCGACCGCACCCAGGAGATCGCCCGGATCACGTTCGACTCGATTGACCCTCAGCGCATCCAGGTCACCATCAGCGGTCCCAAGAAGGGCGATCCCAGCGCGGACGGTGGGCTTGCATCCTCCCGGCCCACCACGCTGATGAGCAGGGTCTCGACGGTCCTGCACCAGCACCCCGGCCCCGGACTAACCAGCAACGCGATCTGCGACCGCGTGAAGGGTAAGCGCGAGGCCAAGCTCAGAGCGATCGAGATCCTAGTCTCCGAGGGGTTCGTCGAGCGCACCACAACCACCAAGGGATCGAGGACGACCTACACGCACCGCTCGATTCGCGTCTATCCGGAACCGGCGGATCTGGCCCAGGAGCGGACACCCGGGGCTCTCGGCCCCGGTTCCCCATGATCGAGAACCGGCCCCGGTTCCCGGGCCACCGCCGCACCGGTTCCCGGTTCCCGGGTCTAGTACCCGGGGAACCGGGGGAACCACCCCCCGGGGTGCGCCTCCACCGGTACCGGGAACCACCCGGGAATCACCTGGGAACCGGGGCCGAGCTGCGGAAACGTCGGGAACCACCCGGGAACCGGCCACCGGTACCCAAGATCAAAAAAACACCCCCGTTTTGCAAGATCACAATAACACTGTTACGGACGCCTCCGGGAGACGATGACGAGATCCCCCTCGGTGGGCCCCGTCCGCTCCCTCCAGACCGACAGGACTTAACTCGCTGATGAGCAACGCCGTCCCGCCGGAACACCTGGTAACCGTCGTCCCAGGTGACGTAGCCGTGGTCTTGCTCGTCCGGGCCGGGTTGGATGAGTACCGCCGCGCTCACCGCGGTGAGCACCGGCGAACCGATGAGGTCTTGGTCGCCATGACCCACGCCGCGCTTCGCTGGAAAGAGACG
>JAFAUB010000058.1 GCA_019243635.1 Pseudonocardiales bacterium
ACGCGGCTGTTGCTGCTGGTCACGACACTGATCGTTTTCCGGGTTGGGCGCTGTCTGGAGCACCGAAGCGCTGCGGCTGCGGTGCGCTGACCAGGCGGTATACCACGGATTGCGGTTCCTGGCAGCTTCGTTAACGACACCCCAACACGGCCCACACACCACCGCCCGCAACACCGTCGCCCGCGGACGCCCCACCCGCACCAGACACGTCACACACAAATCACCCGGAACATGCAGCCCAGCCGACGACCCGACGCCTTCGCGAGCCCGTCCCCGGGCTGCGACCAGCCCGGCAGACCCCGGCAGACCCATGGCAGCCGGTTCAGCGTCCAGCGAGCCGACTGACCATGCGCGCGGCACGGCCGCAAAAGGTGATGTGAGTGGCGCCTGATCCCCCACCGGCGGCGTGTCGTCGCCAGGCCATACAGGACCGCGCCGGGGTTCCCCTGGTATGGTCGCTCCAGCGTGTTCAGGGCGTCAGAAACCCACTCGACGGACGAGGCTTTGCGGGCGGTCGCCGACGAGAACCGGGGTTTAGTGGCGCTGTTTGGTTGAAGCTGTGCGGAACGCCTCGACTCACCTGTCGGGGCGTTTCTCTTTTATGAGCTGAGCGGTAGAGCCTCCTGGTTGCTGTACGGGATGCCGGTTTCCTTGGATGCCAGCTCGCCGATGAGGTCGGTAAGCGTCATGCCTCGCCGAGCGGCCTTCTCCTGGAGCGCTCGAACGAGCCGCACCGGCAACTTGGCGCGGACGAAGTGGCGCTCGCCCTTCGACGGCCGTCCGGTCTTCTTACGCTCCATGCGCGTCGTTCTATCGTTTCGGAACACCAAAACCGGGAAGGCGCGCCGGGGATGGCGCTGGCTCAGCCGAATGGGTGACCTTCAAAGCGCAGTCGAGCGGGCGAGGCGTGTCGGCTTTTAACGACAGGGCATCAGTAACCGTAGTCCGGTGTTTCGATCACGCGCACGAGGTTGGGCCGTAGCCAGACCAGCTGTTGACCGACGTCGAAGCGCACGCATATCCGGTTGAAGTCACGGCCGATGACCTGGGCTTTTTGGTGTAACCGGTCCGGTAGTGCCCCGTGGTTCTTGTCCACCTTGATCTGTGCAACCCGGCTCTGTAGGGGAATCAGGGTGCCGTCGGCGTCGCGCAGGGGGTTGGAGGCCAGCGGTAGCGGCATAGCGGGTGTCACCTCGGGTTGGTGGCTGACCAGCCACCGGGAGCCAAAGCGGGGGGACGCTCAACCGGTGGCCGGCCAGCGATCTAGCTAGGGGGCGGTGCACCTCGGGTCGGGGGGATACCGCACACGCAGGTCACACACAGCACCCACGACAGACCGCTGATGATGGTGAGCCCGTCAGCGGGCACCCGCCGGCCGCGCAGCGCCCGAGCGTGCTCCCCGGCGCCACGCGGGATCTCGGCCGGTTGCAGCAGGTGCCGGCGGCCATCCTCGGGGCAACGCGCCCACCGCAGCAGCTGCCTGACTCCCGACCACCAGCCTAAACAGCGGGTATCCGGCCGGCCGCCGGGAGAAAGCGGTGGTACGGGGCAGCTCAACCGGCGGCCAGCCGGAATCTTGGTGGCGAACAGAGGATCAAGCACCCGCGGACACACTCGCTGCGGGGCGTGGTCCCGGTCCACAGCGGTACTCCCCCCGAATCGATCTGTCGTGTGGAAGGTGGCGACCCCGCGTGGTTCGTCGCCCAAGAAGCGGGGCCGCCACCACTCCACCGCCACTCCGAGATCGAGGTGTAGAGCGGCGGCGTGGATGTGACTCTTCCGGCTCAGGGCATGCCCTGGATACAGGTGATCACGTGTATGTCAAGGGGTGGCTTCGGGGGTGGATTCCGCGCCCTCCCTACGGGCTACCGGTACCCACCAGGGTGGCGATCCGGTGCCGCAGGTGCGCGACCTCGTCGAGGTGCTGGTGCGCGGCGGCGTAGTGGAACAGTTCACGCAGTTCCTCGGCGGCGCGGCGGGAGCGGATCGTGCCGGTGAGGTCCAAGGCCGCGTGCCCGATAGCGGCGGCCTGGAGCGGGTCACCGGTAGCCATGGTGAGGCTGGCCAGCTTGGTCAGGGAAATTGCCCGGGAGCGGGTGTCATCGGTATCGGTGAACCCGGCCGCTGCCGCCGCGAGTCGGTCGGCGGCCTCGCCGGGATCGCGGCCCAGCAGTGCCAGGTCGACCAGGGAATGCCCGGTGAGCTGGGCATGGCGCGCGGCGTTGTAGTAGATGGATGGCGGCTCATTGTCCGGATTGGAGTGCGCGAAGTGCTCATCGGCGGTGCCGATGGCGGTCAGCGCCTCGTTGACCCGGTGCATCTTGGCCAGCGCGCGCCCCCGGTCGTTGTGCAACAGTGCCCGGACGGCCGCGGTGAGCCGGTCGGGGCGGACTAGAGCCTCTTCGGCCAGCGTGAGGCCGTCGTCAGGCTGCCCGGTCCAGATCGCCTGCTTGGTCATGCTCGACAGGACCTCGGCGCGCAGGGGCCAGTCCTCGGCCCGCTCTGCACAGGCCAGCGCGAAGCCGTACGCCCGGCGGCCCTCCTCCTGGGCGCCAGCGTCCACGGCCAGGAATCCGGCCATATCGGCGAGATCGCCGACTGTGGAGAACAGTTCCGGGCGCAGCCGATCCGGGCAGGTGGCCTTCAGCAGGCCAGCTGACCAGCGCAGCTGGCCCATGACGGCATCCCGGACTAAGCCACCACCGTAGGTACGGCTCTGCGACTCGAACGCCAGCGTGGCGGTGCGGGTCTGCTCGATCTCGGTCGCGCCGATCCGCGCGGGGATCGGCGCGGGTTCGCTGTCTTTAAGCAGTGTCAGCAGCGCCGTCACCGGTTCCTCCAGGGTGAGGGCACCCAGGCCTAGGGTGGTGGCGTTGTGGATGAGCTTTCTTCGCTTCACGTTGTCCAGTTTCACTGCCGCGCGGCGGGAGCGGGTGTTGACGAACCCCAGCGCGGCATCGGTCGGGACACCGAAGATCTCCCGGAAGGCTTCTCGATATAGTTTACTCGGCCAGAGGATGTCACCGCGTTCGACCTGTCCGATATAGTTCGCGCTGGCCTCTGACATCTTCTTTTCGTAGTGGTCATAAATGTAGACGTTGACCCGCTCGGCGAGCTCCTGCCGGGTCAGGCAGTATCCTGGATGGGTGAGCGATTCCGTGTTTTCCCGCGCATCCCTGAACTGATCATTAGCCGTGGCCAAGGCCCCGCCTCCCGTCAAGTGACGTTGGTCTGCTGAGCGCTGTTGTGGGGGCACTTAGCATGTCTCCGTTTCGTGTCCAGAGATGTACCACTTGCTTTGTTCGGTGCGCTGGAGGATGAACCGGCCAAGCGGCGGCCCTCCCTCCGGGCTGATCTCGCACGATGAGATGGTCATGGTGTCGCCTGGGTAGACGTCGGGTGACCGCTGACCGGTCGAGGCATACTTGATCGCGCTGGTTACCTTGACGTTCAGCTGTGTGATCGCGGTCGGGCAGTCCGCCGCAGTGAAGTTTGTCGCGAACTGCTGCGCGGCACTCGGGCTGAATACCGCGCACCCGGTCGTCGAGGCATTGGCGATCGCGCGGTACAGGTAGTGCACGGCGAGGTAGGGGTCATCGGCCGTGGCTGGGGCCGTCCTGGTCGTCGTTGCCTGTGCCGGTAGAGGCGCGTTCTCACCACTGACCACTCCGCCTGATCGTGGCAGAGCTCGGCTGGACTCACCGGCGGCCGCACGGCCACCGACGTACCCGGCCAGCTCGATAAGCACGCCAGCAGTCACCATGACGGCACCGATGGTGAGCATCACTCCGCGCGTATTCATGTGCTCTCTCCCCTCCCCTCCCACTCCGCCCCTCTCCGTCCTTCCGCTTTTTCAACAATGGTGCGCGCATCCCGCCACGCGCGGCCCGCCCACCGGGCCGCGCGACGGCCGGTGTATACTCCCGACAACTAGTTGTCGGGAGAGATCGTCGGACGATGCCGCACGGCCCGCACCCCTTCAAACCAAGACCTCCCTCACACCGTGTGCCGACGTCGCGGGCGCGGGTGGTCACCCTCCGGCGGCCCGTCATCCGTTCCGGTCTCGGCCCGATTCAGGAGGGCGACCGGAAGCGCTGGGCGAGCGCTAGGCGGGAGCGCAACCGTATGAGCTGGCTGGGTGCCGACTTTGGGCGGGAATAGCGATTCAGATTCCGGCCGGTCGATCGGATCGCCAGCGTAGAAACCTTGAATGCGCGAGTACTTGCCGGCCAACCGGGCGACGCCACGGCCGTGCGGCAGGTTTTCTCCGTAGTTATCGACAGCATCCCGCCAGTGTTCCTCTAGCGCCATCTGGGCGCCCTTAGGGCTGACGAAACCAAGTACGATCCTATCTTCGAGCATGTCCCGCACCGCGCCGGGGATGGCGTCTTTCACGTCCGGACGCTGTGTTACCAGTATTAGCGTGATCTGCGCCTCGCGGCATTGGCGGCCCAGCTGCGAAAAGAACCGGTCAGCGTCCGACCCTAGCTGTGCGCGTATCTCTTGGCATTCCTCTAACACGAGACTGAGTCGGGGCATGTCCGGCTTAGGTCCGTGTCCTAACCGGTAGTTCCACTGCTCCTCGTAGCGCGCTTTCATGATGCCGGATACCTCTTGCAAGCCCGCTAGCCACTCCACGGGTTCCCGGGCGACCATATGCACACCTTCCCTGCCAACCAGGCACGCGTAGCTGCCGGATGACTTCCCGTCGAGCAGGAAAGTACCCCCAGGGAAAATCCTCATGCGCAAACAAACAGCGATCAACCTACGGACGAACTCCGTCTTACCCGCGCCCGTGCCACCTACCACCAATAGGTGACGCTCGGCGTCGGGTGTCCATAACCGGACTGGTATCCGGGTCGCTAGTTGGCCCGATTCGTCGTATTTCTCAATTATCAGGTCCGCGTCACGGTCGTCCGTGATGGCGACCGGCAGGCCGGGAATTTCAAGTGGCCATAGCTGATCGATAACATAATCGGGCAAGGACGCGGCGCGGCGTAATTCGAATGCCTGCACACCGGCTAGCCAACTGATCTCATAGGTACCGGCATGGCGCAGTCGCCAGCTGAGAGCCTCGCTGATCCGCTCTCTCACGCTGGGGTCGGAGTCTCGCAAGGAATCGGTGTAGGTGATCTCGGCGGCATCCAGGCGCCGGTCAGTCCAGCGGGGCCGGTGCAGCCGCAGACTGGCCGGGTCCACTCGTGCGGCGCTAGCGATGCCGCCGAGCACCCACGCGGCCACCCGTCGGCGAGCACGCAAGGTGTCGGTCAACGCGGCGGCGATCAGTCCTAGCCCGATGGTGATCAGCCAGCCGCCGAAGCCGGCGGACAGGGCCAGCCAGCCCAGCACCAGTACGACCACCACCGGCTGTGCCCAGCGCCGAGCCCGCCGACGCGCTCGCCAGCTCGGCAGGAACCAGGTCACGACCCAGATCAGCAGCCACACCACGGCGCCAGCGAGCACCGGCGCCGTGGTGAACCCGGCCCAGGGCCACAGCAGCAGCGCCAGCACGGTCAGCGTGACGCCGGGTGCCCGACGCAGATCCCGCCACGCGGCCCGGAGCTCGTAGCCGCCAGAGGACAGCCACCAGTCCTGCAGCGCGTACCAGCGTTCGCGTACCAGGTCAGACCGGGTGCTTGAGTCCCACTCCGAGACGGCCGGCGCGGCGCCTGTCACCGGGTCTCCCCGGCCGCTGTGCGGCCCGTAGAGCCAAGATCACGGGGCTCCTGGGTGCTCACCACGTGCTCAGCTCCTGTTCGTACGCGGCGAGCGCGGCGCGGTGCCGGGTTCCAGCTGGTTGCCCGCCCTCGAAGGGTCCCCCCAAGCAGCTCCTCTACTCGCGTACGTGCCGGTTCACGGTCCACCGAGCCCCCGATCAGCCGGTGTCTTCTTTATGATCATTGCTGGTCCCCCGTTGTCTAGGCGGTGTTGTGTTCGGCATGGTGTCGCTGGTGTCAGGGCATCCCGGCCGCGAGGCCGGCCACGTCGTAGGCGGCGCGTTCGTGGTCGCGCTCGCCACGGCGGGCCTCGCCCGGTCCCCAGTCGGCCGGTCGCGCCCCGCGTAGCTCGCGGGGGTAGTCGTCAGCTGGCCGGCGGCCGAGATTGTCGGGTGCAACGAGCCGCGCGTCGGGGTAGGCACCGAGCACGGCGGCCACCATGCGGGTAGGGGTGAGCCAGTCGGCCAGGGGTAGGCGGTTGTACCTGCCGTGTCCTACGGACCGCCAGCCCACCGGCACATGCATCGCCTCGATCGCGACCCTCACCGCGCCGTGGTGCTGCTCGGCTTCGGTGACGAGCTGGCCCAGCGCGTCGAGCACCCGGCTGGCGTAGCGGCTAAACGCGGCCCAGTCGTCGGGGTTGTCCAGCGCTGCGGCGTCCAGCTCGCCAAGCCGGTTGACCGGCCCGTATGTCCAGCCGTGCACAGGGTGGTCACCGAGGCGCAGCACCCCAGCCGTCCACCGGGCGCCGGGGTCGATGCCGATCACGGCCAGCTTCGGCGCTGGTACCGGGGTTGATGTCGAGGCTGGCGCTGGGCTGGTCATCAGCGGGCCTCGATCGGGACGGCCCACCCGGTCGCGGAGTAGCGCCAGCCGGCGCACCCGTCGTCACTGTGGACCAGCGGGTACACCTCGCCGTACCGCACCGCGCCCGTGGCCGGGTGGGTGTAGCGGGTGTGCACAAAGGGGGAGGCGTCGGCGACCGCTGTCGCGTGCTCGCGGTCGGCGTAACGCTGGACGCACATCGCGCCGTGATCACCAACGGGAATCGCTACCCCCCAACGTGCGCCCTGGTCAGGCATGGTGCGGTCTCCTCTCACCGGAGTAACTCACACCATATTACTGCACATACTGTGACTACTGCAAATAAGTATGTACAGTACTATCAGTACTAGCAGTGAGTCTGGCGCGGACCTCGCGGGCTAGCTCGGGGTCGGCGTCTAGCTGGGCTAGCAGTGCCCGGATCACCTCGGCTAGGGCCACGTCCCGGCCTAGGTCCGCAGCCGTGGCGCGTACCCAGTCCTTGACCACGCGGTGCAGCGGCGGGGCCAGGTCCACGGTGATCCGCACCGGCCGGGTACGCACAGCGGTGGCCCCGGCCGGCGGGGTACCGGGCTCGTTCCTGTTCAGCGCCGCGTCGTAGTTGGTGCGCTTGCCCCGGCTCATGCCAGTGCCCCCGCTTCCTGCCGGGTGACCAGCTCGCCTACCAGCGACTCATACGCGGTGCCGGCGGCTATCGGCGGGCAGCCGAACGCCTGCCGGTACAGGGTGTCGGAGTGCTGCACCTGCGTGGCCAGCACGTGGTACCCGCGAGCGGTCAGGGCCTGCCTGACCTCAGCATCGGGCCCGGTCCGGGTGGCCTCCGAGCGGTTTGTGCGGTTGAGCAGCACCACGGCATCCGCGCGGGTGACCCGCAACGACTGGACGTCTTCCCACTCGTCGGCCACCCGGGACATGCGGTCAACCTCGATCCCGGACGGCGCCACCGGGGCCACCCAGCAACCGGCGGCCCGGAGCACACCCCGGGCGATCCGGGCGTGATCCTCGATCTGTGGCACGTCGTAAACGACGGCGTTGACACCGGCAGGCAACACGTCCCCGATCCGCCGGTACACATCGGTCACCGCCAGACCGACCACGGGCCAGCGAAACCCGCCGGCCAGATCAGACCAACGCAGCGCCGACGCCGCCGGATCACAGTCGGCCAGCAACGGCCGCCACCCCCGGTCAGCCAACGCAGCACAGGTGAACACCGCGCAGGTGGTCTTACCCACACCCGGTTTTAGATTGACATACGCCCAGCTCAGCACAGCAGTAACCTACAGCATTACTGCGTGTACTGCGAGCAGCCGGGCCTTGTCAGCTCCAACTCCTGATCACGTCGGTGTGGACCTCCGAGACGTGCCCGTCGTCCCACTTCACCTGGTAGTGATCTCCCCACATCGTGGACCCGAGCACCGTTCCGGACTGCCCCGCCCGGGTCTCTGAGCCGAGGAGGCCTCCGGTGTCCTGCGTCGCCTTCACCTTGTCCCCGCTGGAGTAGTAATCACTCATCGATGCCCTCCCCTTGCTCGTCGGCCACAGCCTGCCCATGACCGCGCTAGGTGTGCGCACCCTAAACCCAGCAGCCCGTGACTCCTCCGCACCTCGCCGAGTGGAGCCGCAATGGTCACTTCTTGCTGGTAGGGGTGCGGCGGGTGCTCGGGCGCTGGGCCGGCGGCCCGGTGCCCTTTCGCGCATCCTCCAGTTCGGCGTTGTGCCGTTCGCGCAGTCGGGTCAGCTCGTCGCGGAGCCGGTCGGCGAGCCGGTCGGCGGTCTCGGTCTGCTGCCGCTGGTCGGCGAGCCGCTCCGCGGCGTGTGCCTTCTCCCGCGCGGCGTGGTCGCGGGCTGCGGCCAGGTGCGCGGTCGCGGTGGCTAGGTCGGCGCGGGCCTGCATGGCCTGCTGCTGGTGCTGCTCGTTGGCCGCGCGGGCGGCGGCCAGCTCACCGCGCAGGTGCTCGATGGTGCCCTCGGCCCGGCTGGCGGCTTTCTCGGCGTCCTCGGCGCGGTGGCGCTGCTGGGCGGTGTGGCCGCGCTCGGCCTCCAGCCGGCCGGCCAAGGCGTCGCGGGTCTCGGCGAGGGTATGCGCCTCCCGCCTGCTGCCGGCCACCTGCTCACGGGTCCGCTCCAGCTCCGTGCGCACCTCCGCCAGCTGCTCGACGGTCTTGGCCAACTCACCTGAGGCGGCCTCCAGGCGTTCAGTGCCGCGGTGCCACTCGGCGGTGGTGGTCTCCAGTTCGGCACGCAGCCGCTCGACGGTCCCGGCCAGCTTGTCTCGGTCACGTACCGCCGCCTCGCGCTGCTGCTGGACCTCCTCCAAGGCGGCCAGGGCGTTCTCGGCGGCTGCTTCGGCGGTCTGCGCCGCGCGGTCGGCCTGGCGGGCATGCCGCACGGCCTCATCACGCTCAGCCTCGGCGGTGTCTATCTCAGCGCGGGCCGCCCGGTGCGCGGCGGACACCTCGGCGGTGGCGGCGTCGGGGTCGGTAGCGGTGGCGGTAGCGGCCCCGATCCGCTCGGCCAGCGCCGCCATACGACCCTCGTGCGCGCTCACCAGCTCGCGCACCTCGGCCAGCAGCGCCTCGAGAGTCACCCGGGCCATCGACACCGGCCGTGGCTCGTCGGTCTTGCCGCGCCGCCCGGCGACCGGCCCGGCGGCGCCGGTCGCCGACAGCGTCAGCTCACCCTGGGCCAGCCGGTAGGCGGTCAGTCGCGTGTGCCGCAGACCGTCCACCGTCTGGCCGCAGTACTTCGGCGGCGCTCCCCTGCCCGAGTAGGGCATCCGGTTCGGGCAGTCGCGAATCTCACAAGCCAGCCATCGCTCCGTCGCGCCGACCGGGCCGGCGGCACTCTCATTCGCCACACCCCCATCTTCCCTCTAACGTACCGTTTCGTCCACCATATTCAGTATCGTATCGTTTTAAATGTTTCGTATCGTATCTCGAACGTCTGGACCGATAGTCCCCCAACAGCTGCTCACCCTGCGCATTCGACAAGAACGGACCGGCACTCTGCCGACCCTGCAACCGCACCGTGGAGCCACTCACCCGACGATCATGTTGATTTTTAGTCCACTAATGCTGCTACCCGCTTTTGCCGGTGACGGCAAGCGTGAGGCGACACAGGCCCAGGCTGGCGAGCTCGCGATGCAGGCACGCCCCTCCACAACGAGCAGCCCCGCACCGGTTGTTCCCCGGTGCGTCAGGTCGGGTCGCGTACGTGTGCGGCCAGTGCGGCGGACAAGCTCGTCAGGCTCCCGGTGCTGTCTACGAGGCGCTGTGCGAGCAGACGGAGTGGCGAACTCAGCTGCGCGGAGCTGTGCACCGAGGTGATGGTCAAGCGTGGTATTTGGCTGTCCCTTGTGGGGTTTGACGCAATCCCTTGGTCACCTACCGGATTTCCCGTGTTCGCCTTCGAGGTGCAACGTTCTCACATGAGGTTGGTGGCTAGCGGGTTCTTCCGTCGGCTGACGGCGAATGCAGTCGTCCTAGCTTTGTGCGGTGCTGCGGTGGTGATCGATGGAGGAGCGGCCACCGCGCAGCCAGCCGCTAGTGCCCCGATGCCCGCAGCCGCCGTCGTCCCTGCCGCCAAGGGTCTGATTGCCTTCGTCAGCAGTCGTGACCGCCACGACAGCGGCTATGACATTTACGTGATGAACGCCGACGGCACCAACCCCACCCGGCTCACCACCGACGGACTCAGCGACCAGCCAGTGATTTCTCCCGACGGCAAGCGCATCGCTTTTCGATGCCCCCGCAACAGCCACTACCAGATCTGCGTGATGAACGCCGACGGCACCAATCCAATCGACCTCACCAACGACCCCATCGCTGACGGCGAGCCGGCGTTTTCCCCTGACGGTACCCACATCGCCTTCAGCAGCAGCCGTAACCGGCTCGTCAGCGGCTCTGACATTTACGTGATGAACGCCGACGGCACCAACCCCACCCGGCTCACCACCGACGGAGACAGCGACCAGCCAGTGTTCTCCCCCGACGGCAAGCACATCGCCTTCACCAGCGGCCGCAACGGCAACCACGAGATCTATGGAATGAACGCCGACGGCTCCATTCCCATCGACCTCACCAACAACCCCGCCGCTGACGGCGAGCCGGCGTTTTCCCCTGACGGTACCCACATCGCCTTCAGCAGCCAGGGCCGCGACAGCCCGGTCAGCGGCAGCGACATCTTCATTATGAACGCGGATGGCACCAACCAGACCCATCTCACGACCAACCGGACCGGCGACCAGCCAGCGTTCTCCCCCGACGGCAAGCACATCGCCTTCACCAGCAGCCGTGACGGAAAGAGCTCCGAGATCTATGTGATGAACACCGACGGCTCCAATCCCGTCGACCTCACCAACAACCCCGCCTATGACGCCGAGCCGTACTGGGGAATTCTCGCTGCCCAGCAGACAGCCACTACCACCACGCTCGACGTGACGCCAGCGTCCCCGGCCGCCGCGAACACCGTCGAGACGCTCAAGGCGACGGTCACTCCGTCAGGTTTGGCGGGCAGCGTGCAGTTCAAGGATGGGACCACCGACATCGGTAGCCCGGTGAACGTCACCCACGGCACTGCGACGCTTACCACCACACTGCCGCCGGGAACACACGCCCTGACCGCTGTGTTCGCCCCGAACGACCCAACAACGTCCGGCTCGTCGACCTCGGCTGCGGTGTCCTACCGGGTTGATGTTGCTACCGGAGCGACGGCCACGACCACCACACTCAGGATCTTCCCGACCCGCGCGTTTCAGGGCCTCCCGGTGGTCTTGCTCACGCACATCACCCCCCGAAGCGCGGCAGGAACCATCCAGATCCTGGACGGAACCACTGCACTAGGGGGCCCGTTGCAGACGGCTGCTGGCCTTAGCCTGTTCATCACGACGCTGCCACCGGGGACCCACACGCTGACTGCGGTATTCACTCCCACGAACCCGGCGGCCTTCGCCCCGTCAACCTCAGCACCGGTGTCACTGACGGTTAACGTCTTGTTCTGAGTTTCCGCGCTCAACAGCACCCTCCCGAGTAGCTCGGGCACCGGGTTGCGCGGGCGTTCGCCGTCTTCGATCCAGCGGCGTACGCGGGAAGCATCGGGGCGGATCTGGCGTCGGACTGGATCAAGCCCGGTTGGCGGATGCCCCGTCGCACCCATCCTGACCAGGCAAAAGATCACACTGTTGCATTGAATGCCACAATATTGCAGCCGATTCTGTGGCATTCTGCGCCAGATAGTTGCATCAGAGGCAACTGACAAGATCTGGCTGCCGCGTCGCTTCCACTCCTCGGCGCGCTACGCGCGCCTGCGGTGCGGGTCGACTTGCCCTTGATCCACTGGGGACATTCGCAGGGTTGGAACATTGCTCTCTACCAGTTGCCAAGGCGGCGCCGACGTCGCCCAAGTCCAAGCACTACTCGGCCATGCGTCGTTGGACACCGCGTCCCGGTACTTCCGCGCCGGCAGCGCCGAGACAGCCGCCATCGTCGAAGCCGTCTTCGAGCAGTAGCTCCACCCGCCTTCGCTTCTACTCCTGACCAGCGGTTACATCAGCTGCGGCCCGTTTCTGGCGTATTCGGTTCCCACCCCTGGTCCAGCTTGGTGGGCGGTTCGCCATCCAGGCTGAGAACACCTATTCTCAGCAGTAAACTTCCGGCGTGGCTTCCGAGAACACGGTCCAGGGGGCTCGCCAGTCTCGCCGGATCACTTCCGAGAACACGACCGCCGCGCTGGATGCCTCCTACCGGGCCGTCCTCGCCCGCGCCCCGCTGTCGGCCGAGACCGCGCGGACCTATCTGTCCAAGGTGCGGGGCTACCTAGCGGGGGTCGAGCAACCCTCCGGCTGCCATGACCCACACCGCCAGCATGGCCTCCCAACGCTGGCGGTGGCGAGCCGACAAAGACGCTGGTAGACCGACTACACGGCAGCGCGGGGCGGCCTGTCAGCCACCGATATGCGGACACTCCCCCATCGCCGACGACGCCAACCTCAACCAGGAGTTTTCCAGCCACGTCCTCCGCCACACCTTCGGCACCCACCATGATCCGCGAAAAACACGACATCGTCGTTGTCGCCGAGCTCATGGGCCACCAACGCCTCGAGACCACCCGCTCCTACACCCTGCCCACCGCCGAAGACCGCGAACGAGCCATCAACAGCATCCCCAGCGACCGCTGACCAGGCCATCTAAAGATCTACGGCGGGTTTCTGGCGTATCCCGCTCATACCCGTTCCCCGGCCGCCGCGGCCAACCCATGACCCCAGACGCCCTCCAGACCCGCTTCCGCCAAGCCAGCATCCCCGCGCTCAACGGCCGCACAGCCGCACTCCGGCACCTCGTCCTACAAACACCAGCACCCGTCGTCGCCCGGATGCTCGGCTACACCCACGACCACACCGCCAGGATCACCACCGAAACCGGCGGAACCTGGACCCGCTACGCAGCAGGCAACCACACACAGTGACCCCAACAGCCAGACCGACACAAGAGAATACACGACAGTCGATTACACGAGGTCACCAGTTCCGTACCCCCACCAAAGCCCTCAACCTGCTACCACAGACCACTGACCAGCCACAACACACCCTGATGGCAGGCTTCCGGCGTATCTGGGTGCTACCCCAATCGGGGGTTTCGTCAGCGCGCGTCGGGGTTCGGGCCGCGCCCTCGGTGGTGTGGGCGCACAGCGGGTTCGGGCCCCACCTGTTGGTGCCGGGCCGGCTGACACCGCACAGCATGAGGAGAAGAGCGATGTTGAGCACGGGGATGGGCCACATCAGCTGCCACCAGCCGCGGCGGCCGGTGTCGTGCAGGCGCCGCGCGCCTACCGCGAGCGTCGGCACCAGCACGGCGAGAAGGTAGACCAGAGTCGCCGGGCCGTATTGGCCGGCGATGGTCTTTTCCATACCGAGCAGGTGGTCCACCATGAATGTGCCGATCGAGATGACCAGGCTGACCAGTGTGAACAGCCAGTACTCGGTGCGCCGGGCGCGACCGCTGAAGTCGGCGTAGTGGCGCAGCACTCTGAGATACCAGCGCATGTACTGACCCCCGGCACTCAGAATACGAGACCGTTCGGGGTCCCGGTAGTCATGGGGAAATTTTGGTCGGATATCCCTCCTGACCAGCGCTGACGCGGGGGCGGGTGTCGGCCTCTTTGATCAACGACCACTACGGTTCGTACCGTTTGCCTGTTTCTGGCGTGGGGGTGGTCTGTGTCGGCGTGGATGTTCTCTGAGGAGCAGCTGGAGCGGTTGCGGTCGTTCCCCGGATATCGGCAGGGATGATCTGATCCGGTTCTTCACGCGGCGGATGTGGCGTTCGTTGATCCGGGCCGGGGGCCTCCCCTCCCAGTAGTAAGCAGCGGCTACGGCCGGTAACGATCCGCCGGGGGCTCCCGCCAGCCGGCGACCACCGACCTGGACCCCCACACCGGCCGAGCCAGGCTCGGTTACGACGGTGCCCGCGACCTCGCCCGCATGTGGCTCGGCTTCGACCTCCACCAGTTCCGGCATTCCGCCGCCACCCACCTCGGCGAGCAAGGCATCGCCCTTCAACTGATCATGCTCAAGACCCGGCACAAGAGCGAGAAAGCGGCCCGCATCCACGTCCAGCCCGGTCTCGACGCCCTCACCAACGTCACCGAGCAACTCAACCGCTCCCGCCGACGAAGCTAACCACCGGGCCAGAACCGACTGAGCCCGCCGAGTCGGCGGTTGACCGTAGCTTCGGGAGTCCTGGGCCTATCTGGGTGCTACCCCTTGTTGGATGTGGGGATTAGCACGGGGGAGGACTTGAGGGCGGAACGCCAGGGGACGGCACGCCGGAAGCACCGGCTAAATTGGGGTCATGGATATTGATGCCGCCGAGGGAGGCGCCGGTCAGATTAGCGCCTTGAAAGTCGGCCCCATTTATATTCGCATTATCGAGCAGCGCATTACGGAGGTCAGCCCCGTGGAGGTCAGCCTTGGTGAGATTGGCCCACTGGAGGTTGGCCCCCAGGAAGTGAGCTCCGCTGGCCTTGGCATTGGTGAGGTCGGCTCGGCAGAGGTTAGCGTTGTAGAGGTTAGCTCCGTCGCCGAGGTTGGGCCCACCGGTTAGGT
>JAFAUB010000062.1 GCA_019243635.1 Pseudonocardiales bacterium
GTGCGCCCGTCGAGCGGGCCATCGCCAACCTCAAGACATGGCGGATCCTCTTCACTGATTACAGAAGGCCGTTGAAGACCTTCTTGTCCTCGTTTCGAGCCGCTATCGGCCTATACTTCTTCAAGGAGGCTTTTGCATAATCCTCATTGTTTTCGGTCCGGTGCCCTGACGGTCCGTAGTTCGGTGTTCCGGTAGTTCGGTGTTCCGGTAGTTCGGCAGCGCCGGCGTCGCCAAGGAGGTCGGCCGCGTGCTCGCTGCTGACCGCGGGTAGCTCGCGCCGGATCCGTAGCCGCTCCGTCGGTGAGGTGTACTGGCGTCGAGGTGGGTTGAGCACCGTCTGATCACAGAAAGTCAACCTGGTAACCCACTGCTGGGCTGAACAGGTGGCGCCTTCACCTCTTGTGGGGGAACGTTCGTTCGTTGTTCACTTTCTGACTAGCTGACGTCTACCTTTTCTCCTACCGAGATTGCATAGGTTGCGCCAGCGGCCGTTTGGCTGCGGCTGTCTCCACACTTGTCCCCAACGTTCGGAGGTCTCGTGAAACTCCAGCGACATCGCGCCGTGCTGGGCTTGTTGGCTGGTTCCGCGCTGCTGCTCTCGGCATGCGGCTCGGACACCGGTGGTGGCTCGGGCACCGGCGGTGGCTCGGGCACGTCCTCAACCAACCCCACCAACTCCGCTGGGGCGGCGGCCATCATGTGCAGCTCCGGATCGCTGACCGCCGCCGGATCGACGGCCCAGCAGAATGCCATGGCGCAGTGGATCAAGGACTATCTCAACAAGTGTTCGAGCGCTAACATCAATTATGGCGGCGGGGGTTCTGGGCAGGGTGTCCAGCAGTTCACCGACGGGAAGATCGACTTTGCGGGCTCTGACTTTCCGTTGGCGCAGGGGAGTGAACAACAGGCTGCGGACGCGCGCTGCGGTAGCGGACCCGCCATCAATATCCCGATGGTCCCCGGCCCCATCGCTGTCGGGTACAACGTGCCTGGGGTGAAGACCCTGAACCTGTCCGCGGCCAACCTGGCCAAGATCTTCAGCGGCAAGATCACGAACTGGGACGACCAGGCGATCGCGCAGGACAACCCCGGCACGCAGCTACCGTCGCTGGGTATCCAGAGCTTCCACCGGTCTGACGGCTCGGGGACGACCTACAACTTCACGAACTACCTGGCTAACGACGCCCAAGCCGCCTGGACGTTCGGGGCCAACAAGAACTGGACCGCGCCAGGTGGCCAAGGCGCGAAGGGCAGCCAGGGTGTCGCCCAGGGTGTGAAGTCCACTACGGGCGGCATCGGATACTTCGAGCTGTCGTTTGCGACGCAGAGTCAGATCTCCTACGCGGTGGTCGGCAACGCTGACGGAAAGTTCATTCCACTCACTCCGGAGAATGTGGTGGATTTCCTGTCCAAGGCCAAGGTGGTGGGTACAGGTAGTGACCTGAGGCTACAGTTCGACTACGCCACCACCGACTCGACCGCCTACCCGAACCTCCTCGTCACCTATGAGATAGTGTGTTCGAAGGGAAACGCCGCGGCCAAGCTGCCGTTGCTCAAGAACTTCTTGGGATACGCGGCCAGTCCGACTGGTCAGCGGGAGCTCCCGGGTCAGGGATACGTGTCGTTGCCAGACAATCTCGAACAACAGGTGCGGCAGACGATCGGTTCTCTCGGCTAGTGGTGCGGCTACTATCGGTGTCGCGATGTCAGATATGAGGTTGCAGCATGGACGAACCTGAACACGCAGGGGCTTCGATGGCGTTGTCCCCACAGGTTCCGGAGAGCCGTGGACCTCGCCATTCAACAGCGTCAGCCGCGCAACCGTCGACGGCGGCCACTCCGCCTGCCGGCGGAGATCACAGCCGCCGGACCCGTCGGCGAGGTGATGCGATCTTCCGGATGCTGACCCAGGGATCCGGCGCCTTGCTCCTCGTCATCATGGCCGCTATCGCGGTGTTCCTCGTGCTCCAGGCCATTCCCGCGCTGAGGAGTGATACCACCAACTTCCTTACCACGCTGAAATGGGATCCGGATGGTTCGCCCTCGTCATTCGGTATCGCGGCTCTGGCCTTCGGGAGTGCTCTGACGTCGCTGCTCGCGCTGCTGATGAGCGTGCCAGTGGCCGTGGGAGTGGCACTCGCGACCAGCCACTACGCGCCACGATGGTTGGCGCGCCCGCTGGCCTACGTGGTTGACTTGTTGGCCGCCGTGCCCAGCGTCGTTTTCGGGCTGTGGGGACTGATCTATCTTGTCCCCAACATCATCCCACCGTCGAAGTCCCTGAATCGCTATCTGGGGTTCATTCCGCTCTTCGGGTCCAACGGTACCTACGGCAAGTCGATTTTCGCCGCATCTATAGTACTCGCGGTCATGGTGATTCCGATTATCGCCGCGATCTCCCGGGAGGTGTTTACTCAGACGCCTCGGGACCACATCGAGGCGGCGTGGGCGATCGGGGCGACCAAATGGGAGGTGGTCCGCACGGCGATCCTGCCCTACGGGCGCTCGGGTGTTATCAGTGGGACGGTTCTCGGGTTCGGACGGGCAATAGGAGAGACAATCGCGGTAGCGTTGGTGCTGTCGGCGAACTACGGGATCAGCCTCCATATCCTCGAACCTGGCGGCAACACGATCGCAGCCAATATCGCCAACGTCTATGGAGAGGCCGGCAACGTGGGCCGGGGCGCGCTGATCGCGTCGGGCCTGGTGCTGTTCGTCATCACGTTGATCGTCAACTTCGGGGCGAGAGCAATCGTCGGCAGAAGTGGTCGGGGAGGTTGATCATGGCTCACTCAGGTGCGGCCGCTACAGTGAGATCAGCGTTGGTCAGGACGCGGCTGTCCCACTGGTCGCTCGCTGGGATCGTGGCGGGGGCGGTCGCGGCGACCCTGGTCTTGTTCGCTACGACACCGCTGCGGGGTCGGGTCGGATTTCTGCTCGTCGCGGTTGGGCTCTACGTTGTCGCGCAGACCGTGGGGTCGGCTCTGGTCGAAGGCTGGCGCAGAGCGAAGGACCGGCTGGTGACCAGCATCGTGGTGGCGTGTGCCTGTGCCGCGATCCTCCCGCTTGTCGCGGTGCTCGGATTCACCGTGGTCAAGGGTATGGTCGTACTCAACGGATCCTTTCTCACCCACACGATGCGCGGGGTCGCCGAGCAGGACCCGGACGGTGGTATCTATCACGCCATCATCGGCACGCTCGAGCAGGTGGGTCTGGCGACGCTGATGGCTGTCCCGTTCGGCCTGCTCGTCGCGATCTACCTGGTGGAGTACAGCTCCGGGCGACTGGGCCGGGTAGTGAGTTTTTTCGTCGACGTGATGACCGGCCTACCGTCGATTGTCGCCGGGCTGTTCATCTTCGCGCTGTGGATCCTGGCGTTGGGACAGAGCTTCTCCGGGTTTGCCGGCTCGTTGGCTCTGGCGATCCTCATGCTGCCTACGGTGGTCCGGTCGGCCGAGGAGATGCTGAAGATCGTGCCCGACAGCCTCCGCGAGGGTAGCTATGCGCTAGGTATACAAAAGTGGGTCACCGTGCTGCGTATCGTCTTGCCCACCGCCCTGGCGGGAATCGTGACGGGGGTGATGCTCGCTGTTGCGCGGGTGACCGGGGAGACTGCTCCGCTGTTGCTCACGGTGTTCGGCAACACCGCCCTCAACGTCAATCCGTTCTCCGGAGCGCAGGCCTCGCTGCCACTGTTCGTGTTCAGCGAGGCGGGCCTGCCCAACGAGACAGCAATCAACCGGGCCTGGGCGGCGGCGTTGGTCCTGATCCTGATCGTTTTGATCCTCAACATCATCGCCCGAGTCATTGCACGCTTCGCGGGTGTCCGTAGCTAGGCTGAAAATTGGATCTGCCATGGCCAAGAATGTCCAGATGAAAGACGTCGACATCTACTACGGCAAGTTCCACGCTGTGCAGAGTGTGAACCTGTCGGTGCCACCACGCGCGGTCACCGCCTTCATCGGTCCCTCGGGCTGCGGCAAGTCCACCGTGCTGCGCACGATCAACCGGATGCACGAGGTCATCCCAGGGGCGCGGGTCGAGGGTCGGGTGGAGCTCGATGGGGAGGACATCTACCAGGCCGGCGTCGACCCCGTCGAAGTGCGTCGCGCCGTCGGCATGGTGTTCCAGCGACCGAATCCGTTTCCGACGATGTCCATCCGGGACAACGTGGTTGCCGGTCTCAAGCTGCAGGGGGTGAGCAATAAGGCCCGGTTGGACGAGGTGGCCGAGCGGTCACTAAGCGGCGCGAACCTGTGGAACGAGGTCAAGGACAGGCTCGGCAAGCCGGGGGGCAGCCTGTCGGGTGGGCAGCAGCAGCGGTTGTGCATCGCGCGCGCCATCGCGGTACAACCCGACGTCCTGCTCATGGACGAGCCCTGCTCGGCGCTGGACCCGATCTCCACACTGGCGATCGAAGACCTGATGGGGGAGCTGAAGAAGAGCTACACGATCATCATCGTGACCCACAACATGCAGCAGGCCGCTCGGGTATCCGACCAAACCGGGTTCTTCAACCTACCGGCCGCCGGTGAGCCGGGCTGTCTCGTCGAGCTCGACGACACGGAGAAGATCTTCTCCAACCCGCGGCAGAAGGCGACTGAAGACTACATCTCGGGGCGGTTCGGCTGATGTCGTCTATCGAGGGCTGGGGAGCGATGAACACACCCGAGGCAAGCCGTTACCTGTCGGTCGACCCCCGGACTCTCGGACAGCTGCGGATCCTGAGGATCGGTGATGTGGAGCTCCAGCTTGATGGGTACCGGCTCCTCGTGCGAGGAGTACCCGTTCACCTGCCACACAAGGAGTTCGTGATTCTGCGGCAGCTGATGGACAATGCCGGTCGGGTCGTCACCCGGCGTGAGTTGCTGGACAACGCATGGGGTCCGGACCGGGCGGATGTCCGGAACTACCTGGAGGTGCATATTCGTCGGCTTCGTACGAAGATCGAGACTGACGTGGACCAGCCGACTCGCATCCGGACGGTTCGCGGGGTCGGCTACATTTTCGACCTGCCTCAAGATGTAGATGGCTAAGGCCACCCGCCGCCGCGGTATCGGGGCGCTGGCGGCGCACCGTGCCGCGCCAGGCATCATGGGTGGGGTGCGCAACTCCACTGGACCGCAGTCTAGGACGGAGCGACTGTTCCGCATCGCGATCGCGATCAAGGGCCTTGACGGCGGGCTGCAGCTGCTGGCCGGCATCGTGCTGGTCGTCGTGCCGGCTACGGCGATCACGCGACTGGTCGACATGGTGGTGACGCGTGAGCTGGTCGGCGATCCCATGGGGAAGCTCGCCGTTCACCTCCATGCCGTGGCGGCCCATTTCGCGGGCGGCACCCGTTCATTCGCGATCGTGTACCTGTTGTTGCATGGAATAATTAAGATCGCGCTGGTTGTCGCGCTCTGGCGCAAGCTCATGCCGGCTTACCCGATCGCGGTAACGGCACTGGGGGCGTTCGTGGTGTATGAAGTCCTCCGGGCAGTCCGTACCCACTCCATTGCGCTGCCGATCTTCGCCGCACTGGATGTAGTGATCATCTTCTTGGTGGCCAGAGAGTACCTGCAACTGCGTCGGGAACGGAGCCTGCCGGAACGGAGCCTGCCGGAAACACGGAGCCTTCCAGAAACAGCGCCTGGGGATGTGAGGCGAAGCTGAGCGAGAACCAGTCCTGGAGGAGGTTAGCCGGCGGGCGGTCTCTCGTGCTGCTGTGCCGGGGCCGGCGATGCCTGATGAGACTGGGTCGGGGAAGGACGGGCCCCCTGGGGCGGCGAGCCGGCCGTCGGAGGCAGCTGCTCAGGTTCCTTCTCGCCCGACAACGCACGGGTCTCAGCCTTGAAGATCCGCATCGACTGACCCACCGAGCGGGCCATCTGTGGCAGTTTGGCGGACCCGAACAGCAGCACCAAGGCCGCCGCCACGATCAACAAATGCCACGGGCTCAGCTCGCCCATCGCAGCCTCCTTGGTCAACGCCGCGCCACGACGCTCAAGCGACAGCGACGCTCAAGCCACTGTAGACGCTCAGGCACCATGGACGCTCACCGTGTAGCTCAACATACTCGCCCCGGGGCGGTCGGGGTTGAGTTCACCGCTCCGGCCGTGACGGTGACCCCTGGCCGGATTCCGGCCGACCGGAGCATACTGCTGCGGGTCGGGCTGGCCTGCTGAGAGGCTGTGATCATGGCGCAAACGTCGGTGCGCGGGGCGGTGCGTGAGGAGCAGCCGGGTTTCCGGCGTGACGTCGGTCTGATGGCGTTGATGTTCGTCTCGCTCGGTTCGATCATCGGGTCGGGGTGGCTGCTGGGCGCGTTGACGGCGGCCACGTCGGCTGGTGGGGCCTCGCTCGTGTCCTGGCTGCTCGCGGGTGTGATCATCGTGCTGTTGGCGCTGGTGCACTCGGAGCTCGGTGCGGCCTATCCCCTCGTGGGGGGCACGGCGCGCTGGCCGCGGTTGGCGTTCGGCTCGCTGGGCGGGTTCACAGCCGGTTGGTTGGCCTGGTTGCAGGCCGTGACGATCGCCCCGATCGAGGTCGAGGCGGCGCTGAGCTACCTGGACCACAAGTGGCACGGATTGATCAACGACGTAGGCGCGCTGACGACCATGGGGCTGGGTGTGGCCACGGTGTTGATGTTGTTGTTCACCGTCATCAACATCCTCGGGGTGCGGTGGCTGGCGGAGAGCAACAGGATCGCGGTGCTCTGGAAGATCGCGGTGCCGGTCCTGACGGTCGGCGTCCTGATCGTGGTGTCGTTCCGGGCCTCGAACTTCACCGCCGGTGGCGGCTTCGCTCCCTACGGCGCCCACGGGGTGTTCGCGGCGCTGCCGTTGGGTGTCGTGTTCGCGCTGCAGGGCTTCGAGCAAGCGGCGCAGATCAGCGGTGAGGCACGTGACCCGCAGCGCACCGTGCCCCGTGCGGTGATCGGCGCGGTGCTCATCGGTGTCCTGCTGTATCTGGCGCTGGAGGTCGCCTTCATCGGCGCGCTGAGCCCCGGCAACCTCATCTACGGGTGGGCCCACCCGGTGGGCAAGGGTGACTTCGGGCCGTACGCGACGCTGGCCACCGGCCTGGGTCTGGGCTGGCTGGCCACCGTCTTGTACATCGACGCGTTCGTCTCACCGGCCGGCACCGGCCTGATCTATGTGGGCACCTCCGCGCGGTTGTCCTATGCGCTGAGCCATGCCGGTTATGTTCCTCGGGGCGTCAGTCGGATCAACGGTCGCGGTGTCCCGTACTTCGCGATCGTCCTGTCGTTCGTCGTGGGTCTGATCTGCTTCCTGCCCTTCCCGAGCTGGCAGAGCCTGGTCGGGCTGGTCACCTCCGCGACAGTGATCATGTATGCGTTCGCGCCGATCACCCTGCTGGCGCTGCGCAGGACCGACCCGGACCGCGCCCGTCCGTACCGGGTGCCGGCGGCCTCGGTCCTGGCCCCGCTGGCGTTCGTCGCCGCGAACGAGATCATCTACTGGACGTCCTGGGTCACGGTGGAGAAGCTGATGCTGGCCATCGTCGCCGGGTACGTGCTGTTCGGGATCTCCTACACGCTGGGCCACCCGATTGAGCGCCCGCCGCTGGACCTGCGGTCGCTGGTGTGGATCCTGCCGTGGCTCGTCGGCCTGACCGTGATCTCCTACCTCGGCCGGTACGGTGGGACCAGGCTCATCCCGGAGTGGGTCGACCTGGGTGTGGTGGCCGTGTTCAGCCTGGTGATCTGCTCCCTGGCCGTGGCGCTCAGCCTGCCCAGCCACCGGGTCGTCGCCGCTGTCGCGGCCGACGAGCGTGAGGCGGCGGTCCAACCCGGGCTCAAGACCGCCTGAGGCGCGGGCATGGTCGTGCGCAGCGTGGGAGTGGAGGAGGAACTGCTGCTGGTCGATCCGGACAGTGGCCGGGCGCTGGCGCTGTCCTCGGCGGTGTTGCGGGACGTGGCGGACGGTGCTGACCAGGCTCTCACGGCGGAGCTGATGTGCCAGCAGATCGAGACGAACACCCGGCCTTGTGTCAAGCTCGACGAGCTCGCGCGTGAGGTGCGCCGGTGGCGGCACGCGGCCGGCGTTGCCGCCGAGGGCAGGGGGGCCAGGGTCGCCGCGCTGGCTACCTCGCCGCTTCCGGTCGATCCAGTGGTCTCCTCCCTGCCTCGTCACCGGAGGATAGTGGACGAGTTCGCTCTCACCGCCCAGGAGCAGCTCACCTGTGGCTGCCACGTTCACGTTCAGATCGAGTCTGAGGCGGAGGGGGTGGCGGTCCTGGACCGCATCCGCGGCTGGCTGCCGTGTCTGCTCGCGCTCAGCGCCAACTCGCCGTTCTGGCAGGGTCAGGACAGCGGCTACGCCAGCTTTCGGTCCCAGGTCTGGGCTCGATGGCCGGCGGCCGGGCCCACCGACCTCTTCGGCTCCGCCGAGACCTATCACGCCACGACGCGGGCGATGATCGAGACTGGGACGCTGCTCGACGTGGGGATGGTCTACTTCGACGCTCGGCTGTCCAGCGTGCACCCGACGGTGGAAGTGCGCGTTGCCGACGTCTGCCTGGTCGCCGACGATACGGTACTCCTGGCGGCTCTGGTCAGGGCCCTCGTCGAGACAGCTGCGCGGTCCTGGCGAGCCGGGCTGCCCCCAGCGCCACTTCGCACCGAGCTGCTTCGGCTCGCGGGCTGGCGAGCCGGTCGGTCAGGTCTCGACGGTGACCTCGTCGGTCCGACGGGCCGGCCGGCGCCGGCCGACCAGGTGATCCGCAACCTCATGGACCATGTCCGGCCGGTGCTGGAGGACCACGGTGAGCTCGAGGTGGTCGAAGACCTGCTCATCACCGTGCTCAGACGGGGCAGTGGAGCAGCCGCGCAACGTCGGATCTACCGCACCAGCGGTCGGCTGACCGACGTCGTCGCCCACACCGTGAACCGCACGACCTGACTCAGCGGCGGCGTCGGCGAACAGTGACCCAGACCGCGGTCTGGAGGACTGCGACCGCGGTGCAGGCGCCGAGCGCGAGGAAGCCGAGCTGTAGCCCCGGGCTGTGGAATTCGAGGGTGAGAACGTGCTCACCGCGCGGCACCTCGACGGTGACGAGACCGGCGGGTCCGTTCACGACCGTGATGGAGTGACCGTCGAGCGTTGCGCGATAGCCCGGCCAGTCCAGGCGCGCGAAGAGGATCCGCCCGGCCTCCTCGGCGGAGTGGTAGCGGACGACCTCGCGTTGTGGCTGTGCGGAGTCGGTGAGGACGTCGATGCCGCTGGAGGACCAGGAGACTCGACCTTCGTCGAGGAGCGGGCGGTCGCGCAGCCAGACCGTCCGGACGTCGTCCCTGTCGGCGACTCGCCATCCTGGAGGTGGCGTACGGACCGCGACGTCGGGGAGCAGCGAGCGCTGCAGGACGAGGGTCGATACGCGCATCGCGTCGACGAGGGGGACGTTCGTCTCGTGATCCGCCGGCTGCCAGAGTCGGTCGAACGCCTGGGGACAGGTGGCGCCCCGATAGTCCATGCACAGGGCGTCGGCGAACTTCGCGAAACCCAGCATCGCCGTGTAGCTCCCGATCGTGACCAGTCCGGCCGCGCGCGGAAGGTTTCCGAACATGATCTCGCCTGAACGCATCTGCTCCGTCGTGACACCGGTCAGGGACGCGAGCTGGAGGACCGTACCCTGGTAGTCCTTTGTGTCGGCTTTCAGCCGCGCTATGTCGTATGCCGGGTAGACGGGCGGGTCCGCGGCGGTCGTCTGCGGGAACACACTCGTCTGCAACGTGACGACAGAAGCCGTTCCGGCGATGAGCACGATGCCCAGTGCGCAGCGCCCACGGCGGAAGTACACGACCAAGCCGATCGCGAGCAGGGCGGCCGTCAGTACGAGGCCCGCCAGGTGGATCCGGTTGTAGTGCTGGGGCTCGACGGTCCAGGCGAGATAGGTGCCCGCGAGCACGATGGCAGCGCTCGCTATGGCTCGTCGACGCACCTGGTCGGTCGCCAGACCCGCCGAGAGCGCGACCGCGAAGAGCACCAAGGCGGCGAGGTAGAAGTACTCGATCAGGCGCAACGGCCACCGGAAAAGCCACAGGTTGGAGGGCCCCAGGGTCGCGGTGAGGTACCCGCCGGCCACAACGGACAAGCTGGTCAGCGAGCGCAGCCGAGCCCGCAGGGACCTCCACTGGAGCCAGGGCAGCAGTGGGGTCACGAACCACGCACAGTAGGTCGAGGGCACCTGTTCCAGCAGGGAGCCGTTCCAATGCAGAATTGCGGGGAGGTACGTGGGCGAGCTGCCCGCGGCGAGGTCACCGAGGTCGGGGACGAAGAAGGTGTCATTCGCGATCTGAGCCAACTGCTGACGAGATGTGACGTCGACCGTCCCGAGGAGCGGAAGAAAGACGAGAAGTCCGACCGCGCCGACACACCCGCCCATGACCGTCAGGTGGGCTAGCCGGGAGAGCTCGCGCCGCGCCACCAGCTCGACCGCGATCGCGACGAGGACGATGATGAGACCGAGCGGTGCGTACGGATATCCCGTCGTCATCGCGAGGAACCCGAAGACGAACGGTACGAAAGGGTTCAGAAGTCCGCGGGAATGGCGGTGAGCAGCCCACCAGAAATGCGCGACCCAGGTAAAGGCCATGAGACCGGCCGGCCATCCGGAAGCCTCGTACCAGAGGGTGAACCCGGATACGGGGAGGGCCGTGGCCACGACTGCTGACGGCATCCTGGCGGCGCCGTACTCCCGGGCGAGGAGGAACGTGGCGAGCGCGAGGAGGCCGAGGACCCCTATCGTAACGGTGAATGCCGCCAGTGACAGGTTGTTGAAGAAGGACACCACGACGAAGTTCACGAGGTTGACGGGGTTCCAGATGCCGGTCAACGCCTCGGCGGCGTAGTTGCCGCCCATCCACCCGTCGGGATCCATCGTCGGCCAGTTGCCGCCGCGCAGCTGCTCCCCGAAATGGTGCCACAGTGGCAGGAAGTACTCGTGCTGGTCTCCCATATAGTAGAAGAATGTGCCGCGCCATTGCGGGATCACGCAGAGTGCCATGGTGGCGACGGCCACGCTGAGAGCGACCACCCATTCCGGTGCTCGCTGGAGCCGGTGAGTAGGCGTTGTGGCCGTGTTGCGGGTGAGGCTGCCAGGCCTGGTCCCGAGGAGTGCCGGACGTCCCACGGAGAAACCCGTCACCGGGTGTCGAAGAGCCGCTGCCAGTTCTGCCTGCTGGTCAGCTCGGGCATGGCGGCCCGGTACCGGCGCCGTACCCGCGGCTGCTCGCGGACGAGGCGGGCGAGCACCCGCAGGCCCCGCATGCCCAGCTTCCGCATCAGGGTGGGGTCGAGGCGGCGGACTCGGACACCCTCCTGCGACGGGTCAGTGACCACCGCCGTCCCGAACAGGGAGACGTGCCACCAGTGTGAGTCGCGGACGCTGACCGCGGCGGTGCCGCGGGGTTTGCGCAGAACCTGCCAGAGCACCCGTTTGAGCAGCACCAGACGCGGTCGCGATGGTGTCGGTAGCGCAGCGGTGATCGGCATCGCCGCCGAGGGGATGCCGGGGATGCCGTGCGCGGGATGGCGGGTCGTCTCGGGGTACTCCGCGCGGAGCTTGCGGACGGCGGCCACCGCCTCGACCCCGCCGTCGTGCAGGACCTCAGGTCCGGCGAGGAAATCCTCCACGGCCATGATCAGCGTGGCCGTCAGGCCGTAGCGCATCGAGGTGATGTAGAGCAGCAGCTGGCCCAGCAGGAACCGTGCCGTGTCGGTCCTGTTGGACCGACCGTACAGCGCGTGGACGATCAGCGAGTTGCGCAGACTGAAGTAGCGAGGCCAGTCGTCCCAGTCTTTCCAGTGGAAGTCCGCGTGCCAGATCCCGGCACCGGGAAACGTCACCGTCGGATAACCATGGGCGCGGGCGCGTAGTCCGTACTCGATGTCATCCCACTGGAAGAACAGCGGCAGGGGGTAACCGACTGCGGTGACGACCTCGGAGGGGATGAGGCAGGCCCACCAGGCGTTGTACTCCGCGTCCACCCGGACTTCCTGACGTTTTCTGGCCAGGTCCGACCGGGCTAGTGCGTCTTTGACGGGGAGTCCGGCGCGCAGGGTCGTCAGGTCGGTGGCCTCCGCTCCGGCATGCAGCTGGTCGGGATGTAGCAGGTAGAGCATCTGGCCACCGACGATGGTAGGTGCGGTCGTGCAGTCGGCGAAGGTCGTGAGCCGGACCACGGTATCGGGTTCCAGCAGGATGTCGTCGTCCATGAGAAGAATATGCGCATGATCGCTATGGTCACCCTTCGTGACCTCGTAAAGCCCGCGGGTGAAGCCACCCGCCCCCCCCAGGTTCGGTTGTCTCAGGTAACGCAGTCTCGAGCCGAGGACGTGCTGGACGGCGGGGAACCCGGCTCGGGACTCGACGGTGTCGTCTCCCTGGTCGATGACGTATATCACGTCCACCATGGTGAGTGCGGTGTCGTCGCGGGACAGCGTCTCCAGAGTGCGCAGACAGTCGTCGGCCCGGTTGTAGGTGCAGATCACCACCGCGGTCGGGTGAACCAGCTCGGGCCTGGGCACCGACCAGCGAGCAGCGCGCAGGGTGAGAGCCGCCTCGCCGGTGGACGCCTCCAGCCACATCGCGCCGCCGTCGACGAACCTGTCGACTCGCGCCGGGACTCGCACCTCCTCGTCGCGCGCCTCCTCGACCGTGACGGCGGCGACGGTCCGGGTGTCTCCCACGCTGTCCGAGGCCCTGATCGAGATCTGGCCCGTGCCCTGCGCGATGACTCTGAGCTCGACCTGGGTGACCTCGGTCCACCGTTGCCAGTAGCTGGCTGGGAAGCGCCCGAAGAAGGTGTTGGTGGACAGTCGAGCGTGCGGCTGGATGACGACCCGGTCACGTTGTCGTTCCACGATTCCGCGCTCACTTCGCGCGTAAAGCTCGCCGGGCGCCTCCGGGAACGGGCCGGTGAACAATGCGCGCTGGGCGAGCAACTGTTGTCGGCCGGATACGCTGTGTTGTTGGTCGACCATATTCCCGCGCATGCGGGCAGCCTGTCCACGCGCCGATGTCACGGGTGAGACGCTGCCCCTGGGAGGTGAACGAGGAGAGTCCGGAAGTCGACGAGAAGATTACGACAAACTTCACAAGGGACAACTACTTCCCCGCGACCACGTCTTGTCATCGAGTCATCTCCTGCCGTGCGGACTCAAGCGCTCGCCATTGACGCGCAAGTTCTTGCCGTTGCCTATTGAGGGAACACTGCGTGGCTGCCTGTCGTCTCGTCCGAGCCTCCAGCAGTCGCTCGCTGAGCGTGCATCCTATGAGTACGCCGACTAACAGGGCCATCGCCAGAGCGATCAAGGTGAAACCCATATCAAGACTTCCTCCTCGCCCATAAGCTCTCCCGTCGCTGATCAGTAGAACGTTCCGCCGTCCTGCGTGGCTAGAGGGCAGCCCTCACCGCGCGGGTGGCCCAGCCCGGCGGCGCGGCGGGCCGGCGCGCCTCTCGGAGACGATCCGGCCGGGGTTTCCCAGGATCTGTGGGCGGCCCAGACCGTTACCTCGATTTATCGTGACGGTGGTTGCGCGCTTCGCCGGGGGTGGGCACGGTGGTAAGTGGACGGCCCGTTCAGCATCCCCGAGAACCGACAACCGCGACCCCGGGAGCAACAGCATGTCCACCCGGATCACAGACGGCCGACGAGCCGCTGACGACCGAGACCCTCACCTGGCCCACGCCGCCGTAGTCGCTACCACCGAGCAGGCTCGCGTCACCGAGGAGGTGAGCGCCCAGCGGACGCGGGACTCGATGTCCCAGCTCGTACGCCGAGGGCAGGACACCTCGCTCAGGTCGCTGCAGGTGTGGGCCGACCTGGCCCGCAGGCTCGGCCCCACTGCGCCGAGCTTCCCTGCCGGCGTGGCGATAGTGGCCCTCGCCTGTGACCCGTTCGAGAAGCTGCTCGCGGCTCAGCGCCAGGTCGTCGACGAGCTTGTCGCCACCCAGTGCCAGCTCGCGCAACAACTCCTCCATACCACCACCGCCACCGTCGGCGGCAACCCCGTCCCCTGAGAGGACGGCCCCAGCGGGAAACCCACACACCGGTCGACATCGGCCCGCGGGCAACGGCGCTCACTGACCCGGCCGTGCCCGTGATGAGCCGTGCCGCTCAACAACGACTACCTAGAAGGTGGTTCCGCGATGAGTAACCCTGCGATGACCGACCCTGCGATGACCGACCCCCTGCAACTTGCCCACCTGTGGTGGGCCGGCCTCGACCAGACGGACCGGCAACGGGTCTGGGACTCCCGCCACAGCTACCTCGCCGGTGACCTCGTGGAGAGCATGGCCAACGCCGGCGTGCCCGTGGTCAGCGACGGTCGCTGGTCCTGCGTCAGCGTCGGGCCCACCGGTTTCACCGTGCCCGTCGCCGTCCAGCAACTTTTCCATGGGCTGTCCCAGGTGCCCCGAGGAGAGGCCGCCCTGGGCTAGCCGGTTGTGCCGGCGCGGGGAAGCGCGTGGACGAGGCGGTCTAGCTCGTCGTCGGTGTTGTAGTAGTGCACCGAGGCGCGCACCAGCTCGGACAGGCCCCGGCGGGGCAGGTCCAGGCGGGCGGAGCCGGCGTCGGAGACGCTGGTGTTCACCCCCGAGCAGGCGAGGCGGCGCTGTACATCCCGGGCGGGGACGTCCTGGACGGTGAAGGTGACGATGCCACAACGGCGCTGGCCCTGGTCGTGTACGCGCACCCCGTCCAGGGCCCGCAGCCGGGCCCGCAGAGTCTCGGCGAGCGTGGTGACGCGGGCCTCGATGGCGTCGAGCCCCCAGGACAGCGCGTAGTCGATGGCGACCCCCAGCCCGATCTTACCGGCGTAGTTGGTCTCCCAGGTCTCGAAGCGCCGCGCGTCCGGACGGATCTCGTAGCGCCGCGGCGCCGTCCACGTCGCGGCGTGCAGGTCGAGGAACGGTGGCTCGAGACGGTCGAGGATCGAGCGACGCACGTAGAGGAAGCCGGTGCCGCGCGGTCCCCGCAGATACTTGCGCCCGGTCGTGGAGAGCAGGTCGGCGCCGGTGCGCTGGACGTCGACGGGCAGCTGGCCCACTGACTGGCAGGCGTCGAGCAGGAACGGCACCCCGGCCTCGCGGGCGAGGGCGCCGACCTGCTCGGCGGGGTTGACCAGCCCACCCTGCGTCGGCACGTGGGTCACGGCGATGAGCCTCACCTGGCCGCCGCTGGTGAGGCGACGGCGCAGGTCGGTGAGGGAGATCTGGCCGTGCTCGTCGTCGTCGACGACCTCCACGACCGCGCCGGTGCGGCCGGCGACCTGCAGGAAGGCGATGACGTTGCTGGCGTACTCAGCGTGGGTGGTGAGGATGCGGTCGCCCGGCATGAACGACATGGCGTAGAAGGCCATGTCCCAGGCTCGGGTCGCGTTCTCCACGACCGCGACCTCGTCCACCTCGCAGCCGATCAACCGGGCGATCGCCGTGTAGGTGGCCTGGACCTGCTCGGCGGCGGCCTCAGCGGCCTCGTACCCGCCGAGCTCGGCCTCCCGGCGCAGGTGGGCGATGACCGCTTCGGTGACCTGTGCCGGCGGCAGCGCCGCCCCAGCGTTGTTCAAATGCGCTACTCGCCTCGCTCCTGGGGTGTCGCGCCGAGCGCGCTCAACGTCGAAGGCCACGAACCCACGCTATGGCTTACAGCTGCCGGTCGCCGTGCTGACGCGGCCGGTCCCCGCCCCGGGCGTCTACAGGGATCCGGGGGTCGGTCACGGGGCACGTGCTCGGCGTTCACGTCGACGGCGTGCGAACGCCAGTCCCGCGAGGACACCCCCCAGCGCGAAGCGATGCCCACCCGGTGCGCCTCGGGCGCGCTGGGGACGATGGCCGGGTGCTCGCTCATCCGAGCCACTCCCCGAGAACGTCGAACAGCGCGGTCGCGGCGGCCTCGTTGAGGATGATGACGCACTCGCCGGTGACGTGCGGGTCCAGGATGATCTCGTCGCTTTGTTTCTCCAGCACGAGGTTGGCGAAGCCTCTCGGCACGTGCAATAGATCTACTGCACATGTTGCCGGGGTTAGCTATTCGGCCGGTCGAACTGGGACATCGCTAGACTCGCCTTGTGGCCCCCGAAAGGAGTGACGGCGATCATGCCCTCTCTGGTCACACCCGGAAAACGCCCCATGCGGGGCACCATGGCCGCCCGGTGATCTTGACAGGGAGATCGAAGTCGGAATAGCCCTGGGTTCGCGGCAAGCCACGGCACGGGCGGGACAGTTACCTGTCGGACTGTCCCGCATCTAATGCGCTTCATGACCGAGCCCGCAGCCCAGCTTTAATGCCAGTCAGTGAGTCCAGAGCGAGCTGGTCGCGACCATCCGCTTCGGCGGCCAGAGGCGCGGCGTAGTCTTGCGTCACCTCTTCGCCGAGGTACACCGCCCTGGGGTCGCTCCCCGGGGCATGGGCGAGGGGGCCTACCTCGGCGGGAGGGGTGCTTGGTGGACCTTGAGGACGCGCGGACGATCGGGCTGGCGATCTGGCGTGTCCGCGATGATCGGGGCAAGTCGCTGCGGGTGATCGCCGGGCTGGCTGGAATGAGCAAGGACACCCTGAACCGGATCGAGCGCGGTGAACTGTCCCCGACCCTAAACCAGATCCTTGCCCTCGCCGAGGCGCTCCAGATCTCCGTGTCGGAGCTGACCAGGCTCCCCGTACCCGCACCCGCTAACGGACATACCGATTCCACCACGAAGGCGATAGGGCTCGCGCTGGACGCGATCGAGGCCCGTCATCCGGGAGGAATGGTGCTCCCTGTCTCGGCGCTGCGGAAGAGGGTGGCCCAGATCCACGCACAGGCTCGGGCAGTCCGGTTCGCCGAGGTGGCCACCGACCTACCCGCGCTGATCCGGGACCTGCACACGACGCTGAACACCGGCGCCGACCACGGCGAGTTGCTCGATCTGGCCGTGTACCTGCATGTGCACGTCACTCGCATGTGGCTGTTGCGCGCGGGTGCGCCAGAGCACTTGATCCGGCGGGTGGTGTTCCTGGCCCTGCGCTTGGCCCAGGAACGCGATGAGGTCGGAACACTGGCCGTGGCCGGGTTCAGCGTTGCCGACATCTTGATAGCCGGCGGTGCGTTTGAGCTGAGCCGTGCAACGCTCGGCTCGCTCACTCTGCCGCCGGTCACGGCCGACACCGCCGGGTTCGTCGCCCTGGTCACCGCGTGCCACGCCATAGCCGCTGTGCTGGAGGGCCGCCCGGGTGAGGCGGCCGCTCCGATGGACGCTGCGGCCGAGATAGCCGGGCGGTTCGATGTGGACTCTCTGGGTCCAGTGCCCGGGCCGACTGACGCGGGGATGGATCGGTTCGTGTTTGGGTCGGTCGATGCGGGAACTGCTCAGATGCGGCTCGCGTTCGAAGCGAATGAGCCTGACCGGGCGGTGAGCATCGGCCAGAACGTTCATCCCGACCGGCATCCCCTCCCGGTGGCCCGGACCCATTACTGGATCCACTACGGCCGCGCGCTGTCTCACCTTCGGGGACGCCATGACGACGCAGTGAGGGCGCTGCGCACGGCAGAGGAGATCTTCCCCACCATGGTGCTCCGTGAGCCCAGGGTCCGCGACACCCTCGCCGTGCTGCTCAGGCACTCGCGCCGGGGCTCCCCGACAGGCCAGGAGCTACGCGGCATGGCCCGCCGGGCTGGCCTGCGGGTGTAGCCCAACGGGGATGTCTCTCCTGAGAGACAGATGCGGCCCCGTTTCTCCCAAGATGTCGCGTCTGAGCGACAACCCGCCGTCATCGTCGGGCCATAGTCGCAAGCATGATCGACGTACCCGAAACGCTGCACCGTCACCGGGAGCGAGGTCGGTTACCGGCGGAGGCTGATAGCCAGCCGCCCGATTCTGGTCACGTCTGTCCGGCCTGCCAGGCCGCTGAGTGCGCGATGAGCACCGCCGAGCTGGGCGAGTCGCTGCCGGAGGGCGTGTTCCACCTGCTGACCGCTGATGACGACGTAACCAGCACGTACCAGGGCTATGTCGCTGTGTGTGGTGAGGTGCTGGTCGCCTCGGACCTGCCGGCGTCGTGCTATTCATTCCCCGGTATTGCCTGGAGTGCGTGCGCGAGTCGGTCTGCTGGAGCGCTGAGGTGTGGGTTTCCGGTGAGTGAACTTGCTATGATCCCGGCGCGATTGCGTGGTCTGGCGCGATCTCCTACGCCGCAGGAGCGGCTGCGGTGACTGGTGTGGAGACCATAACACGTGGGGCTGATGAATCCACGAACGGCGCGGCCGGCCTCCCGGGGAGGGACGATCCTGGGCTGGGCGTTGCTGGTGGCCAGTCGGATCTCTGCCCCGCTGCTGTTCTGGCTCGGATGAGCGGCGACCCGGCCACCTGGCACCCGCGGTCAAGGGGCGCCCGGTGAGTGGCGCCCCAGGCTGGGGTGTGTTCTCGGCGGACTGCGCCCATCCTCGGGTGTGGCTCGTCGCCGGGCTCGGCACCGCGCCCGAACCCACCGACCAGCCCACCGTCCGCGACGACCTCATGCGCACCTGGCGACCCGGCCCGGACGGCCGGTACACCACGGGCGGGGGGCGTCACCACGCCACGTGGGGTGAGCTGCGCGCCCGGCATGACCTGGTGGAGGTGACTGAGGCCCGGATGGCCGAGGCGATCTGGTGGGGCACCCCGTGAGCTGGTATTTGCGGTCTCAGGGTGACCGGGACACCCACCACGGCGTGCTGGGTCCTGATGGCACGGTGGCCGCGGCGTGTGGGGTGAGGTTCTCGCCGCTGCGACTGCCCTACGATCGGCTGAGTCTGCCCGGGTACCCGCAAGACCGGGACCAGATCTGCCGGGACTGTGACACCCGTCGCAGGGAAGGTGCCCGGTGAGCGGCCCGCCGCACTGGGGCGTGTCCTCCCGGGACTGGCAGTCCCACGCCATCGATGTGGACGCTGAGCACCCCGACGGGGTGTATGTCGTCCGCTGCGGGCGGCGGCTGGTCCTGGGCGCCGGCCTGTATGACGAGCCACCACCCGGCGGCTGGATGTGCCTGGCGTGTGCGCGGCGGACCGAGCGGGACACCGGTGAGGTGACCGAGCCGCCCCCCGCTCACCCGATGACCGGGCCGGCGCGGTGGGCGCGGTCCCCGCTGGGCTATCACACCCACTGGCTGCTACCCGACGGTGAGCATCCCAAGGGTGTTCTTCAGGCGCGGTGCGGCGCGGTGATGACGACGAGCGCGACCCCGCGTGAGCGACCACTCTGGGGCCTGCGCTGCGCGCGCTGTCACCTGGTCTTCCTGGTGGATGCCGCTGCGCGAGACGAGTAATGCCCGGCCGGCCGTTGGTTGAGCCGTGCCCCCGTTCGAGTTCCCGGCGGCCGGCCGGTCCCACACGCGCCCGAAGGAAAGGATCCCAGGTCCCGCGATGAACAACGGCACCCAAACGCCGATAGTCGTTATCTGCCCTGTTCATACATGCCCGTGGATCCACGTGGGCTACTCCATGGCGGGCGATGACACCACGGCCGCTGAGGTCGCGGACCTCGTCGGTATAGCACGGACCACGCTACGGGACGAGCTCATTGAGCACCTCAAGAGAGAACACGGAGAAGCGGCGGTGCGCGACTCGATGCGGCCCGGGGGAGCATGCCGCAACACATGATTTCGATGTGCCGGAAACTGACGTGCGAGAATTCGACTGACTCACCGAAGGAAGGACTCCCCCGCGTGAGCGACCAACCCCGAACCCGGTACCCGATCCAGGTGTCGGTCCCCGGCACCCGCACCGACGACGACACCGAGTGCACACTGCTGGCGATCCGCGAGACCACCGGCACGTGGATGATCCACAGCCTGGATCGGGGCGCCGTGCGGCTCACCGAAGAGCAGGCCGCCCGGATGGCAACGGCGATCCTGCACCTGGTGGGCACCCGCGCTGGCGCGGCGCGCTCAGTCAGCGAGTAGATCCCCGGCTCGGCCGCCGGTTGAGCGCTGTCCCCTCGGCTCCCGGCGGCCGGCCAGCCCACCCACACCACCCCGAGGTGACCAACAACGATGCCCGCCCAGGACCCCTGTCGTGACGATCCCGGCACGGCTGAGTCGTGCCCGGGATGCGGGGCCACTACCGGTGTGGTGCGGACCACCGGCACCGCACCGACGATCCAAACATGGTCGTGCACGACGTGCGGCCTGAACTGGGTGGATCAGCGTGGTCAACCCCCACCTGCGTCCCGCTCACCTCGCCGACCGGGCGGCGGACGGGGAGATCGGGCGGCTGCGTTGGGCGCTGCGGCAGGTGATCACGCTGGCCGACGACGCGCCCACGCTCACCGACCAGCAGCTGCGAGGCCGACTGCTCGCACTGGTCTCGGATGCCCGGTGACCGGGCCGCCGTGACGCCGGGGTGAGCCCGCCATGCCGACCCGCCCACCGCGACCCGAAGCCGTGCTGCCGGCCGAGACAGTGGCATGGCTGGCCGGGCGCCCCCACGTCGAACGCGCGTTCGTCCACTCCGTGTGGGAGCGGCTCGCCGAGCTGGAACGGTTCGGTTGCCCCACGGGGCCGATCGACGCGCTCCGGTCGATCCTGCTCGACCACCAACCGACTACCCGCGCGGGCCGCTGCCACGGCTGCCGGAGCCTCACCTGGTGCCACCGCGTCGTCTGGCGCTCCCACCTCATCCCCGTCCCCCGGTGCCGCCGCTTCCCCTGCCTCGTGTGGTCCCAGATCGGTGTCGAGCTGCTGGAGCACCCCACCGAGCGCGGCCGACACCGCCGCGCCGCTGGCACCCCTGATTCCCCCGAGCCGGTCATCGCCTGAGCCTTGCCCCGTGCTTTGCTCCCGGTGGCCGGTCGGTTCCATGGCTTGACTCTGCACGGTGGTAACCGCGCTCACCGACGCCTAACCTTGATCATTCGTCTTGATCGGTGGCTGGTCTGGGACGGGCGCTGGGCCTTGTTAAGGGTCTTGATTTTAGGGTCTGGGTATGACAGTGGCCCGGCCGGCGGGCCGGTGGCCGGGGGTTCCACGGGTCCCTGGGGTGCTCCTTCC
>JAFAUB010000074.1 GCA_019243635.1 Pseudonocardiales bacterium
CGCGTCGAGCTGGAACTGTTGGTTGACCCAGTTGCCGACGATGTCGTATCCGCCGGGGTAGCCGGGAAGCTTCAGGTGTCGCTGATTCGGCACGCGCGCACCCGTGGTCGTGTAGGCCGGCGCCAGGTTGTGCCCGTCGTCCAACAACCGCTCGCTGACGAAGGTGACCGCGTCGTCGAGCAGCGGATGTGCTCCGGTGACGGCGACGGCCTGGCCGGCATAGCACTGATCGCGGATCCAGACGTAGCGGTAGTCGTAGTTGCGGCCTTCCGTGGCGCGTTCGGGCAGGCTCATGGTGGCTGCGGCGACCATGCCCCCGCCGGAGCTGGTCAGCCCGCGTAGCACCGCATAGGAGTGCCGGGCGTCACGGGGGGCGATGCTCGCGCCGAGGTTCGGCATCGTCGCCCGCCAGGCTGCTTCGGTGCCCCGCCAGCTCCGGTCAGGGTCCGGCGGCTGCTCACTCAGCGCCTGGTCCGACAGCTCCAGGACCAGGTCATGGTGAGCATCCTCGGGCACGGTGACCCGGGTGACCAGGCGCCTGCTGTGATGGGTCTCACCGTGCACCTCGGCGGCCGCACCGCCGCTCCAGCGCAGCCGCAGCTCCCCGAGGTGGCCATGCCAGCGGCCGTCGTCGTCGCGGTGCAGCTCGCGCAGCGGCGCCCGGCCGAACCGGGCGGCCGGCTCCAGCACGACCTCGACGTGGGCGACGCCCCGCACGGCGACGATGCGGCGTAGGAGGATCGCCCGGTGTGCCTCGCCGGGGAAGGCCAGCGCTTCGCGGCACTCGATGATCCCGGTCTCGGTGATCCACCGGGAGCGCCAGATCAAGCTGCCCTCCTCGTAGTAGCCACCCCACGTGAACCGCCCGGCCGGGGTGACCGCGTAGGCGCCGCGACCCCCGACCAGACAGGAGAACACCCCGTCGGAGTCCCACCGCGGGGCGCACATCCACACCACGTCGCCGCGCGGGCCCACCAGTGCACCGCGTTCCCCGTCAGCCAGCAGGGCGTACTCCCGTAGCACGTGCGGCGGGAACTTCTCGACGGTTTCCCTCTCGGTGGTGTCGGTGCTGGTCATGGTGTCGCCCTTCGGCTCGAGAGGGTCAGGTGGGCGGTGGGCCCAGATGTGGCCTCACCGTCGGCTCTCCACCCTCGGTCGGGCCCCGTTCAGCCGGGCCACCCCGGCTCGGGTGCAGCCCGCTCGGAGCGCGGGGTCGTCATCCATCGCCGCGCCGCTGGCCATGCGCTCGGCGAGCCGGGAGGCCAGCGCCATGATCGTCAGTGCGGGGTTGGCGCTGCCCTGGGTGGGACAGACCGAGCCGTCGGACAGGAACAGGTTGGGTACCGCCCAGGCCCGCTGGTTGGCGTCCACCACGGACACCTCGGGGGAGCTGCCCATCCGGGCACCGCCGATGAGGTGGGCGAACCGCTGGATGGTCAGCACGTCCTGGGCGTCGGCGGCGTGCAGGATGTCGGTGATCACTCGGGTGGAGTAGGCCATGTTGGCCTTGTCGTTGTCCGAGAGCGTGTAGTCCATGCGCGCGACGGGCTGACCATAGGGGTCGGTCTCGGAAGCGAGGGTGACCCGGTTCTCGGGGTAGGGCAGCAGCTCGTTGAGCACGCCGATGGTGCCCCAGTGGTTGTAGTCGCGCATGTACTCCCGCAGCGCGCGGCCCCAGTGCCCGTCGGCCAGGACGTGCTCGGCCCAGCCGATCGGCAGCGGCGAGACGGTCTGGATGGAGAACCCCCGCGCGAAGGCCCGGGAGGTGTCGGTCTCGTAGAACTGCTCGGAGGACACCTCTGGTGGCGGCGCCTTGTACATCCGCAGCTCCTCGGGCCAGCGACCGGCGGTCTGGCCGGCCCCCTGCACCATGATGTAACGCCCGACGAGGTCGTGGTCGTTGCACAGCCCGTGCGGAAAGCGGCGGCTGGTCGAGGCGAGCAGCAACCGCGGGGTCTCGATGGAGTAACCGGCGACCGCGACGAACCGGGCGCGCTGCATCCGGTCGGTGTGCTCTCCCTCAACCCGATAGCACACCCCGCTGGCCAGACCGCTGGACTCGTCGAGCTCCACCCGGAGCGCCATGCAGTTGGCCCGCACCTCCACCCCGTGGGCCAGCGCGTCGGGCAGGTGGGTGACATACGGGCTGGCCTTGGCGTTGACCTTGCAGCCCTGCAGGCAGTACCCGCGGTAGATGCAGTGCGGGCGGTTGCCGAAGGTGCCGTTCACGATGCCCACCGGACCGACCCGCATCTCGATCCCCAGCGCCCGCGCGCCGTGCATCAGCTTCTCGGCCGGCGCGGAGACCGGGTGCGGAGAGAAGGGGTAGCGGTGCGGATAACCCCATGGCCAGTCCTGGCCGGCCACGGGCAGCTCGGCCTCCACCCGCTCGTAGTGGGCGAGCACGTCCTGGTAGCCGATCGGCCAGTCCGCGCCCACCCCGTCGCGGGTGAAGGTGGCGAAGTCGCTGGGGTGAAACCGCGGGGTGTAGCCGGCGTAGTGCACCATCGACCCGCCCACCCCGCGCCCGGAGTTGTTCTTACCCAGCTCGATGGGGTCGGCGCCGCCGATGATCCGCTTCTGGGTCCAGTACAGCTCGTGGCTGCCGGCCTCGTCGGACACCCAGTCGGAGTCGGGATGCCAGAACGGGCCGGCCTCCAGCACGACGATCCGCCAGCCCGCCCGCGCCAGCCGTTGCGCGAGCACCGAGCCGCCGGCGCCGGCCCCCACGATCACCAGGTCGACCTCGTCGGTCTCGGCGTAGCGGCGCATGGTCTTCTGCCCGGGCAGGTCTCGGGAGTGCACGTCGAGCAGGTAGCGGGAGTCGTTGGCGACCGGGCCGATCGAGCCCTTGAGCACCCCACGCCAGAACGTCCCCACTACAGCTGCCCCTCTTCCACCACCCGAACCGGATCCTCGTCCGTAGCCCCTGGGGTCTCGAACGGCTCCCGGACGCCGATCGTGCCGCGGCGCATGAACCCCCGCGGGTAGGCCGGGCCACCGAAGCCGATCTCGTTCCACGCCCAGGGGTGGGAGTAGAACGCGGCGAGCACCATCCGCATCACCAACGACCAGGATCGGGTGACGTTGAGCCGCTCCCACGGACCGCCGACCAGTCGGCCCTTGGCGAGCTCACCGACAATCGCCTCCCGCCGCTGCACCTCACAGGCGGAGAAGCGGGCTACCCGGTAGCCCGCCGCGGCGGTGTGGTCCAGCCCGGCCAACACCAGCCGCCAGGTCTCCCGGTCATCGGGCATGTCGGCGTACTGGTAGCCGTCCAGCTTCCCGTCCGCGAGCTTGGCGTCGATCATCTCCGGCACCGGCACCCGAGGGTCGGTGTCCTGGGCCAGCGCGGTGTCGCAGAACGCCCGCAGCGTCGGTACCTGCCCGACTGTGAAGAACCGCATCGGCCCGGGGGGCTCCAGCCGGGCCAGCACCACCTTCCTCGTGGCCTCATCCCAGGTGCCCACCGTGGAGAGCACGTCATAGTCGGGGTATCGGCCGATCATCTGCGGACTCACCCCGGCGCGCTGGCGGGGCAGCCAGGACGGGTGCGGCGGCCGCCCATCGGGTCGCCGGTTGGGCAGGTGGTCGGGGCTGCTGAGATCGGGCATCGCCACCTGGCTTACCGCTCGCGCCGGAGCAGGGCCGCGAGCAGGCCCATGCCGCCGACCATCGTCATCAGCCCGGGAGCGGAGATCGGTGGGCCCATCGGCAGGTTGTAGCTGGCCATCTTCCAGCCGCCGGGTTTGCGGGACACGCCGCGGGCGTGGAAGTACTCCCCCAGCAGGCCGTTGGCGGCATAGAGCGCAGCGGTGACCGGCAGCGCGGTCTTGGCGCAGCGCTTGGAGAACACCCCACCGATACCGGCCACCACCAGCGGCGGGGTCAGCACGATCGGGCTCCACATCCACTTGTTGCCGAAACTGGCCTTGTAGTGCTCCAGGTAGATCTCCGCCCCGGTGACCACCGCCGCCGCCGCAGTCAGACCCGACAGCGAGCGCTCGAACCGGCCGTGCTCGATGTTGGACACCATGCGGTCGATCAGGTGCTCGCCCTCCCTGATCGGACCGCGGCGCGCCGGTCTCCGTGACATGTCCGATTCCCTCGTCGTCTCTACCGGCCGGGGAGAAGCTCTTCGGCGAACTCGCGGACCGCCGACACCGCGCCGGGGAGCCCTTCCTTGGGCGCCGCGGCGAAGGCCTCGGTCATCGCCTTCAGCTGGGCGAAGCTGACATGGGGCGGGATCGGGGGCTCTTCCGGGTCGCTCATCGCATCGATGATCACCGGACGGTCTGCGGCGAAGGCTTCCCGCCAGGCGCCTTCGATCTGGGCGGAGCGCTCCACCTTGATGCCCTTCAGGCCGATCATGTCGGCATAGGCGTGATACGGCACATAGGGGATCTCCTGGGAGGCCTCGAACTTGGGGTCGCCGGCCATCGCCCGCTGTTCCCAGGTCACCTGGTTGAGATCCTCGTTGTTGAGCACCAGTACGACCAGCCTCGGATCAGCCCAGGTCTTGTAGTACTTGGCGGCGGTGAGCATCTCGGCCATGCCGCCCATCTGCATCGCCCCATCCCCGACCATCGCCACCGACACCCGGTCCGGGAAGGCGAACTTCGCCGCGATCGCATACGGCACCCCAGGCACCATGGTGGCCAGGTTGCCGGACAAGGACGCCTTCATCCCCCGGCGGATACGCACCTGGCGGGCGAACCAGTTCGCCGCCGACCCGGAGTCGCTGGACAGGATCGCGTTGTCGGGCAGCTGGCGCGACAGCTCGGCGAACAGCGCCTGTGGGCGCACCCGCAGCCGGTCCCCGGCCCGGTCCACATCGGCCGGCTTGGCCCGGTCGGCCATCAGGCGCCACCACTCCCGTACACCCTTGGCGATGCCGTCCTGCCAGGAACGGTCGGTCTTGCGACGCAGCAGCGGCAGCAGCTCGGCCAGCGTCTGCTTGCTGTCCCCGACCAGCGCGAGGTCCATCGGGTAGCGGATCGAGAGCATCCTCCCCAACAGGTCGATCTGCACCCCCTTGACCGCGCCCTCCTTCGGCAGGAACTCCGAGTAGGGGAAACTTGAGCCGACCATCAGCAACGTGTCGGCGCCTTGCATCATGTCCCAGCTCGGCCTCGTGCCCAGCAGCCCGATCGACCCGGTGCAGAACGGCACGTCATCGGGCACGACCGCCTTACCCAGCAACGCCTTCGCCACCCCCGCCCCCAGCGTGTCCGCGACCGCGAGCACCTCGTCGGTGGCGTGCAGCGCCCCTTGGCCGACCAGCATGGCGACCTTCTCCCCAGCGTTGAGGATCGCCGCCGCGGCCTGCAGGTCCCGCTGCTCGGGGATCGTACGGCCGGGCCAGTAACCGACCCCGGAGTGCACGGTGTGCGTCAGGTGCGGCTGCTTGTCCACGGCGTCCCTCTCCTGCACATCCGCCGGGATGATCACGCACGTGACGGTCTTCTCGGCCAGCGCGATCCGCAGCGCCCGGTCCAGGATGTGGCGGATACTGCCCGGCTCGTTGGCCTGCTCGCAGTAGGCCGACGCGACATCGGAGTACAACGCCAGCAGCTTGACCTCCTGCTGGAAATGCCCACCCAACGCACGGACGAAGGTCTGCCCGACGATCGCCACCACCGGCTGGTGGTCCAGCTTCGCGTCATACAGCCCGTTGAGCAGGTGTATCGCCCCCGGCCCCGAGGTGGCCATGCACACCCCGACCCGCCCGGTGAACTTGGCGTGCCCGCACGCCATGAACGAGGCCATCTCCTCATGGCGGGTCTGGATGAACCGCAACCGGTCCTGAGAACGCCGCAACGCCCCCAAGATCCCGTTGATCCCGTCCCCGGGGAACCCGTAGATCGTGTCGACACCCCACTCGACCAGACGCTCACACAAGTAGTCGCCTGCGGTTTTCCCCATTTGCGGTTCCCACTCTCCATACACCAGACGGCCGCATCAGCACTCCCCGGCGCAACTCAGCCGCCGGCACCCATCACCTGTTTAGCCCGGCGCGCGCCGGGCTAAACCCCCCGTCTCAGACGGTCTCATGGATGCCTGTGCACGGTGCGGGGTCAGTGCGGCGGGTCAGCGCGACAGCCGGGTACCGGTCAGCCGGCGTCGCCGCCCTGGGGCATCAACTCGTAGAGCCTCTTGCACTCCGGGCATACCGGGGAACCAGGCTTGGGCGCGCGAGTCACCGGGAACACCTCGCCGCACAGGGCCCTCACCCGCGAGCCCATCACCGCGCTTTCGGCGATCTTGTCCTTGCGCACGTAGTGGAACATCTTGGGTGTGTCGTCGCCGGTGCTCTCGGTCCCCTCGGGGCGAGTGTCGACATCGGGCAGTGTCTGGGTCAACGTGGTCACGCCCTCCATGATGCCGCGGCGTCAGTCGGCGTGGACGACCGTGCCCACATGCTCTCCTCGCAGAGCCCTGGTGATGTTGCCGGGAGTGCGTCCATTGATGATCTGGATCTGCTTCTGGTGTTTGGCGTGTGCCATGAGGTGGAGTACCAGCGCGTCGATGGGAAGGGTGTCGAGGTGGCGCGCTACCAGCTCGGCGGCGCTCGCTCGAGGAATGAGCTCAGGTGGGCTGGTGTCGGTTGTCGCGGGGTCGCTGGTGAACACGCCCTCGACGTCCTTGACGTAGAGGAGTCGGGCGGCGCCGTAGGCATCAGCGAGCAGGAATGCGCCGGTGTCCGTGCGGTGCGGTGGGATCTTCCCCACCTCGGGAGGGAACTCATAGAGGCCATAGGGCGGGTAGCCGTTGGACACCGCGGCCCGGCTGGCGGCCAGGTGCACGGCGAGTTGGTGGGCGATCGCCGCGTGCGGGAGATAGGACACGCCCTGCTCGGCCAGCAGCGCGGCGATGAGATGCCCGTTCTGTTCGGCTTCGACGGAGACCAGCGCGGCCAGCACCCCCGTGGGCAGGCCGAGGTCAAGCCCGACCCCGAGTACGTGACGGGCGCGGATGCCCGGTCCGGTGAGGATCAGCAGCCGATGCTCCAGCAACGCCGCCCGCAGCTCCGCCACGACCGGCATGACCACCTCGGGGCCCCTGTCCATGATCGAGCGCCCACCGATCACGACGACGTTCAGCCACGGCAGCAACGGGATCACCGGGCGATCAACAGGCCGGAGGAGCTCGCGGTCGAGCAAGGTCTGGCGCATCAGCGCCGAGGGCACGTCCTTGACCGCGAAGGAGGGCTCAGAATGCGAGAGAGTGCCTATCATGGTCTTCTCCACGGTTGCTGGCGGGACGGCGATCACGCCGCTGAGATGATCGTGCCGACGTGCTCGCCGTCCAATGCGCGCCTGATCAAGCCGGGCCGTAGCCCATTGATGATCTGGACCGAGCGCACGTACCGGGCACGGCGCATCAGCTCCAACACCGGGCGCTCGATGATCAGATCCGGCAGGTCCCGAGCGATCAGCTCCGCGACGGTGACCTCCGGGATCAGGGTGGCGCTCGGGTCGGTCTTCGGGTTGGCCGTGTACAACCCGTCCTCGTCTTTCACGAAGATCATATTTCGACAGCCGTAGACTTCCGCGACGAGATAACATCCGGCATCCGTGCGGTACGGCGGTATCACTCCCTCGCTGGGCACGCGCTGCCACATGTCATAGGGAGGCATCCCTGAGAAGATCGCCGCACCGCACTCGGCGAGGTATAACGGCAGGGCACCGAACGCCGAGCCCCCCACCACCGGCACGCCGTGCCGGGCCATCAGATACCCCAGCATCTGGGCGTTCTGATCGGCTACCGCAGCCCCGACATCGGTCAGCACACCCGTCGGCAGGCCTAGCTCGGCGGCCAGAGCGTACGCATGCCGAGCCCGCGTACCCGCACCAGTGCCGATGAGGATCTGATGGCTTCGCTTGACCTCCACCAACTCCGCCACCACCGGGTACACCGCCGCCTTACCCCGGTCGATCAGGCTCTGACCACCGATCTTCAGTACGCTCACCTGGGGCAAAATGGCGTAATCGGGCGCTTCGGCACTTGCTCGCATAAGCTCCGAATCGCTCAATGACCGATTCATCAACAACGATTCCAACGAAGCTCTACTCACGACATCCGTCATCTGGTCCTCCCCCGCGCCGCAGGTGACTGAGCACCGATCCTAGACGCGGCCGTGCACCGAGTGAGATCCAACCGAATCGGCATCATCCTCGACATGCGGAGAGTGCCAGACCGATTCACCGCGTTGGCGGGTACTGGCGCATGATATGACCCGCTACACCGGCGTCACCAGCCAGACGAGTGGTTTTCGCACTATTCGAGTGAGAGGCATGTGACCCGGAGGCGAGATTAACCCTCGACGATCGGAGGATCCTTACTCTCGAGCTCGCGGCCCCGGAGGTCGCCCTCCCGCAGGCCCTGCCCCAGCCTGTTGACGTGCTCAGCCCTGCGGGGAGCACGGTCATTGGCGATGAGCACCGCCATCCACGGAAGTGGCACCGAGAGGGCGACGAAAGTCAGTGCAAGCCACCAGGTCTGATAGAAGACGCCGGCCAGGGCCAGGCACGGGATGCGTGCCGACATCAGGATCGCGTATTTGCGTCGACGTGTGGCGTACTGCTCGGCGTAGGACGGTTCCGCCGCAGTGATGAGAACAGCCGCATCGCCTCGTCGACGGCCGTGCTCATGTGGACCCCGCGCGCCCTCACGTCCTGATTTGATACTCCTGACCTCCTACTATTTCTTTGCTTTTGCAGCCGCCTTGACCTGCTGCTTGTGCTCCCGAACCCTGGCCAGCGAGTCGGCGTCGGTCACGTCGGCGACCGATCGGTATACCCCCTCATCGCCGTAGGGGCCGGCTACCTCACGCCAGCCCTCGGGCGTCACGTTACGCTGTTTGCCGAGAAGCGCCAGGAGGATCTGCGCCTTCTGCGTCCCGTATCCTGGCAGCGCGACCAGCCGGTCGAGCAGTTCGCGGGCGTCTGAGACGCCCCGCCACAGCCCTGTCACATCACCGTCGTAGCGCTCGACCAGGGCTCGACACATGTCCTGTACCCGGCACGCCATCGACTTGGGATACCGGTGCAACGCGGGCTGCGTCGCGAACAGGTCCGCCAACGCGTCGGGGTCGTAGTCGGCAAGCTCGTGAACATCAAGGTCGTGCCCCAGGCGCTGCTGCAGCTCATAGGGCGCGGCGAAGGCCCGTTCCATCGGCACTTGCTGATCGAGGAGCATAGCCAGGAGCAACGCCAGTGGGTCCCGCTCGAGCAACGCGTCCGCCGACACGTCCTGGCTCAACATCAAGCTCACCGACGACCTCCTTGCACAGCATGCGCACAGTGACAGGGCCACCAGGTTACTGCTCGCCGAGTGACCTCCCGCCCGGGGAACGGCTTCAGATGTCGATGCCGACCAGACCCATCACCTCGGTACGCCAGTCCTGGTAGGCGGTGGCCCCGCCGGCCCGTTCCCGCGGGTTCCGGTGGGGATGCGTGCCGTCGTCGCCACCCAGCGCATAGTGCACGATCTCCTGGTCGCTGCGCTGACTGCTGACCACCTTGACCTCGACGTGTCTGGTGGCGAGCTCGGCCCGGGTGGCGTGCGCCAGCAGATGGAGCAACGCCAGGCGGGATCGCTGGTCGTCGGGCAGCGACACCTCGTCCGGGGTGTTGCCCGACACCAGCACCACGGTCGCGCCGGGCGCCAACACCGGGAGCACTCGGTCGACCGCGCTGAAGCGGGCCAGCAGGCCCGCCGAGAGGAACGAGCCGACGCGCGCGACGGCGGTGTGCCCATCGGGGTGGATGGTGACCGGCAGCTGGATGTAGAAGTCGAGGCCGTCACCACCCGGCTCACCCGGCAGCGCCGAGGGGTCGGTGATGATCACAGCATCAGCGCCCGCATCCTTCAGCAGCTCAGAAAGCCGTTGCGCCCGGTCGGCGGACCCACTCAGCAGCCCGATAGACGACATCGACCCTCCAGCGCGTTCGCACCCGATCGATGGACCGCTCGGCTCACCGCTCCAGGTCATCGTAGGAGCCGGTGACAGCACCTGGCGAGGGCGCAGGAGCTTTGCGGACAGCGGGTCCCCCGAATGGCCGCGTCATACCTGTCGGCCCCGGCGTCGCGCGACGCCAGGGCCGAGGAGGCTGGTCAACCGGACCCAGTGGGTCAGCTCTTCTTCAGGGTCGACTCCCTGGCACCATCGTGCATGTCCCTCTTCGGGGGCGCCTCCCTGGCGACATCATGCACCTCCTTGGCGACATCATGCACCTCCTTGGCGACATCATGCACAGTGGAAGCAGCTTTGGTGGCGGTCCACGTGTAGCTGGCCACTACTCGCTTGACGGCTTCCCGCTGGATGGCCAGTATCCGCTCGAGAACGTGGAAGTATTCGTCGACGACCTCCTCGGCGCGATGCCTTCTGGCGCGCAGGTATGGCTCCGGGTCGACGAACTTCTGCACCCAGTCAGCCCAGATCTCCAGGGGGTAGGTGAAGGCTCCCTGGCTGTAGCGGGCGGTGTCGTGGTCTGTCTCGCGCCACGTGGTCATCGGCATCTCCTCACAAGCGGTATTGAGATTCGATCACCAAAGTACGCAGACGCGATAAATATGTCAAGCGCCCCTGGGGCCGGCTGTCGCCCCGTCACCCGCTCGTACCCTCGATGAAGCTCCGGTACACCTGCAGCAGCGCTTCGCGCTGGGCCTCGGTGAGCCGCGGGTCGCGCCGGATGCTGTCCTCCGTGCCGGCCGGGGGATCGGGAGGGGCGTCGGGTGCGACGCCGGCGGGGCCGTGGGGTGCAACACCGGCAGGGGCGTCGGGTGCAACACCGGCAGCGCCGTCGTCGGACCCCGCCTGCGTCCACCCCGCCTTGGCCAGCAACTGTTCGGTGGTCAGTCCCAGCCCGTCAGCGATGGCCCGCAGCACCGTGAGCGACGGCTGATGCAGGCCGCGTTCAACTTGGCTGAGGTAGGCGTTGGAGATCCGGGTCAGGGCCGCCATCTCGCGCAGCGACAGGTCGGCCAGCTGCCGCTGGGCCCGGATGAACGCTCCTAGCTGGGCTTGCCAGAGGTTGGGCACCTCGCCGCCGTCACCTGCACGAACCATGGCTCACATCATTCCCCGTCCACCATCCCCCGTCCGGCGTCGAGGGGCGGACCCCCTACGCATCCACCGCTTCACTTCTCGCGCACGTAGCTACCCGGGGCGGCTGCCAGCGGCGGGTGCGTGATGCTGCCCATCGGAGGCGGCTTGCGCCGCCGTCCGGCACGCCCGGCGATCCATGGCGTCCAGTCCTCCCACCACGACTTGGCGACCTCGGCGGCCTGCCGGCGCCATGCCTCAGGGTCCTCGGGCAGCGTGTCCGCCGAGCCGACCCAGTGCCTGGACTTCGGGTTCGGCGGGTTGACCACACCGGCGATATGCCCGGAGTTGGACAGCATGAACCGCACGGTGCCACCCATGAGACGGGCGCTCGCATAGACCGCCTTCCAGAGCGCGATGTGGTCCCTCTCAGCGGACACGAAGTAGCTGTCCTGGCTGATTCGAGCGAGGTCCAGCTGCTGGCCCGCCAGTGTGAGCTCACCTTTCGCCAGCCGGTTCTCCAGGTACAAGGACCGCGTGTACTCGGTCTGCATGGCCGAGGCCATCCGGATGGAGTCGGAGTTCCAGCTCAGAATGTCGAACGGGGCCGGCTCCTCCCCCAGCAGCCAGTTGTTGACCACGTAGTTCCACACCAGGTGCCTGGCTCGCAGCAGGTTGAACGTGGTGGCCATGCTGTCCGCCGGCAGGTAGCCCTTGCGTGCCATGGTGCGGTCCAGCCGTTGGATAGCGGCTTCGTCGGTGAACACGCCGAGCTGGCCAGGCAGGGTGAAGTCGAGCAGGGTGTTCATCACGGTCAACGAGTGGATCCGGTCCTCGCCGCGGGCCGCGAGCCAGGCGAGCATCGCGGCGGCCATCGTGCCGCCAAGGCACAGCCCAGCCAGGTTGGTCTGCTGGGTCCCGGTGATCTCCTCGACGACCTCCAGCGCGGTCAGCGGCCCCTCCCGCAGGTAGTCGCTCATGGTGAGCTCGGCCAGGGTCTCGTCCGGGTTCCGGTAGCTGATCATGAAGCAGGTATGTCCGTGCCGCACGGCCCACTCCACCAGGCTCTTTCCGGGAGCGAGGTCCATGATGTAGTACTTGTTGATCCACGGTGGGCTGAACAGCAGCGGAAGCGTGTGCACGGTCTGGGTCTGCGGCTCGTACTGGATCAGCTCGATCAGCCGGTTGCGGAATACCACGCTGCCCGGTGTGGCGGCCAGCTCGTGGCCGGGACGGAACTGACCCGGGGTGACCTGACGGGGCATGCCCTTGTTGGTCGCCAGGTCGCGCAGCGCGTTGCCGGCCCCGCGCACCAGGCTGAGGCCCCCGGTCTCGAACGCCCTCTTCAGCGCCACTGGGTTGGTCGCCAGCCAATTGGTCGGCGCGGCGGCGTCGAGCACCTGCCGCAGCGCGAAATCGGCCTTGCGCCGGGTGACCTCATCCAGGTCAGCCTCGGCCAGCAGGTCCCGCAAGAAACCTTCCAGCAGCATGTGTTGCTGGCGCACCAGGTAGAACAGCGGGTTGCTGGTCCAGGCCGGATCAGCGAACCGCGGATCGTCGGTCGGCTCGGCCGGGCCTGACTGGTTCACCCCCATGCCGCGCAACACGGCGGTCATCGCGGCCTGAGCGCTGCGTATGCCGTACACCATCGCCGACCGGGAGAACACCGCCGGGTTCCCGGCGACGGACACCGCGAGCCTGCCCAGCGCCTGCCCCAGCCCAGCGGGATCCAGCTCGGCCGCCGTGGACTCGATGCCGAGCAGCGACCGGATCGATGATGTCATGTCAGCGGCCTCCTGCCGCACCTCCCCGAGGGGGTCGCCGCTAGACAGGGTCGTCGACGGGGTCACGGAGACCACCTCCACTCGGCGCTCGATGGGGGCACCGTCCGTGAGCGAGCCCCCACTGGACAGCCCCCTGGAACGACTCTAGTCGCGCGGGCGGTGCCTGGAGTACAAGTGGCGTGACCACCACTGGCGCTGGTCGCGCCTGGCAGGATCCATCGCCGTGCGAGCGGTGGTGAGCCGGGTTACCGAGGCAGCGGTGCTCGTGGATGACCACGTGGTCGGTGAGCTGACGAGACCCGGCCTGCTGGTGCTGCTCGGTGTGACCCATGACGACGGGCCCGCGCAGGCCGATACGATGGCTCGCAAGCTGCATGAGCTGCGGATCCTGCGCGACGAGCGCTTCGTCGCCGACACCGGCGCCGGGGTGCTGGTGATCAGCCAGTTCACCCTCTACGGGGCGACGCGCAAGGGTAGGCGCCCCTCCTTCACTGCGGCGGCCCGCCCGGAGCACGCCAAGCCGCTGGTCGACGAGGTCATCGCCCGGCTTCGGGACCGCGGCGCCACCGTGGCCGCTGGACACTTCGGCGCGACGATGACCGTACGCAGCGTGGCCGACGGCCCGTTCACAGTGCTCCTCGAGGTGTGACGCCCCCCTTCACGGGCCACCAGCCGGGCGATGACCGCCGTCAACCTGAGAAGTCTCTGAGGGTCCCTCGGCTCGGGCACTTCGCCGGGCACTCGTTCGTCGTGCCGGATGAGGGCCCGGGAACGGAATCCGGGTCCCCGACGTTGTACCGGTCATCGCCGCGGGTACCCGATGGCCAGACTCGTGCGACGTCGCGCGCCGATTCGCCGAACCCACCGGAGTCGGCACGAGGATCCGTCGCAGGAAGGAACCTGATGACCGCCGCGCAGATCACCGTCGAACCGGACATCGCACTCGAGGCAGACCTCGACGCGCAGAGCCCAGCGGCTGACCTGGTCCGAGTTTACCTCAATGGTATCGGACGCACGGCGCTGCTCAGCGCACAGCAGGAAGTCGAGCTCGCCAAGCGCATCGAGGCCGGTGTGTTCGCACGTCACATCCTGGAGACCGCGACGCGGTTGTCACCAAGCCGACGGGTCGATCTCGCCCGGCTGGTGAGCGACGGTCACAAGGCCAAGAACCACCTGCTGGAGGCCAACCTGCGTCTGGTGGTGTCACTGGCCAAGCGCTACACCGGCAGAGGAATGCCGCTGCTGGATCTGATCCAAGAAGGCAACCTCGGTCTGATCCGCGCGGTGGAGAAGTTCGACTACACCAAAGGCTTCAAGTTCTCCACTTACGCCACCTGGTGGATCCGGCAGGCCATCACCCGGGGCATGGCCGACCAGGGACGCACCATTCGACTTCCGGTCCACCTGGTGGAACAGGTGAACAAGCTGGCCCGGATCAAGCGCGACCTGCACCAGCAGCTGGGTCGCGAGGCGACCCATCAGGAGCTGGCCGACGAGTCCGGCATCCCGGTGGAGAAGGTGGGCGACCTGCTGGACTACTCCCGGGACCCGGTAAGCCTGGACATGCCGGTCGGCGCCGAGGAGGAGGCGCCGTTGGGTGACTTCATCGAGGATGCTGAGGCCACCGACGCCGAGTCCGCCGTGCTCTCGGGGTTGCTGCAGGATGACCTGCGCCGGGTGCTGGCCACTCTCGAAGATCGGGAGCAGAAGGTCATCCGGCTGCGCTACGGCCTCGACGATGGCCAGCCGCACACGCTGGACCAGATCGGCAAGCGCTTCGGCCTCTCCCGCGAACGGGTGCGTCAGATTGAGCGCGAGGTCATGGCCAAGCTGCGCCACGGGGATCGCGCGGAGCGGCTGAGAGCCTACGCCAGCTGACTCGCACGCGACTTCAGCGCGTCACCGCTCGAATGGCGGCATTGACGCCGCCGTGCCTGACCGGCACTGTCAGCTCAAGACGGCACTGTCAGCGCAACCCATATGACATGACACAGGCCACGCGACGTCAGGCTCAGTTGTTTGTACCCATGGCTGTCGCGCGCTCCGGAAGGTCGGGCTCGTCGGGGGCCCGGCCTTCCGACTTCCGCGGAACCTAGTGCCGTTCAGAGCGGCTCCTCGGGGTCCAGCTCCTCGGGATACAGCTCCTGGGGGTCCAGGTCGTGCAGGGGGTAGACAGCGCGCCGGGTTTCCTGGATCGCTCGGTCCAGCGCGGTGTCGCCGCTCCCGTCCCAGGGCGTCCAACGAGGCCTGGCGCCGTCGGTCATCGAGGTCGGCAGCGGCGCGCCGCGCGCCACGGTGGCGGCATGCGCCCTCCAGCCGGCCGGCACTGCGGTGTTGGGGTCCACCTCGTGGTCGAGCAGGATGGCCAGGAGATGGGCCCAGGATCGCGGAACCACCCGGAACAGGGAGTACCCGCCCCCGCCAAGGGCCAGCCAGCGCCCGCCGGCCGTGGCGTCGGCCAGCTTGGCCAGCGCGCGGTGCGCGGCCCGCTGGCCGTCCACCGACAACGTCAGGTTGGCGAGCGGGTCCTCGATGTGCGTGTCCGCGCCATGCTGGGTCACCAACACCTCGGGCCGGAACGCGCGCAGCAGCGGGGGCACGACCGCATGGAAGGCCCGCAACCACCCGCCGTCGCCCGTGCCTGGGGGAAGCGGCACATTGACCGCTGAGCCCTCGGCGCCGGGGGCCCCGACATCCGTGGACCTCCCGGTGCCCGGAAAGAGCGTCGCCGGGTGCTGGTGCAGCGAGATGGTGAGCACCCGAGGGTCCTCGGCGAAGGCCTCCTGCACACCGTCGCCGTGATGCACGTCGATGTCGACGTAAGCCACCCGGGACATCCCACCGTCGAGCAGCCGGCGGATCGCCAGCGCGCAGTCGTTGTAGATGCAGAAACCCGAGGCATGGTCACGCATCGCGTGATGCAACCCGCCGGCGATGTTCGCCGCCCGCGCCGCGCGGCCGGTGAGGATCTCCTCGGCGGCGAGCAGTGAGCCACCGGCGACCAGCGCCGAGGCCTCGTGCATGCGGTAGAAGACGGGGTTGTCCGGGCTGCCCAGACCATGCCCCACGTATCCGCGCCGGGCATGCTTGACTGCGGCGAGGTAACCGTCGGAGTGCACCGTACGCAGCTCGTCGTCCGTGGCCTGCATCGGCGCCAGCAGCGCAACGCCGTCCAGCACACCCAGCGAACGGGCCAGCCGGATGGTGAGGTCCAGCCGGATGGGATCCAGCGGATGCCGCCCACCGAGGTCGTAGCCGAGGAGAGCCTCGTCCCAGATGACCGCAGCGCGGGGAGGACTCATGGCCGGGTGCATGTCGCCCATCCTGCCGCCGCTGGCGCACGCGGTGCCCATGTGGGCCTCTACCATGGGTGCAACCAAGGGAGACTGGTGTGAACGAGCTCATCGACACCACCGAGATGTACCTACGCACCATCTTCGAGCTCGAGGAGGAGAACGTGGTCCCGCTGCGGGCCAGAATCGCCGAGCGGCTTGGGCAGAGCGGACCCACCGTCAGCCAGACCGTGGCACGCATGGAGCGGGACGGCCTGCTGACAGTGGCTGATGACCGGCATCTCGAACTTACCGCGGCGGGCCGCAGCAGGGCCGTTTCGGTGATGCGCAAGCACCGGCTCGCCGAGCGCCTGCTCGTTGACGTGATCGGGCTGGAGTGGGAGCAGGTACACACCGAGGCATGCCGCTGGGAGCACGTGATGAGCGAGGCTGTCGAGCGCAAGCTGGTCACGCTGCTGGGCAACCCGACCATGTCTCCGTACGGCAACCCGATCCCGGGGCTCGACGAGCTCGGGATCGGAGAGCCCGCCGCCGCGATCGAACCCGACCTGGTCCGGCTGGACGAGGTGGCCCGGCGCGGCGGCGGCACGGTGGAGGTGCGACGCATCGCCGAGCACGTACAGCTCGACCCAGCCCTGATGGCGGACCTGCACAAGGTCAACGCAGTGCCCGGCAACGTGGTGGAGATCGCCGCCCAGGCGCGGGCACACCATCCGGTGGTGCTGTCTGGCCGAGGGTCCACGGTCGAGGTGCACGGCGCGCTCGCGCACGCGGTCATGGGCCGCCGGCGGTGATCCGGCTGAGTCGGATGCGGCTGATGGTCACCGGAGGCGCGGGTTATATCGGCAGCGTCTGCGCCGCGCGGCTGGTCGAGTCCGGCCACGACGTCGTGGTCCTGGATGACCTGTCCACCGGGCACCGGGACGCTGTGCCAGCCGGCTGCCGGTTCGTCGAGGGCGCCGTCAAGGACGCCGGCGCGGTGCTGGCCGAGGGCTTCGACGGTGTACTGCACTTCGCGGCCCGCTCGCTGGTCGCGGAGTCGATGGCACAGCCGCAACGCTATTGGCTGGGCAACGTGGTGGCCACGGTAGGGCTGCTCGAGGCGATGCGCGAGCACGGCACTCCTCGCATGGTCTTCTCCTCCACCGCGGCCACCTACGGTGAACCCGCGTCGGTGCCGATCGCCGAGGATGCGGTCACTCGGCCGACCAATCCCTACGGGGCGACGAAGCTTGCGATCGACCACGCCATCGGCTCGTATGCCATCGCGCACGGCATAGCCGCCGTGAGCCTGCGGTACTTCAACGTCGCCGGCGCCTACGGCCGGTACGGGGAGCGGCACACCCTTGAGACCCACCTCATCCCACTGATCTTGCAGGTCGCCCTCGGTCACCAAGAGAAGATCATGGTGTTCGGGGAGGACTGGCCCACTCCGGACGGCACCTGCATCCGCGACTACATCCACGTGGTGGACCTCGCCGACGCCCATGAGCGGGCACTCGAGCAGGCCGTGCCCGGCGAGCACCGGATCTACAACCTGGGCAACGGAACCGGCTTCTCCGTGCGCCAGGTGCTCGATACCTGCCGCACGGTCACTGGGCACCCGATCCCGGCGCGGTCCGCGGCGCGGCGGCTGGGCGACCCGGCGGTGCTCATCGCCTCCAGTGACCGAGCGCACCGTGAGCTGGGTTGGAAGCCGGAGCGGGCCGACCTCGCCGTGATCGTGGCCGACGCGTGGAAGTTCGCTCTCGGCGCCGGCTGAGTGCCCCCATCGGGGATCGCCGGTCATCGCTTCTGTCGCGATCGCCGCTTGGTGCAGCGGCGCCGAGGCCGTCGAAGGGCTGCGGCGGCGTCCGCCGCGACGCTGCGCAGCAGCTTCGGTGGCAGTCCCGTCTCCAGGGCGGCTCGCAGCAACCCGGACAGGGAGTGCTGTGGGCAAGCCTGCAGCGCCGCGTCCAACGCGACGCCCGCCAGTGCGCCGTCCCCGCGGACGTACGCGGCGAGCGCCAGCAGTGCCGCAGGTTCGGCCCGCTCCGGTGCGGGGGTAGCGCGAACAAGGGCCAGCCAGAGCCGTTCGGCGGCGGCCGCGTCGGGACCTGAGCACCAGGGCAGGCAGGCGTCCCGGACCCGATGGTCGCACAGCGCGGAGGCGATCTCGGCGACGGTGCTGTCGCTCAGCACGAGATCTCCTGCGGCTGCCGCTCGATGCAGCTGCTTCAACCGCGTGAGCCGCTGGCCTACCAGCCGGGCGCTCATCGGGTGCTCAGCGTCGGCCGCGTCCAGAAGCGTCGCTCGGCGGCGCAGCGCAACGGGATCCTCCTCGGCCACCAGCTCGGCCATTTCTTCCCGGCTGCCGAAGGTCACCGCACCGGCCGCGACCGTCGCAGCCGCCAGCGGGCTGGTCGTGGGGTCGGCCACGGCGCCGGCACACAGCGGATCGTCGTAGCAGCGCCACGGCGCGCCGCGGACCGTCTGCGCCGTCCACGCCGCATGGACCACAGGGAGCCCGGCACCGGTCAGCACACCGTCGAGAGCGCGTACCAACGCGCGGTGCGGAGGGTCGCCATCCGGAGTGGGATCGCCCCCGATCACGACCAGCGCGACGCCGGTGGGCCGCTGCCGGGCGATCGGCGGCAGCAGCTGCTCGGCCAACAGTGGGGCCTGGTCGTTGTCGACCAGATCGGCCCGCAGAGTCAACCCGAGTCTCCTCCCGTGCAGGGCCAAGAGGACCACTGAGTCATGCGGGTGGAAACCGAGCAGGTGCGGGACGGCGGCGATCAGCTCGGAAGGATCGGATAACCGGATACGGCCAGCGGTAGGTGCGTTCATGCCGTCGAACGGTCCTCCCGCGCCACCGTGGGGGACAGTCACATGCATGCCGGCTGGGGACAGCGGGGGTGAGTGTGGACTACTCCCCCGCCGGATCCGTCGCGATCACCGGAATGTCAGAGGAGGTGGTTATCCTGCCGCGTCGCGGCACTCATCGGCTCGTGGTCGGGACTCACGTGGCCTTCGGCAGACGTAGGTTACCGCTGGAGGTAGGTTCCACCACACCGTGCGAGTGGTGAGCACCTCGCCGAAGACCTCGCCGAGCAGCGTCTGGAACCGGCGGGCCCGGGTCATCGACAGCGCATGCAGGTAAGCGAAGGTGGTGAAGCAGCCCCCCGGTCGCAGCGAGCGTGCCGTCGCGTCGACGATCGCGCGCTGCACGTCCGCATCGATCAGTGACCATGGCAGCCCACTGACCACGGCGTCCACCGCGGGCACCTGGTGCTCGGCGAGCAGCCGCTCCAGTTCGACGGCATCCCCGATCAGCACCTTGACGCCCGCGTGTTCGGCGCGCAGATGCCTGGCCAGCACCGGGTCGATCTCGACCGCCACCTGCCATCCTCGGCCAGCGAGCCGATACTCGATAGCCGTCGTGACCGAACCGGTGCCCGGCCCGAGCTCGACCACCACCGGCTCCCCCACGCGGGGTACCACGGCGGCCAACCGAGCCGCCAGCTGCGGGGAGCTCGGCGCTACGGCGCCCACCGTAGCCGGACTGCGCAGTACAGCGCCGAGGAAGGCGATGAAGTGTCGCGATAGCAGCGCCATGGGGCCCGAGCCTGCCCGCCGGGACGCCCTATTGTGAAATCGATCTTCACTACAACTCGCCGCCACCACAACCGCAACTACCGCCGCGCCGACGGCGGGCCGCACCACCCCCGTGACCCGGCTGAGCACACCGAGCTGCGGTGCCGCCTGCACCCCGTCGGCACCGCCGAACACTGCCGCACACGCTGGCCACCACCGCGCGGCGCACCGGCATCGGTCACGTCATCCTCCTGGTGGAAGGCGCCGGTGAGCGCACCCGCACTCTGGAGAACGTCACCCTTCTGGGCCCCGAGGTCCTCCCCACCTGCGACGCCGCGCCCAACCCATCCCGGGCTGATCTTCTATCCCGTATCCGGCCAGGTTGAGGCGCGCGGCGGGATGGATCTGCCCCCGTGCGGCGTTATACCTGCCGTGAATGCCGAGCTGTATCGAATCAAGACAGAACCGTCGACCCGGGCGGGCACGGTTCTGGTGCACGCTCTCACCGGATTTGTCGACGCCGGCCAGGCCGGCCACCTGGCGGTGGCACATTTACTGGCGAATCTGGAGCACCGGGTGGTCGCCACATTCGACGTCGACCAACTCCTGGACTACCGCTCTCGGCGGCCTGCAATGATCTTCGATGAGGACCGTTGGGCAGGTTATGAGCGGCCCGAGTTGGTGCTGTATGAGGTGCGCGACCGCGCGGGCACCCCGTTCTTGCTGCTGACCGGCCCGGAGCCGGATCTGCAGTGGGAGCGGTTCGCTGAGGCGGTTCGCGAGCTCGTGGAGCGCTTCGGGGTCGGGCTGACGGTGGGTCTGGGCGCGGTGCCGATGGCGGTTCCGCACACCCGGCCGGCGACGGTCACGGCGCACGCCACCCGTCGCGAGTTGATCTCCGGCTACCAGCGGTGGTTCACCACCATGCAGGTCCCCGGTCACGCCGGGGCGTTGGTGGAGTTCCGGTTGGGTGAGACCGGTCACGACGCGATGGGGTTCGCCGTGCATGTGCCCCACTACCTGGCACGCATCGAGTATCCAGAGTCAGCCCGTGGCCTGTTGGAGCACCTGACCCGCAGCAGCGGGCTGGACCTACCCGTGGAGGCGCTGCGCCCGGCGGCGCAGCGGGTCCTCGCCGAGATCAACGAACAGATCGCCCGGTCCCCGGAAAGCATGTCAGTGGTGGCCGGCCTGGAAGCCCAGTTCGACGCCCTCGCGAGCAAGTCTGATCGGCGCCCGCTGCCTTCCATCGATGTCGGATCGTTGCCTAGCGGCGACGAGATCGCCGCAGAGTTCGAGCAGTTCCTCGCCGAGCAGGACGACGGCCAGGCTGAGAGCTGAGCGTCTCGTTCTCCTCGGCCGACGGGCAGCGGGCGGGGTGTGGTGAGCGCCCACGCCGATGCGAGGCCGGATGTCTGTGCGCTCGCCGTGCCGGCAACCGGCCGGTACAACCCATCAGGCGGCCGCGGTCCGCAGGCCCGCTAGTCCGACCACACCCGGGCCACCTCGGCGGTGACCGACCCGGCCTGGACACGGCCGGCCCGCGCGGCCGCCGCCCGGCGCGCCACGTCGAGCAGGTTGCGGCCGATGGCCCGCCGAGCGGCGGCGTCCGGCGTGACGAGCGCGACCCGTGTCCGCTTTCGTAGTGCGGCCAACTGGGCAGCCGCTCCCGTCACCAGCCTGAACCCTCGCGCGATCGGCGCGAGCACCACCACGCGCTCATACCCGGCGGCCAGATCAGCATTGGCCACCGAGCGCACGCCGCCGTCGATCCAGCGCCGCCCGCCGATGGTGGTCGGCGGCCACACCCCTGGCACTGAACAGCTCGCCGCCACGGCATCGACCAGGGTCACCTCGGTGCCACCAACCTGGCTGCTCTTCCCGAAGGCGGCGAACTCACCCGATTCGGCATCGACGGCTGTGACCAGGAAGGTTCCCTGGGGCCAGGTGCGCCCCCGCAGCAACGCTTCGATGACCCCGCGACGTTCGGCTTCGGGGACCGTCACGCTCGCCAGCGCCATCTTGCCGACTCGTGCGCCCATCCGCTCGGAGCCTCGGGAACAGGCGGCCGCCAAGCCCCACCGCACGATCGTCGCGATCCCTATCCGGACAGGCCGATCGGGTTCCGGTGGAACGAGCTGCCTGTTGTAAAGCTCCTCGAGACCAGTCCCTGAGGTGATCAGCGCGCCCACCACTGAGCCGGCCGAGGTGCCGATGACGAGGTCCGCGTCGCGCAGGTCTACCCCGCGGTCAGCCAGCCCGGCGAGCATCCCCAGCTCCCAGGCGATTCCGGTGACCCCTCCGCCGCCGAGCACCAGCGCCCTGCCCGCCATCCCGGTCTCCTCTCCCGCCGACCTCCGGGCGCCCGACCAAACCCTCCGGTTCGGCGAACACCATCCCCTATCATCCCGGGCCCGGGTGGCGGACGCGCGGTGCGGCACGGCTCGCGGCCGCCGGTCGGTGGCGCCGCCGTGACACCGGGAGGAGTGGTCAAGGGCTCGTATTCGGGCCGGTCGATGTGGTGACGAACTGCAGACACCCGTCATTCGCCTGTATCGAGTGGACCAGCTTGTCGATGTCGGAGAGACCTCGGTAGGGCCCGGTCGTGGCGCAAGGGGGCTCCAATCCGATGATCTTGTTGCCGGTGCTGTCATGGATGACGTCGGACAGGGCGTTCGTGACGGGAGCGAGACTCGGATCGGCGAGACCTTCCACGGGCGGGCTGATGGTGGGAACGGCCGTGAAGGCTGAGGTGCCCTGGGGTGTGCCGAGCCCGGTCGGCCGCCGCGGCGGCGACCCCGATTCGTGAGCGCAGCCCCGGTCTCGTCACGGCTTCTCCTCAGGCATGCTGCTGGGCGAATGCGAAAGACCCTGACCAACCACTGTGAACTTCCTCGATGACAGCACAGGCGCGCTCCCACCGGTGAGAGCGTCAGGCGAGCTTCGATGGAGGGTCGAGAGCTGGCGCGGTGACCGTGATCGGCGGTAGGGCACGGAGCCATTGTGGTCCCGGCGGTTTCCCGTGGGGTTGTTCTTCTCCGTGGCCGTGGCCTGATCATGGTTCCGTTTCCAGCTCCCGCCCGTCAATCCGTGCATGCGGTTTTCCCGCACACGGCTTACCGACGCCGTTCACCGCCGGCATTCGGCACTACCCGCCAGGCCCGGAAGGGCCTGGGTGCGACAACGGTTCCGTCAAGGTTGATCAGGCCGAGGTAATTCTGGGACTGGAAGGCGATGACCGACCAGCCGAACCCTCGGGAGCGTCGATGCTTCTTGGTCAGGAATCCTGCCAGTCGTATCCGCGCGTATCCCATGATCTTGTCGAAGTGTCGGGCCGAGTTCCCGTAGCGGAAGTATGCGGCCCATCCGCGGAGGTATCGGTTGACATCCTCCACGATCACCTCAACACGCAGCAGCACCCGGCGCCGTTCCGTCACCTCACGGATCCGGTCGCGGGCGTGTTGCATCGCCTCGTTCGTGGGCCAGCGGGCGAGGAAGGCAACGCCTTTGCCGGTGCCAGTGCGTCCCTGAGCACGCACCCACCGATGGTGGAAGCCGAGGAAGTTCACGCCCTCGCCTCCCTCGGTGAGGTGCACTATCCGGGTCTTCGCCGCTTTCGGTTCCAGCCCGAGTTCGGCCAGCAGCTCCCTCAGTCGCATCAGCGCGGCTTCGGCCTGCTGCCGGGTGCGGCACAGCACCACGACATCGTCGGCGAAGCGGACCAGCACTCCGTGCTCGCGCACGTCCCACGCCCGGTCGATCCGGTGCAGGTACGCGTTGCACATCAACGGACTGATCACGCCCCCTTGTGGGGTTCCGGTCACCTCGTGCCGCACCACACCCTCACTCATGACCCCAGCCCGCAGCATCGCGCGCAGCAGCTTGAGCACGGCCTGGTCGCAGACACGTTCCTCGACCGCCTGCATCAACTTCTCGTGCGGAATCGCGGAAAAGCAGTTCGCGATGTCCGTCTCCACCACCCACCGCCTGCCCCGCCACGCCTCATCGATGAGGACTTGCAAGGCATCGTGCTGCGCCCGCTTGGGGCGAAACCCGAACGAACAGTCCAGGAGGTCGGCTTCGAAGATCGGCTCGAGCACGATCTTGCACGCCGCCTGCACGATACGGTCCCGAACAGCGGGAATCGACAACGGACGTCGCTCGGTCGTGCCCCGCTTCGGTATCAATACCCGACGCGTCGGCAACGGCCGATACAACCCCTCCCGCAGCTCGGTAGCCAACTCCTCCAGCATCCGGGCGACCCCGTACTGCTTGACGTCGGCCAGAGTGATCTTGTC
>JAFAUB010000099.1 GCA_019243635.1 Pseudonocardiales bacterium
CCTGTGTTGCTGAGACGCCGAAGTGCTGTTTGAAGTCTCGGGCGAACTGGTCGGGGCGGAGGTAGCCGTGGGCGGTGATGATGTCCTTGATGGGTGTCGTGGCCAGCGCCGGATCTTGCAGGCTACGGTTGCATTCCTGCAGGCGTAACTGTTTGAGCAGTTGCATCGGGGTGAGTTCGGCGCCTTGGAACAGCTGGTGCAGGTAGCGTGGCGAGATGTTGGCGGCGTCGGCGATCCCGTTCGGGTCCAGCAGAGGGTTACCGAGGTCTCGACGGACAATGTCGCGAATGCGGGCCCTGTGCAGCAGTTGACGGATGTGTGGGGTGATCCCGTGGGGTTGGTCGAGTCGCTGGCGAAGCAGCCCGACCGTGCACTCGTACAGGACAGGGGCCAGATCCGGGTCAGCCAGATCGAGGTCACCGGTCAGCTCGGCGGTGTCGGTGAGCCCGATGAGGAACTGCGCGATCAAGCTGCGTCCCGGCATGTTCCTCGGGATGAGGGTACCGATCAGGGGCCGGACCCGGGCGCTGGTGATCGGCACCAACGCCCGCGGGAACGTCAGCATGACCAGCCGCATCAATCCTGGTCCGGTCGAATGCGTGGACCGGAAAGGACGAGACACGTCGTACAGGGCGATGTCCCGAGCGCGAACGTTCGCCTGGTTGCCCGCCTGTTCCAACCGTATTTCACCGCTGACGCTCAGTAGTATACGGTAGCACTCAGGATCACAGGCCCGGATGAGGCGTTCGGTTCGCCGCGCCACGACCTCGGAGTCCGCGGACCAGGTGAGTGTCTCGATTTCGAAATCGCCGATCTGGGCGACTGACATCACCGCGAGCAAGCGAGTTGGTGCACGCCCCTGGGCTGCCACCGGTGCCAGCTCGGTGCCAGCTCCCGCCCGATAGTGGTCATATCGGTCGAGCGGGTGAACTGTTCTGGTGTCGTACAGCAGATCCATGACCGTTCCTCCTACCGCTCCAAGACACCATTGAGACCTGCCAATTATTCAGCCGAGACGACCAACCGGAGTTGGCTGTGAGCGCACAGCCGCTGGTGCGCACCCCTCAGCGTTGAGTCACCCGGGTAACCGATGCCTGGCCATCGCGACGACGGTCGGTGACCGCACGGGTGCTCGGCGACCGTGATCGAGCCCTCAGCGCTGGTGTCGGCCCCAGCAGACCAGTCGACCGGGCGGGTCGGCCGGGTGACCGAGCTCGTCGGCGACCACCGTGGCGGCGGACTTGAGGTTGCGGCAGGAGCAATGGCAGGTGTTGGGTCCGCCGCTCAGCAGACCGCCGGTACATCCGCACATGCCGCTGACCGTGCGCGGGTATCAGCGCAAACCGTATCGAGCGGCTGTCAGCGGACTCCACTGGAAGATCCGGTACCGGTGAACAATGACGGCACCGCCTCGAGAACACGACCCTTCGCTCAAGACACACCTATCGGGTGACCCGGATCCACCCCGCCGGCCTGCGGCGAGGTCGTCGGCCGGCTCGGTTCAACGACGATGAGCAAGGCACGCCTTCGTGAGTCACCCGGCTTGGCAGCTGGTCGTGTCTGCAGTCGGTTCGGGCCGCAGGTGATCACCTCGAACAGGCTCCTCTGCTGATGACAGTGAGTTGTGTAGCAGGTCACGCCGACATTGATCCGAACCGGTGGATTGGTCTCTTCAGCGTGATGGTGTAGCGCTCAATCGACCCATCGCTTCGAGTGAACTTCATTAGCCATTTACCGGTCATATCGTGCGGCTGCGCTGATACGGTCCATCGAGCACTGGTAATCGGTGGGTCACTGGTAGCCGGCGGTCCGCTGGTAATCGGAGGGATAATCAGCGGAGATGTTGTTGTTGCGGGCGGCGGACTGCTGGCACCGCCGGTGAGGAATGGGGCTTTGTTGTCGACCGTCGTCGGGCTGACCGCAGTGGGCATGTCTGCCACTGTCCCGCTGGTGCCTGACGGGGCGACCGCACCGGGTGCTTGTGAAACAGTCATTACGCCGGGACCCGGAGTGATGACGGGACTGGCCTGGCGACAATGCCGTTACTAGGCATGGGACCTTGAAGATGTGGATCTTTGGTGGGCTGTCGTGGACTTGGCTGTGGTCGGTGGTGCGTTTGATGCGGTGGCTGTGAGCGCGGTATCTCTTGACTACCCGGGGACAGGTTCGGTCCCGTCGTGGGGGGTTGGGTCGTTCGGTGATTTCGTCGATGGTTTCAGTGAGTGCGGTGACAAGTTTTCGAGGGGGGAAGACCCGCCTGGTTGGGGACCTGGCGGCGGATCGCGCGGTAGCTGCGTATGAAGGAGAGGTCGTCGGGGTCGGTGCCGACGGTGTCGGCGGCGTCTTTCATGACATGTCGTATCGCGTAGTGGGTCGGCAGGAGCGACCAGATCTGTTGTCTCACCGGTTCCGGGGTCTTGGGTCGGAGCACCCGGTTCTGGCCTGTCTGGTGGGTTTCGATCTCGTCGAGGGACGGTTCGATCTCCCAGCGTTCGTTGTATGCCTTGGCGAGGTCGAGTGCCGGTGCGGGCTCGTGTCTGCGATGGTGGTGATGAGGCAGAACAGCTCCCCGCTGCCGGGCCGGTTCTCGGTCATGTACTCGACGACCCGGATGGCCGAGGCCTGGGCTGGGTCGAGGTCGCCACCGGCGGCCGCGGCGGTGATGAGCGCCTCGCGGCGCCGGCCGCGGATCCTGGGGTTGATCACCAGCGGTCGGTAGGAGCCATCAGGCAGCCATTCCAGCACCGGCAGGGTCAGGTTCGCCGAGACCCGCCACAGCAGTGCCGCGCCGGTGGCCCGGGCCTGCTGCCGGGCCTGACAGGAGTAGGAGTTCCGGTCGGCCGGCACCAGCATGCCCGCGGTGAACCGGGCGGTCAGCTGCGCTGCCAGGGTCTGCTCACCCGTGGTCACCGGGCCGAACGCGGCGTCCACAACGGCGTGGGTGCCGCACTCACCTAGGGCGACGAGGCGGACCTGGGGGAACGGGCTGGGTGCTGTGGCGTTGCCGCCGCGGCCGAGCTCCTCGTCGTTGGCGGGGGTGTCGGGCACCTCGAGGACCAGACCGTCGATGGCCGGCACCCGCGGGCCGGCGAACCACGTCCCGCGGGTGCCGGCCCAGGCCGTCGGCACCGCGACCCGCTCGAACGACAACTTCATCGGGGCCTCACCCAGCCGCGCGCGGGCCTGCGAAAGAGCACTGGTGGTGGGCACCTTCCAGTTATCCCGCCAGTTACCCAGAAACCGCAGCCCGTTCACGAGCTGGCGCATCACTTCTTCGTAGACATCACCGAAGAACAGGTTCAACGCCGGCACGTAGTACACCACGACATGCGCCGGTGACAACCGCGACCGCTGCTCACGTTTCCCGCATGCGTTGATGACATCATCGACGACGTCCCGATGGGTCAGGCCACTCAGCACTCCGATCGCCACATGGTCGGTCAACCGGCCCGATACCCGGGAAGAATCCCCTGCACTGTTCGCCACACCGCGAATTACATCGACATCAACCGCGTTTCCGTGGCCTCTCGGCACCCGACACGCCGTACCGTTCGCGACACGGTCGCATAACGCTAGAAACCCGCATCAAATCTCTAACTTAACGGCATTGGAGCTACGCACCCGACTACCTCCGGCGCTGATGCTCCGGCGCGAAACGCTCCCGCCTGCAACCCATCAAAGACTTCGTCGCTCTCGTAGAAAAACACTGGGACGGCATCATCACCTGGCACACCAACCACCTCAACAACGGCCTGCTCGAAGGAACCAGCTCCCTCATCCAGGCCGCCAAAGCCCGCGCCCGAGGCTACCGCAACAAAACCAATGATGATCACCATCGTCTACCTCACCGCAGCCCGCCTCCAGCTACCCACCATCACCCATCCGATACCCGCCTACATGATCTCACGCTGAGTAACCCACTGAAAACAGCGAAGAGCCGGTAGGTGGACGGGCGGGTTGACGCGTTCGAGCTGGAAGGCTGTCCGATGCCGTGGGGCCGGCTCTACGCTGCTCCTAGACAGTCTGACGCTACGTGTGCCCGCAGCCTCTCGGAGCCACTGACCATGAGGCTTATGCAGAACCCCTTGAGAACATGATCGACAGCTGGCGTCCCCGCAGGTCAGTGAGGTGGTCGTGGGACCCGTCCCCGAGTTCTGCATAAGCCTCCATGTGAGCCATCCTCAACCAGGGAGCTGTCTCACCGGGCGCATCGAGCCGAGAGGAGGTCCCCGCCCCTGACCCGATACTTCCCGCTGGTCCCGACCGACAGACGCGCGCTGCTTCCCCGGTGCCACACGCGAAGCGTGACCACTCATGCGCATGCTGTGAGGAGCTTCCTGACCTGGGTGGACCACCTTTATCCCTGGAGTGCTGACCAGATGAGCCAGTTTGATGAACTCGCGAGCCTGTACGAGGAGATGGCAGAACTTCCGTGGCGCAAAGACCTGGAGATTCCCACGGTTCTCGGCCTGCTGGGCGACGTGGCGGGGGCGGTCGTGCTCGACATCGGCTGCGGTTCCGGCCTGTACACGCGCCGGATACGCAGCCGCGGCGCGCGGCGGGTCGTCGGCATCGACGAGTCGGAGGGAATGGTGGCCTATGCGAAGGCCAGGGAACAGGAGGAGCGGCTGGGAACCGAGTACCTCGTGGGGCCGTTGCCCGCTTCCGAGCACGGGACTTTCGACCTCGTGCTCGGGGTCTACGTCCTGCCGTATGCGACGACGCTCGGGGAGCTGCGCGCACTCTGCACGTCGGCCCACGAGGCGCTCCGTCCCGGCGGGCGGTTCGTGACCATTCCGGTCAATCCGGACTACGTCAACGACTCTGATTACTACGCCCGCTACGGCTTCCGTCTCTCTTCGGAGCATCCCAGGCAGGATGCGGCCCCGATGACGCTCACCCTGAGGTTCGGTGGCCATGATGTGACCGTGACCGCCCGGTACTGGACCAGGAGCACGCTAGAGGACGTGATGCGCGCGGTCGGGTTCCGGGATGTCGAGTGGCGTGGATACGCGATGGGTCCCGCGGTGGCGGCCGAACGCGGGGGCGACTTCTGGCGCAACTATCTGACCGCGCCGCACGCAGCGATCCTCGACTGCCGGAAATAGCCGTCGTGGTCGACATCAGAATGGCGACCAGTGTCGCTGACTTCACCCAAGGAGAATGGGACCGCGTGGTCGACGATCAGAACTTCTACCAGAGCCACGACTGGCTGCGCGGACTGGAGTACCTGGGGGGAAGCCGCGGGGTCATCGCGGGACGAGTCGGAGGCGAGCTGGTCGGCGCGCTACCGATCTGGGCCGGTGAACACTACACACCCGGTCTGTTCCACCTGCCGTCCATGTTCGGTGACGTGCCTGGGGAGTGGGAGGCGCGGTTTCTGTGGCTGGGCTCTCACCGGGGTGTGAGCAACGGGCTTGTCGTCTCGCCCGACCACCTCGGCGTTCTCGGTGAGCTGTTGGACTACGCGCGGAGCACGGCGGCCCGCGCCGGTCTCGCCGGGGTGGTCATGCCGTACGTGCCGATCGGGAAAGCGGTGGTTCTGGCGGCCCAGCACCCCGCGGCCCACGTCCTGCTTCACTCCGCCGAGGCGGAGATGGTCGTACCACCGGGCGGTGTCGCCGGGCACCTCGCCGCACTCTGCCGCCGAGACTGCGGCAAGCAACGTGCCGAACTGCGTCAGTTCCACTCGGCCGGCAACTCGGTGACCTGGTCGCCGATGACGGGCGCGGTCGTGGCGGAGGCGGCCGACCTGATAACCCAGAACCGCGCTCGGTACGGGAGCGGTCAAGGACGGGAGTGGATGAGCCGGTCGTTCGCCGCGCAGGAACGCAGCGGCGTGCTCGGCCAGGCCACCGCCGGACTGTGTCGCCGTGAGGGCCGCACGGTGGCGATCATAGTGTGCTACCGCTTCCGGTCCAGCCTCTATGCTCGGTACTTCGGCTTCGACTACGTCAGGGCAAAGCCCCGACACGAGTACTTTGTCCTCGTCTACAGCATGGCCCTGGACTTCGCGGCCCGGCAGGGCTTCCACCGCTACCACCTGGCCACCTCCGCGCTCGATGTCAAAGCCCGCAGGGGTGCCGATCTCATTCCTCAAGCGGCGGTCGTGCTGCCCGTGACCGACCGATGGCCCACCCCCGAGGCCGTCCGAACCCACAACCACCGGTTCGCTGTCCGATTCCACCTGCGGTTCGGACACCGTCTCGGATGTCTCGACTGGCGCCGCTGGCATATCGACATCCCCGACGCCGGCACGTGAGAACGAGAGGAAACCCCTGATGCTGCACCTGGTCTATCGGCTTCGGCTCACCCGGGGGGCGAGGGGCGACCTCGCCGCGTTCTGGGAGTGGGCCCGACAACGCGAAGCCTGGTTCTACACGGACATGGACATGGTAGAGGACACCCGCTGGTTCATCTGCACCATCGGCCCCGAGGTGCACACCCTGGAACACTTCGTCACCTTCGCCGACGAAACCGCCTGGGGACGCTACCGCCGGGAGGTGGCCCGTCGCGCCGAGAACCCGGAATGGGAACGGCGCAGGATAGAGCAGGACGCCTGGTGGGAGCTCCTGGACGCTCGTCTGCTCAACGACACCCCGATCAGCGCCCAACGCAACAGCAGAGGATAGCCGCATGGACAACCGCATGGACAACCACAGGAACCTGCTCGAACGCAGCACCTCACTACTCGACAACGCCCGATTCCTCACCCTGGCCACCCGAAGCGCAGAGGAGTCCTGGGCCGCCACCGTAAACTTCGTGCCGCTCCGCTCACCACTGCGGTTACTCTGGTACTCGCTGCGTTCGGCCCGACACTCACGTCACATCGCCGAGAACCCCCGAATCGCCGCCTCGATCTTCATGACCGGTCTGCCGGGCCTGGGACTCGACGGCGCCCAGCTCTCCGGAACCTGCGAGTCCGTCGAAGACGGGGTGGCCGAGCACCATCGGCTCTACTACGAACTGAACTTTCCCGACGACACCGTCCGCGCCCAGTGGCTGCTTCCGCTGAGTGAGTTCACCATGGACGGTCCCCGTCGCTTCTACCTGCTGACGGTCAACCGTTGGTGGCTCCTGGACATCGAACGCTGGCTGCGCGACAAACACGACACGAGGATCGAGATCCCCAACGCTTCCCGCCTTCTCTGACCACGGCCGCGCGATTCGAAGATCATCCGCTTGTCGGATGGTTATGCCCCCGCTGGAGACCAGGGCAGACCATTAGGCAGGTACGGCGACTGAAGCCTGGCGATCTCCCTACAGCCGATCTTCGACACCGTCGCCACAGCCACTGCGGCCCTCGACCCAGCCCGCCGGCACTGATCAGGGACCGCCCACCGTCCCCGCCTCCCACGGTCTCGGCTTACTACCGGAGGCCTTGACACTCCGTTCACGGTGCTTCTACCATCACTAAAGATCGCGATAGCGCTGCGCGTGCCATGTACAGGAAAGTTGGTAAAGCTATGTCGGACGCCGTGAAGGACCGGAAGTTCGTCGCTCTCTTTGACTGGTTCGATCAGGGCAGGGATGGCTATCTCACGCACGAGGACTTCCAGCGGATGGCTGAGCTGTTCACCGCCCTGGCGCGGGAGGAGGACCAGGCGAACACGACTGCGATGAGAGATGCCTTCGAGAGGTGGTGGGAGCTGCTGATCACCCTCGGGGACACCGACGCGGACGGGAGGCTGACCCAGTCGGAGTTCGTCAAGCTCATGAAGTCCAGCGTCACATCCCCGGAGAACTTCGAAAGCGCCGTACTGGCTATCGCCGATGCCCTGATGTCCGCGCTCGACACCAACAAGGACGGCGTGCTGGAATCACAGGAATACGTCCAGATGTACAGCGCGCTAGGGATCCCCCCCGAGCATTCCAGCGACGCCTTCCGCCGCCTCGACCGTGACAGCGACGGTACCATCAGCCACGAGGAATTCAGGACCGCCATCTGCGAGTTCTACCTCAGCGATGACGAGAACGCCCCAGGGAACTGGCTGATCGGCCCGATCGACCAGCCGGCCTGAACGCAAGCCACAATCCTGCGGTCCACTTCCCGTAGCTGGTCTTCTAGGCCAGGACTCCCGAAACTCCACCGAAGTGCAAACTGGCACAAGGGCACTGGTCAGCGACTCGGGCTGCGCCCCCGCAATCAGATCGTGACACTGATGCGGCGGGGCAGCCCCGCCGCATTCGCCTGCATTAAGCCGGTGTTCATCCAGATCGCTTCGAGCGGGAAGTCCACGGCGAGGCCCGCGAGCAGGCACACCGGTAACGACCGGCTCAGGTCCGGTCGGGCAGGGCCAGTCGCGCCTGGGAACCTGTGGGTGCCGAACTGGTCATCCACGGCGGTGACCTGCGGGACCGCTGGACGGTGGTCGTCGGGCATGATCGCAGGCCGTGGCGGTTCGACTCCTCTATCTCGTCTTCCGGCAGGTCATGGCTTGGTTCTGGCTCCTGGCCCGTAGCGCACGTTCGAAGAATGTGGAGATTTTGGTGCTGCGGCATGAGGTGGCCGTGTTGCGTCGCCAGGTCCGCCGCCCACAATTGTCGTGGGCGGACCGCGCGGTGTTCGCGGCGCTGACCCGGTTGCTGTCCCAGGCCGCTTGCTTGCAGCGGATCGTCACCCCTGCCACGATCTTGCGGTGGCACCGGGACCTAGTGACCCGACGCTGGACGCAGCCTCGACGCCGCCACACCGGCGGCCGTTGCACAGCGCCTGAGCTGCGCCGGTTGGTGCTGCGGCTAGCGACGGAGAATGCGACGTGGGGGTACCGGCGGATCCACGGTGAACTTGCTGGCCTGGGCTACCAGCTTGCGCCCAGCACCGTGTGGTCGATCCTCAAGCGAGCCGGCATCGACCCCGCACCTCGCCGCGAAGGGCCGAGCTGGCGACAGTTCCTGCGCGCCCAAGCACACGGCATTCTGGCCACGGACTTCTTCTGCGTCGACACGCTGCTGGGACACCGGCTCTATGTTCTGTTCGTCGTCGAGCACGCCACCCGCCGCGTGCACCTGCTGGGCATCACCGCGAACCCAACCGGAGCCTGGGTCACCCAGCAGGCCCGCAACCTGCTGATGGACCTCGGCGACCGCGCGGCTCGGTTCAGGTTCTTAATACGCGATCGCGACAGCACGTTCACCGCCATCTTCGACGCCGTGTTCACCAACGAGGCCATCCGGGTCCTGCGCACCCCGGTGCAGGCACCCCGCGCGAACGCAATCGCCGAACGATGGATCGGCACTGTGCGCCGCGAGCTGCTGGATCGGATGCTGATCCTCAACCAGCGTCAGCTTGGTACGGTGCTGGCCGAGTACGTGGTGCACTTCAACACCCACCGGCCTCACCGAACACTGAACCAGGCAGCGCCGCTCCAACCGCTTCCACCCCCTGCGTCACCCTCCCAGTGGGGTGCCCCGAGGTTCTCGGACCACGACCCGATAGGGTTGTATCCGAAAGGCGCCATCGAAAATGTCTCGGAAGTATCGGAAGTTCAGTCTCGAGTTTCGGGACGAAGCCGTTCGACTGGTGATTGAGGCATCTCGCCCGATCG
>JAFAUB010000049.1 GCA_019243635.1 Pseudonocardiales bacterium
TCGAGGGAGGGGGACTCGGCTCGGGGGCGTTCGACGGCGCGACATGTGCTGGGGAAGCACTCGATGGGGTGGCGGGTCGCTGTGCGGGGGCCGCACCAGGATCCTGATCCACCGTCCCGGTGGGGTCCTCACCGAGGGTGGCGGCAACCGCCTCTCTGGTCATGCTGAGGTCCGGGATGACGGGCAGCGTGAACGGCGGCAACCCAGGTGCGTCACGCCAGCCGGCGCGGCCCGACGGGTCGGGCAACTCGGTGCCGTCGACCCCGAACAAGGCGTCTGACATCGGCTCGCTCACTACCCCATAGTGCCACGCGCCGGCGTTCACGAGCGCCGCGCGGTGACCCCCTTGGAGCGCTTGTCGGCGAGTAGCTCGGCGGCGCGCTCATCGGTGAGCGTCTCCACGCTGTCCCCCTTGCGCAGCGATGCGTTGACGCCCGCTCCGTCGGTGACGTACGGGCCGAAGCGGCCTTCCTTGACGACCATCGGTTTGCCGGTCACCGGATCCGGGGCCAGCTCGCGCAGCGGTGGTTTGGCGGTGGCCTGGCGGCCCCGGCGCTTGGGCTCGGCGTAGATCTTGAGCGCCTCGTCGAGGGTGACTGTGAAGATCTGTTCCTCGTCGGCCAGCGAGCGTGAGTCCGTTCCCCTCTTGAGGTAGGGGCCGTAGCGCCCGTTCTGCGCGGTGATCTCCAGACCAGTGCCCAGGTCGGTTCCGACCACCCGGGGCATCGAGAGCAACCGCAGCGCATCGTCCAGGCTCACCGTCTCCAGGTTCATGGACTTGAACAGCGAGCCGGTCCGCGGCTTGGGCTTCTTGGCGGCACCCTTGTTCGACCCTTTTCTCGGGCCGGAAGCTGCGATCTCCTCGGGCAGCACTTCGGTGACGTAGGGCCCGTACCGGCCCTCCTTGGCGACGATCTCGTGCCCGGTCACCGGGTCGGTGCCCAGCGAGCGGCCCTCCACCGGGGTGGCGAAGAGCTTCTCGGCGATGTCGGCGGTCAGCTCGTCGGGCGGCAGGTCCTCGGGCAGGTTAGCCCGTTGCTGCTCATCTCCGATGGTCCTTTCCAGGTACGGACCGTAGCGTCCCACCCGGACCACCACGTCCCGTCCGGCGTCATCGGTGAACAGCGGGATGGAGTTGACCTCGCGGGCGTCGATCTCCTCCAGGTTCACCCCGACCAGCTTCTTGAGCCCACCGAAGCGGGCCACCGACATGGCGCCACCGAGCTCGGAGCCGAAGTAGAAGCCGGCCAGCCAGTCGGTGCGGTGCTGTGCGCCGGAGGCGATGGAGTCCAGCTCGTCCTCCATGGCGGCGGTGAAGTCGTAGTCGACCAGGCAGCCGAAGTGCTGCTCCAGGAGCCCGATCACGGCGAAACCCACCCAGGACGGCACCAGCGCCGAACCGCGCTTCCACACGTACCCGCGCTCCTGGATGGTGTTGATGATCGAGGCGTAGGTGGACGGGCGGCCGATACCCAGCTCTTCGAGGGCTTTGACCAGGCTGGCCTCCGTGTAGCGCGGCGGCGCGGTGGTGGTGTGCCCCTCAGGTACCAGCTCGGTGGCGGTGACGCGCCGGCCCTCGGTCAGCTGGGGGAGCCTGCGCTCGGCGTCGTCGGCCTCCCCACCGGCCTCGTCGTCCACGGTCTCGACGTAGGCCTTGAGGAACCCGGCGAAGGTGATGGTGCGACCGGACGCGGCAAACGTGCACTCCTCGCCGCCGCCGGCTGAGCCGGCAATCGGGCCAGTCGCGTTGCCGGTGATCTTCACGCTCATCGTGGTGCCGCGGGCGTCGGCCATCTGGGAGGCGACGGTTCGCTGCCAGACCAGCTCATAGAGCCGGAACTCGTCGGCGTCCAGCGCACCGGCCAGCTGGCCTGGTGTCGCGAAGGTCTCCCCGGCGGGGCGGATCGCCTCGTGCGCCTCCTGGGCGTTCTTGACCTTGCGGGTGTACTGCCGCGGCCCGTCGTGCAGGTAACGCTCACCGTAGAGCTCGCGGGCCTGGGTCCGGGCCGCCGCGATCGCCGTCTCCGACAGCGTGATGGAGTCGGTCCGCATGTAGGTGATGTAGCCGTTCTCGTAGAGCCGTTGGGCGGTGCGCATCGTCCGCTCCGCCGAGAAGCGCAGTTTCCGGCCGGCCTCCTGCTGCAGTGTGGAGGTCATGAAAGGCGCATAGGGCCGCCGTGTGTAGGGCTTCTCCTCGACACTGGAGACAGTCAGCGGAGCAGCCGCCATCGCCTCGGCGAGACGCCCGGCGTAGGCCTCATCGAGGATCAGCAGGTCGGTGTCGGAACGCTTGAGCGCTCCGTCGGGGCCGAAGTCCCGCCCGGTGCTCACCCGGCGCCCGTCGACGCCGACCAGCCGAGCCTCGAACGTGCGTGGGGTGCTGCCCTCGCCCGCGTCCAGCGTGGCGGCGAGGTCCCAGTAGGACGCCGAGACGAAGGCCATCCGCTCGCGCTCGCGCCGCACGATGATGCGGGTCGCCACCGACTGCACTCGCCCGGCGGACAGCTTGGGCATCACCTTGCGCCACAACACCGGGGAGACCTCGTACCCGTAGAGCCGGTCCAGAATGCGCCGGGTCTCCTGCGCGTCGACCAGGTCCTGGTCGAGGTCGCGGGGATGCTCCGCGGCCGCGCGGATGGCCGGCTCGGTGATCTCGTGGAAGACCATCCGACGAACCGGAACCGTGGGTTTGAGGGTCTGCATCAGATGCCAGGCGATGGCCTCGCCCTCGCGGTCACCGTCGGTGGCGAGATAGAGTTCGTCGGCGCTTTTGAGCGCATTGCGCAGCTCGGTGACCGTGGAGCGCTTGTCCGGAGTGATGATGTACAGCGGCTCGAAGGCGTGGTCGACGTCCACGCCCAGCCGCGCCCAGGGCTCGCCCTTGTACTTGGCGGGCACATCGGCGGCACCCCCGGGCAGGTCCCGGATGTGCCCCCGCGAGGACTCCACGACGTAACCCGACCCGAGGTAGGAAGCGATCTTGCGAGCCTTCGCGGGTGACTCCACGATCACCAGACGACGCCCGGAGCCGTTGGACCGAGCCGGATGAACGGGCCCAGCAGAGGGCGCGGCAACGGACCCGGCCGCAGTGGTGCCGCGCTTGCCCCGGCCGGACGTGCCGCTCGGACCTGACGCAGTTCTCGATCGTGCCACGCTCAACTCACCTCGGTGTGCGAACTCCTGGTGCCCCGGTCCCGCGCCCCAGTGTGCACAACCCGGCAAACCTGGGGGGCAGTCAGCGTCGCACAACCCGTCGCGAACAACCAGCAGTCTTGGGTGACGCCACGCGGGTCAGTCAGCGCGTCGGTGCGTCTGTCAGTGTCCCGCGCCGGCGCTCAGTCGCTGGCAGGCTGGCGCGCTCCGAAACGCGGGCGCTAGCTCCTTGTTGCTGGTCAGGTTCCGCATCTGGTCGCTGGCCGCACCGAGGTCGGGGCCGGCGAGGTGGCTGGCCTTCTGCACGAAGTCCGGGTCTTTCGCGTCCAACGCGGCGAGCCTCGCGCGCTGGCCGCCGACGGTCCCGGCCGCGGTGGTGAAGAAACCCACCGCGGTGTCCTGAACCCGCTTGCCGTCGACGATCCGCGGCTGGCCGAGCTGTTCGAGCTTGCGGGCGGTGGTGGCGAACGCCTGCTGGGCGATATCAGAGAACTCGAGCAGTCCGTCCTTCTGACCCTGCGGGGTCGGCTGCGCCTTCGCGATCGCGGACACTCCGGCGAGCACATCACCGAGACCACCGCAGAACGCACCCGCCCAGGCCACCGGGTCAGAACCCTGGGGGGCGGCCGGCTTGGGTGTGGGGTCGGCAGAGCCGCATCCGGCCAGACCCAAGGCGAGAGCCACGATGACGACGCGGGAGCGATGATCAGATGCGAGCACACCAGGAGTGTAGCGACGACCTGACGGTGCCCATGACCGAGGACTTACGCGATGACCTGGGCGGGCGGCGAGGTGTCCACCAGCGAGGTAGACCGCCGCTTGGACACCACCACCGCAACCACGATCACCGCCGCAGCGACCACGGCGATACCCACCCGCAGCGCAGCCGAGTTCCCGACCACCGAGATCGTGACGATCGCGGGCGCGATCAGCACCGAGACCAGGTTCATCACCTTGATCAGTGGGTTGATGGCCGGACCGGCGGTGTCCTTGAACGGGTCGCCTACGGTGTCACCGATCACGGTGGCGGCGTGCGCATCGGAGCCCTTGCCGCCGTGGTTGCCGTCTTCGACCAGCTTCTTGGCGTTGTCCCAGGCACCGCCGGAGTTGGCGAGGAAGATCGCCATCAGGGTGCCGGTGATGATCGCCCCGGCCAGGAAGCCGGCCAGCGGGCCGACGCCGAGGCCGAATCCCACCGCAACCGGGGACAGCACGGCGAGTAGGCCAGGGGTGGTCAGCTCACGCAGTGAGTCCTTGGTGCAGATGTCGACCACTCGCCCGTACTCGGGTCGCACCGACCCGTCCATGATGCCGGGGTTCTCGCGGAACTGCCGGCGCACCTCGTAGACCACGGCGCCGGCCGCCCGGGACACCGCGTTGATGGCCAGGCCGGAGAACATGAACACCACGGCGGCGCCGATGGTCAGGCCGACCAGGACGTTGGGCACCGAGACGTTGAACACCGCGTTCAGGTCCAGGTTCGCGGCCGCCGACCGGATGGCGTCGCGGTAGGAGCCGAACAGCGCGGTCGCGGCGAGCACCGCGGTGGCGATCGCGATGCCCTTGGTGATCGCCTTGGTGGTGTTGCCCACGGCGTCGAGCTCGGTGAGGATGGCCACCCCCTCGCCCTCGACGTCGCCGGACATCTCGGCGATTCCCTGGGCGTTGTCGCTGACCGGGCCGAAGGTGTCCATCGCGACGATGACGCCGACTGTGGTCAGCAGGCCGGTCCCGGCCAGCGCGACCGCGAACAGCGAGACGGTGACCGACACGGACAGCAGGTATGCCGTGTACACCGCGCCGCCGATCACCAGCGCGGTGTACACCGCCGACTCGAAACCGATCGAGATCCCGGACAGGATCACCGTGGCGGCGCCGGTCAGCGAGCTGGTGCCGACGTCGCGGACCGGTCGGTGCTCGGTGCCGGTGAAGTAGCCGGTCAGCCACAGGATGACCCCGGCCAGCACGATGCCGATGATCACGGCGACCGCTGCGGTCACCGCCGGGCTGCCGGGGATCTGGTCACTCGGCCGACCGTCGATCTGGGTGACACCGGCCAGGGCGCTGAAGGTGCTGGGCAGGTAGAGGAAGGCGGCTATCGTGCAGGACAGCGCCGAGATCGTCGCCGCGATGTAGAAGGAGCGGTTGATCGCGCGCAGTCCCGGCTCGCCGGCCCTCGCCCGGGTGACGTACACCCCGATCACCGCGGTCACCACGCCGACCGCCGGCACGATCAGCGGGAACAGCAGGCCCTTGAGACCGAATGCCGCGCTGCCCAGGATCAGCGCCGCGACCAGCGTCACCGCATACGACTCGAAAAGGTCGGCGGCCATGCCGGCGCAGTCGCCGACGTTGTCCCCGACGTTGTCGGCGATGGTGGCGGCGTTGCGCGGGTCGTCCTCAGGGATGCCCGCCTCGACCTTGCCGACCAGGTCACCACCCACGTCGGCGGCCTTGGTGAAGATGCCGCCGCCGACCCGCATGAACATGGCGAGCAGCGCGGCACCGAAACCGAAGCCCTCCAGCACCCGGGGGGCGTGACCGGCGTAGACCAGCACCACCAGGGAGGCACCGAACAGCCCAAGGCCCACAGTGGCCATGCCGACCACGCCACCGGTGCGAAACGCGATCCGCATCGCCTTCTCCCGGCCGCCGGACTCGTTGGACGCCGCCGCGACCCGGATGTTCGCTCGGGTGGACAGCCACATGCCCATGTAGCCGATCGACGCCGAGAACAGCGCTCCGGCCAGGAAGAAGACCGAGCGACCGACCCGCTCGCTGACCCCCTCGGCGGGCAGCACGAACAACACCAGAAAGACGACCACAGCGAACCCGGAGAGCGTCTTGAACTGGCGGTTCAGGTAAGCCGAGGCGCCTTCCTGCACCGCTCGGCCGATCTCCCGCATACGCGGGGTGCCCTGGGACGCGGCCAGTACCTCTCGCATCAGTACGGCGCCGACGGCCAGCGCGGCGAGAGCGACCACCGCGACTACACCGACAACGGTGTAGTCACCCCCGCTCAGCTCGAGACCCCCACCCTGGGTGAGGATGAACCCGGCCATCTGTCCTCCTGGTTTTCGTGCAGCGCACCACCGGGGCCGCCCCGCGAGACGGCCTCACGGCCGGCCAGTTTAGGCCTGCCGTCGCTGCTCACCTCCGCCGGTGTCGCTGGTGAGCACAATCGAGCGGCCCCACAGGGTGATCCGACCACCGGCCGGGGCCCTGCCGTGCGTGCGCCAGTCGCACCACCGCAGGTTTCGCGGACCGGCGATGGACGGCGCCCAGTCCCCGGTGAACGTCCGTTGCTGCCGGGCCGGTCGGGCTCGCAGGACCATGATCACCGTTTGGGTGCCGTCTGCGACATCCAGTGTCGTCTCCGGCACCCAAACCGTGATCACGCCGCCCTGGCGGTCGACCGGGTTTCACCCCGACTCGACAAGGGGTGCGCCCGTGGCCAGAAACCGGGGACACACCGTGAGCGTCGCCGTCCCGAGCCCCGTCGCTCCCCTGGCGGGAAGACGTTAGCGTGCGGGGCGAGGACGTGTAGGAGCGGGCGGGAGGTGGGAGGCCGGTGCAGCGCGGTGACGGGCGCGGGGAGGCCCTGCTGCGGCGGCTGCTCGCCGGCGGAGCAGGCAGTCCGACCCCCGCGTCGGGTGGTGAGTCACCGCTGCGGCACGTCACGACGATTCCCGGCCGGGCGGCGACGACGGTGGGATGGCCTTCCTGGGTGCCGGACCGGCTTCGCGAGTCGCTTGCCGCGGCGGGCGTGACCGCACCGTGGGCGCATCAGGTCGCCGTCGCGGAACTGGCTCGGGCGGGCCGCCATGTCGTGGTCGCTACGGGGACCGCGTCCGGCAAGTCGCTGGCCTACCAGCTGCCGGTGCTCGCCCATCTACTGGCCGACCAGCGGGCCACCGCGCTGTATCTCGCTCCCACCAAGGCATTGGGGGCTGACCAGATCCGGGCGGTGACCGCCCTGGGCTTGGCTGGGGTGCGGCCGGCCGGCTACGACGGCGACACCCCGATGGCACAGCGGGACTGGGTGCGCTCGCATGCCCGGTGGGTGTTCACCAACCCGGACATGGTGCACCACGGCCTGCTCGCCCGACATGACCGCTGGGCGCGCCTGCTCCGGCGGCTGCGTTTTGTGGTGATCGACGAGTGTCACGCCTACCGCGGGGTGTTCGGCTCGCACGTCGCCCTGCTGCTGCGCCGGTTGCGGCGTCTCGCCGCGCGCTACGGCGCGGCGCCGGTGTTCGTGCTCGCGTCGGCGACGGTCGCGGACCCGGGTGTCTCGGCGTCCCGGCTCACCGGTCTGGACACGGTGACCGTCACCGAGGACGCCTCCCCGTGCGGCGAGCGCACCGTGGCGCTGTGGGAGCCGCCACTGCTGGCGGAGCTGACCGGTGAGAACGGTGCGCCGGTGCGCCGCTCGGCGGGCGCGGAAGCCGCTCGGCTGTTGGCTGATCTGGTGATCGAAGGTGCCCGCACCGTGGTGTTCGTCCGTTCCCGACGGGGCGCCGAACTGACCGCGCTGGGGGCCCAGCGGGCGCTGAGCGCCGCCGCTGCGGATGGGCTCGCCTCCCGGGTGGCCGCCTACCGTGCGGGCTATCTCCCGGAGGAGCGCCGGGCGCTGGAGACCGCGCTGGACTCTGGGGAGCTGCTCGGGGTCGCCTCGACCAACGCGCTGGAGCTGGGGGTGGACATCGCCGGGCTCGACGCGGTGGTGCTCGCCGGTTATCCCGGCACCCGGGCGTCGTTCTGGCAGCAGGCCGGGCGGGCGGGCCGGGCCGGGTCGGGGGCGCTCGTGGTGTTCATCGCCCGGGATGACCCGCTGGACACCTACCTGGTGCACCACAGTGCCGCTCTGCTCGGTACGGCGGTTGAGGCCACTGTGCTGGACCCGACGAACCCCTACGTGCTGCGACCGCAGCTGGCCTGCGCGGCGGCTGAGCTGCCACTGACTGACGCCTGCGTCGAGGAGCTGGGTGGTGAGGCAGCCCGTGCCGTCGTCACCGACCTGGTCGCCGAAGGGACGCTGCGCCGCCGTCCCGGCGGCTGGTTCTGGGCCGGCGGCGCGGCGTCGCCTGGGCGCCGGAGTCCGCACCCCGAGGTCGACATCCGCGGTTGCGGCGGCCACCAGGTGACGGTGGTGGAGGCCGACACCGGCCGCCTGCTCGGCACTGTCGACCGTGAGTCGGCCTGCGCAGCGGTGCATCCGGGTGCGGTGTACCTGCATCGGGGTGACTCCTTCGTGGTCGACGAGCTGGATCTGGACTCCGGTGTCGCGCTGGTGCACGCCGAGGAGCCGCAGTGGCATACCTCGGCTCGCTCCACCACCGACATCCGCGTGGTATCGGTGCTGGGGGCGCTGCGGTCGGGCGGGGTGTCGGTGGCGCTGGGCGAGGTGGAGGTGACCTCGCGGGTGGTGGGCTACCTGCGGCGGCTGCCCTCGGGCCAGGTGCTCGACGCTGTGCCGGTGGAGCTGCCGCCGTCCACGCTGCGCACCAGGGCGGTGTGGTTCACGGTCCGCGAGGAGTCGCTCGAGGCCGCCGGGTTGGCCCCAGCCGCGTGGCCCGGGGCGTTGCACGCCGCCGAGCACGCCGCGATCGGCCTGCTGCCGCTGCTCGCCACCTGTGATCGGTGGGACATCGGTGGCGTCTCCACCGTGCGGCACCCGGATACCGAAGAGCCGACGGTCTTCGTGTATGACGGGCATCCCGGTGGCGCCGGGTTCGTCGACCGGGCTCACGCCGCGCTGCGACCCTGGCTCACGGCGACCCGAGATGCCATCGCTGCATGCGAGTGCCCGGTGGGCTGCCCCTCCTGCGTGCAGTCGCCCAAATGCGGTAACGGCAACGACCCACTGGACAAGGTCGGCGCGATCACCGTGCTCGACGCCGTGCTCGCCGCACTGCGCAGCTGAGGATGTACTCGCGATAAGGATCGCTGAGGCCCAGCCAGGGACCGATCCGCAACGATGCGGGAGCCGCTGTATCCTCGCCGCATATCGCCACGTGCCCGCCGGCTATCGTGTGACCATGTCCTCTCCCGCCGCGATTGGAAGACCGGCGCTACCTCCGTTGCCCGGTGCCGAGCCTCGTGAAATCCGCGCATCGTTGCACCCGGAGTACTGCGGGGAGCTCGGCCGGGGATTATCGGGAGGCGTTGGCCGAGGCCGGGCGGATGCTCGACCTGGAGGGCATCTACGACACGCTGGAGCATCGGCGGATGCGTTGGTGGATCACGCGGGACAAGCAGGAGCACCGCCGGGTCGTGCGGCGTGCCGTCGAACTGTTCACCGGGCAGGAACCGCCTGTGGATGAGTCGACGACCGTCACCGAGACCCGGTGTTTCGGGCTCCGCCTACATCCACAACAGCATCGACCAAGTCGTGATCTTCGGTTACTAAGGCGATCGAAAGTAGCTAGACCGACTAGCCGGGTTACTTGATGTAGCTGAGGCATGGGTCCTGAAGAATGCGCGAACAAGCTCGGGTAAGCGTTGGGGGCGCGGGAGCGCGGATTCAGCTTTGTCGCGCAGGTCGTTGAAGGACGTGATGGCGGTCTTGCCGACACGGTCATGTTCGACGTTCTTCCAGACTCATTCATCGGGATTGGGATCCGGTGAGTAGGGTGGGAGAAAGAACAGGCGAAGCCTGCCTTGGGTTGAGGCGGCGAGTCTTTGACCGCGCGGGAGCGGTGGACAGGGTGTCCGTCGATGACGAGGAAGACGATACCGCCGTCATCATGGAGCAGCTCGCAGCAGTAGGTGATGAACACGTCGGCGTTCATTTCTCCGGTGAAGGTCGTGAAGCGTATCGCCCCCTTGGCGGTGACCGCGTAGATCATGTTGATCGAGTGTCGGGTGCCGGTGGTCACCACGATCGGTGTCTGTCCGATCGGTGCCCACGTGGTACCGGAGTGGTAGTCCGAGCGCAGGGCGGTCTCATCGGCGAGGTACACGGTGGCGCCAACCCGCGCGGCTTCGTCTCGGATCGCTGGGTACTGCTCAGCACGCCGGCGGGCCACCCGCTCGGGGTCTTGTCGGGTGGCCCGGTGTAGCGGGCGCTGTGGTGACATCCCGACTCCTCGGAGGATCCGTCCCACCGAGCTGACTGAGAGCTCGACACCGAACCGTGTGGCGATGACCTGCCTCACCAGATCACGGGTCCATAGCGCGAAGTCCAGTTGATACCGCGCCGGGTTCGAACCGGCGATCATGGTGAACGGCATTCTCGTCTGCGCCCGAGTGAGTTTCGGTGGGCGCCCCGGAACAGGGTTCGCCCGCAAGGCCTCCGCGCCGCCTTCTCGGTACGCCGCGACCCACCCGAAAACCGTCGATCGGTTGAAGCCGAGACTGGCCGCGACATCCTCTGCCCGGGCGCCGTCCTCGATTTGCTCGCACGCCCGAACCCGAATCGCTTCCAGTGTGGCGTGATCCAGCTTTCGACCATCGTTATCCCGCATGGGAGAATTAAACCACAAGTAGGCCACCGAGTCCACCTGCTTTCGATCTCCTTGGTAACGTCGGTGACCCGCGACTGTCTGAGGCCGGCTACCCTCACTGCGCGGAATGCCACGTTCGTGTCCTTGGTGGCAGTGGTCGCCGACACCACAGCGTACCTGCCAGAACTTGCCGGATTCGTATTCGTGACAATGCTCGCGGCCACGGTAACTAGCGTCTTCACGGCGAGAAATGACGTGTCACGTGTCCCTCATCCTCGTCTGCCTGAGCTGCTACTGTACAACGGCGTCGAAAAGTGTTCGCTACAGTCTGGCACTCCGAGCTGTGGAGTCCTTGGATGGTCTGTCTGTCAAGCTCGGGTACGGAACTGGTGAGTTCGCGAAATCAAGTGTCGCGTGTTTGATGCTGCCCACCCAGTGAGTTCAGCGGGTGTGATCACCGGCTGGTGGCGGGTCCAGGTTCCGCCGAGCTCGTGACTAGCGACCAAGGATCCCTAGCCGAGCCGACCCGTTGATGCGCCGATGTACCCGAGCGTGGCGCTTGCATCGAGCGCACCACCGGCTAGGAAGCTTCCCTCGCTCCTTCCGTCGTCTTGCCTGATTTGCTCAACAACGGCCAATGCGGAAAATTCTCCGAATGGCTCCTTGGTGTCATAGGATGAGCGACCCGGCGCTTGCTGTTCACGGAAACCGTCAGGGCTAAAGTCTCCGGGTGTGGCGGCCGGCCCAGCGCGTGCTCGGCCGGTCGCCGCACCTAGACCACTAAGCCACCCGCCCGGCTGCGCTGTCACGTCTACCAGCACGTCCCAGCCGAGTGTCCGGCAGGACACCAGCTGTACCCGCATCCGGTCGGTGACTCGGCGGGCCTGGGTGCAGGTGTACTGCTCACCGGCGAGAACCTGCCCGGCTCCCGCCAGCGCGGCCAGATCAGCTGCCGACTCGACTTGATGGCGGACGACCACCGCCTCACCAAGGCGCAACCCGAACACCGCCATGCTGACCAGCACCGCGATGGCTCCGGCCGCCCACACCGTGGCCACACCCCGGTCGCCATCGACGCATGCCGTCATGGCACGTTTCCAGGTTCCAGTACCGCCGGTTCCAGTACCGCTGCCGCCTCGGCCCCGACTTCGATCCCGGGCAACAGCCCCGCCACCGGATTCGCCGACACTCGGGCGGTGATCTCGTCACCACGGACGGTCACCGTTACCACCGCGTCGTGCGGGGCGATCCGCCGGGCGAGTTCCTCGGCGCGGTCCTGTTCACCTCGCGCGGTCAGCCGGGCCGCCTCCCGAGCGGCATCGACGCAGCGTAACTGCGCGGCCACCGCCGACACTGCGGTCAGCACCAGGGCGAGTACGAAGACCAGCGAGCACAGGGCGAGCGCCGCCTCCACGGTGACCATGCCCCGGTCGCCGGGAGGCGTTTTGTCGGCTCGGCCGACGGGAGCCATCAAAACTTCACCGACAGCGCCCGCTGCACCAAATCGTTGAGTGCGCCGACGATCGTGTCGCCGGTCACCACCTTGTAGAGGACCGCCGCGAAGGCCGCTGCGGCGATCGTCCCGATCGCGTACTCGACAGTGCTCATGCCGGCCTCGCCGCCCACCGCACCGGCCAGGCGGGCAACCACCAGCCGCCACCGTCGTGTCGCCACGCTGCATTCGATCGTCATCGGTCAACTCCTGTCTGTCTGGGAAAACACCGGTTGGGCACGCGAACAATCTGTCTCACCACTGCCGCACCAGGCCAGCGGCCAGTCCGATCAGCACCGGCACGACGCCGATCGCGAGGAAGGCGGGCAAGAAGCACAGCCCCAGCGGGGCCGCAATAAGCACCCCGGCCCGCTGCGCTCGGGCTTCGGATCGCTCTCGGGCTCCCGCTCGCACCTCCGCGGCCAGCCTGACGAGCGATTCGGCGAGTGCGCTGCCGCTGCGACCGCTGCGTCGGGCGGCCTTCGCCAACCGCGCCGTCGCGGTGCATTCCAGGGCGGGCCGCCAGGCCTGCGTGGGGTCAGCGCCCAGGGCGAGCAGTTCCGCAGTCCGGCGCAGCGCGGGCCCGGCTGGCGCGTCGAGCCCCTCGGCGACCGCGCGCACCGCCACCGGGACGGGCATCCCGGCCCGCAGGCAGGCCGCGAGCAGCTCCCACGCCCCGGCCAGTGCCAGCGACTCGACGCCGGTGCCGGTGCCGGTGCCGCGTCGTGCCCACCGAGTGACCCCACGCTGAGTGATCCCGCGCCCAATCACCCAGCGCCCAATCACCCAGCGCCCAATCACCCAGCGCCCAATCACCCAGCGCCCAATCACCCAGCGCCCAATCACCCCGCGCCCACTCACCCAGCGGGTGCCCGAGGGTGAGTCTGTGGTTGGGTCTGCACGGGCAGCCGGGACCGGCCGGGGTAACCTCGACCGCAACCTTGATCGGGGCACCGCCGGACCGGGCGCCATCACCAGCGCCCCCGCCACCAGCAGCATCGCCAACAGTTGCGCTGTCATGCCGGCACCGCCCCGGACACCAGCCGCGCGCTCCACTGCACGCCGACGCAGACCGCAGCTGTGCCGATCACCAGAAGAACCTGGCCCACCGGGGTCTCACACAGCACGTGCAACGGAGCGGCACCCAACGCGTGGCCCAGCGCCAGCCCGAGTAGCGGCAGCCCGGCCAGCACCGATGCGGTCGCTCGGGGACCGGCGAGCCGTGCCTGCACCTCGGCGGCGAAGCGCACCCGATGCTCGGTATCGGAACGGACCGCCTCACACAGGTCCGCGAGCGGAATCCCGTAGTGGTCGGCCAGCGACCATGCATCGGCAAGCCGGCCCAACCACGAGCGCAACGATGCGGGACCCGCGCTGCGCAGCACCGCCGGGACGTCGCCACCGAGGGCGGCCGCAGCGGCCGCCGCGGACAGTGCCCGGAAGACGTCGGTGGGCACGTTGGGGGACACTTCGGTGGGACTGTCGGCGTGGGTGTCGGCGGCCGCCCTGACCGCGTCGCCGGGATGTGCCCCGGCGCGCAGTTCCGCCACCAGTACCCCGAGTGCATCGGATAACCCAGTGGCTGCCGTGGCTGTGGCCCGGCGGTCCCGGCCGGCCCGCCAGCGCGCGGTGGCGGTGCCGGTCACCATGGCGGCGGCGAGCGAGCCACCGGGGCCGGCCAGCAGCGCACCGATCCCCGCAGCCAGGGCCAGCGGCAGCAGACCGCAACGCCGCGCGGTCCAACTTCTTCCGGCAGCGGCCATCTGGGTTCGCAGCCCTCGGCGGCGCAGCTCGGTGAGTCGGCTGCGGCCCACCTCGGCAGGCCAGCACAGCGCCCCGGCCGCCAGCGTGGCTACCGCGAGGCTCAGCACGCCACACCCCCGCCTTGGCCGTCGGCCGAGCCGACGAGATGCGCGCCGTAGAGCAGATCGTGCAGGCGCCGCCGCCCCGGTCCCCAGCGCCCGTCCTGCCAGGCGGGGAGCACGCGAACCAGGTCGTCATCGCGCTCCAGCACACCGACGGCGGCCAGTCTTCGCGCCCCGTCGCGTCGCACCACGTGCAGCACCACGTGCACGGCGGCGGCGAGCTGGCTGTGCAATGCGTGGCGCGCCATGCCGCCCAGCGCGGCCAGCGCTTCCAGCCGAGCGGGCACCTCGGCGGGGGAGTTCGCGTGCAGGGTTCCGGCACCCCCCTGGTGCCCGGTGTTGAGTGCGGCGAGCAGCTCACACACCTCCGCCCCGCGCACCTCCCCGACCACCAGGCGGTCCGGCCGCATCCGCAGCGCCTGGCGCACCAGGTCGCGCAGCGTCACCTCACCAGCTCCCTCGACGTTGGGCTGCCGGGCGGTCAACCGGACGACATGCGGGTGCCCCGGCGCGAGTTCGGGCGCTTCCTCCACGCACACGATCCGCTCGCCGGCGGGTACGCAACCCAGCAACGCGGCGAGCAACGTGGTCTTTCCACTACCCGTGCCGCCGACGACGAGGAAGGCCAGCCGCGCGGCGACGATGGCCCGCAGCAGTCCACCAGCCTCGGGCGACACGCTGCCCACCTCCTGCAGCGCATCCAGCCCGTGGGTGGTCGGACGCAGTACGCGCAGCGAGATGCAGGTGCAGCCGGTGGCGACCGGCGCCAGCACGGCGTGCAGCCTGACTCCGCCGGGCAGCGGAGCATCGACGTAGGGCGAGGCGTCGTCCAGTCGGCGCCCCGCGGCCAGTGCCAACCGCTGGGCCAGCCTGCGCACCGCATCGGTGTCGGCGAAGCGCACCTCGGTGCGACGCAGCTCCCCGGCCTGCTCGACCCATACCTCCTCGGGCGCGTTGACCAGCACGTCGGTGGTGTCCGGATCGGCCAGCAGCGGTTCCAGCGGGCCGGCTCCGACGAGCTCTTGCTGAAGCTCGCGCAGTGCCGAGAGCACCTGCAGATCGGCCAGCACACCATCGGACTCGGCCCGCACCGCGGCCGCTACCGCGCTCGGAGTGACGGCGGCGCCGGCGGCGGCCAGCCGGTGCCGCACCCGGTCGACCAGCTGTCCTGAGAGCATCGGGGCCGCACCGGTGCCGGTCTGGTGCTCGGGCGTCATCACGCCGCCCCGCCCCGCGACCGGCCGGAGCCGTCGAGGACCGCCAGCACCTGGCGGGCGGCGGTGGCCAGCGGTCCCCGGGAGCGGCCCGGCACCGCACCGCGATCCAGTGCACCGGCCAACCCGGGCTGCGGCCGCATGGCGGCGAGCAGGGGAAGGTCCAGGGCCCGGCTGACGTCGCTGGGAGTGATCCCACCCGGTGCCGGTCCCCGCACCACCAACTGCAGCGCAACCCCGTAGCGCAGCACGCGCGCCGCCACCGTCGCCGCCGCCGCGCAGGCCCGCACCTCCGCCGGCACGACCAGCACCACCAGATCCGCGCTCTCCAACGCTGCGGTACCCGGCTCGCAGGGATGCCGGGGCACATCGCACACCACCGTCTCCCCGGCGCGGCGTCCGGCGCCGCACACCGTGCGCACCGCCACCCCGTCTGGTTCTGGCCCGTCCCGGCCGTAGTCCGATCGACCGTAGGACAACACCGTGAGCCCGCCCCGGCTGCCCAGGTGTGGCGTGGGCAGTGCCGCGTGCAGTGCCGAGGCCGGCACGCGGCCGCCGCCCAGGGCGAGCCCGGACCAGCGCAGCCCGTCCGTGTTCTCGGCGCCCAGCGCGAGGTCCAGGCCGCCGCCCAGCGCGTCGCAGTCGACCAGCATGGCGTGGCGTCCTGACTCGGCCACCGCCACCGCGACGGCGGTCGCGAACACCGACGCCCCGGAGCCACCGCGCCCGCCGAGCACCGCCAGCACTCGTCCCGGGTCGGCCGGCGCCTGGCTCGCGTCGGCCAACGCGCCCACCAGCCAGGTTTCCGCATCCGGCAGCACGGCTACGTGCTGGGCACCCACCGCGACCGCGCACCGCCAAGTGTTCGGATCACCGTCCGCAGAGACGATCACTACTCCGTCTCTGCGAGGTAGGCCGGCGCCGGCGTTAGCCGTGGCCGCTTCGATGTCCAGCAGGAGCAGCGGGGCGTGGTTCCACTGTTCCCGAACCGCCCCGAGGTCGGTGACCCGGTGCGGATCGCACCCCGCCGCCGCCGCGAGCCGGGCGACCTCGTCGGCCAGCCCACCCGGTGTCATGATCATTACTGGACGTCGGGTGGTTGGGTGTCCACCGCTTGTACCCACTGTCGCCCCCGCGGCTCCCGGCCCCGTGCTGCCCGGGGCGTTCGGTGTCACTGTCAGCTAGCCGGGGCCGGCCGGGCCAGCACCTTATGATCAACATGTGGACAGCGGGGATGATGTGGATGGCCGTGTGCGGGCGGATGGCGCAGCCGGCTTGAATCGTGTAAAGCGGGCTGAATGGCGCAGCGATGAGGAGTTCGGACCCGGGACGACCCCCGCCAGGAGACGGGGGTCGCCAGAGAATGTCAGCCCAGGGGGGTCGGGTTGACATTCCTCCGGCTTCACCAACCGGATGAGCAAGCATACCCCCCGGCCCCACTCCAGGGGCGGCGACCGCCGGTCGTGGTCGGTGTCGTTGCCGGAATCTCGTGCGTCGATCGGCCGGCACGTCGAACCATGGGGCTCGTCCGACCACGGGCGTTGCCTCCTATGCTGCGCGCCGTGAGCTCTTCTGGCCCGGGCTCCTCGGGCGTCGCGGCATTCTTCGACTTGGACAAGACCATCATCGCGAAGTCCAGTGCGTTCATGTTCTCCCGAGCGTTCTTCCACGAAGGTTTGATCAACCGGCGGGCGGTGCTCAAGAGCAATTACGCCCAGTTCATGTACCTGCTGGCCGGGGCCGACGCCGAGCAGATGGAGCGGATGCGCGCGCACATCACCGCCCAGTGCGCCGGTTGGGACGTCGCCCAGGTGACGTCGATCGTCGAGGAGACCCTGCACGACGTGGTGGACCCGCTGGTCTACGCCGAGGCGACCGAGCTGATCGCCGCGCACCGCCGGCGTGGCGAGGACATCGTCGTGGTGTCGGCCTCGGGAGCGGAGGTGGTGCAGCCGATCGCCAAGATGATCGGCGCGACGCATACTCTGGCCACCCGCATGGTGACTCACGATGGTCGGTACACCGGCGGGGTGGAGTTCTACTGCGCTGGAGAGAACAAGGCACTCGCCGCGCGGCAGCTAGCCGAGAAGCAGGGTTACGACCTGCAACGCTGTCACGCCTACTCTGACTCGATCACGGATCTGCCGCTGCTGGAGACGGTCGGCCACCCGACGGCGGTGAACCCGGACCGGGGGCTGCGCCGGGAGGCGCTCCAGCGGGGCTGGCCGGTGCTCGCGTTCTCCAACCCGGTGTCGTTGCGGACCCGGATCCCGGCGCCCTCCGGCGCCCAGATCGCTGCGGCCGTGGGGTTGGGAGCGGTGGCCGCAGCCGGCGTTGCATGGTACGGACTGCGGCGGCGGCAGCGGTGAGCCGACTCGGCTCAACGGGTCTTCGCCTACCTCCAACGGGTGGTCCTTGCTGGAGGTTTGTGCGAAGAGTAGTCGCAGTGGTGTCCTGATCGGGCCTCTTGCTGTGCCCGCGGTCACGGAGTAGACATGACGGCACGGACCTTTAGCAGGCCAGGGGCGGTGCGGCAGAGAAGTACCGTCCACCCCAGCTAGGGCTCCGTGCACGGACGCCGGGCACCCCACGCGCAGCACGCCGCGGGAGGCTTGTCGTCAAGGGTCTGCGTGCCGGGTCCTCTGGGGACACGGGCGCCGAGACGCCGTTGGGTGCGACACGAGTTGCACGCTTGGTACCCCGGCGGTCCGTGCGGACTGCGGCGCTGCTGGAGGCCTTCTGATGGGTTTCCGGTAGCGCCGCCGTCACTCTCCCCCCGCCGCCGCGTCGGCGATCGCGAGGGCTTCCCGCGCTCCTGCGGTCAGCGCGGTGCAGCAGTGCAGGATCCACCTTCCTACCCCCGCCGCGCCACCGCTTGCGAAGCCGGCCGCGGCCGCCCGGTACTCCCGCTCACGGCGCAGATGAGCGACCTCCGGCACGACCAGTCCCTTGGCGTCCAGCCCGCTGGACACGACGGTGAGCCGGGCTGCGGCTCTGGCGACCACGCCGTTGCCCCGCGCGAACGGTGCCAGCGCCAGCAGCTCGCCGTGCACCACCGCGACGAGCACCGGTGCCGCGACCCGACTACCTTCGGTGACCAGTTGGGCCAGCTGGTCGAGCCGGGCGGTGATGTCGAGCGACGGGTCCGGCCGTCCCAGCTGCGGCTCAGCTGCCAGGTCGGCTGCGGCGAGCACGTGCAACCGGGCCAGGGTCTGCAGCGGAGCCCGCCGCCAGGTGCCCAGCATCCCCCCCAGCGCCTGCGCCACCCGCAGCGCGCCGGCCAGCACCGGGTCGCGCACCGACCCGTCGCCGGCCACTGTGGTGCTACCACCGTCCAGCGCGGCCGAAGCCCGGGCCGCGCGCACCGCCGCCTCGGCTGCGGTGGCCGGCCAGCGGCGCTGGTTAGCCGGGTGCCGGTGTACCGCGCTCACCGCGTCGCGGACCCGCGCGACGGCTTCCCCCACGCCGGGCAGGTCCATCAGCGGAGCTGACATGTCTTCGGGCACCCCGGCGACCCTAGTCCGCCGGCCGCATCCCGCAACGGCCTTCGACTCACCACGTCGCACCGAGGACTCGTGGTCTCACGTCTATCCTATACGTTCCGCTTCGCGCCTATCGGAGGTACCCGGGAATATGGTGGCCGGCTCGTGGTGGCTGCCTGAGGCAGCGATGCGGGCGTGATCGGGCATGATCGCGGCCGACGGTTCGGATGGTGGAGAGCCGGTGGTCGGTCACGAGGATTGAAACAGGGCTCTCCAGCTCGATTCCGGAGGCCTGAGCCTATGCGATGTCAAGGGTAGGCGAAACGATACTCGGGTCTCAGTCCGTTCGCAGCCCCAAAATGAACACCAGAAGATCAACCAGTGAGTCCGAAGATCAATTCTCACTGTTGCTTGAGGGGTTCGCGTCTGGGCGGGCGCCGACCACGGTTGGGTCTGGCGGCTCTTCGCCAATGCAACGATTGCACTCGAAATCGTGCGTCAGTGTATCGTACCCGGGTACTGGACCCTCTTTGGAGTGTCATCGCTGAGGGGATAGTGCGGGCGCGACGGGGGTTGTGGTCTTTGTGATCGTCTTTCAGGTCGTTTTCGGCGTGTTCGGTCGAGTTTCACCCGTAACCGGGGTTGGGGTGGAGTCATCCCTTTCGTCCCATGGTGGCGGGCATGAAGCGGCGCGGTCGCAGCGGGACGGGGGCGGTCACGAGAGCGACTACGCCACCGGCGACGCCCGGACTGGTGCGTTGGCGGGCCTCGGTCGCGGCATAGCCGGATCCGAAGTCGGCTGCGGCCGGACCTGGGCGCTGGACGTGGTCGAGCGTTCCGATGTCGGTTGTTGTGAGGCTCGTTCGTCCGAGAAAGAGTGCGCTCCCGAGTGGTCGGTTCCTTGGTTCGGACAGTGGAAAGATTCGCGAGGATTGGGTTGTGTCAGCGCTTTCGTTCGTTGTTGAAGGGGTAATCCGTGCGCTTCCAAATATTAGGCCCTGTCGAGATGCTTGGAGCTAATGGAATCGTCGCTATACGGGGGGCGCGCCAGCGGACGTTGCTGGCCCTCCTTCTCGTCAACGCCGCAGAGACGATGACCAAAGATCAGCTTTGTGATGGGCTCTGGGGGGACAATGTACCGATCAACGTCGATAACGCGTTACAGGCCTCGGTCATGAGGTTGCGGGGAACCCTCAAGGAGAATTTCGGTGAGCAGGACGTCGCGTGTCGACTGCTCACCAGGCCGACGGGGTACTGTTTCGACGTCGACAAGTGCGAGGTTGACGCGCATGTCTTCGAGAGCTTGGTGAACAAGGCGCAGGCCGAGATGCGGACCGACCAAGCGTACGCACTGTCTCTGCTTGAGCGTGCGCTGGCGCTGTGGAAAGGTCCTCCGTTGCAGGGTGTCATCGATGGGGCGATCAGTCGGAGCGCCACGCTCCGACTGGAGGATCGCAGACTTTCCGCACTCGAAGACCGCTTTCTGCTCGCTACCTCGCGCGGAGTGTCTTCAAGTGTGATCAGCGAGCTGAAGGCGGCGGCCCACATGCACCCGTGGCGGGAGCGTATCATCGAACTGTTGATGATTTCGTTGTATCGAGTCGGGCGCCAGGTTGAGGCCGTGCAGGTGTACAACCAGGTACGTAACCAACTGGTGGAGGAGCTCGGCATGGAACCGTCTCCACTGCTCCAGGCAAGACTGCGCGCCATCCTCAAAGGGGCGCCTCAATGAGACCTCGGTGCACGCATCCCATGACCCCCGCTCAGTTTCGTGCGCAGACACCGCCTCGAGGTCCGGGCGGGGCAGCTGCCACGTACTTGATGTCACTGTCCGTGAGATCTGGGACAGGACTGTCACAGTGTGCGGAGGTGCCACCTCCATCACTTCTCATAAGGCGTTCGCCACGCGGAAGACCTGAAGGAAGCCACTGATACCGGCGCCGTGCGAGAAAGCGATGTACTCGGGCAGCGCCACCGGGTTCCACTTATTTTTGTAGGCGAGCTGAGTCTTGGCCGGGTAGACCGACTCGCCATGGGCTCCGAGCTGGTGGACCAGCCAGCGGAACCAGCGGCTGTGTGAGCCGGCCTCCAGCTCGGGGTCGAGCCCGGTGAAGGGAGTGAAGCCGAAGTGCAACCATGGCACGTGCTCGGCCTGGAACGTGTCGATGGCGGTCTTGTTGATCGCCTCCATTATCCCGGGCGGCCCGTCCGGGAGGCGACGGCTCAGATCGTGCAGCCAACCTGGCCGGTCACCGTACACCGGTGAGTAGGAGATGTAACCGGCCAGCTCCTGGCCCAGCAACCCGATGAACAGCCGACGGTGCTGCTGAGCTGAACCGCCGTACTCGCCGACCAGGAACTCCAACGGCTTCGCGTGCTTACCCTTGCTGCGCAACCATCGGGCGTCCAGGGCAGCCATCTGCTCAGGCCACCGGGTCTGGTCGACCTCCCGCACGGTGAGCCCGGCACGCACCGCACGGGAGATCTTGTTGCGCAGCTGCATGAACCTGGATCCGCGCAGCGTGCAGGTGGACAGATCCACCATATATGAGGAACCGATCTGGTTGGTCGTGAACCCTCGCTCCGCGTAGTATCCGAGATCGTAGGTTTGCAACTGAACGGCGACCACCTTGCGCCGCCGCGACCGGGCGTACTGGAGGAACCGGTCCAGCAGCTGCGCATAGCCGACTTCTGCGGCGAACGCGCCGCCGAACTGGACCAGGTACCGTCCGGAACGACGGTAGGCTATCACCCCGTCCAGTCCGGGCACGGTGAAGTAGCTGTTTCCACTGTTGAGAGCCAGGAACGCGCTCGGGTTGTCCGAGTACTTCTCCAGCGCCTGCCGCACGGTCTCCAGCGGAGGGGACTGAGGTACGTTGACACCTGCGGAATCATTCATGTGATCGACCTCGCTCGTATACTTGACGGATTCGGCCTGCCGCATCTGGTCGGATGGCGCAACGGAGTCTGACGCTAGTTGACCTGGCGACCCAGATGGCGCCAGAACGGGTCGCGCAGGGCGCGGCGCAGGATTTTCCCAGTCGGGTTGCGCGGCAGGCTCTCGACGAAGTCGTAGCTGGTGGGAACCTTGAAGTCGGCCAGCCGTCCTTTGAGTGACATGATGAGTTCGCGCGCAGTGGCGTGCGCGTTCGGCCGGAGCACCACGCAGGCGTGGACGGCCTCCCCCCATCGCTCGTCCGGGATGCCGATGACCGCCACGTCCGCCACCGCCGGGTGCCTGCTGAGCGCGTCTTCCACCTCAGCGGGGTAGATGTTCTGACCGGCCACGATGATCATGTCCTTGATCCGGTCACCGATGAACAGGTACCCGTCGTCATCGAGGTAGCCGGCGTCACCGGTGTGGACCCAGCCGTCAACGAGTGTCTGCGCAGTGGCTTCCGGCAGCCGCCAGTACTCCAGCATGCGGGCCGGTGTCCGGACGCAGATCTCCCCGACCTCGCCGGCGGGCAGCACTCTACCGGTCCCGTCGACGATCTTCACCGCGACGCCCGGGTATGTCTTGCCGGCCGCCCCGAGTAGTGGGCTGTCCGGGTAGTGGTCAGCCGGTGGCAGGCATGTCGCCACGGTGCCGGTCTCAGCGCTGGCGTAGATCTGCAGAAACTCACAGCCGATCACGTCCAGGCACTGCCGCAGCAGGCTCTGCGAGATCGGCGAGCCGCCGTAGACCACCTTGCGCAGCGACCGGAAACCGGCCGGGTCGGCGGTCGGCTCGGTGAGCAGCATCTGCAGCATGGCCGGCGCCACGAAGGTGATGGTGACGCCGAGCCGGTCGATCAGCTCCAGGGCCTCCTGGCTGACGAACATCCGCATGACCACGTTCGTCACGCCGGCGGCGAAGCCATGCATGGCCCAGGACAGGCCGGCCATATGCAGCCCCGGCAGCGAGATCAGGCTGATGTCCTCGGGCCGCCAGTCCATCCAGTCCAGGCCGTGTTCGGCCATCGCCGCAGCGAAGGTGAAGAAGGTGCGGTTGGGCAGCACCACACCCTTGGGTAGGCCGGTGGTGCCGCTGGTGTAGATCTGCACGACCGGGTCGGCGGGGTCGGCGATCCGGCCCGGGTCGGTGTCCGGCTGGTCGGCCTTCCAGGCCAGGAACCCGGCGGCGCGGTCCTGCGCCGAGTCCAGCGCGACGACGGTGCGCAGGGTGGGCAGCGATGGCCCGATCTGCTCGGCGACACCGGCGAGCTCCCGCTCGACGAACAGCAGCCGGGTACCGGAGTCGCGCACGATGTGGTCGACCTCGCCCGGGGTCAACCGCCAGTTGACCGGGACCATGATGAAGCCGCCCTTGGCGCAGCCGAACACGATCTCGTAGTAGTGCTCGGACTCCTTACCCAGGTAGGCGACCCGGTCTCCTGGGCTGAGACCGGCCGCCCGCAGGGCGTGCGCGGTCCGGCTGCTCTCCCGGTGCAGCCGCTCGTAGCTCACCTCGCGGCCCTGGCAGCTGATGGCCACCCGGCCCGGTCGCAGGGTGGCTTGCCGCGCGATGCTCGCGGCGAGCGTGTGCGGCGTGTGGCGGGCCTCCTCGTCACCTGTCTGCCTCATGGTGTCCCGCATCCGAGCTAGGCCTCAGGTGCCAGCTGCCGGTCGAGGAACCTGGCCAGCAGCCGGACGGAGGGATGGTCGAAGGTGACCGACGCGGCCAGTGGAACCCCCCAGGCGGTCTCCAGGCTGTTCTTCAGGGCCACCGCGGCCAGCGAATCCAGGCCGAGCTCGACGAACTGGGCGTCGACCTCCATCTCCTCGGGGTCCAGATGCAGCGCATCGGCGATCATGGCGCACAGCAGGGCGGTGATGGTGGCCTCCCGCTCGGTTGGCGACTGGACGCGCAGCGCGGCCAGATCACTCCGCCGTGCGGTGTGCGCCACCGGTATGCCGGCGACCCGCTTGTAGCCCAGGCCGCGTAGTACGAAGATCGGGTCGTCGCCGTCGAGCAGCATCAGGTCGGCCGCGTATTCCGCATCGGCGAACTCGTCAGGCTCAGCCGGGCGCAGCCGCGCGAGGCAGCGCAGCTCGGCGCCTCTGGGCTTGCGGAGGAGCTGGCAGGTGCCGACCCGCACCGCCAGATACGGCTCGTCGGTGTCGGCCAGCGCCGCAACCGTTTGCAGCGCGCAGTCCAGCACGGTGGGTGGCAGGTGCTCGTAGGTGGCGGGGCGTTCGGCGCGGAGCTCACCGATGGCCACCGCCCCGTGTGTGGTGACCCGGCGCACCCGCTGGAACGCCGGGCCGTACGCGATACCCAGGTCGACGAGGTGGGCGTACAGCTGCTCGGCCCGGAGCTCCTTGCCCGGGCCGGCCGAGGCGGCGCCCCGCGTGCTGAGCCCCGTCATCAGTTCGGTCAGTCGCTGGACCGGCAGCGGCCGGGCTCCGAACGTCGCCGTGAGGTGGCACCGTTCGATCGGACCGTGCGGCCCGGGCATCACGCTGAGGACCTCCGCGGTGGCCCGGCCGTCCGGCTGCGGGCGCAGCCGAGTCCGGACCTCGGTCAGCTGGTTCTCGCTGAGCAGCAGCGCCTGGTTGATGCGCAGGTCGTCGATCGGGCGGCCCGTCTCGCCGTACACCTCGTCCTGCAGCGCCAGGAGCGTCTCCAGATACACCGCAGCCGGCACGACCAGCTGCCCCATCGCGACGTGGTCACGCAGGTAGCCAGGCTGATCGGGTCCGAGCTGGGTGGCGAACTCGCGCACCCCGTCCCCGGCGGACACCTCCCGGCCCAGCAGCGGGTGGTGAGGCTGCTCCGGGACCGGCGCGACACCCTGGCCGCGCCGGACACCCTGGCCGCGCCGGACACCGGAGGTCGGCAGCCAGTACCGTTTGCGGTCGAAGGCGTAGCTCGGCAGCGCGATCTTGCGGCCGGGGCGGCCTTGGTGGTAGCCGGTCCAGGACACCGGCAGCCCGGCGGTGTAGAGCTGGGCCAGCGCGCGGCGGATCACCGTGCCGTCGGTGTCGGTGCGCTTTGCGCTGGGCAGCCAGAGGTGCTCGGCGGCGCGCACGCAGCGCTTGCCCAGCGCGGTCAGCTCCTCACCCGGCCCCATCTCGATGCACACATGTCGACCGCGCTGCTCGATGGTGCGCATACCGGCCGCGAAGTTCACCGGGTCGCTGATCTGGCGCACCCAGTAGTCGGGGCTGGCGAGCTCGGCGAACCGAGCGACCTCACCGGTCAGTGTCGAGATCAGCGTCAGTTCGGGCTCGCTGTACCGAATGTCCTTGATCGCGTCCCGGAAGGGTTCGCGTACCTCGGCCATCAACGGCGAGTGAAAGGCCTGCGACACCGCCAGCGAGGTGCTGCGAATGCCACGGTCGGTCAGCGTCGCGACGACCTCGGCCAGCGAGCCGCGACCACCGGACAGGACGCACTGCCGCGGGGCGTTCACTGCGGCGACGCCCAGATCCGGGTACGCCGCCAGCAGCGGCGTCACGTCCTCCGGGGCGGCCCGCACCGCGACCATCCCACCCGGGGCCGACACCGAGTGCATCAACCGTGCCCGGATGGCCACCAGCACGACCGCGTCCTCCAGAGCGAACAGTCCGGCTACGGTCGCCGCGACGACCTCGCCGATGCTGTGCCCGATCAGCGCGCTGGGCCGGACTCCCCAGGACAGCCACAACCGGGCGGTGGCGTACTCGACCGCGAACAGGCTCGGCTGGGTGTACCGGGTCTGGTGGACCGCCGCGGGATCCTCGGTCTCGCCGAACACGATCGGTGTGAGGGACCGGCCCAGGTGCAGCTTGAACAGCCGGTCGCATTCGTCGAAGCACTGTCGGAACACCGGATAACGCCGGTAGAGCACGGCGGCCATGCCGGGGTACTGCGCGCCCTGCCCGGTGAACAGGAACGCCACCTTGTGGATATCGCCGGCCCCGGCGGCGTCCTGCTCCAGCCGGACGGCGTGGACGTCGAGCAGGGTGAGCAGGTCGTACCGGTCCCGGACCGAGCCGGCGATGCGCCGCGGCAGATGGGCCCGTCCGACATTGCCGGTGAAGCACAGGTCGCCGATCGGGTGCTCCGGGTGCTCGGCCAGGAACCGCTGGTACTGGGCGATCTGCCGGCGCAGCGACCGGGTGCTCTTCGCGGACAGGGTGAACACACCACCCTCTGGTGGGGTGTCGCCCTCCGGTGCGCCCTCGAGGCCGGGTGGTGCCTGTTCCAGGACGACCGCGGCGATGGTGCCGGTGAAACCGAAGGAGTTGACCAGCGCGCGCCGGGGCTCGTCAGGCCATGGCCGGCACTCGGTCGGCACGGTGACCGGGTAGTTGTCCCAAGGGATCCGGCTGGAGGGGTGGTGCAGGTTGCGGTGTGGGTAGACCGTGCCGGAGCGTAGCTGCAGGACGGTCTTGACGATCCCGCCGACTCCGGCCGCGACCTCCATATGCCCGAGGTTGGTCTTGACCGACCCGACGACGACCGGACTCGTCGGGCTGTGCGAGTCGACGAACACGTCGTTGATCGAGCCCATCTCGATCGGGTCTCCGAGCGGGGTGCCGGTGCCGTGCGCCTCGACGTAGTGGATGTCGGCCGGCGTCAGCATCGCCCGGCTGAGCGCGGCGCGCATGACCTGTTCCTGAGCGGTGCCGTTGGGCACAGTCAGGCCGGCGCTCTCCCCGTCCTGGCGCACCGCGCAGCCGCGGACCAGGGCCAGCACGGTGTCGCCGTCCCGCTTGGCGTCGGAGAGCCGCTTGAGCACCAGGACACCGCAGCCCTCGCTGCGGGCGTAGCCGTCCGCGGCGTCGTCGAAGGTCTTGCACTGTCCGTCCGGAGCGAGCATCCCGGCCGCTGAGAACACGATGGACGCGGTGGGGTGGTGGATCGCGTTGACCCCACCCGCCAAGGCGATGTCGCATTCCCGGCCGCGCAGGCCGTTCACCGCCAGGTGCACCGCGACCATCGACGAGGAGCAGGCGGTGTCGATGCTGATGCACGGACCGCGCCAGCCGAGGAAGTACGACAGCCGGCCGGACACGGCGCTGTGCGCGGTACCGGTGCCGACGTGGCTGCCCAGTTCCCCGGGGTGCAGAGCGTCGAGCTCCAGCAGGTAGTCCATGGCGCCGACACCCAGGTACACCGCACCATTGCCGTTCCGCAGCCCGGTCGGATCGATATTGGCGTCCTCAAGCGCCGCCCAGGCGGTTTCCAGCACCAGCCGCTGCTGGGGGTCGATGTAGTCGGCTTCCTTGGGGGAGATGTTGAAGAACCGGGGGTCGAACTGGTCGATGTCGCGCAGGAACCCACCACCGACGGCCCGTACCTTCCCTTTCGCGTCGTCCGTGTCCGACCAGAAGGCGGCGCTGTCCCAGCGGTCCTCCGGAGTGGGCACGATGCCGGACCCACCAGCTCGGAGAAACTCCTCGAACGCCGCGGACGTATTATTGTCGCCGGGGAAACGCACCCCCATGCCGACGATCGCGATCGGTTCGTATTTCTCCAGCAGGAGCTGCCGCAGGAGCTCATGCTGCGGTGGCTGGTCGGCCATGACGGTCACACCCGGTACAGACTCTGCAGCAGATCGCTCACCAGGGTGGGGTCCGCGGCGCCGGCCTGGTCGGGGGGCGGTGCACGGTTCAGGTCCGGCGCCGGGTCCGCGAACAGTTCGGGCAGTACCTCGTCGCACAGCTGGTCGATCAGCGCTACCACGGTGGGCTGGTTGAACAGCGAGTTCGCGCTGATCGCGCGACCGAGTAGCGCGTCGAGCCGCTGCTTGACCTCGGTCAGCCGCAGCGAGGTGAGACCGAGGTCGAAAAAGCTCTGCTCTCTGGGCAGCTCGTCCTCGGCCGTCATCAGCAACGTGGTCTTGAGCTCGGCCACCACGAGGGATTCCAGCGCATCCCGCCGATCCGACCGCGGCAGGGATTCCAGCCACTGGGTAGCCGACGTCTGGGTAGGTACCGAACCCGCCACGGCCGCTGCCTCCGCCACTCCCGATGTTCAGCGATTCTCCGATGTCCAGCAATTCTCTGGTGCGCGGCGGAGAGGGCAGGATTCGAACCTGCGCGGGTGATGACCCGACCATGAAACCGGTCCCCGTTGGGCCACTTCGGGTACCTCTCCTCTATTGTACCGTGCATGTCGCCAGACCTAGTCAAAACCTGGGGAGAAGTTTTGTAAAGTCCACACACGGTGTGGCCGCGTATTCCGTCAGCCAGCCGTCAGGCGCCTATCAGCCCGCTCGCGGGAGAGCGGATGCTCAGCGGTACACGTAGCGCATCAGCGGCGGCTCGGCGAGTGTTCGCGGGTACGTGGCGAACACCACGGCCAAGGAAACGGAGCCTGCGGCGACGTAGGCCGGGAACGTGACCGGGTCGACGCCGGGCTGCAGGAGCTGGGTGCAGACACTTCTGTCGATGCGGGCCGGGTCGGCCGGACCGGGGTGGTCGAGCGCGTCGATGACCAAGGCGTAGGCGACGGGGTCGGAGGTGCCGAGGAGGAGGTGATCGGCGGTGTTGGTCGTGCAGATGTCCTGGGTGGCCACATCGCTGATCCGACCGGCGCCGGTGTGCAGCGAGGACAGGCCGTTGTCGTCCAGGTTCGGGGTGATGAACTCGTCGAGGTGGGTGTAGACGACGGTGTAGCTGATCCCGGCGAAGGTCTCCTGACCAGCGTTGAGTGCGGTGAGAAACCGCGACCCGATCGACTGCTGCCACACCGCGGGCTGGCATGCCAGCTGGCACACCGCAGGGTTGGAGCCGTGGTTGGAAGGCCCCAGTCCGACGATGTCGTCGACCATCGGTCGGGTGTCGGGCCAGAACCGGGTCGCCCAGCGGCCGATCATGCCGCCCTGGGCATGCCCGACGATATCGACCTTGTGTCCGCTACGCTGGTGCATGGCGCGAATCGCGTAGACCACGTACTGCGCGGAGACCTGGATGTCGCTGGTGCCGCGGTGGGGCAGAGTCAGCAGGCAGTACGGCCGGTGGGCCGCGGTGAAGGCCCGCTGGTAGTTCCACGAAAAGTTGATCACAGGATCGACCCAGGTGGCGTGGATCAACAGCACCGGCTTGCGCCCCGCGTTCGCCACGTTCGGGCTGCATGCCAAGCTCCGCTCCAGCACGGCGGCCGGCACACTCAACGGCGGCCCGGGGCGACCCACCGGGGCGTACCGCAGGGGATCGTCGACGGCCATCGGCGCGCTCAGAGCGGGTGGCTGCGCCGGTAGCGCGCGTGCCGTGCTCCCCATCCCCGCGACCATCAGTCCCACTGACACCAGAGCAAGACCGACCCGTCGCACCGTCCGCCCCCCGCCATCCGACCTGACGCTCGCTGCCGCGGTGACAACGAGCGCAGTGACAACGAGGCGCGGTGCGGATGGATACGAAGCACCGCGCCCATGACCTCCCAGGTGATGGCCGAGCCGGGAGCGACCACGTAGCGTCAGCCAGGTCAGCCGACCGCGAGGGGAGCTCATGGCCCATCATCGGACGTCGGTCGCCGCGCGCTGGTTCCGACCGGCCGGGGCTCGGCCGGGGGCGCCTACCCGGCTGTTCCTCTTTCCGCACGGCGGGGGCGCGGCGGCGGCCTACGCGCACTGGTCCGCGCTGCTGCCCGCCGATGTCGAGCTACTGCTCGTCCAGCTCCCCGGCCGGCACGACCGCCACATCGAGCGGCCGTTCACCCGGGTCGAGCCACTGCTCGAGGCGCTGCGCGAGGCACTGGAGGCCGAATGGGACGGCCGGCCGGCCGCCTTCTTCGGGCACAGCATGGGCGGGATGCTGGCCTACCGGCTGACCGTGGCGTTGCAGCGGGACGGCGTCCCAGGCCCGGCCCTGCTCGGCGTGTCCAGCTGGGCGCCGGCGGGCTGCCTCGACGGTGCCCGCGAGCTCAGCGACCTGTCCGACGCCGAGCTCGCCGCGACGGTCGCCGACCTGGGTGCGCTGCCGGCCGTGATCTCAGCCAGCCCGGACATGCTCCAGGTGGTGCTACCGACGCTCCGCGCCGACCTCGCGGTGTACGGCGACCATGTCGACGACGCCGCCGTCGTGTCCTGTCCGGTCGCCGCGTACGGCGGAAAGTCCGATCCGCTGCTGGTACCCGGGGCGATGGCGCTGTGGGCCACCCGCAGCGCCGCGTTCCTGGGAGTCCGCGAGTTCCCGGGCGGCCATTTCTACCTCAACGACCATGCGGTCGCGGTCGCTGGTGACCTGGCTCGCCACCTGCACCGGCAGCTGACTAGCTCAGCCTGACCGCGGACACGATCGGCATCACCCCGGTCGAGCTGTACGTCACCGACCTCACCGTCAGGCCGGCCTCCGCCAGCTGCGCCCGCACCTCGGCCTCGGTGGCGAAGTTCAGGTACCTCACCTGGAGAATGTCACCGAACAGGGACAGCTCGTTGCGCAGGTCTTCTTCGGTAACGCCGTACCTGTCCCACTCGCCGGCTCGGTCGGGGGCCTCCCATGGTGGTGGCGGCGGCGGGGGAAGGAAGCTCAGCAACAACTGACCGCCCGGCCGCAGGGCTCGGGAGAAGTTGCGATACAAGGCCGCCAGCCGCCGCGGGTCCGACTCGTACATGTTGAGCCCGTTGCTCACGACGAGGTCGAGCTCGCCATCGAGATCGAGCTGCCAGGCGTCCCGGACGAGGAACTCGCAGTGTTGCACGATACCGTGCTTCGCGGCGTTCTCCCTGGCCAGCTCGATCGACTCGGCATCGACATCGACGCCGACCAGCGTGAAACGCTCAACGGACCGGTAGTCCTGCTGCACCAGGTCGTCCATGGCGCCGCACGGTATCGAGGCCAGCACCGCCGCCTCGGTCACGCACTCGGCGACTTGCGCCTTGAACCGGTGAAAACGTTCCCGGCCTCCGCGCAGCAGGGAGTTGTTGAGCAGCCAGTGCTCCACGGGGGAGGATGTCGCATCCCCTGGCGAGTACTGGAAGATGTACGAGGTCCAGTACCCGTTCAGGCCCCTGTTGTGCAGCAGGAACCGGCCGAGCTCGAACTCCTGGAGCTGAGCGAGCAGGTCGAGTGTCTGCTCGAGCGGCAGGACGAGCTTGTCCGCCTGCCTCAGCCTGCCCTCGACCTCCGCTGCCAGCTGGGCCGTCGATGGGCCGTCCGGAACCCTGGTCCTGGTATGGTGAGAGATCATGATGCCCATCGTTGCTCTCCTTCTGGTCGAAGCGTTGGAGCCCTCGACGCCGAGGGCCGGGGCGGTGCGGACGAGTCAGGCGGCGCCCACCACGAGCACCGCATTCTGTCCACCGAACCCACATGAGTTGCTGATCGCGGCCTGGATCGGCATGGTTCGAGGTTCCTTCGCCACCACGTCCACGTCGATCCCCGGGTCCTGACTGTCCAGGTTCGCGGTCGGCGGCACCACGCCGTACTGGACGGTGAGCACCGTGCAGGCCGCTTCGATCGCACCGGCGGCACCGAGCGAATGTCCGGTGACACCCTTGACCGAGGTCACCGCCGGGCGCTCGCCGAAGATCCGCCGGAGCACGTCGGCCTCGATCACGTCGTTCAGCCGCGTCGACGTGCCGTGCGCGTTCACATGGTCGATCCGCTCCGGCCGCAACCTCGCGTCGGTCAGCGCCATCCGGATCGCCCGCTCCACCCCGGCACCGCTCGGGTCGGGTGCCGTCGCGTGGTGCGCATCGGCGGACGCGCCGTAGCCGATGATCCGGGCCCGGACGCGGGCGCGTCGAGCCTGTGCGTGCTCGGGGCGTTCCAGCACGAGAAATCCAGCACCCTCCGCCGCCACGAACCCGTCCCGGAGGGCATCGAACGGTCGTGAGGCCCCAGCCGGGTCGTCGACCCGCCGGGACAGCGTGCCCATTCTGGTGAACGCGCTGATGACCAGCGGGGTGAGGCCGGCCTCGGTGCCACCGGCCAGCGCCACGTCACATCGACCGGAGCGGAGCAGCTCGCGGGCCGTGCCGATCGCCGTGGTGCCGGAGGCACAAGCGGCGGCCGTGACCAGGTTCGGACCCCTCGCGCCGGTGTCGACCGCGAGATAGCCGGCCACCATGCTGACCGCCATCATCGGGATGGCCATCGGCGACACGCCGTCCACCCCGTCCTCGCGCAGCACGTCGTGCTGCTGCTCATAGGTCGCGGTCCCACCGAGCGCACTGCCGACCACCACGCCCACCCGGGCCCCGTTCCAGGTCGCCGGGTCCAGCCCGGCGTCGGCGATCGCCTCCCGGGCGGCGACCAGCGCCAGATGCGTGTATCGATCGGTACGCCAGGTGACGCGGCGGTCGAGCAGCTTGTCGGCATCGAACCCGGGCACCCGCGCGCTGAAGTCGACCGGCATACCGGCCAGCTCCGGGTCGTACGTCGCGGCCGGCGCCCCGAGCAGGATCCGTTCCCAGCTCGCCGGGACGCCGATACCGGCCGGGGTGACCAGCCCCACGCCGGTCACCGCGACGTCGAAGGGCGACACGCCGTCCGACATCAGGCCGCCATGCCCTTGCCGTGGATCAGTTGCACCAGGTCCGCGACGGTGTCGTTCGGGGATATCTCGTCCGCCCCGACGCGGATGCCGAACTCCTTCTCCGCGACCAGACCGAACTCCACCAGCGTGAGCGAGTCCAGGTCGAGGTCAGCCAGCACCGCGTCGGCCTGGAACTCCTCTTTCCCTACCCCGAACCGGGTGCACAGCAGCATCTCGACACGGCTCAGCAGGTCTTTCATTCCTCATCCCTCCCGTAGTGTCCCGGTCGCCCCGGTCAGGTCAGCGCCTCGGCCAGGCCCATATAACGCAGCCGGGCGGCCTTCATGTCGGTCGACCACCGGTGCGAGGCGTCCTGACGTTCATCAGCGGTCGTGTCGACCAGGCGCCGGCCCGGCCAGATCTCGTAGTCACCCACCACGTCGGCGTACTGCGCCATACCCTGCTGGAACAGCTGCTCGCGCCGCTGCAGCAGGTCCGGGATCGGTAGCTCCTCCCACAGCCGCATTCCGTCACGAATGATGGCCAGCACCCGGGGCTTGTCCTCCGGGTGGTCGATCAGGTGCTGCCGGCCGACCGCCGCGCCGACGGTCAGGTGCCGGATCTCGTCGATCGCGGCCCCTCGGTCGATCTCGGACGCAGCCGGGTCGAGCATCCGCCATTTGCGCTCGGAGAGCTCCGCGGCGGGGGCCAGCGCACCCTCGATGATGACCGTGAGCACGATCACGCCACCGAGGAAGTCGCGCTTGTCCCGCATCACGTCGAGGGCGAAGTCCTCCAGCGGGTCGAGAATGGTCCGTCGATCAGCGCCCGCGAACTCCTCCATGGCGTCGACGAGGTGAACCTGTGGAACGCCGAGCTCGACCAGGTGCCCGCGGAACACCATCGCATGCCGGGCCTCGTCCAGAACCTGAGTGACGTAGAACTCCATACTGTCGATGTCCGGTGCGACGGGAACCAGATAGGCCAACACGCGGGCCGCCTTCTCCTCGGCCATCGCGCGGAATGCGTACTCCTTGGTTATCGCGTCGTACAGGGGCCCCGGCTTGCGCATGTACTCCGGGATCGGCAAGCCGGGTGTATACCCGTCGACCCGGCCGCGCAGAGTTCCCAGGGGCACCGACTGCAGCCAGTACCGTAGGTTGCAGTCCTGGGGGGTCAGGGTGAGGTTCATGGCGCCGTCCAGCAGGTTGGGCGCGGTGTCCCAGCTCGCTTCAGCGGGAGTCGTCTCGGTCATCAGCTCAGCTCCTTGAGGCGGGCCACACCCGAGTACAGTCGGCCGGAGAAGTAGAGCAGTGGGTCGCCGTCGCCTGCGGTGACGGCGGTGACCCGGGCGAGCACGAACTCGTGGTCACCCATGGGGATCCGCCGCTCGAACTCGCAGCCCAGCCAGCACATGGCACCGATCAGCAACGGAACTCCGTCACGCAGTCCGGGAACCCAGGGGACACCGCGGAACTGCGCGGTGCCGGTCCCGCGCAACGGGTCGGCGAAGTGCCGGGCTAGCTGAGCCTGATGACCGGCCAGCACGTTCACCGCGAAGGAGCCGCGTTCGGTGACCATGTCCAGCATCGAACTGCCTTGTCTGAGGCAGACCGAGATCAGCGCCGGCTCGTGGGAGATGAAGGTGAACGCGCTGACCGTCGCGCCATGCGCCGTACCAGCCGATCCGGCGGTGACCACCGCGATCCCGGTGGCGAACTTCCGGGCGGCGTCCCAGAACAGTGTGGTGTCCAGCCGCTCCGCGGCGGTCATGACGGCACAGCTCGCCGGTCCGCGACCGACTGCCGCGGACCGGTCCCGTCCAGTTCCGCCTGTAGCCGGACGAATGCCGGATGCGCCGTCGGCTCGAAGGTGACGCTGAAGGGCTTGAGGAAGTTCCCGAACAGCGCACGGTCACCGCACAGATGGATCGGAATGGCCAGCAGGGCCCACTCCGGGCCGATCAGCCAGATCCACAGCAGGACCACCACAGAATGTGTGACGAAGCTGTGCATGGTGTTGTAGAGCACGTAGTAGGTCCTGGCGACCCGTTTCGTCCCGCTGAAGCGGTAGGCGATCGCGCCGGGCAGGTATCCGACGAGGTCTATGTACAGGAACAGGGCCACTGCGGGAACCCAGCGAACATCGTCGATGTGAGCGATGAAGAAGTAGAGGCTGACGCCGAGTGCGACCAGGTACTCCAGCCGGATCAGCCGGTAGGTGGCGCGGGACTCGAAACGGTTCACCATGTCCATCAGTGGTCCCCTGCCATGATGTGAATCCCAGAGCCGTCCGGCAGCTCGCCGAGGTCGGTCAGTGCGGCGCCGCCTTCGAGCACGGTGACCTGGCCGACGACGTCGGCCAGCACGGCACAGATCGCCCGCTTGATCACTCGCTCGGCGAGCGGGTCCATGATCCCGGCCAGGCTTTCGATGCCGAAGTCGTAGGTGACGCGGAGCTCCACACCGCAACCGGATGCGGTCGGCGTGAGCTGCCAGGAGCCGCGGAAGTCGTCGAAGTCGCCGTCGATCTGGCTGAACTCCACGCGCAGCCGTTCGTGGTCGATGTCCTCCCACTCGGTCCAGCGCATGATGCCGCGCCGGAAGTTCACCTCCCAGTCGGTGTGCTGTTCCCGGCCCGCGGCAGAGGCTGGGTGGGTGGCGACGGACCGCACGTCGGGAGACACCGCCGGATAACGCGCGAAGTCGGTGATGTGCTTGAACACCAGATCGGCGTCCTCGGTCGGAACCTCCGCGAGGAGATGGATACTTCGCATGTCCGGTTTCCCTGTCTCATCCAGTGGTGCTCAGTTCAGTACAGCCTTGGCCGCCTGCTCGAACGCATCGAGCAGTAGCTGGATCTCGGTGTCGTCGAGTACCGCCGGCGGGGTCAGTCGCAGGACCCGGTCGCAGTTCAGCGAATGGTTCGCGACCACCCCGGCCGACATCAGCTCCAGCAGCAGGTCGCCGGCCATCCCGGGCACGGTGAGCTCGATGCCGATGAGCAGCCCCAGCCCGCGCACCTCGCGCAGCCGCCGGCCGAACACGGCGGTGCTGATCCGGGTCAGCTCCGGCCTCAGCTCGGCGCCGATCCGGGCCGCCCGTTCGACCAGACCCTCGTTTTTGATCACTTGGACAGTGGCCTGAGCGGCGGCCATGGCGAGTGGGTTCCCGGAGAACGTCGAGGTGTGGATGAACGGGTCCTTGTCGAAGGCGCGGAACGCCGCTTCGGTGGCCACTGCGGCGGAGACCGGCACCACTCCGCCGGACAGGATCTTGCCGACCAGCAGCACGTCGGGGGTGACTCCCTCGCGCGAAGCCCCCCACCAGTGGCCGAGCCGTCCGAGCCCGGTCTGCACCTCGTCCAGCACGAAGAACGCCCCGTACTCCCGGCACAGCCGCTCAACGTCACGCAGGTAACCGTCCGGTGGCACGATCACCCCGGCCTCGCCCTGCACCGGCTCGACGATCACGCAGCCGCCGCCCTCGTGCTGGGCCAGCTCACGGCGTAACGCGTCCGGATCGCCGAACGCGACGTGGGCCACGCTGGGCAGCAGCGGCCGGAACGGCTCCTGGAAGAGGTCTTTGGCCGTCACGCTCAGCGCACCCATCGTCTTGCCGTGATAGCCGTTGGTCATCGAGATCAGGTGCGTCTTGCCATGAGTGCGGGCCATCTTGATCGCGGCCTCGACCGCCTCGGCGCCGGAGCCCGCGAAATGCACCCGAGTGAGCCCGGGTGGGGTGACCGAGACCAGCTCGGCGGCTGCCCGGGCCACCTCCGGCTCCAGCAGCAGCCGGGTGGCCACCGGGTTGGTGTTGAGCTGTCGGGTCACCGCGGCGACCACCCGCGGGTGCCGGGAGCCCAGCAGCAGCACGCCGTACCCACCGCAGTTGAGCAGCCGGCGCCCGGTCGCGGTGTGCACCCACGCCCCGGAGGACGACACCTCCACGTCGCCACCGAACATCTCGCCCAGCGAGGCCCGACCCGAACTGAGGTGGGTGCGGTACCCGTCGAGCGTCGTGTCCGGGTCGGTGTCGGCCAGGGTCATCACCTCACCACCATCGGAGCGCCGCCGTAATAGTCGACCAGGGCGTCGGCGACGCTGCCCCGCGACGGCGGGTGGAACGCGATCGCGTGCGAGGCCGCAGCCAGGTAGGCGACATCCGGTGAGGAGACGTAGGCCATACCACCGAGCAGCTCGACTGCCTGGTTGACCGTCAGGCACACCGCATCCTGCACGCCGAACCGGGTGACCAGCGCCTGGGCCAGCCCGTCGTTGTCCACCTCGCCGTCCATCACCCGGCGGGCGAGGCCCTCGGTCAGGGCGGCGGCGGTCTCGATCCGCACCGCGAGCGCGGCGCGGTCGGCCACCGCGCCCCGGCCCCGGTCCAGCACCTGGGCCACCAGCGCGCTGGCGATGCCGGTGTAGGCCGCGCAGACCGTCATCTCGAACCAGATCAGGCCCACCGTCTGCAGCTGGTCCAGCTCGTCGGCCAACGCCGGGTCAGGCTTGATGATCTGGTCCTCGGTGACGAAGACGTCGGTCAGCCGCACCTCGTGGCTCTGCGCGCCGGCCAGCGCGAAGCTGGACCAGAACGGGTGGATCGACACACCCGGGGTGTCCGCGGGCAGCATCAGGAAGCCCATGCCGACGTCGCCGTCCCCGTCCCGGATGCCGACGCTCGCGGTGAGCAGATCCATCGAGCCGGCCAGGCTGCACGGCTTCTTCGACCCGGTGATGTGGTAGCCGCCGTCGGTCGGCAGCGCCTCCACCTGCGGGGCGAGGATGCCTTGGTTGCTGCGACCCTCGGCGAAACCGGAGGCGACCAGCATCCGCTCGCCGGCCACCCGCTTGAGCAGCAGGTCGTCCAGGCCGCTGTCGGCACCGACCGCATCGGCCACCGCGTACAGCGTGCCGATGGAGAAGTGGTGCATCATCGTGGCCACGGTCAGCGACGGGGCCACCGAGCCGAGCGTGCGCTGCACCCGGACCGCCTCCAGCGCGGTGGCCCCGATTCCGCCGTAGGACCTCGGCACCAGCAGGTTCGGCCCGCCGTACGAGCGGAACAGCTCGATGGCCGGGTTGTTCTCGGACTCCAGCTCGCGCAGGGGGATCGTGGCCAACCGTTCCCGTAGACCGGGCAGCAGAGCGTCACATGTCTGCTGGTCGGCTTCCATGAATCGCATGGCTTTGCTCTCTCGTCTGGTGAGTCGTCTGGTGAGTCGTCTGGTGAGTCTCGGACGGGTGGTGGGTGGATGCGGGCGCACTCGGGCGCGTCGCCGGCCTCCCGGTGGCTGCGGTGTACCCGGCGAACACCGCCTCACGGGGCCTGACCTGCTGTGCTATCGACACGCCCTGCAGATGCGAGGTGCGCAGCATGAGGTGGTTCGCCTCGCCGAACACCCCGCCGGTCAGGCCGGTCCCGCCGTTGATGGGCAGGTAGGGCAGAAAACCGATATGCGAGTCGTTGATCTTCAGTAGCCCGCCGTTGCGGACCTGACGCAGGAACCGGTCGATCACCGACCGGTCGGTCGCCCACAACGAGTTGCGCAGGCCGTAGGGGTTGCTGTTGACGAAGTCGATGACCTCGGTGAGCAGCAGGTCATCCGGCGCCGGTTCGGGGATGATCACCGGGAGTAGCGGGAAGAACGTCTCCTGGCGTACCGCCTGGATGTCGCGGCTGGTGGCCAGGCCGTCGATGCGCAGCACCGTCGGCTCCAGGAACAGCCCGGTGTCGGAGACGGTGCCATCCACCTCCAGCCTGCGGGCGCCGTGCAGGATCTGAGCGCCGTGCTCGAGCGCGTCGCGCAGGTAGCCGAAGAACCGCTCGCTGCGCAGTACCGGGGTGAGCAGGACACCAGGCTCCTCGGGGAAACCAGGGCGGATGTCGGCCACCGCGACGCTCAGTCGGTGGAGTAGGTCATCGGCGACCTCGGGGTGCACGACGACCTGGTTGGGCACCATGCAGATCTGGCCGGAGCCGTAGAAGCTCTCGGTCAGCGCCTCGACGGCGAGGTCGAGATCCGCGTCCCGCCAGACCACCAGGCAGTCGTTGCCGGCCAGCTCCAGAATCGGCTTCTTACCGCGCTCGACGCAGTCACGCTGGACCTCCAGTCCCTTGTGGACCCCCCCGGTGTAGAAGATGGTGTCCACATGCGGGCTGTCCAACCAGGCTCGCATCACCGGCCCGGGCCGGCCGCAGAACGCGTTGAGCGTGCCCCGGGGAGCGCCCAGCTCGTCCAGCACCGGCACCACGAACTCCCGCAAGGCGTACATCACCCCGAGCGGCGCGCTCCGCGGTGCCCGGACCACGACCGCGTTTCCGGCCAGCAGCGCGGTGATACCGAACAGCGCACTCGCCGCAGGCGCGTTCTGCGGTGGGTTGACACAGACGACGCCGTCCGCCATCCGGCGCAGCAGCAGGGTGCGTGGCCCATGGACGAACTGGTGGTGCATCTGCCGGGCGCACCAGTCCAGGGTCTGCTCGCTGAACGTCTCCAACAGGCCGGCCACCTGCCACTCGACCAGGGCCCGCGGGTTCCCCTCGGCCACCAGCACGTCGACCAGGTCCGCGTGGCCGCGGTGTAGGCGGCCCCGGATCCCCTCACCCAGCCGCATCCGAGTGCGGAGCGGGACCTGCGCCCAGCCCGACGCGGCGGTGGCGGCCGCGGCGCAGGCTCGCTGGACGACGTCCGGATCGGCCAGCGCGCAGCGGCCGACCACGCTCGCATCGGCCTCGGCTGGGTCCAGGACGCCCTGCTCGAGCCGACGCTTCATGGTCAGGCTGGCGAAGACGTCCTCGAGGATCGACCGAGTGGTGACGGTGTAGACGTAGCGGTCCGCCTGGACGTCCTCGCCGCCGACGTAGGACGGATACGTGGGAACAGGCTCCGTGCCGCGCCTGAGCACCTCGGCAAGGGACCGAACCTCGGCATGGTGCTGGGGCTCGCGCTGAGCTTCGGTCGACGTCACGCCAGTCGACCCCGTCGTGACGAATCGGTGCACACCCTCATCGGCCGAATCCTGCCGCGGGTGCCTGACATGGCCCTGATGTCAGTCTGACGATGGTGGGAGCGGGTGGCGTTCCGCCGGCACAGTGATGTCATGGCTCGCCCTGCGACGATGTCATGACTCGCCGTGGGACGGAGTCGCAGGCGACCCTCGACGCGGCGGCCGGTCGACCAGCGGCGGGTCAACCAGCGGCGGGTCAACCAGCGGCCGGTCGACCAGCGGCCGAGCGGCTGGCAGGTGGCGGCCCGGTTCCCGTACCGGGCGACGTGACACCACGTGCCGCGGTGGGTTGGGGGTTGCCGTTGGGGGTGCTGATCGTCGGGACGTTCATGTCGATCCTGGATATCAGCATCGTCAATGTGGCCATCCCCACTGTTCAGAACGAGTTCGGGGGGACCACCGACGAGGTGCAGTGGGTGATCACGGCGTACGCGCTGACGGAGGGCGTGGTGGTGCCGGTCACCGCGTGGCTGGGGGATCGCCTCGGGCTGAACCGGTTGTACAACCTGGCGCTGCTGGCGTTCGCTGCGGGGTCGGTGCTGTGCGGGCTGGCCTGGGACCTGAACAGCCTGGTGATCTTCCGGGTCGTGCAGGCGGTCCCGGGTGGGATCCTGCCGGTGGTCACGCTGTCGATCCTGTACCGGATCGTGCCCAGGGACCGGTTCGGCGTCGCGATGGGCCTGTATGGCCTGGGGGTCGTGTTCGCCCCGGCGGTCGGTCCGACGTTGGGTGGCTATCTGGTCGAGTACGTGGACTGGCGGCTGATCTTCTTCATCAACGTGCCCGTGGGGATCCTGGGTGCGGTGGCCGCGGCGATGGTGCTGCCGCGGTTCCCGGGTGTGGCCGGGCGGCGGTTCGACGTACTGGGTTTCCTCACCGTGGCGGGTGGCTTGTTCGCGCTGCTGCTGGCGATGTCGAAGGGGGAGTCCTGGGGGTGGTCCTCCTACCGGGTCCTGGGCCTGGTCACCGTGAGCGTGCTGAGCCTGGCGTTGTTCGTCGTGGTCGAGCTGGAGGTCGCCGACCCGATACTGGACATCCGAGTGTTCCGTTACCGGGCGTTCACCCACTCGCTGGCGTTGGTCGCGGTGCTGATGTTCGTGATGTATGGGGTGCTGTTCTACATTCCCCTGTTCCTGCAGCAGGTCCAGGGACGAGGAGCGTTCGAGGCCGGGCTCACCCTGCTGCCCCAGGCGCTGGTGATGGCGGTGGTGATGCCGATCTCGGGGCGGGTCTATGACCGCATCGGGCCTCGCTGGCCGGCGGCCATCGGCCTGACGGTCACGGCCGCCGGTACCTACGCGATGCGCACGATGACCATCGACACCTCCCGCGAACAGATCATCTGGTGGATGGTGGTGCAGGGCGTCGGCCTGGGCATCGCCATGATGCCCATCTTCACCGGGGGCATCGCGGTCATCCCGATGAGCCGCGTCAACACCGCCAGCGCGTTCAACAACGTCGTGCAGCGGGTCTCGGGTGCGCTCGGGTTGGCGGTGCTCACCGCGATCTTCACCATCCAGCGGGCCCAGCAGTCGGCCGGACGCGCCGCGCTGCTGCCCGCGAACACCACCCCCAGCACCACCACGCTGCACCTCGGCCCGACCGCTCCGGACGGGGCGGCCCTGTACGCCACCTACCGGATGACCGGGCTGCAGGTGTTCGTCACGGCGATGGACGACCTGTTCCTGATCGTCGCCGCGCTCAGCGGCCTGGGCGCGCTGAGCGCGCTACTACTGCGGTCCGGGCCCACTCCCGCCACCCCAGCCGGCTTCGCGAAGCTGGGCGACGACGGGGCCGACACTCCTCCGGGGAGCACCTGACCAGTGCGGGCCGAGCTCGAGCTGGTGGCGGTCACTCTCGCGGGCTGAGCTTGCTGAGAAGGATCGAGGTCTCCTCGTCAGCGGGCAGGAAGGCCTCGAGTTTGAGCTCGGCGAGGGTGACGTCGGTGGCGGTGCCGAAGGTGGTGATCGTGGTCATCAGCCGGAGCTCCCCGTGCGCGCAGCCGAGCTGGAGGGGAACGGCGAACCCGAGGTGGTCGGGTCCTGGTTCGGGGGTGGCGGCCGGCGCGTAGCCCTCGAGCTCGGCGAGCAACCGATCCAGCTCGGGATCGGGGTTTCGCAGTGACTCCTGGCGGACCCGCTGGGTGATGTGGCGGCTCCATTCGGTGAGGTTGCGAATGTGAGGTGCGATCCCCTTCGGGTGCAGCGCCAGGCGGTAGGCGTTGACCGGTGGTGTCAGCAGCTCCGGTGCGACCCCGTCGGTCAACGCGGTGAGCGCGGCATTGGCGGCCACCACGTCACCATGGCGGTTGACGATGATGGCCGGGAAGGGCAGGTGGCCGTCCAGGATGTGCTGCAGCGCGCCGAGGACGGGGCGCAGCGCCGGGTCTCCCAGGTCGGTCTCCGGGTAGGCGGGAGCGAAGCCGGATGCGAGCAGCAGGTCGTTGCGTTCCCGCAGCGGCAGCTCCAGCGACTCGGCCAGGCGGATCACCATGCCCCGGCCGGGGAGCGAGCGGCCACTCTCGATGAAGCTGACGTGGCGCTGGGTGGTGCCGGCACGCAGCGCGAGCTCGAGCTGACTCAGGTTGCGGCGGGCGCGGACGTCCCGCAACGCACCGGCGATGCCACTACTCTGCATGCGGCTAGTTGTAGCCCCTCCACCAGGTTGTCGCCATTCCCTGAAGGGAATTGCCGCTAGGTCGGGCTGGCGAGACCATGGTCACCATGAGTGGCGAGACTCGCTTCGGCGTGCTTCGGGCGGCTGAAGCCGGCCGGTTGTGGGCGAGCCGGCGGGCGCCACGAACCGCCGGATGACCCCACCGACCCGCCTCATCGGGTCCGCCTCGTCAACAAAGATCGAAGATCGGAGAGAACAGGAAACCATGCCTGACATCACAGACGTCATCGACATCGTCGACCGCTACTGCGCTGTGTGGCACGAGTCGGACCCCGACCTCCGGAGAAAGTCCGTCGCCGAGCTATGGGCCGTGGACGCCGTACATACCATCGAGGAGGCGGTGTTCCGAGGTCGTCCAGCGATCGAGAAGCGCATCGCCGACGCCCACCAGCAGTTCGTCGCCACTGCGGGGTTCATCTTCCGGTCGGTCGGCAGCATTCTCTACCATCACAACGCCGTGAAGCTCGGCTGGGAGATGGTCCCGGTCGCCGGCGACGACCCCGTCGCGACCGGTTCCGCCTTCCTCCTGCTCGACGACGACGGCCTGATCCAGGCTGACTATCAGTTCACCAACATGTGAACTGATAGTCGAGCGCCCATCAGCGGCGCGGCGTGAGAGAATCGCGGTGACGACCATGCAGCTTCATCCGTTCGAGCGCTTCTGGCGCAATCGTCTGTTCGCCCGGGTCCGGCATCATCTGGCCCGGTTCCGGCGTTCCTCGGGGGTCCTGACGCGGGCACATGCAACACTCATCCGCTGGACCGGGGGCCGGATCCGGCGCTCGTTCGTGTTCACCGGTGGGATGCCGATCCTGGTTCTGACCACGGTGGGGCGCAAGACGGGCAAGCGCCGCTCGACCCCGCTCGCCTTCCTCAGATGGGGCGATGCGTTCGCGGTGATGGCGTCGAACGCCGGCAGTGACCGTCTCCCGGCCTGGTGGCTCAACCTGCTAGCCGACCCCGCCGCGGAGATCCTCGCCGATCGCAACCGCTACCAGGTGACGGCGCGCCGGGCGGACCCCGAGGAGGACGAAGCGATCTGGGGCACGGTCACGGGCCTCAACCCTGGCTTCGACGAGTACCGCCGGCTCACCGAGCGACGGATCCCGGTTGTTCTCCTCGAGCTGCGGCACCCCTGAGGCCGCTGCCAGTGAGGGTTCTCCGATGAGTCTGAACCGGTACCGGTTCATCCGGGTCGACGAGTTCTTCACGGGTTTTCACCGGTGGGAAACGCTGACCGCCGCCACGGGGCACACCTATGACCGGTCGAGTCGAACGCTGACCGTCACCTTCACGCGTCCCGACGGTTCGCCGTGTGCGTTGCTCCTCACCGTCCTGGAACGGGACACCTTCCGGGTGCGGTTCAACCCGGGCCTGCGCGCCGGCGTTGACTACAGCACCCAGAACAGCCGTTCCGTCGTCATGGACACCATGGGCGGGCTCACGGAGAGCCTGATCCGGGCGGAGCCCTTCGCGCTCGACGCCCGCGAGGGCGCCGGCGGCATCACGTTGGTCACCTCCGCTTCGGACGGTTCGTCGTTCATGAAGGTGGTGGTGACCTATCAGCCGTTCGGCATCGTCGTATACGGCTCGTGCGCGGGGGAGGACTACAAGGTATGGGAGACGGCGACGCCGGCGATCTCGTTCACGGCCAACGGGGCCGAGGACTTCGCCGTCATCCAGAGTGTGCGGCGGCCGGCGACCGCGACCTATGTGGGCTTCGGGGAGCACGGTGGGAAGTCGCTGCGCAAAAACAGCGAGCAGCTCACGTACTTCAGCTTCGACAACTACGCCTACGACCAGGTCTACGGGCGGGGTCCTTTCGAGGAGCGTGAGCCGCTCTACCATGCCGACCCGTTCTTCCTCGAGTTGAACGGGGTCCCGGACCGTGACAGCGTCTATGGCGTCTACGTCGACAACCCGGCGCAGGTCTTCATGGATCTCGGTTACACCGACTCCACGCGGTACCTGCTGGGGACCCGGTTCGGTGACCTGGACTACTACGTGTACGTCGGCCATGAGACGGCCGACGTCGTCGGCCGGTTCTCCTCCATCGTCGGCCGGTCGCGCCTGAAGCCTCGCTATGCCCTCGGTTACCACCAGGGGTGCTACGGGTACGAGGACCGGGGGGCCCTCGAGTGGGCCGTCACCCGGTACCGGGCGCATGCGATCCCGCTCGACGGCCTGCACGTGGACGTCGATATCCAGCACGACTACCAGACGTTCACCATCAACGAGGACCGGTTCCCCGACCCCGCTGGCATGTTCGCCGCCCTCCGGGCGCTCGGCGTGAAGTGCGCCACGAACATCACGCCCATCATCAGTGACCGCGACCCCGGCTACCCGACCCACCGGGACGGTGTGGCGCGGGCGTTCTTCGTGACGGACACGCGCGTCGAAGCCGGCGACCCTGCGGCCAAGGTGTACCAGCAGTACGGGGGAGGCGACGCCTACCAGACGTTCGACGAGCCGGGCAGCAGCTACGACAGCGGCCGGCCCTACCTCGGTGAGGTGAACTACGGAGGAACTCTCGGCACCACGGGCAACTACCCGGACCTGGGCCGCAAGGAGGTCCGCCATTGGTGGGGCAGCCAGTACCAGCACCTGTTCGACATGGGCCTGGAGATGGTGTGGCAGGACATGACCACCCCGGCCATCCGGGACACCCGGGGGGACATGAAGGGTTTCCCGTTCCGCCTGCTCGTGACCGACGACCGGCTCTCCGACACCGCGCCGACGAGGACCCCGGCCATCCGCGCGTGGAACCTCTACTCCTACAACCTGCACAAGGCCACCTACCACGGCCTCAACCGCCTCACCGGGCGGGACAACAAGCGGAACTTCATCGTCGGGCGGGGGAGCTTCACCGGGATGCACCGGTTCGCGGCGCTCTGGACCGGCGACAACACCTCGACGTGGGACTTCCTCCGCATCAACCTCTCCCAGGTGCTGGCGATCGGCCTCTGCGGGCAGCCGATGTCCGGGCAGGACATCGGCGGGTTCGCCCAGGGGGAGCCGAACCAGGGCTGGGTGGGCCCCGAGCTCCTGATGCGCTGGACGATGGCCGGGGCGTTCCTGCCCTGGTTCCGCAACCACTACGTGCGCAAGGGCCAGAAGCAGTTCCAGGAGCCCTTCCAGTACGTCGAGTGGTTCCAGACCTACGGCCGGCCGGTGCCGGACCCTCCGTTGTACGAGATGGTCGTCCCGGTCTGCCGCCACTACATCGGGCTGCGCTACCGCCTCCTCCAGCTGTTCTATGACGCCATGTTCGAGAACACCCGCACCGGGATGCCGATCTGCCGACCGCTGTGCGTGACCGACCCGGGGGACAAAGCCCTGTACTCCAGCAAGGCCGACTTCCTGGACGACGAGTTCTGCGTCGGGGCGGACCTCCTGGTCGCCCCCGTCCTCGACCCCCAGTCGGTGGGCGGTGGGAAGCGTGACGTCTACCTGCCCTCAGGCAGCGACTGGTACTGCTTCATGGACGACCGGCTCCCGCTCGCGCGCCCCGTGCCCGGCGGCACGACGATCCGCGACTTCGACTCCTCGCTCGGTACGGCGGGCGACCACATCGCTTTCCTGGTGCCGCTGTACGTGCGCGCGGGTGCGGTCATCCCGACGATCGAGCTGGAGCAGTTCGTCGGAGAGCGCAACCACCACAACCTGCCGAACCCGATCACCCTCACCGTGTACCCAGGACGGGTGGGCGCGTACTCCATGTACCTCGACGACGGCGTCAGCCGCTCCTCGGCCCCCAGGCGGCCGGTCGAGGAGGGCGGTGACGAGCAGGCCGGCGACGAGTACCGCAAGGTCCAGATCACGCACTCCTACCCGGCGGCGGGAAGGCGTGTCATCAGGGTGGAGCGGGTCACCGACGGGTACACCCCGCCGTGGGAGAAGGACTTCCGGGTCGCGGTCCTGCACGACCCGGCCGAACCCACGGGGTCCTCGGGACCGCTGGCGCGGCTGAGCATCGACGGCACGGAGGTCGACCCCCTCCCGGGTGCCACCGCCGCGCAGCGGGCGGCCGCGCTGGAGGCCTCCGAAGCGGCCGCCTGGTACTACGACGACATCCTGAACCGCAGCGTCGTCAAGCTCTTCGACGACCGGCCCTCGCGGCTGATCCAGCTGACCTACTCCGCCTCACGACAGGCCAGGGGCTAGCAGCTCTGCGGGACTCCCCTGGCCTCGGGTCTCGGCGTGCGAACGGAGCTGGGCTGCCCAGTCGACGTGCGCGGGCCAGAGCATCCGGATCTGCGTGGGGTAGCAGGCGATGGCGCGCCACTTGCGTTCCCACGCGTCGGACCGGGCGGCTGGTGTCTCGGACAGCGCCGGCGGGGGCGGCCGGCCGATGGCGTAAGGGAGGTCCTCCCAGAGCAGGACCGGCGCCCTGGCACCCGCGGCGGCGTCCAGGACGGCCGCTCTGGTCAGCCGGTGGTCGACGTGGTCACCCACCGCGGCGCAGGTCAGCACCAGGTCCGGGTCGATCGCGGCGAGGATGCGGCGGACGTCGCGGCAGACCTCACCCCGGAGGTCACCCTGGTCGAGGGGCAGCTCGTCGAACATGGCCTGGTCGTGGCCGCACAGCCAACGGCCCTCGGGTGTGCGCCGGTAGATGGCATCGAGGAAGCCGCGGTGGTGGGTGCGGGCGCCGAGCTGGTCCATCGCGGCCCGGTCCTCCGCGCTGCGCAGCGCGACAGCTGATGCGTCCTGGGGAAGACCGCCCCTCACGTGGAAAGCGCGGGCAACCGGGGAGATCGGCTCGTGCGGAGCCCCCGCGAACAGGGTGACGACGTGGACGTCGGCACCGCGGATGGCGAAGTCGGCCAGTGTCGCGCCCGCCGAGAGCGCGGCGTCGTCGAGATGGGGTGAGACCGCCAGCACGCGGCGTACGGTGGTCACCGGAGACGCCAGACCGCATGGGCGAACAGGTCAGGATCCCCGGGGGGCACGAGTTCACCGCAGCGACCCTGATCGAGCAGTTCCCCGCGGACCGGCCACGGCAGGTGGTGCGTCACGAACACCACAGTCGGGCGCGCGAAGGACCCCATGACACGACGTTAGCGTCCCGAAGGCCCGCCAGGCGGTGCGGAGGGACGGACAGGGCGGTGCCGCTGCGGTTCGTGGAGTCGCGCACCAGCACGGTGTCCGGCTGCTGACAGCGAGCGCGAGTCCGACGCAGTCCGCGCTGCCGGAAGAACCCGACCTTGGCTGAGATTATGAACTCCGGCAAGAGGTCGCCTCCGATGCGCGAATGTCCAGTGTGAGATGAAACCGAGATAGTTGTAACCGGGCCACGGTGGGCGGCCACCCAACTTTGACCCCGAGGCAAGGACCGCAACGTCGTCGAGCGCTATATCAACAAGCTCAAACAGTTCCGCGTGGTGCCCACTTGCTACGACAAACCAGGGACACCGCCCGGACGGCTTCGCACATGGCCCAGCTCGGTCGGTTCAGCCCACCGTCGTCGGTGATCGCGATGTGGCGGGGGAACCCGCGCTCACGGGTCGTCAACGTGACGACGATGGCCTGCCGGATCGGTAGGGCGTTGAACCGGTCGATGGACACCACCACGCACGGACGGGTGCCACGCTGTTCGTTGGCCGTCGTCGGGTCCAGTTCCACTGACCAGATCTGTCCCCGCGCGACACTCACTGATCGTACTCCGGCCACTCCTGCGCGGCGGCGGTGTCGGGGGTAGCGGTGCTGAGCTGCCACTCGTGCAGCTCGCCCGGATACTCAGCCCACCCATCCGGATCCTCATGCCGCATCCGCTGGTAGGCGGCCTCGATATCGGACCAGCGCTGGCAGCCGACCTCGACGCGGGCATCGGCACCGGAGCTATAGCTGCTCCTGTGTCAGAGAATGCTGTTCGGCGCGACCTGGTGTTCGTCATCCACGGGCTGCTGTCGAGCACGAGCTGACGCCGCAGGGCCTGCCGGACCTGCTCGTCACCCCGAGCGCGCCACGCTGAGTGACCAGCAGGTTTCGGGCTGTTGCCAGAGAACTGTAACGGTGGCTCCGGAGCGGCGATGATACTACCGTCTTGATCTGACAGCGACGAACGTGACACAGGAGGTTCTCCCGCAATGGGTGACTCGAGCCAGCGACTCGACAACCTGCTCACCGAGAGCCGGGTGTTCCCCCCGAGCGAGGCCTTCGCCGCGCGGGCGAACGCCACCGCCGCCCTCTACGATCACGCCGCCGCCGACCGGGAGGCCTTCTGGGCGCGGCAGGCGCACCGGCTGCACTGGCATACTGACTTCGACCAGGTCCTCGACTGGTCCAACCCACCGTTCGCCAGATGGTTCGTCGGCGGCAGGCTCAACGTCGCCTACAACTGCGTGGACCGGCACGTCCAGGACGGCCACGGCGACCAGGTCGCCTTCCATTGGGAGGGCGAGCCGGGGGACACGCGGACCATCACCTACGCCGACCTGCAGCGGGAGGTCGCCAAGACGGCCAACGCGTTGCTCTCGCTGGGCCTCGAGACCGGGGACCGGGTGGCCATCCAGCTGCCGATGATCCCCGAGGCGGTCTTCGCCATGCTCGCCTGCGCCCGGCTGGGCATGCCGCACAGCGTGGTCTTCGGTGGCTTCTCCGCCGAGTCGCTGCGCCAGCGGATCAACGATGCTCAGGCCAAGCTGGTGATCACCGCCGATGGCCAGTACCGGCGGGGCGACGCGGCCCCGTTGAAGGCCAACACCGACGAGGCGCTGCGGGACACTCCGACGGTGCGGCACGTCCTGGTGGTCCGGCGCACCGACGTCGACGTCGACTGGACCGAGGGCCGCGACCTGTGGTGGCACGAGCTGGTGGGTCACCAGTCCGACCAGCACGCCTGCGAGGCGTTCGACAGCGAGCACCCGCTGTTCATCCTCTACACCTCGGGCACCACCGGAAAGCCCAAGGGCATCCTGCACACCTCCGGCGGCTACCTCACCCAGTGCGCCTACACCCACCACGTCGTCTTCGACCACAAGGCCGGTGAGGACGTCTACTGGTGCACCGCCGATATCGGCTGGGTCACCGGGCACAGCTACATCGTCTACGGGCCGCTGGCCAACCGGGCGACGTCGATCATGTACGAGGGCACTCCGAACACCCCGCACGAGGGCCGGCACTGGGAGATCGTGCAGCGCTACGGCGTCACGACCTACTACACCGCGCCGACGCTGATCCGCACTTTCATGAAGTGGGGCAAGGAGGTCCCGGCGAAGCACGACCTGTCCTCGCTGCGGTTGCTGGGCAGCGTCGGGGAGCCGATCAACCCCGAGGCCTGGATGTGGTACCGGGACCACATCGGCGAGCAGCGGTGTCCGATCGTGGACACCTGGTGGCAGACCGAGACCGGCGCGATCATGATCTCGCCGCTGCCCGGCGTCACCGCGACCAAACCCGGCTCGGCGATGCGCCCGCTGCCGGGCATCAGCGCCGCCGTGGTCGACTCCTCCGGCGCTCCGGTCGGCCACGGCCAGGGCGGCTACCTGGTGCTGGATGCGCCCTGGCCCGGGATGTTGCGCACCATCTGGGGTGATGACGAGCGGTACCGGGAGACCTACTGGTCCCGCTTCGGCGAGCGCGGCTACTACTTCGCCGGGGACGGCGCCAAGTACGACGACGACGGCGCGATCTGGCTGCTGGGCCGGGTGGACGACGTGATGAACATCTCCGGGCACCGGATCTCCACCACCGAGGTGGAGTCCGCGCTGGTGTCGCATCCGACGGTGGCCGAGGCCGCCGTGGTCGGTGCCCCCGACCCGATCACCGGGCAGGGCATCGTCGCGTTCGTGATCCTGCGCGGCCACGTCGCGCAGAACGAGGCACGGGGCGAAGCGGCGATCAAGGAGCTGCGCAACCATGTGGCCACCCAGATCGGCGCGATCGCCAAGCCGAGGCAGATCATGGTCGTCGCGGACCTGCCGAAAACCCGATCCGGCAAGATCATGCGCCGCCTCCTGCGCGACGTCGCCGAGCACCGCGAGATAGGCGACGTCACAACCCTCGCCGACTCCTCAGTCATGGACCTCATCTCCGCCGGCATGCGCTCCGGAGCGGGGGAGTAGCCCGCGATCGCCATTCGGCGCCGAGTCGCGGTCCAGACACCCACCGGTTGTTGCGGGCATGCTGGGTAGGTGGGTGGGTTGGTTCCTGAGGCCGAGCTGCGGTGGCGCTTCTCGCGGGCGAGTGGGCCGGGCGGGCAGGGCGTCAACACCACCGACTCGCGGGTCGAGCTGATCTTTGATGTGGCGGCCAGCACCGCGTTCACGCCGGCCCAACGGGACCGAATACTCCAGCGGCTGTCCGGTCGGCTGGTGGACGGGTCGCTCACCGTGGTCGCCGCCGAGCACCGCTCCCAGCTGCGGAACCGGGAAGCGGCGCGAGCCCGGCTCGCCGCGATACTCCGCCAGGCGCTGGCCGCGGACCCACCGACGCGCCGCCCGACGCGGCCGTCCCGAGCCGCGCGGGAACGCCGCCTGACCGACAAGCGCCGCCGTAGCGAGGTGAAGCGGTTCCGCGGCTCCGGCGACGATGAGTGACCAACCGGGCGAGGCGGTGATGATGACCGCTCAGGAGGCGCAGGCGCCGGTGGAGACCTCGGTGTCTCGGCTCGCTGCCGCGGCGACGTCACCGGCGATCTCGTCATCGGCGAGCACGAACCCGGTCTCGTCGTTGTCCACCGCCGCCCCGAACACCAAGCCGAGCACCTGGCCGGACCCGTCGAGCAGCGGGCCACCGGAGTTCCCGCTGCGTACCACGGCGCGGACGGTGTAGACGTTGCGGAGCACGGTTGCCGAATTGTAGATGTCGGGGCCGCGCAGGTGGATGCGGTCCCGAACCCGGGCGGCCGAGGCCGTGTACGGCCCGTCCAGCGGGTAGCCGAGCACCAGCCCGCTCAACCCGGAGGTGGCTGGCATCGAGGCCAGGTGCAGCACCGGCGCTCTCAGCCCGGGTACCTTCAGGATCGCGACGTCGGTCTCCGGGTCGTAGGTGACCACTTGAGCGTCCATCGTGCCGTCCGTGGTCTCCACCTGGACCTCGTCCGTGCCGGCGACCACGTGCGCATTCGTGATCACTCGCTGCGGCGCCACCACGAAGCCGGTGCCCTCCAAGGCCCGGGAGCAGGACCTCGCCCGGCCGCGGACCTTGAGCACGCTGGCCCGGGACTGCCGCACCACCGGGCTGTTGAGCAGCTCCGGGTCGGCCGGCCCGACATCAGTGATCGGGGTAGGCGAGAAGGGCGCGAGCACGTCGGGGAACCCGGAGACATCGAGCAGTCTGGTCAGCTCTGCGGGCAGTTCGCGCAGCACGTCGGGCATCATCGTGTTCACGATCCGCAGCACCGAGGAGTCCCGCACCGCCCCGGTCAGCCCACTGTAGGCGGACGATTTCGTCAGCGGCAGGGCGATCAGCCAGGCCACCACCAGAGCCGCGATGCCCTGCACCACCGCACCCAGGAAACTGTCCACCCGGCGCAGCGCCTCGGCGTCGAGCCGGCGCTGCACCGCTCGGCCCAGCAACACACCCAGCGTCTCACCCAGCGCGATGAGCACGATCACGATCGACACCCCGAGCGCGACCCGGACCTCGGGGCTCTGGTAGCCGGCGATCAGCGGCGGCGCGATGCGCACTCCGATCACTGCCCCAGCCAGCACACCGATGAAGGACGCCGCCGCGGTGACCATCCCCTGCCGCGCACCGGAGGTGGCGGCGAGCAGGGCCAGTACCAGCACCAGCACGTCCACCCAGTTCACCGGATCACCTCAGTCCGCTCGGCCGGCTCAGTCATCCGGCTCATTCGACCGCTCCGGGGCTGAGGTAACGCGCAATGACCGCACGCACCTGCTCCGGGCTGCGCAGCACCTCGGGCGGGTTGACCTGGCTGACCCGGCCATCGGCGGACACCACATAGCTCAACGGCAGCACCGGCGGGGCGCTCAGCGCGGCGCGCAGCCTGCCATCGGGATCGCTGACCGACGGGTAGTGCACGTTGAGCGCGGCGAGCAGATCGAGCGCCTGTTCGGGCAGCTGCTGCACCTCGACGCCGAGCACCGGCACCGCACCGGGCTCAGCGGCGTAGGCCGCCAGCGCGGGAAGCTCCTGGGCGCACGGTTGGCACAGCGGTCCCCACAGGTTGAGCAACGCCGGCCGGCCGGCCAGCGCCGCCCCCACGTCGACCGTGCCCGGCCGGCCAAGGCAGGGCAGCACGAGCCCGGATAGCGGCCCGCGAGCCGGGGTGCGGACCGAGTGTGCGGCCGGGCAGGGCTGCAGAGCCGTCCGGGACCTCAGCTGGTCGATACCGGCCGGTGGGCCGACGGCGGGCTGCGCTGCCCGGCCGGGCCGAGTCGCGCCCGTCGCCGGGCCCGCCGGTGCTGGGCCCGTCACCGCTGGGGCCGCCGACGCCGGTGCCGCGACCGTTGCTGGGCTCGCCCTCGGCCACAGCGCCACGACGAGCGCCAACGCCAGTAACGCCGTCACCAGCACCCAGCGCAGCGCAGGCCTCACGGGACCGTCCCTGCGGCTGCGGCACCGGCTTCCACCTCGGGGCCGCCCGCCAAGTCGGTAGGCAGCCCGGCCATCGCCAGCAGGTGCGGCGCCTCCGGCCCGCGCAGCAACGCGGCGGCGACCCCCGCCTCGGTGGGCCCGAGGCCATAGGACGGGCAGTCCCCGGCCAGCGGGCACACCCCGCAGGCCGGCCGGCGGGAGTGGCACACCCGGCGCCCGTGGAAGATCACCCGGTGGGACAGCATCGTCCAGTCCCGTCGCGGTACGAGCTTGGCGATCGACTGCTCGACTTTCACCGGGTCCTCGTGCTCGGTCCATCCCCATCGGCGCACCAGCCGCCCGACGTGGGTGTCCACCGTGATGCCGGGTACGCCGAAGGCGTTGCCGAGGATCACGTTGGCGCTCTTGCGCCCGATTCCCGGGAGGGTCACCAGGTCAGCCAGCGTGTGGGGCACCTCGCCGCCGAAGCGCTCGACCAGCGCGGCGCCGAGTCCGATCAGCGCCGCCGCCTTGTTCCGGTAGAACCCCGTGGGCCGGATCAGCTCCTCCAGCTCGTTCCGGTCGGCGGCCGCGTAATGGGCGGCGCTGCTATACCGGTTGAATAACTCTGGTGTGGTCTCGTTGACCCGCTTGTCGGTGCATTGCGCCGACAGGATGGTGGCGACGGCGAGCTGTAGCGGCGTGGAGAAGTCGAGCTCGCAGTGCGCGTCCGGGTAGGCGGTGGCCAGTACCCGGTCCATCCGGCGGGCTCGCCGAACCAGCGCGAGGGGGCTCTCCGCAGCAAAGGACCGGCGGGATCGAGCTGGCACGCCTTCAGCCTACGGAGGTGGCGCCCAGCCCGGTCGCATGGGCCGGTCGCACGCCCCGCCGTGCGACACGCCCGACACGCGCCCCCGCGCGCGCAACCGGTCGGTTGATGCGGCATCATCCCTCGCACCATGACCATCTGGTTCGTCGTCACCGTCCCGGTGTTGATCATGTTCTTCGCGCTCGCGATGGAGCGGCTGGAGAACCGCCTGCGCCACCTCACGGTGCACGAGGAGGAGGTCGAGGAATTTCTGCGGGCAGCCCGCCCTGAGGAGGTACGGGTGCTGTTCGGCAGCGGGATCGGCGGTGCGCTGGAACTGTTCCGGCGGCGTCGGCTGCCCGACGTCGGTCCACCCAACGGTGTCCGCCCATCCGGTGACACTCGTCCACCCGGTGACACCCGTCCACCCAACGGCGCCCGTCCAGACGACACTGGCCCACACGACGGTGGACTGGTCACCTCACGCCACGCCAGGCAACGGCCCTAGACTCCACCAAGGTGATCGGCGGCACTGAAGCGGGCCCCTCGACGGTGGGGCCGGGTCCACTCGGGTCAGCTGGAGGAGCGCGGTGAACGACCCCTTGGCCATGGCCGGCATCTTCCAGGGTGTCGACCCGTCGGCGGCGCAGGCTCTGAGAGCCAGCCTGGAGCCGGTCAGCTTCCCCCGGGCCCACGTCATCTTCGCCGAAGGCGAACCGGGCGACCGCTTGTACATCATCCTGTCGGGCAAGGTCAAAATCGGGCGGAAGTCGCCTGACGGCCGGGAGAACCTGCTCGCCGTGTTCGGGCCTTCGGACATGTTCGGCGAACTATCGATCTTCGATCCGGGACCGCGGACATCGACGGTCACCACGGTGACCGAGGTCAGCGCCGTCAGCATGGATCGCGCCGCGTTGCGAGAGTGGATCACCAAACGGCCGGAGATCGCCGAGCAGCTGCTGCGGGTGATCGCGCGACGGCTGCGCCGGACCAACAACATGCTCGCCGACCTGATCTTCACCGATGTGCCGGGACGGGTGGCCAAGGCGCTGCTGCAGCTCGCGCACGACTTCGGTGCCCAGGAAGGCGGCATGCTTCGCGTGACCCATGACCTCACTCAGGAGGAGATCGCCCAGCTGGTCGGCGCCTCCCGGGAGACGGTGAACAAGGCGCTTGCCGATTTCGCCCACCGCGGCTGGCTACGCCTGGAAGGCAAGAGCGTGCTCATCCTGGAGCCCCAGCGCCTGGCCCGCCGCGCCCGCTGACAGCCACCCGAAGTAGCACTTGTGCTATGGAGTCCATCGGGCGGCCCAGTGTGGACACCGGAACCAGGGCCGGGGCACGCAGAGATCCTGCTCGGATTGCTCGGCAAGTGCCAGGTCCGGGGCAACCTGGTTCCTGACGCCCAGCTGGCGGCGCTGGCTATTGAGCACGGGCTCGCCGTCTACTCTGATGACACCGATTTCACCCGGTTCACCGAACTGACCTGGGTCAACCCGATCTCCCCACCAGCCTGACCGAGGTTAGCCGACCGCCGCTTCCATCACTTGGAAACGCTGATTCAGCTTTCCGTTATCGTCCCACGGCACTTGCCATTCGACGCGTTGACGATGCGAAACAGGAGCACCACAGTGCCGTCGTCCGCAGCCGGTCGCAGATACCACGGCTGGTACTGTAACACGGTCACTTGCCTGAGCGTCTGTCGGCGCGTCGTCGGTGACGGCAGCGGTCCCTCCAGGAATGTGATGGCAACAACGACGAAGTCATCACGAACCTGGAGGACCGCAGCTCAAGGCACAGCGGCTCAGGACACCTCGACGATCAGCTCGACTTCGACCGGAGCGCCCAGCGGGAGCTCGGCGACCCCGACTGCGGACCGGGCATGCGTCCCTGCCTTGCCGAACACCTCGCCGAGCAGCTCGGATGCCCCGTTGAGCACGGCGGGCTGGGCGGCGAACCCGGGTGCCGAGGCCACGAACCCCACCACCTTCACCATCCGGACCACCGCGTCGAGCCCCACCAGGTCCGCCACCGCGGCCAGTGCGTTGAGCGCGCAGGTTCGGGCCAGCTCGTGACCGCGCTCAGGGTCGATCTCGGCCCCTAGCCTGCCGGTGGCCGCCAGCACTCCGTCGACCAGTGGGAGCTGGCCCGCGGTGAACACCAGGGATCCGCTGCGCACCGCGGGCAGGTAGACCCCGGCCGGGGTGGCTACCGGGGGTAACACCAACCCGAGCTCGGTCAGCCGGCCCGAGGCGCTCACCGCTTCGGGCGCTTGAGATAGGCCACCAGCTGCTCCCCGGTCGGCCCGGGCAGCACGGTGACCAGCTCCCAGCCGTCGGCTCCCCACTGGTCGAGGATCTGCTTGGTGGCATGCGTCAACAGCGGCACGGTGGAGTACTCCCAAGAGGTCATGGGGCGGGACGCTAGCGCGTCGTGCCCCATCACTCGTGAGCGGTGTTCGGTGCGGGAACACCGTTACCCACTCACATGCCGCGAGCCTAGGCTCGCGGCATGTGGTCTCGGGCTCGCCTTCATGTCGTCACCGGCAAGGGCGGGACCGGCAAGACCACGGTCGCCGCCGCGCTGGCGGTGGCGCTGGCCGCTGGGGGCGGCCGAACGCTGCTGGTAGAGGTCGAGGGACGGCAGGGCATCGCGCATCTGTTCGACATCCCTCCGCTGCCCTATGAGGAGCGGCGCATCGCGGTCGCCCCCGGCGGCGGCGAGGTCCGGGCGCTGGCGGTGGACGCCGAGGAAGCCCTTCTGGAGTACTTCGCGATGTTCTACAACCTGGGCTTCGCGGCTCGGACACTGCGCCGGATGGGCGCGATCGAGTTCGCCACCACGCTGGCGCCCGGCCTGCGAGATGTGCTGCTCACTGGCAAAGTGAAGGAGGCGACCACCCGAGCGGCGGGCGGCGTCCACACCTACGACGCGGTGGTGCTGGACGCCCCACCGACCGGGCGGGTGGTGAAGTTCCTCGACGTCACCAGGGCGATGGCCGACCTGGCCAAGGTCGGCCCGATCCACAGCCAGAGCAAGGGGGTGGTGCGGCTGCTGCACTCGGCGGATACCGCGGTACACGTGGTCACCCTGCTGGAGGACCTGCCGGTGGCCGAGACCCTGGAGACCGTCGCGGAGCTGGACCTGGCGGACCTGCGCCCGGGCGCGGTGCTGATCAACCGGGCCCGACCCTCCCGGTTGCCCGCTCGGTCGGTGACCGCCGCAGCTAACGGCCGGGTCGAGGCCGACCGCGTCCGCGCCGGGCTCCTTGCCGCCGGTCTCGATCTGGACTCGGCCGTGCTTGAGGGCCTGGTCGCCGAGACCGTGGAACACGCGGTGCGGGTGGACGCCGAGCGGCAGGCGCGGACCAGGCTCGCCGACGCCGGCTTGCCGCTGGTCGAGCTGCCCGAGCTCACCGAAGTCGGGGGAGACGGAGTCGGTCTCGGTGGGGTCTACGAGCTCGCCGAGGCGCTACGCGAGCAGGGGGTGCGATGAGGTCGCCGCCCCCCTTCACCATCGACGCGATGCTGGACAACCGCGCCACTCGAGTGCTGGTGTGCTGCGGCGCGGGAGGGGTGGGTAAGACGACGACGGCCGCGGCCCTCGCGCTGCGGGCAGCCGAGCGAGGTCGATCGGTGGTGGTGCTCACGATCGACCCGGCGCGGCGGCTGGCGCAGTCGCTGGGGCTACGGGAGCTGACCAACAATCCCCGTCTGGTGGCGCCCACCGAGGAGATCGAGGCGGCCGGCGGCCGGCTACACGCGATGATGCTGGACATGCGGCGCACCTTCGACGAGATGGTGCAGGCGCACGCGAGCCCCGAGCGGGCCGCCCATATCCTCGCCAACCCCTTCTACCAGGCCATCGCCTCGTCGTTCGCCGGCACCCAGGAGTACATGGCCATGGAGAAGCTGGGGCAGCTGGTGGCGGCCGGTGAGTGGGACCTCGTCGTGGTGGACACCCCCCCTTCGCGCTCCGCGCTGGATTTCCTGGACGCCCCGCAGCGGCTGTCCTCGTTCCTGGACGGGCGGATGATCCGGCTGCTCTCCGCCCCAGCGCGGGCCGGCGGCCGCGGCGTGCGCCAGCTGGTGGGTGCGGGGTTCGGCTTGTTCGCCAGGGTGATCTCGACGATCCTGGGCGGGCAGATGTTGGCCGACGCGTCGGCGTTCGTGCAGGCTTTCGACACCATGTTCGGCGGGTTTCGGGAGCGCGCCACCATGACCTACGAGTTGCTCCGCGCTCCGGGAACGGCGTTTGTGGTGATCGCCACCCCGGAGGCCGACGCGGTGCGCGAGGCGGCCTATTTCGTGGACCGACTGGTCACTGAGTCGATGCCACTGGCCGGGTTGGTGCTCAACCGAACACATCCGGTGCTCGCCGACCTGCCGGCGGCGCGGGCCGAGACGGTGGCTGAGGCACTGGAACGTGCGGGCCCAGCCGTCGGTTCCACCGCGCTGGCCGCGGCGGTGCTGCGGTTGCACGCCGACCGGGTCGCCCTGGCCGGGCGGGAACGCCGGCTGCTGGTCCGGTTCCGTGGGGCACATCCGGAGGTCGCGGTGGTCGCGGTGCCGACACTAGCCGCCGACGTGCACGATCTGCCGGAACTGCGCGGCATCGGCCGCCTGCTCGCGGGAGGGCAGCTTACGGTCAGCCGTGACTGAGCCGACTCGGTCGCCGGCGCTGACACGGTCCTGGTCGACTCCCCGCAGGACCGACAAGCGCTATCCCGTCCCTCCCCCCGCAGCGGAAGCACGGTCTCATGGATGCTTGTGCACGCTCCCCCGGGGCTCAGCGAACTGAGTCGAGCATGTGGTAGAGCAGCAGCAGCTGGGTGACCGCCAGCGGCTCGCTGCGGACGCCCTCACCGGTCTGGCCTAGTGAGGAGGGCAGCTCCGTCTCGGTGTCGAGCTTCGTCCAGATCGCCTTCTCCAGCAGCCGGCTCTCCTCGCGAGGCACGTACCCGTGTATATGCAGCGCGTCCACCGGTCTGCCGTCCTCGTCGCGGGCCAGCTTGAGATGCATGGCTCGCCGGTCGGACTCGCGGAAGACCCCGGTGAGGTCGGGGTGGGGGATTGTCGGGCGCAGGGTGAGCTCAGCCGACAGCGGGGTGTCCGGCGGATCATGACGCTGCTCGACCGGGCCGAACCGGACCACGATGTCGGCGGCGGAGCGTTGCGGGCGGATGTACTCCTCGGACTCGGGCTCCCGCTTGTCGAGCTCGGCCAGCACCTGCTCGCGGGTGTACCCGCGCTTGGTGGTGTCCCGCTTGACCTTCCAGTCGCGACGGATGTGCTCCGGCGGGTCGAGGTAGACGGTGATGTCGAAGCACGCCTGCGCCAGCCGGGTGTGCAGCGGCAGCAGGCCCTCCACAATCACGAACTCGGTGGGCTCGATGAGCTCGGGGCGGGTGAGCTGGCCGGTGTGGTGGTCGTAGACCGGCTTGAGCACCGGTTGGCCGGTGGCCAGCAGCTGCAGGTGCTGCTCCATGATCTGCACGTAGTTGCAGTCCGGGTGCAGCGCGGTGAACGGCAGTTCCTTGCGTTCCTGCCGGTCGTAGCAATGGTAGTCATCCACGCACAGCGAGGTGATCCGATCGGCGCCCAGCGCGTCCACCAACCCTTTGGTCAGCGTGGTCTTCCCCGCGGCGCTGTCGCCGGCGATCGCGAGCATCACCGGCCGCGACGTGCTGGACCCGGCGCGCTCCATGCGCAACAACTTATCGGGCACGACACCACTCCTTCTCCGCAAGGCCACGTGAGGACGCGATGAGCCGTGCCTGACGGTAGATGAACGGGCTGCGGCCGGCGTCCCCTCCTGGAGGGAAAGGCGAGGGGAACCCCTCCCACGCCACGTCCCTCACATCGTGTCACCGGTCAGACCCGTTAAGGCTGATTACACTCGGCGCATGGACGACCAGCCGCTACGCGTGGTGCTGGTTGATGATCACGAGATGGTGCGTACTGGTCTCAAGGCGATGCTCAGCCGGTTCGCTGGGCAGGTGCGGGTGGTCGGCGAAGCCGCTGATGCGGCGACCGCGCGGCGGGTGGTAGCGGGGCTGGACCCCGACATAGTCCTCGCCGACGTGCGGCTGGGCGGGGAGAGCGGGCTGGAGCTGTGTCGCGACCTCGTGCGGGACTCTCCTGGGCGTCGGGTCGTCCTGCTCACCGTCTACGACGACGAGCAGTACCTGTTTCAAGCGATGCAGGCGGGAGCGGCGGGCTACCTCCTCAAGCGGATCGACGGCCCGGAGCTGGTCGAACAACTGCACCGGGTGCACGCCGGCGCGGTGGTCATCGATGTCGGCCTCAGCGCTCGGGCCGGGGCTTCGGCGGCCCGGCTCCAGGCCGGTGAGTACTGGCCCGGCGCGCACCTCGGCCTCACCCAACGGGAGAGTGAGGTGCTCTCCCTGATGGTGGCCGGCTCGTCCAACCGCGCCATCGCCGCCGAGCTGGTGGTCGGCGAGGAGACGGTGAAGAGCCATGTGCGTGGCATCTACCGCAAGCTGGCGGTGACCGACCGGGCGGCCGCGGTGGCGACGGCGCTGCGCGAGGGTCTCTTCCGCTGACCCGCCGCTCGGCGTTACGCCACTGCGGCCGAGTTGGGCTCGACCCGGTCGGCCAGCGCCCGCTGGCCCTCGGCGACCAGGGCGGGGTCCCCATGCCAGGCCTTCAGTGCCGGGTCGACCAGCGCCCGCCCGAAGGAGAAGGTCAGCGGCCACGGTGTCTCGTACTTCTGCATCGCGGCCAGGTTCGCGGTGGCCACCTCCGGCGACTGGCCGCCGGAGAGGAAGGCGACCCCGGCCAGCGACGAGGGCAGCACCGCCCGCAGCGTGGCCACGGTCTGCTCCGCGACCTCCTCGGGGCTGGCGTGGCGGCCCGATGCCGAGCCCGGCACGACCATGTTGGGCTTGAGCACGGTGCCGGCGAGATCCACCCCCGCCTCGTCCAGCTCCGCCAGGACGTGCTCCAGCGTCGCGCGGGTCACCTCGGCGCACCGGCCGATGGTGTGGTCGCCGTCCATCAGCACCTCAGGCTCGACGATGGGCACCACGACCGACTCCTGGCACAGCGCGGCGTAACGCCCCAGCGCGTGCGCGTTCGCCCGCAGCGCGCGCTCGGTCGGCCTGCCCTCCCCGATAGCGATCACGGCGCGCCACTTGGCGAAACGGGCCCCGCGGGAGACGTAGTCCTTCAGCCGCTCGCGCAGGCCGTCGAGACCCTCGGTCACCTTCTCGCCAGGCGAGAAGGCGAGATCCTTCGCGCCGGTATCGACCTTGATGCCGGGCAGGATGTTCAGGGCGTGCAGGGCGAGCGGGAAGTCCTGCCCGTCCTCGAGCCTCTGGTTGAAGGTCTCATCGGACAGGATCACTCCGCTGATGCCGCGGTGCAGGTCCGGGGTGGTGAGCAGCATCTGCCGGTAGGCCCGCCGGTTCTCGGCGCTGACCGGGACCCCGGCCTTCTCCAGCCGGGAGGACATGGTGCCGATGCTCTCGTCGGCCGCGAGGATGCCCCGCGGCCGGCTCACCATCGCTCGGGCGGTCTCATGCAGCGCCTCGATCATGGCTCTCCCTCCACCGCGACGGGCCGGTCCACGCCGCCGCCATCGAGCCTAGGCCCGGACCGCCGCGGCGCACGTCCCCCGGTGGGTGGATCCGGCGGGGGGCCGGTCCGCGAGCCGTGTGGTCGCCAGCCGGACGCGTGCAGATGGCGGACGAACAGCCACGTGGAGGCGCCGGAGTAGGCCCCGACGACCGCGTGCCACGGCCGCCGCAGCGGGGTGCCCGGAGCGGGTACCACGACCAGCCGCCCCTCGGAGAGCAGGCCGGTGACGGCGTCCCGGGAGACCAGCGCGCAACCGAGCTCGGCCACCGCGCCGGCCACCACCGCCCCGTTGGAGCCCAGCACCAGCCGGGGTGGTGCGGCGTGCTGCGACTTCAGGTAGGTCTCGACCCTGGTGCGGGTGGCCGACCCCTGCTCGCGCAGCAGCCACGGGGTACTCGCCCAGTCGAACCCCTCGGCGACCGAGGGCGCCGCCACCACCACGAGTTCGTTGGGCTTGGTGGCGATCACCCGCGCGTCGACCCCCGAGGGCGGCGCTCCGGCGATGACCAGGTCGACCTCGTGTGCGCTGACCAGGTCCCACACCCGCGCGCTGGGGGCCACCTCCAAGGCCAGCGCGACTCCCGGATGCCGCCGGCGGAACTCGGCCAGCAAGGCGGGCAGCAGGTGCTCCCCGGCGGTGGTGACCGCGGCGAGCCGCAGCCGACCCCGCTCCGCGTCGAGCTCCTGGGTCGCGGCCGCCGCACCCTCGTCGAGCAGTCCCAGTACCCGCCGGGCATACCGGGCGTAGACGACGCCCGAGGGGGTCAGCCGCAGCCCTCGGCCGACCGGCTCCACGAGTGGCACGCCGAGCTCGCGGGCCAGTGCTCCGATCGAGGACGACACCGCGGACTCGGTGACCGTCAGGCGGCTGGCGGCGCCGCGCACCGATCCGGTGGCCGCCAGGGCGACCAGCGTGCGCAAACGAGACTCGGTCATGGCAACCCCTGAGCAACCGGTACACAGTCACAGCCAAAGACTTGATAGACAGGCTGATTGTGTACCGCCATGCTCAGTAGTGACCAGAGGAGGCAGGCGTGCCCGACACCGAAGTCAACAGCTCGCAGAAAAAGAAGAAGACGGATCGCTGGTCGGCCGGGGTGATCCCGTACGCCGAGATGGGCTACTGGGAGCCCGACTACCAGCCCAAGGACACCGACGTGCTGTGCGCGTTCCGGATCACCCCGCAACCTGGGGTGCCGCCGGAGGAGGCCGGCGCCGCGGTCGCCGGGGAGTCCTCGACCGCGACCTGGACGGTGGTCTGGACCGACCGGCTCACCGACTACAAGACTTACCAGGCCAAGTGTTACCGGGTGGATGCGGTGCCCGGCTCGGAGAACCAGTACATCGCTCTCATCGCCTATGACATCGACCTGTTCGAGGAGGGGTCGATCGCCAACATGACCTCCTCGATCATCGGGAACGTGTTCGGGTTCAAGGCGCTCAAGGCGCTGCGGCTGGAAGACATGCGGATCCCGCTGCACTACGTCAGGACCTTCCAGGGACCCGCGCACGGGATCATCATGGAGCGGGAGTACCTGGACAAGTTCGGCAGGCCGCTGCTGGGCGCCACCACCAAGCCGAAGCTGGGCCTGTCCGCCCGCAACTACGGCCGCGTCGTCTATGAGGCGCTGCGTGGCGGGCTGGACTTCACCAAGGACGACGAGAACATCAACTCCCAGCCGTTCATGCGCTGGCGTGACCGCTACCTCTACACGATGGAGGGGGTGAACCGCGCCTCGGCGGCGACCGGCGAGGTCAAGGGTCATTACCTCAACGTCACCGCGGCCACCATGGAGGACATGTACGAGCGGGCCGAGTTCGCCAAGGAGGTCGGCAGCGTCATCATCATGATCGACCTCACCATCGGCTACACCGCGATCCAGTCGATGGCGAAGTGGGCCCGGGCCAACGGTCTGATCCTGCACCTGCACCGGGCCGGGTACGCCACCTACGCCCGGCAGAAGAACCACGGGGTGAACTTCCGGGTGCTCGCCAAGTGGATGCGGCTGGCCGGGGTGGACCACATCCACTCGGGCACGGTGGTCGGCAAGCTGGAAGGTGACCCGAACGCGATCATGGGCTATTACGACACGCTGCGGCTGGGCCGCCTGTCGGCGAACCCGGTCCGGGGCCTGTACTTCGACCAGGAGTGGGGCTCGATGCCGGGCGTGATGCCGGTGGCCTCGGGTGGGATCCACGCCGGTCAGATGCATGACCTGCTGTACTACCTCGGTGAGGACGTGGTGCTGCAGTTCGGTGGCGGCACGATCGGCCATCCGATGGGCATCGCCGCCGGCGCCACCGCCAACCGCGTCGCGCTGGAGTCGATGATCAAGGCCAGGAACGAGGGGCGTGACTACCGCAAGGAGGGTGAGGACATCCTCAAGTCGGCTGCCAAGAAGAGCCGTGAGCTGGACGTCGCGCTGGCGACCTGGGGCGACATCACGTTCAACTACGAGTCGACCGACGTGCCCGACGTGGTCGAGACGCCGACCTCCGTCTAGGTGAGGATCCGACTAGGGAGCTGACGATGCACATCACTCAGGGGACCTTCTCCTTCCTGCCCGACCTCACCGACGCCGAGATCACCGCGCAGATCCAGTACGCGCTGGACAACGGCTGGCCCTGCTCGGTGGAGTTCACCGATGACCCGCACCCACGCAACGTCTACTGGGACATGTGGGGACTGCCGATGTTCGACCTCACCGACGCCGCCGGCGTGCTCGCCGAGGTCAACGCCTGCCGCAAGGCCAAGCCGGAGCACTACGTCCGGGTCAACGCCTACAACGCGAGCTACGGCAAGCAGACCGTCGCGCTGTCCTTCATCGTGCAGCGGCCGACGGATGAGCCCGGCTTCCGGCTGGAGCGCCAGGAGTGGCACGACCGCACCATCCGCTACACGTCGCACCCCTACGCCGCCGACGCGCCGCATGGCCGCCGGTACAACGGGCAGCAATGACTGACACCCGCCCACTCGGCGGCGAGGCATCCGCTCGCATGGGGTTCGGCATGTCCCGCCCCGGCCGTGACCCGGCCGGGGCGGAGGCAGCCGAGGATGCCGAGCGCGCAGCTGAGACGCTACCGCCGGACGCCCGTGTCGATCTCGCCAAGGAGCGCGCGGAGACCGGTATCGATGAGGTCTTCAGCTCCCTGGACGCCGACCTGGTCGGGCTCGCCCCGGTCAAGACCAGGATCCGCGAGATCGCCGCGCTGCTGCTGGTCGACCGGGCCCGCGCCCAGTTCGGCCTGTCCACCTCCAGGCCCAACCTGCACATGAGCTTCACCGGCAGCCCGGGCACCGGCAAGACCACCGTGGCCCTGCGGATGGCCGACATGTTGCACCGGCTGGGCTACCTGCGTCGCGGGCACCTGGTCTCGGTGACCCGCGACGACCTGGTCGGCCAGTACGTCGGGCACACCGCGCCCAAGACGAAGGAGGTCCTCAAACGGGCGATGGGTGGACTGCTGTTCATCGACGAGGCCTACTACCTGTACCGCGCGGACAACGAGCGTGACTACGGGCAGGAGTCCATCGAGATCCTGCTGCAGGTGATGGAGAACCAGCGGGAGGACCTCGTGGTGATCCTCGCCGGCTACAAGGACCGGATGGACTCCTTCTTCGTGTCCAACCCGGGGATGGGCTCCCGGATCGCGCATCACATCGATTTCCCCGACTACACGCTCGATGAGCTGGAGGACATCGGGAAGCTCATGGTCGCGGCGGAGGGGTACAGCTTCACCTCGGAGGCTCAGGAGACCTTCCGGGAGTACCTGGAGCGCCGCAAGGCCCAACCGCGGTTCGCCAACGCGCGCAGCGTCCGCAACGCGATCGAGCGGGCCCGGTTGCGGCACGCGAGCCGCCTCATGGTCGCGGATCGCCCGGTGAACAAAGAGGAGCTCATCACGCTGGCCACGGAGGACATCCTCGGCAGCCGGGTCTTCGCAGACCACAACGCAGACCACAACACGGAGACCGACTCCCGCTGACCCTCGGCAGGCACCGCGCGCACCCACGGCCGCGCCTGTCCGTGAGCTCGACACCACCCTGGCCGCCCGCGGATCCTGACCCCGACATCCCAGCCTGTTGACCTCTCCTTCCCATAAGATCAAACTATGTGTGTGAAATTGGGGAGCCTGCCACAGGAGGGGACGTCATGCACAGCAAGGTCACTATCTTCGGTCATCCGGTACATCCCATGCTGGTCGCCTACCCGATCGCGTTCAACACTGCGACGCTGGTCGGCTTCGTCATCTATGGGGTGAACCCGGAGCTGTTCTGGCTGAAGCTGACCATCGCCCTCAACGCCGCTGCCGTGGTGATGGCGGTCGTCGCCGCCGTCCCCGGCTTCGTCGACTGGGTGGCGGCCATCCCGAGCGGAACCCCGGCCAAGCTCACCGGGCGGATCCACATGGGGCTCAACGTGGCGGCGTTGGCGCTGTTCATCATCAGCTTCTTCGTGTACTACCGATACTGGAACGGTCCCGCTGATGTGGGGGCAGCGCTGGGGATCATGCTGACCGCGATCGGCGTGGCGCTGACCGTCGCGGCGGGCTTCCAAGGCTGGGCACTGATCCAGGATCACCACGTCGGCGTCCGACTGACACCCGACCAGCAGCGGCTGGAGCGAGAAGCACAACCACGCTGACTATCGCCGGGTGGATGGCGCCCGCAGCTCGGCCCTGCTACTCGACCCGCTTGGCGGGGGAGAGGCGGACGCAGCATCGGGATGGGCTGGGGTGCAGGTGCGCGGTCAGCCCGGTGGAAGCTAGGCCGTTGAGGAGCCCGTCGAGCAGGCGCAGGTTCATTCCGCACACGAGTGCGGTGTATTCCTGCGCCAGGGTGTGGAAGGGGCAGTTGGCGAGCGTGACGTCGTCGCCTTCGGTGCGTGGTTCGAAGCCGTATTCCTCGAGTACCCGTAGTGCGGTCCGTCGTGCGTCGTGGTTGTCGTCGGCGCTGCGCGCCGTTTCGCCGAGCTCCTTGCCCAGCTGGTAGGCCCGCAGGGCGAGGATTGCGCGTGGTGAGTCCCCGGAGCGTTCGGCGTGCTCGATGGCGCTGGACAGCAGCTGCCCGGCCAAGTCGTAGCGGCGCTGGGGCAGAGACACGGCCACGTGATGATGCGACCGCTGGTACAGCTTCGCCGGCCGTCCCGCGCCGGGGCCGGTGCGGCCGGTGCGGCGCTGGTAGACCACGTCCAGCAGGTTCTCGTCCACCAGCCGGTCAAGATGAAACGCCGCAGTCGCGCGCGGCAGCTCAACAGCCGCGGCGGCGTCGTCGCGACTGACCGGTGAGGGCTGGCGCACCACGTAGTCGTAGAGACGGCGACGGGTCGGTTCGTCAAGCGCGGCGACCGCCGAGATCCGAGCCTCCCAGGACTCCATTCTATAACCAACTCCTGTTGACGAAACAGTCGCACCGGTTCTAATGTTAGCACATCATGGTTTTAGAACGGAGTCCGGCGACGAGGAGGGTGAGATGAGCGAGCAGCTAGTGGTCGTCGGCGTCGACGGCTCGCCGGCCAGCTACACGGCGCTGCGGTGGACTCTGGCGCATGCCGGGCACACCGGCGCCTGGGTGTGTGCGGTCCGCTGCTGGACGCCGGTATTGGCGAAGGGGTGGGAGGCGGCGGTCACCGCCGAACCGGTGCCACCCGTCACCGAGCAGGAAGCGCGGGCCGAGCGGGAGCTCGCGCAGGTCGTGGCGGCTGCACTGGCGCGGGTCACCACTGCGGTGGCGCGGGTTGCCGTGCGGCAAAGGGTGGTCCGCGGGCCGGCCGGCCCGGCGCTCGTCTCCCAGGCCACTGGTGCCGACTTGCTGGTCGTCGGCCACGGCCACCGGTCGGTCGACATGCTGCACCGCTCGGTGAGCTGGTACTGCGCGCGGCACGCGACCTGCCCAGTGCTGGTCATCCCCCCCGCGATGGCCACCCGGAGAACACTGGCCCGGACGACCGCGGAGGTGTTCGCGTGACCCCCGCACCTGCCGGGCCAGTCCCCGCGCGTCACCGCAGTCTTCGGGTGGTCCCGCCACGGGAGGGAGTGAACCTGCCGGCGGTGGAGCGGGCGGTGGCCGATCTGCTGGTAGCCCTGGGTAAGGACCCGACGTCTGAACACCTGTCTGACACACCGCGGCGAGTCGCGCGCTCCTTCGTCGAACTGCTCACTCCGCGGGAGTTCGACTTGACGACCTTCCCGAATGACGAGGGTTACGACGAGCTGGTGCTCGCCAAGAGCATCCCCGTGCAGTCGCTGTGCGAGCACCACCTGCTGCCTTTTCACGGCATCACGCATGTCGGTTACCTGCCCGGGGAGCGCATCCTCGGGCTGTCGAAGCTGGCCCGGGTCGTCGAGCTGTTCGCCCGGGACCTGCAAACTCAAGAGCGCCTGACCCAGCAGGTCGCTGACGCGCTGCAGGAGCATCTGGCCCCTCAGGGGGTCGGCGTGGTGATCGAGGCGGAGCATTCGTGCATGTCACTGCGCGGTGTGCGAGCCACCGGCTCACGCACCGTGACCTCAGCACTGCACGGGCTACTGCGCGCCGACGCCCGCTCCCGACAGGAGTTCTTCGCGCTGACCGGAATCAGATAGGGAGAAAACACCCATGGCCCCCACCGAGCAGACATTCGTCATCGTCGGCGCCGGCCTCGTCGGAGCGAAGGCGGCACAGACCCTGCGCGAAGAGGGGTTCACCGGCCGAGTAGTGGTCATCGGCGACGAGACCGAACGACCTTACGAGCGGCCCCCGCTGTCGAAGGGATACCTGCTGGGCAAGCAGGACAAGACCACGCTCTACGTCCACGACCAGGGCTGGTATCGGGAGAACTCCGTGCAGCTGCGGCTGGGCCGCCGGGTGACCAGCCTGGACCGGGCTGGGCACCAGGTGGAGCTGGACAGCGGCGACCGGGTCGGGTACAGCAAGCTGTTGCCGGCTACCGGCGCGTCCCCGCGCCGGCTGGACATCCCCGGTGCCGACCTGGACGGGGTCTGCTACCTGCGCCGGATGGGGGACTCCGAGCGGCTGCGCGAGGCCATCCGAAACGGGGGCCGGGTCGTCGTCGTGGGTGCCGGCTGGATCGGCTTGGAGACTGCGGCCGCGGCTCGGGAGTACGGCTGCGAGGTCACCATCATCGAGCCGCAACCCACACCGCTCCAGGCCGCGCTCGGACCCGGCACGGGCGCCTCCGGGATCGGCGGGTTCTTCGCCCAGGTACACCGCCGGCACGACGTCGATGTCCAGCTCGGCACGGCGGTGACCGAGTTCCGCGGCACCCGGCACGTCGCGGCGGTGGTCACCGACGACGGTAACCAGATCCCCGCCGACGTGGTCATCGTCGGCGTGGGCGCCCGGCCCAACACCGAGCTCGCCGAGCAGGTCGGTCTGGCCGTCGACAACGGTGTCCTCGTCGACGCCGCGCTGCGCACCGACGACCCTGATGTCTACGCCGCCGGTGACGTCGCCAACGCGCTCAACCCACTGTATGGCGCGCGGATCCGCGTCGAGCACTGGGCCAACGCGCTCCACGGAGGACCAGCCGCAGCCCGCTCCATGCTCGGCCGGCGGGTCAGCTACGACACCGTGCCCTACTTCTTCACTGACCAGTACGACGTCGGCATGGAGTTCACCGGATGGTTCCGCCCCGGCGGGTACGACGCGCTGGTCACCCGCGGCGATCTCCAAGCGCGGGCCTTTCATGCATTCTGGCTCGCCGATGACCGGATCGTCGCCGGGATGCACGTCAACCAGTGGGACGAGGGCATCGAGCCCGTGGAGGACCTCATCCGCAGGGGCGAACCTGTCGATCGCCACCGCCTCGTCGACCCCGCAGTGCCGTTGACCGACACCACCAAGAGCTGAGGCGTAAGCCGAGGGTGGGGGCCGGATGCTCGTTCCGGGTGCTCGGCGGGTGGACTAGCCGGCGGTGAGCTCGACGCAGCACCAGCCTGCGCGGGGGGCCAGTACGGCGGTGACGGTGGAGGCCTGCAGGGCGTCGAGAAAGCCGGTGAGGAACGCGTGGTTGATACCGCAGACCAGCTGTGGTGCCTGGCCGGTCAGGGGCTGGAACGGACAGTTACGCAGGCGCAGGAGCAGGGGGGCGGCCCGATCGGGTTCAAAGCCGTACCGAGCGAGGGCCCTGGTGGCCAGGGTCAGCGCGCGTTCGGCGCCTAGGCGCCCTGGCCGGGCCCGCTCGCGTTCGGCGGCGCCGAACGCGGCGCCGCGGTGACGGGCGACCTGGAGAGCCGCCTCGCGGGCGGTCTTGCCCTGGTCTTCGGTGAGTAAGGCATCAATGAGGATGCCGGCGAGCAGATCGTGCTCCCTGGCGGGGATGCTGACCCACACCTGGGCGTCGGTGGGCTCGTAGACCTTCGGGGTGCGACCCACCTTGCGGATCCCGCCGACCGGCTCATAGCGAGCCCGTAGCAGCCCCACCTCGACCAGCTTGTCCAGGTGGAACGCAGCCAGCCTGCGGGAGATCCCCACACTGGTGGCGGCCTCCTCCCGGCTGACCGGGCGGTGGGCCCGGCGGATGAACCCATACATCCGCCGTCGCAGCTCGTCACTCAGCGCCGCCACGGCCACCAGCGCGGCTCCAGCAGGCAGGTGATCGGGCTCGGCACGGGAGGGAGTTGCGGGATCCACAAGCCCACCTTAACGGTGGCGCGTCTCGTCGAAAATCCCTGGACGGCACTCTTCCATCACTGTCTTGACTTGGGGCGTTGGATAGCGCCAAACTTTTCTGGAGAAATTGGACCAGTGGGGAGACTGGTGATGACCAGCGATCTGCGGCAGGCCAAGCACCCGGTGAGCGCGGTGCTGGCCGGGCCGTACGGGCATCCGCTGCACCCGGCCCTGGTGAGCGTGCCGATCGGGGCCTGGGTGGCGAGTCTGGTGTTCGACCTCGCCTCGCGCCTGGTCACCGACCCGGGGTTTTTGGCTCGGGGCTCGCTGTGGCTAATCGGGTTGGGTGTGGTGGGGGCGTTGGCCGCCGCGATGGTCAGGTTTCTGGATCTGCTCGCCATCGCCACGGGCACGGCGGTGTTTCGCGTCGGGTTGGTGCATGCGGGACTCAACCTGGCGGTGACCGCCGGCTACCTCGGTGGCTTTCTCTGGCGACGGACCAGTGACCTGTCCACCAGCGTGGGGTGGGGTCCGCTGGCGCTGTCCGTCGCCTGCCTGGCCACGCTGGCTGTGTCGGGATGGCTGGGCGGCACACTCGCCTTCCGCTATGGGGTGCGGGTGGCTGATGAAGCCACCCAGGCCACGGGGTAACGCGCCCCTGTTTCCCGGGTCCAGCAGCCGCGGGGTGGCCGGACTGACCAGGGGCGGTGAGGCCATCGCGCCCGCTGTCGCTACCACTGGCAAGGAGGCTTGATCATGGGTACGGGTATCGCCGCATTAGTCGCTTGGGTGGTCACCGCGCTGGGCGGTTTCGTCATGCTGGGCCGGTGGGTCTCCCAGGGTGGGTTGCGCCAGCAGCGCGGCGGGGTCACCCGGTTCCCCGCTGGCCTGGTGTTCTCCCACTTCGGGCTCGCGGCAGGAGGTCTTGTGGTCTGGATCGCCTACCTGCTCACCGATAAGAACCGGCTGGCCTGGGTGGCCTTCGTACTGCTGATCCCGGTCGCTCTGCTGGGCTTCATCATCTAGGTGGTACCCACCTACCGCGGTGTCGAGTGGAAGGGGACAGACATGACGTTCGCTAGTCCAGAGGACAAGTTCGGGATCAAGGTCCAGAGCGGCAGGGCGCCCAGGACGCTCGAGCAGAACTTCTCGATGATCGCCGGCAGCATCTACGTGGTCGGCGGGATCATCGGGTTCTTCATCACGGGCTTCAGCAACATCACCGAGATGACGAACCACGCACTGTTGGGGGTGTTCATGCTGAACCCCTACCACAACATCGTGCACCTCGTGATCGGCTCGTTGTGGCTGATAGCGGCGTTCGCGCTCACCCCTGCCGGTACCGAGGGGTTGAACATCGCCATCGGCGGCGTCTACGCGCTGGCCACCCTGCTGGGCTTCATGGGCTACCTCTCGTTGCTGTCCATCCCCAGCGGGATGGCCGGGGACAACTGGCTGCACCTGGTGAGCGCTCTTGCGCCACTGGTATTCGGTAGTGGCCTGCTCAGGGCGATGGGCGGTCGTCAGCCCGCTACGGCGTAAGTGTAGGCGGTGAGACTCGGGGGTCGTGTCCCCTCACCGTCAGCGGACGCGACCCGAGTCGTGTGTGGCACACACCCTGCGCGCGGACCAGGCGATCGTGCATGTGCTCTTCGGCGCCGTGGCTGCGCCGCCCTGCTGGGAGAATGATGATCACTCGCGTCCAGAACTCCACGGGACGGCTAAGCGGAGCGGCGCTGTCCGCGGTCCGGGTTGTCGTGTCGTTTCTGTTCATCTGCCACGGTGCACTGATCCTCTTCGGCACGTTTGGCGGCGTTGACAGACACGGGACAACGGCCCCGGTCGGGTCGTGGCCCCTCTGGTGGGCAGGTGTGGTTCATCTCGTTCGTGGCGGGCTCGTCCTCCTCGGCCTGTTCACGAGGCCGGCGGCGTTGCTGTGCTCGGGTGCGATGGCCTTCGCTTACTTCACTGTGCACCAGCCGTTGGGCCTACTCCCCCTGCAGAACAATGGTGAGCCCGCTGCGCTGTACTGCTGGATCCTCCTGTTGGTCGCGGTACTGGGCCCAGGTCCATTCGCTCTGGACGCAGTGCTCTCGCGACGACGACCTGAGCAGAAGCTGTCGGGGTAAACCCCACAGCACGCCACTGTCGCATTCGGCTGGAGCGCTGTCGGGCCAGACTTGCTGGATGACCGTCGTCCGAGGCCCCGAAGCGCGAATCAGATGAGAAGCTTCTCATCATCGCGACATCGTTCTCTCATCCCGGTGGGGCTGGACATCACCGGTAGCATGAGCTACGGCGTCGCCGAAGGCAGCACGAGGGCGTCGCCGTCTGGTAGGGGGCTTTTCGACCGGCTATGGATCGCGACGACAGAGTGGGGATAGCTAAAAGATGAGTCACGGCAGTGTGCTTCAGCGGGATGTGGGATCCGAGAGGATCACCCCGCTCATCGGAGTGTTCGACATGTTCTCCGCCTCGGTGGCCGCGCAGCACTATGACGGTTTGTTCGTGTCCGGTTTCGGTTTCGCGGCCTCTTATTACGGTCTTCCCGATATCGGGTTCATCGCGTGGCCCGACATGGTCAACTTCGTGCAGCGGCTACGGCTGGCCTTCCCGCGCCACCACCTGCTCGTCGACATCGACGACGGCTACGTCGACGCCGAGGTCGCCTGCCATGTCGTGGAGCACCTGGAGCGTATCGGCGCCTCGGGGGTGATCCTGGAGGACCAGAAGCGGCCCAGGCGCTGTGGGCACGTGGCGGGCAAGCAGCTGCTGCCGCTACAGGAGTATGTGGAGAAACTGAACCTGGTGCTCCAGACCCGTCGGGACCTGTTCGTCGTGGCGCGCACCGATGCCACCGAGGAGGCGGAGATCCTGCGCAGGGCCCAGGTGTTGGCCGCGACCGACGCCGACGCGCTGCTGGTCGACGGCGTGCGAAGCGTGGAGGCGATCCGCGAGGTGCGCGCGGTCATCGGCGGTAAGCCGTTGCTGTTCAACCAGATCGCCGGCGGCACGTCCCCGAGGTTGTCGTTGACCGAGCTGGAGGATGCCGGCGTCGATGTGGCGATCTACAGTACGCCGTGCCTGTTCGCCGCGCAGGCCGCGATGGACAAGGCGATGTTGGAGCTGCGAGCAGAGGACGGTCGGCTGCCGGAGGTCGATACGGGCAATGTCGGCATCGCCGCCGCGCTGGCGATGCTGGAGCGCAACATCAGCCGCCACCACGCCCCACGGGCGAGGGACACCGCCGCGATCTGAGCGCGCACCCGCCCGTGCCGCCAGCGCCCCGCAGCCGGCGGCACGGGCGGGGTAGTGGCCGGACTCGTCTGCGACCACGACACCGGAGGGTGCCCGCTGTGGCGAATGCTTCCCGTTTACCCGCGGTCCTGTCCTGGGTGCGGGTCGATCCCTACATCCTCGCGCTGCTCGCCACCGTCGCGGTGGCCTCGCTCCTACCGGCCAGTGGCGTTGCCGCAGTGGGCTTCGGCCACGCGAGCACCATCGCCATCGGACTGCTGTTCTTCCTCTACGGTGTCCGGCTGTCCACCAGGCAGGCCGTCGACGGGCTACGGCACTGGCGGCTGCACTCGGTGGTCGTCGCCAGCACCTACGCTCTGTTCCCGCTGCTGGGTCTTGCCGCGCGAGTGCTGGTGCCCGCGGTGCTGACCCCCGAGCTGTACGCGGGTCTGCTGTTCCTGTGCTGCCTGCCCTCGACGGTGCAGTCCTCGATCGCGTTCACCTCGATCGCCAGGGGCAACGTGGCCGCGGCGATCTGCAGCGCCTCGCTCTCCAACCTGGTCGGTATCATGCTCACCCCACTGCTGGTGGCGTCGTTCCTGCTCACCAGCCAGGGTGGCGTGTCGCTGGGGTCGGTGGACCGTATCCTGTTGCGGCTGCTGGTGCCCTTCGTGGCCGGGCAGCTGGCGCGGCGCTGGATCGGCGGCGTCGTCACGGGCAACAAGAAGATCCTCGGGTTGGTCGACAAAGGCTCGATTCTGCTGGTGGTCTACTCGGCGTTCAGCCAGGGTGTCGTCGCCGGCATCTGGAACCGGCTGACGCCGGTGTCGCTGCTGGCGCTGCTGGCGGTCAACGTGGTACTGCTGGCGATCGTCCTGGTCACGACCACGGTGGCGGCCCGCGCGCTCGGCTTCTCCCGTGCGGACGAGATCTGCATCGTGCTCTGCGGATCGAAGAAGAGCCTCGCCAGCGGCGTCCCGATGGCGACCGTGCTGTTCCCGGCGCAGACCGTCGGCCTGGTCGTGCTGCCGCTGATGCTGTTCCACCAGATCCAACTGATGGTGTGCGCGTGGCTGGCCCGCCGCTACGCCGCCCGACCGGTCAAGCCCGAACACGCCGACCGTGAACCGCGGATCTCGGTTACAGTGTCCCAGCGGTCAGAGTAACGGCACCCACCTCCCCGTGGGGCTGGAGTGGCGCGGGAGGCGAGCGGCCCGTGCCGCCACCGCATGACACTCCACACCAGGTGGCCGGCGTCTACCGCGAGCCTCGAAGAGGAAACGGGAAACAACGTGGAAGCCTATGACCGCAAGGGGTTTTTTGCCAGGATCGGAGGCGAAGTTCCGGCGAGTTAGTGATTCGCTTTTCTCGCGAGTGTATGGAGGCGGGGTGACCGAACAGTGGATGTCGTTCGGGCCGGAGCTCCGGAGGCTACGGGTCGCGGCTGACCTGTCCCTCACCCGATTGGCCGGGTTACTGCACTACAGCAAGGGTCACGTCAGCAAGGTCGAGACGGGCCTCAAGCGGCCGACACCGGAACTGGCCCAGCGCTGCGACACGCTGCTCGGCGCGCGGGGCGTCCTCGCCGCGCTGGTTCCCCATCGGTCCTCCGGGAGCGGGGCTGGGGAAGCACTGACGAGACGGGCGGCCGACGACGGCGAGGTGTGGTCGATGAGCGTAGCCCCGGACGGCACGAGCTGGTTTCAGTTGGTGGGCCGCAGACAGCTCCTGACGGCGAGTGCGGCCTCAGCGCTGAGCTTCGGGTTCAGCGACCGCGACGTGTGCGCAGCGGCACGGCAGGTTGCGTCGCTCGAGGGCTTGCGCGCACTCTTCGATCAGTTCCGCCAGCTCGGCCAGACCGCGAGTCCTGCGGTAGTGCTGCCCGCGCTGATCGCGCAGACGCAGACGGTGCAGGGCATCGCTGCCCGCTCCGATGCTCGCACGCGGGGGCCCGCGCTGACGCTGGCTGCGCGGTACGCCGAGTATGCCGGCTGGATGTGCCAGGAGGCGGGCAACGATGGAGCGGCGTTGTGGTGGACCGATCGGGCCGTGGAAATGGCGGCCGCGGGCGGTGATCGTGACTTGGCAGGCTACGCCCTGGTGCGCCGGGGGCTCATGGCGCTCTACCGCAACGACGCCGCCGAGACCGTCGAGCTGAGCCGTGGCGCGCAGCTGGGCGCGGTCCTGTCACGCATCCGTGGGCTGGCCGCGCAGCGTGAGGCCCAGGGCCATGCCCTCGCCGGTGATCGCGACGCCTGCCTGCGCTGCCTGGATGGCGCCCGTGAACTGCTCGCGCTGCCGCCGTCGGACCCCTCGGCACCGGTGCTCGGGTCGACCAATCTGACCGACGCCGTCAGCATGATCACCGGCTGGTGTCTGTACGACCTCGGGCGGCCGGGGGAGGCTGCTGAAGTCCTCGATCGTGAGATCACCCTGCTGCCGCAGCACGCGCTGCGCTCGCATGCCCGGTACGGCATCCGCCGGGCGATGGCACACGCCGCAGCCGGCGAGGTCGAGCACGCCTGCGAGATCGCCGAGCCGCTGCTGGGCGGGGTCGGGGTGGTCGGCTCGGCCACGGTCCGTACCGACGTGCGCCGCCTCGCGAGGATCCTCTCCCGCTTCCGTACCACTCGATCCGTGCGTGAGCTGTCCCCTCGGCTCGCCGCAGCCCTGCAGGGTCCCGCCACCTGATCCGGGAAGGAGAATGCCGCGTGCATGACATCTTCATCAACTATCGCAACGGCGACGAGGAGGGCACCGCGATGGCGATCGAGAGGGAGCTGTCTCGTCGGTTCGGCAGTGATCAGGTCTTCTTCGCCAGTAAGTCGATCTCGCCTGGCGAGAACTACATCTCCAAGCTGCTTACCGCCGTCCGGGACAGCAAGGTGCTGCTCGCGGTCATCGGGTCCCGCTGGATCACCGCAGTCGATAAACAGGGCCGCAACCGTCTGGGCAACGAGGACGATTGGATCCGCAGGGAGATTCTGGAGGCTTTCGAGCACGGCGTGGCGGTCATCCCCGTCCTGGTCGGCCGCCTCCAGCCGAGACTGCGCCCGTCCGACCTTCCTCCGGAGCTGGCCAGGCTTGCTGAGCTCCAGTCTCCCCGACTGGACACCCACAGCTCTGAGCGAGATCTCCGCGAGCTGGGAGACATGATCGCCAAGCTTGTCCCCTCGCTCGTCGACAGCGACCAGCCCGGGAAGCCCTCCGGACCGGACGACGGACCGGCCTCGGCGACGTTGCGCGCGAGAGACCATGCTCGTCAGCAGATCGGCGGCACCAGCACCGTGGTCAACGGCCCCGGCGCGACGGTGCACGGTGGCAGCGGGCACCAGTTCAACGGCGACGGCGTGAACGTGGGGGGTAACAACAAGGGGGGTATCCGCCATAGGTCCGGCTCCGCGCGCAAGCCTTCGGACGACCGGTGATGGGCGCCGAGGCGGAGTCGGTCCTCTTCGGCCCCCAGGGTCCGGTGCACAGCGGCACCGGAGACCAGTTCAACGGCCTTACGTTCATCCTTGACTCCCATCATCGACTGGTGCGCGTGGGGCGTGATCCGCGGACCGTCGAGCGCGAGCACCTGTATTTGCTGAATCAGCGGTTTGTGGAGCCACATCCTTACGGCAAGGCGCGGGAGCTGCTGGCGCGTAACAGGAGTGTCCTGTTGACCGGCGCACCGGGCAGCGGCCGGCGCGCCACAGCGCAGATGCTCCTGTACCGGCTGCCCCCCAGTGCAGAGGTCCAGATTCGGGAGCTGCCGGACGCCGACACAGGGGGCCCGTCAGATGGGCCGGTGCTGGACGCTAGCGAGGTCGACTCCGGGCAGCGCCTATTGCTGGATCTGTCTGCCAAAGGTGAGCCGTACAGCGCCGTGGTGCTGGAGCAGCTGCCGTCGTACCGCGACGTGGTGCGGGATCGTGGCGCGCACCTGGCGGTCGTGCTCCCGAATAGCTGGGAGCACTACCTCAGCTCGGAACTCGGATCGCCCGTTGTGGACATCGTCCGACCGAATGGCAGGGAGGTCTTCCGGCGGTACTTGCGTTTTGATGATATCACGCGCGATGCGCAACTTGATGTCGGTGAGTTGACGGAGCTGTTGTGTTCCGAGTCGATGGAGCGCATCGCCAAGCTGGCCGGGCTGGTGCGGTTCACCAAAGAGTCAGAACCCAGGAAGGAGTTTCAGCACTGGCTGAGCGAAGCGTTCGCGGCGTGGACCAAGCGCAGCGACGAGGTCGCCAAGCAGGCGAAGGAGCTTCGTTCAGCTCAACAGTGCGCATTGCTGCTGACCAGCGCGATGTTCAGCGGAGCGCACGCCGATGCGATCTTCGACTCGGCCTCCAGGTTGGGCCAGGTTATCCGGTACCCTGCGGACGACCGACCCCGGCTGGAGCAAGAGGGCCTCACGGAGCAGCTCGCTGAGATCGGATCGAGAACAGACGACGCCGGACGAGTCCGCTTCACGCCGCTCGCCTACGACCGAGCCGTGTGCACCCATTTCTGGACCAACTATCCCGATCTGCGGAAAGATTTTCGCAAGTGGGTGGGGATCACGCTCGAGCGCCTGACGCTCAGCAGCGAAGACCGGGACGAGGTGGTCACCCGGTTCGCCGAGCAGGCGTTGCGAACCGATCGGCCCGAGGATCTGCGGCTCTTGGCTGAACGCTGGGTGAGGCGCACCAACTCCAGATGGCCGTCACGGTTGCTGCCGCAGGCCGCGAAGGCTGTGGAGCGTGGACTGAATGACGAGCGTCACGACGTCTTCTTCCGACGCCAGCTTTACATCTGGTCGGTAGATCCCAACCTGGGGCCAGATCTTGCCCAGGTGGTCGTCCAGATGTGCGCGGAGGTGCTCGCGCTGACCCACCCCGAGCAGGCCTTGGTCCGTCTGCATCACATCACCCGGCGGCACTCGGGTACGGCTGGCGAGGCGGCGCGTGACGCCCTGCTGAAGCTCATCGATCGCGACCGTCGCCTGTACCGCCGTCTGCTCGACCGGGTAACGGACGACCTGATGACGGACATCGCCCGCGACCTGCCTCTGTTCCTAGAGCTCGCTGCCCCTGACCGGCTCACCCGGACGCCGCCGCTCATCGCTGACGCGGCTGTGCGAGTTCAGCTCAGCACCGGCTGGACGGCTGTGCTGGGCGGGTTGTCCTTGCCGGGCTGCGCCCACCCTGTGCGGACCTGGTTAGCGGCGGCACGCGAGGACGACCGGTACCGCGAGCGTCTGCTCACCGTGCTGGTCGAGGCGGGCGAGGGCCGGTGGGACCTGCTCAGCCGCCTGCACGTCATTGCGCGTGACTGGGCGCACGAACCCGAGGGACGCCAGGAGGAGCGGGTCAGCATCGCCGACCGCCTGAAGAACATGATCGATTCTGCGCTAGGGATTGACTTCGCCGGACTCGACCTGCGAGACCGCACCGAGGGGACCTCTCCATGACCACCGAAGAGAAGACCTTGCTAGGCGTACTCATGACCGCCGCCGTGCTGGTGCCGCTCGCGCTCGGCGCCGCGCTCGGTTGGCCGGCGTGGTCGTGGCTGCTCCTCGCCGTCCCGCTGCTCGGTGCGCTGGGGCTGGTGGCCAGGAACATCCAGCGCCGCGTGCGGCAGGAGGAGCTGTTCTCACCGCAGGCCTCACCACCAGGCCAAGTCGAGCAGCAGCATGAGGCACTGCAAACACTGATAGCTGCCGCCCCACTGCCGAGCGCGGTCTCCGACTATGACTTCCACTTCTCCGCGACGGCGTACCGGTGCCCTGTCGAGGAGGGGCCGTCGGTTGAGCACGCCAACTTCGGCGGACGCGCGGCCGAAGCGATCATCGATCGGGCACGGGCGATCACCGAGGTGGAGCAGCCGGACAACGTTGACATCCTCCAGCATCGTCTGGACAGTGAGCTCGGCATGGTGCAGCTGGACGAGTCTGGCGACATGGAGATATGGGCCGACCGTGTCCAGCTCACGCTGCCCGAGGCCGACCGGGAAAGGCTGCGCAGAGATTCGGACCTTCGCAAGGACGATGACCTCTGGGAGCGGGAATGCGCCCACGAGCGCCGCAAGCGCGACTACCTCAGCGACGTGCTGAAGAGCACGGGCAGTGCGGTCACCTGGTTGCTGGTGCAAAAAAACGACGATGTCGAGAACACTGTGCGCCTCATCGACGCGCTGGCCAAGCTCTGCGCCGTGGCCAACCATGCGGAGGTGCCTGAGCTGGTCCCGAACGGCTCCTCCCCCAACGGGAGCCTTCTGACCACCTGGTTCCCCTCGGCCGGTCTGGCGGCGACACCGTCCTCGGACGCCAGTCCCGTTGTGCACCATCTGGGGGTGCTCATGGACTCGCTGGGCGTCGTCGACGAGGGGCGTGCCCTGTTCGCGTGCTCTGTCGCGCCGCTGATCGCAGCGGTCGGGAAGCCCGGCGAGGCCCAGGAGATCCAGCGGTACTTTGATGCACCCGCGACCGACAGCGAACCGGTGAATCGCCCCGCGTCACATGGCAACCTGGGTGCCAGGCCCGAACCCGACGTGGAGCCGCCGCCGCGAGAGGAACCCGAGTCAGAGTAATGGGTAATGGCAGGGGCCTGTTCTCTTCAGGTGCCGCTGGTGTCGGAGTGGACGTTGTGAGCAGGGAGGTGCGGCTCGGCTCGGGTAGCGTTGAGGACGCGTTGGGCTGCGGCGTCGGGGTCGGCGAGTATGTCGGACTCCCATAGCCGGACCACGGTCCAGCCTTGCTCGCGCAGCGTGGTGGTGACCTCGTGATCGCGGCGCATGTTCGCTTCGATCTTCGCGACCCACCACTGCGTTCGGCTGGGGAACAGCTCGGCGAGACTGGCCAGGCCACGGCGGTGGTGTTCGTTGCCATGCCACATGTCACCGTCGACGAAGACGGCTAGCCGTCGGGAGCGGTTGACGATGTCCGGTCGTCCGAGGACGTCTTTGCCGTGCAGGCGGTAGCGGAAGCCGCGCGTGTGCAGGGCTCGCCGTAGCGCCAGCTCGGCCTTGGAGTCCTTGGACCGGACTTTGGCCATCATCCGGCTGGTGACCGCCGGGTCTCGCGCGGCCCGTCGGCCGGTCTTGTCAGCTGTCACCACGCGGCACGCCTCGGGTCGCGCTGGTCAGCGTTGGGCGCAGGGCTTGCGCCACGGCTTGTGACATGACCAAACCTAACCTGACCGGAACGGCGTTACCGAGCTGGCGCATCTGTTCTCCGCGTGGACCGGCCAGCCGCCAGGTGTCCGGAAACGTCATGGCGCGGGCCACTTCTCGCACCGTCATATACCGGATGTCACCATTGTCCAGACGCAAGACGGACTCCCCCCCGGGAACGCCGTGCACCCCGGCCTTGATGGTTTTGGCCGGCCGGTCGAGGTCGTTGGGGGTGTGTCCGGGGTACTGGCGGGCTCCGGGCCAGCCGTAGTGATGCAGCCAGTCGGGATGCTCGTCGCGGTCCCCGAGCGGCTCGGGGAGGTCCTGGATGGCGTCGCGTAAGGTGCGCCATCGCTGCAAACCCGCACCGGGAGCAGCGTGCGTGGTCGGGTTCGCTCCGTGGTGGGCGAGGCTGTGGGGGGCGAGGCCGTGCTGGGCCCGGTACGAGCCGTCGATCTGTGCTTGACGTAGCGCGTCGCTGGAGTGGGTGGGAGTGGGGAACTCCCAGTCGCTCAGGCCGAGGTCGCGGCGGAAGGCGACCACGAACACCCGCCACCGCACCTGCGGCACTCCGTAGTCCGCAGCGTTGACCAGCAGGTATCTCACGTCGTAGCGCTCCGTGGGATCCCCCTCGACACGGAGCGCCCTGGCGAGGCGGGCGTCGTGCTCCCACCAGCTCTCTGCGCCCACCCGCTTCTCGAACGGCGTGGCCAACTCCCGCAGGATGTAGTCGTAGTAGGGCTTGAACGACGGGCGCAGCAGGCCCTTGACGTTCTCCGCGATCACCGCCCGAGGTCGGGTCTCCCGCACGCAGCGAAACAGCTCCGGCCAGAGGTTGCGCGGGTCGTCGTATCCCTTGTGTGCGCCGCCCAGGCTCCACGGCTGGCAGGGCACACCGCCGGCCACGACATCCACGCGCCCGGTCCAGGGCCGGAAGTCGACCTCGTGGACGTCACCTTCGACCAGCGGCCACGGATCAGTGAGCTTGGCGGGTTCGGGCTGCTCCGTGTCGTAGTGAACCGCTCCGTTGACGCGCAACGTCTCAGCCGAGCGCCGCTCCAGCTCGTTGACCAGCAGGTGGCGGAACCCTCCCTCGTGCATCGCGCGAGCCAACCCACCGCCGCCGGTGAACAGCTCGATGCTGGTCCCCACCTCCGCGACCGGTGGCGAACGCGTAGCGAATGGCTGGGCCTCACCAGCAGCGACAGTCACGGAGCGAGACCGTACCGCGGGACACTGACAGTTCCAGGCCGTGACTCGCCCGGTCCCCGCACGCGTCCGCGAGCCGCCGGCACGGCTGTGCTCTACCGTTCGCCCGCGTGATCTCGTCCCAGCCGTTCGGCGCTGCGGCCGACTTCAAACTCAGCATCACCCAGGCCCTGGCGGACCAACTCGCTCAGCGGCCGGCGGCACTACGTCCAGCGCCGCTGAGCGAAGACTCACTTCACCACGTGGAGAACCGGCCGGGTGTGTACGAGCTCTTCCTGGAGGGCCGGCGAGTGTATGTCGGCAAAGCCGGCAACTCTCTGCCGACGCGGCTGCGCAACCACGCGCGCAAGCTGTCCGGCCGCACTGGCCTGTCGCCGGCCGAGATGATCCGCATCGAAGCACCGGCGCTGAGCGAGGGGCGCGACACGCTAACATCGATGAGACTAACATTCTTGGTAGTCTCATCGATGTGGTAGGCAAGCGAGCGTTTGTCGGGCGCCAGCAGGACCTCGGGCGGCTGCGGCGTCACCTCGATGCCGTCGTCAACGATGGTGCGGGGCGGTTACTCAGCGTCCGAGGTCGCCGCCAGGCGGGCAAATCCCGGTTGGTGACCGAGTTCGCCGATCGCAGCGGATTACCCCAGCTGTTTTTTACCGCATCCCGGCTGGCAAGCTGTCAGGAGGAGCTGGCGCGGCTGGCTCAGGCGGCCCGGCACTCGACGCTGCCTGGTGCGCATCTCTTCGACGGCATCACGCTCGCTGACTGGCATGGGGCATTGCGTCAAGTGGCATCGGCGCTGCCCGCCGGCCCCGCCATCGTGGTGTTCGATGAGTTCCCCTGGCTGACCGAGGCGAGCCCGTCGCTGGAGGGTGCGCTGCAGGTGGCGTGGGACGGAGTCTTCGAGTCCACACCGGTTCTCATGATTCTTATCGGGTCCGACCTGGCCATGATGGAGGCGTTGACGTCCTACAACCGTCCGCTTTTCGGCCGCGCCAAGGAATGCGTCGTCGATCCTTTCACGGTCGCGGATACAGCGGCGATGATCGGTGTCGACGATTGCTCGGTCGCGGTGGACGCACAGTTGGTCACCGGCGGCTACCCTCGGCTGTGCCTCGAGTGGCGCGGCGCGCCCGACGTCATGTCTTTCCTCCGCATGCAGCTCACAGACGAGAACTCCGACCTGGTGGTGATAGGGCGCACCGTGCTCGCTGCCGAGTTCCCTACCGAGATCCAGGCTCGGCACGTGCTCGGTGCGATCGGCGCCGGTGACCGCACGAACAAGGCGATCTCAACTCGCGCCGGGCTGCAGGCAGCTCCGCTGGCGCGGTCGCTGCACCTGTTGCGAGAAGCCAAGCGAGTCGTGGCAGCCGATCTCCCGGTGTCGACCCGCCCCGCCCGAGAGCCCCGATATCGCGTCGCCGACTCCTACCTGCGATTCTGGTTACGCTTCATCGAGCCCGCATTGCCCGACATCTCCCGCGGCCGGTGGGATCTCGCGTTGGCGCGGATGCGCGACTCGTGGCTCGACTATCGGGGCCGGGCGGTGGAACCGCTGATGCGTGCCTCGCTGGAACGCCTCGCCACCAGCGATCCGCGCCTGGCTGGGGCCTCAGTCGTCGGCGGTTACTGGACGCGCAGCGGAACTGCCGAGGTCGACCTGGTGGGCGTCGACCAGTGGCCGGGCGCCACGAGGGTCAGCGTGGTCGGCTCGATCAAGTGGCGCGACCACAGCCCGTTCGACCAGCGGGATCTCTCGGACCTCGTGGCACACCGTGCCGAGGTGCCCGGAGGTCACGACGCCACGTTGGTCGCGGTGAGCCGATCCGGCTGCATGGCTCGGGATCTGGCGGCTGTCTACGGTCCGGAGGATCTGGTGTCCGCCTGGTCGGACCGTACGTGATCCACCGGCCGCTCGGCGGCGCGCACCTCGACGAGGGTGAGCCTCGCTAGGCTCGCGGGTGTGGAGCCGCTGCCGGCGGTGCGCCGGTTCGTGCCTTTCGGGCTGTCGCACGGCGTGGTGGTCGTGGTGCTCGTCGCGGTCGCGGCGGTGCTCGTCGTGGCTGGTCGACGGTGTCGCGGCAGTCCTTCCGAGCGGCGGTTGAGCCAGGCGTTGGCGCTGGTGTTCGCCGGGTTCCTGGTGCCGGTGTGGCTCCACTGGCTGCTGTCCGGGCCGGGAGGGATCAAGTACTCGCTGCCGCTGCAACTGTGTGACCTGGCGTCCATGACCGCGGTGTGGGCGTTGTGGTCGTACTCCTCGACGGCGTTCGCGCTGACCTACTTCTGGGGCCTGACGCTCACCTCGCAGGCCTTCGTCAGCCCGGAGCTGACGGGTCCGGACTTCCCGTCGCTTCAGTTCCTGTCGTTCTTCGGCATGCACAGCCTGGTGCTGTGGGCGGCGATCTACCTGACCTGGGGGGTCGGGTTGCGGCCGGACTGGCGCTGTTACCGGGTCGCGGTCCTGGTCACGATCGGCTGGGCGGTGGTGATGTTCGTGTTCGACCGCCTCGCCGGCACCAACTACGGCTTCCTCACCACCAAGCCGGTGGTGAGGTCACTGCTGGACGCGCTGGGTCCGTGGCCGTGGTACCTGCTCTCCGAGCTGGTCCTCGGCGCCGCCGCCTGGGCGCTGATCACCTGGCCATGGGTACGGCAGCGGACGCCGAGGAGGGCTCGAGCCCCAGTATGAGGACGGTTACTCCCCTTTCGTCCGGTATCTCTTCCGCGTATTCCAGCTTCTTTTCGCGTCGAACTTGCCCCGTGCGGTCTCCGCCCACCACCGCCCGACGAACCATCCGCCGGCTCCACCGAGCACGAGCACACCCACCACCATATCGGTAGTCACATCGACACCCCTTCGGGTGATTCGATCCCCCTCCCGGGGTTATGGGAACACAATTTTTGACTCTTCGTAATCACCCAGTAGGGCGATAGGGAGTGATGGCTGCTCGGGCGAGTGTTGCTGGCAGGTCAGACCCCTGCTCCTGAGGGAGCGGGCTCAGCCGGGGATGTTCGCCAACTCCGATCGACAGATCTCGGCGGCGCGCTGGGCGCTCTGGGAGTGGATACGGCAGTGGCCGTGGTGACCGGCGTGTTGACCGCACTCCGCGGCGCTGCGGTCGGCGGCGGTGGCCACCGCCGCCAGGATGGCCCGGACGACACCGGTGTCGGTGGCGGTGGGGCGGGAAAGCACCCGCCGCGCGGCCGCGGCGATGTCGGCACAGTCCAGTGCCGCACGGGTGGCGCTGACCATGTCCGCGGTGTCGTGGGCCATCATCGCCGCGGCGCACGTGGTCGAGTCACTGTCGAGGTCGGACAGTGCCCGTACGACGGTAGTCAACCCGTCGATGGTGGACATCAGCGCAGAGGCGACGTCGGGTGCCTGGATGGCCACGTCGGTGCGGGCGAGCCTGGTGACGCGCGCCGCGGCGTCGGCGAAGCGACGGCACGCGGCACAGCTCACCAGGTGCGCGTCGATCGCGCCCCGTTCCGCCGCGCTCTCCTCACCGTCCAGCCGAGCCGAGAGAGCCTCCCGGCACTGTGCGCAGTCCACACCGGTGCAGTCCACACCGCAATTGTCGTCCACCGAAGCGCTAGGGTTCCTGGCGACTTTTGGTTACCATCATCTAATGGGTGACCCCCGATATGATGATGCGAGAACCACCGCGCTCGCGCTCGCTGCTGGTGCTGGCGACCGCACTGCCCTGACTGCCTTCGTTCACGCTACTCAGCGTGACGTATACCGCTTCCTGTGCCACCTTTGCGACCGCAGCGAGGCCGAGGATCTCACCCAGGAGACCTACCTTCGCGCGCTGCGCGCACTACCCGGCTTCGCCGGCCGCTCCTGCGCCCGTACCTGGCTGCTCTCCATCGCCCGACGAGTCGCCGCGGACCAGATCCGCCGGGCCGTCACGCGACCGCGCATCACCCCCGTCGAGGACTGGGACACCGTGGCCGCCGGCCCGACACGCCGGCGGTCCGGGTTCGACGAAGGTGTCCTGCTCCGCCAGCTGGTGGCCACGCTGGAACCCGACCGCCGAGACGCCTTCATCCTCACCCAGATGTTGGGCCTGGACTACGCGGCCACCGCCGAGGTGTGCGGCTGCCCCATCGGGACCATCCGTTCCCGGGTGGCCCGGGCGCGGGAAGACCTGATCCGCGCGGTGAACGCTTCCGCAGTGCCCGGCTGCGGCGCCACCGGCCCCGCGCTGACGATGCCGGGCGGCCGGCCTGTCCAAGGTCGGCCTCGGCGAGGCCGCTGACCGGCGCTTTCGGGGGCACCGGGCTTTGCGACACTGGTTCAGTGGACACTCCAGCACAGCTGCGGGTGGTGTTTCCCTGTCAGCACGAGGACTGTCGGCGCGCGGCGGCGACCGTGGAGGTGACCCGACGAGGGCAGCTGTACATCGACGCGGAGCAGGACGTCATCTACCGGGTCTTCCCCGCTGCCCAAGGCACGATCCGGATCACCGGCTTCCTGCCGTACACCGGTTTCTCCAGCCGGGTACCCAACCTCGCCGCAGCCATCGACGCGGTCAGCGCCGGTGACGCGGCTGCGCTACACGCGCTGGACCAGACCTGGGCGCCATTCTACTGCCACCGGTGTGACCGCTCGTTCTGCGGCGAGCATTGGGACCTCAAGCCCGCCTTCAGCTGGGGCTTCGACCACTACTCCGGCACCTGTCCGATCGGCCACCCACACTTCATCGACCATTGTTGATCTTCCGTGACGACCGTGGCAGCCGGGTAGCGGTTGACCGAGACCGCCGCGCTCATGCTGGGTGACCAGCCGGTCACCGCGGGCCACGTGAAATTTTTCGTGTCGGATGCGAGTTGGCGCTAGATGGAGCGTCCTCAAGAGGGCGTCACTGTCCCGTGGAACGTCGAGAGGGACGTTGTCATGACCGTTGAGCTCAATCACACCATCGTCGCGGCTCGCGACAAGCTGGCCTCCGCAGTGTTCCTGACCGATCTGTTGCAGCTGCCCGCGCCGACCCCGTTCGGACCGTTCCTGGTGGTCACCCTGGGGAACGGGGTGAGCCTGGATTTCGTGGAGACTTCGGAGGACATCCGACCGCAGCACTATGCGTTCCTGGTCAGCGAGGCCGAGTTCGACACGATCTTCGACCGGATCCGGGCGCTGGGTCTGCGGTACTGGGCCGACCCGTACCGCCAGGAGCCCGATGAGATCAACACCAGAGACGGTGGCCGCGGCGTGTACTTCGACGATCCCAACGGCCACGTCCTGGAGCTGCTCACCCGTCCCTATGGCAGCGGCTCCGTGAACTGACCTCACGCCACGAGCTGGCGCAGCACGACGACCGTGACGAAGACCAGCGTGACGGCGAGGTCGAAGGACACGCCACCCATCCGGACCGGTCGGACAACCCGGCGCACCGGGGCGAGTACCGGCTCGGTGAGGCGGTAGACCACCTGGCGTACCGGCTCGAGCCGCTCGTCGTAGCCGGGTCTGGCGAGGACGCTGACCAGGTCGAGCACGATTCTGGCGATCAGTAGCAGCTCGAACAGCAGCAGCGCCAGTGCGACGAGTGCGAGCAGCGCACCCATTCGGCGGTACCTCCCTCTACGGACCCTGTTCTGGTGACCTCACCAGGATCCGCGCGTGAGATGAGAAAACGCTGAGAGTGCTCAGCGGGTCTCGCCGCCCACGCCGACGGGAGCCCCAGCGCGAGACAGGGCTCAGAAGGGGTGGCCCTCGGTGAGGTGGGGCGCGATCTTGTTGTCGAACATGCTCAGCGCGGAGCCGATCGCCATGTGCATGTCCAGGTACTGGTAGGTGCCGAGCCGGCCGCCGAACAGGACGTTGCGCTCGGCGGCTTCGCGGCGGGCCAGGTCCCGGTACCGCTCCAGGATGGCGCGGTCCTCGGGGGTGTTGATCGGGTAGTACGGCTCGTCCTCCTTGTCGGCGAACCGCGAGTACTCCCGGACGATCACGGTCTTGTCGGTCGGGTAGTCGCGTTCCGGGTGGAAGTGCCGGAACTCGTGGATGCGGGTGTAGGGCACCTCCTCCTCGGCGTAGTTCATCACCGAGGTGCCCTGGAAGTCTCCGACCGGCAGGATCTCGGACTCGAAGTCCAGCGTGCGCCAGCCCAGCCAGCCCTGCGAGTAGTCGAAGTACCGGTCCAGCGCTCCGGTGTAGACGATCGGGGTGCCGGCCGGGATCTCCTCGCGCACGCCGAAGAAGTCGGTGGACACCCGAACGTCGATGTTCGGATGGTCGGCCATCGTCGTCAGCCATGCGGTGTACCCGTGCACCGGAAGGCCCTCGTAGGTGTCGTTGAAGTACCGGTTGTTGAAGTCGAACCGGACCGGTAGCCGCGCGACGATGGACGCCGGTAGCTCCCGCGGGTCGGTCTGCCACTGCTTGGCGGTGTAGCCGCGGAAGAACGCGTCGTACAGCGGCCGCCCGACCAGGGAGATGCCCTTCTCCTCGTGGTTGGCCGCCGCCGTGGGGTCGGCGATCTCGCCGGCCTGCTCAGCGATCAGCGCACGGGCCTGCCCCGGAGTCAGGTACCGGCCGAAGAACTGGGAGATCGCGGCCAGGTTGATGGGCATCGGATACACCTGGCCGCGGTAGATGGTGAACACGCGGTGCTGGTAGCCGGTGAAGTCGGTGAACCGGTTGACGTACTCCCACACCCTCTTGTTGGACGTGTGGAACAGGTGCGCGCCGTAACGGTGGACCTCGATGCCGGTTTCCGGCTCGGTCTCGGAGTACGCGTTCCCCCCCAGGTGGTCGCGACGCTCCAGCACCAGCACCCGCTTGTCGAGCTGGGTGGCGACCCGTTCGGCCACGGTCAGGCCGAAGAAACCGGAACCGACGACAACCAGGTCATATCCCGCAAGGTTCACGAGGGGTCAACCTACCGGCCGAGACACGTGGCCGGTACGGAAGGGCCGGTGCGCGGGACCCGGTCGCGGACGGTCAGCCGGCGACGTTGCGGCCCGCGGCGCGGAAGGTGACCAACGACGCCACCACGGCCCCGACCGCCGCGACCAGCCCCAGGTAGAGGCCGACACCGGCACCGCTGGACACCGTGAAGGCGCCACCCACGTCGACGTCACCCAGCCCGCCATCGGCCTCCGGGAACGTCACCCAGCGCAGCACGAGGGTGACGAACGCCAGCACGGACAGCCCGAGCATGATCAGCGACCTGGAGGCGGTCAGCCCCGGTCCCCTCGACGCGCTGACGAGCACCAGGACGCCGGCCACCACCAGGAGCAGCACGGACAGCCAGGCGCCGGAGCCCGCGTGCCAGGCGTCCCAGCTCAACGACCGGTTGATACCCAGGACCGAGAAGCGCGCCGTGCGCCAGGGCAGGAAACTCGAGCCGTACGCCAGCAAACCCGCGCCGACCACGACCCAGCCCGGGGCCGTCACCCTCGCGTCGGATCCCGCCATGTTCGATCCGCCTCCCCTGATACTCCAGCCCCGATACTCCAGCCCCGATACTCCAGCTCTGATACTCCAGCCCTAGATCGGCCACAGCGTAGAGGCCGGCCGGGGTCCGGTGATGGTAGACGAGCACTCAAGGGGGTTCGTGGCCCTCACCCAGTCCGGCGTGTTCCAGGTCGAGCGAGCGCTGGATCCGTCGGCGGGTGGCGTCGGTGATCGCGCCGTCGTGATAGAGACGGTCGAGCTCGGCGCTTTCCACGTCGAGGAGGTCCCGGCGCAGCCGGCGGTACATCGAGGCGTCGCGGTGCGGTTCGTCGTCGCGGTGCTCCCTGATCCGTTCGATGCGGTCCCGCCAGCTGGTGCGGAGCGTTTCGATCATGAAGTCCGGCGCGGCCTGCGTCTCGCTGAGGTGGTCGAGGTGCGACAGTCCGGCGTGTGCCAGCGCCAGGCGCGCGGCGGTGTGCTCCTGCGCGACGTCGTCCGGAGCCAGCGCGACTCCCGCTCCCCGGACCAGCGGCGCGAGGGTGAACCCCTGCACCACGAGGGTGATGACGATGACCGCGGTGGTCAGCAGCAGGACCAGGTCACGATCGGGTAGCGCGGCCGCGCCGCCGGTGGCCAAGGAGCTGCTGGTGGCCAGTCGGCTGCCGGTGGTCAGCGGGATGGACAGCGCGGCGGCCAGCGGCACGACGCCGCGGGTGCCGGCCCACGACACCACGGCCGGCACCCGCCAGGACAGCTTCTGGGAGCCTTCGCTTCGCTGCCGGATCGCCGCCAACGGGAACACCCACGCCACCCGGACCACCATCAACGTCGCGGCGATCGCCAGCGCCTGCAGGGGCCACCGGGTGTCGGTACCCGCCTGCCCCCGGAGCAGCGCGGGCAGCTGCAGGCCGATGAGTCCGAACACCACGCTTTCCAGCAGGAAGACGACGGTCTGGAACACCGCGGACAGCTGCAACCGGATCCGCGCGTTGGTCAGCCGGGTGGCCTGGGTGCCGAGGATGACGCCGGCCACGACGACGGCGGTGACCCCCGAGGCGTGGATCGACTCGGCCAGCACGTACGCCCCGTAGGGGGTGACCAGGGCGACCACGGTCTCCAGCACGGGGTCCTCGGTGCAGCGCCTGATCAGGAAGGCGCCGCCGGCGATGGCGGCGCCCACCGCCACCCCACCGACGGCCAGCGTGGCGAGCTCGGTGAGGGAGCGCGCCCAGGAGACCACGCCGCTGGTGATGACCACGGACAGCGCCACGCGGAACAGCAGCAGGCTCGTCGCGTCGTTGAACAGGCTTTCGGCCTGCACCAGCGCCTGCACCCGCGGTGGTAGGGACAACCGCCGCGCCAGTGCCGCCACCGCCACCGGATCGGTGCTGGCCAGCACGGCCCCCAGCACGAAGGCCATCCCCACCGGCAGCGGAGTGAGCGCGATGGCGAGGGTGCCGACGGCGGCGGCGGAGACTCCCACCAGCCCCACGGCCAGCGCGGTGACCGGTCGCCACACCGCCCGCAGGTCGCGCCAGGGCAGTTCCTCACCGGCGGCGAACAGCAGCGGCGGCAGCACCACCAGGCTCACCACATCCGGCGTGACCACGACGGCGGGCACCCCGGGCAGCAGGGCGGCGATCACCCCCGCGACGACCAGCAGCGAGGGTGCCGGAACACGCAGCCGCCGGGCGAATGTGGCTACCACCGTGGCCAGAATGACCAGGGACAGCACCGTCTCGACACTGCGCGTATCACCGGGCATGTCCGGCGCCTCCGTACCTCCAGCCATGACACGTCTAATGCCGACCAGACTTCCCGGCGCGCCCAGGGCTCCCACTCTACTGGATGGTGGAGTGGAAGCCCTGGGATTTCCCCGCTCCCGGCTCGCTTCACTCTTTGTTTTCATCGCGGCGTGACGACGTATCTTTTGCCTAATACATGATCACCCTCATGGGCTAGCCGTCGAGCGACTGTAACGTTTGGCTACCACTCCTCGATTATTTGGGGGTGGTGTCCCAGTGAAAGAGCGAACCAACATCCGGATCGGAGGGCGGGGGCGCGAATCTCGTCACAACCCGTAACGCAACCTCTGTCGAGGAACACCTCTCGCTCCTGCATGGAAGACCGGTCTCTATGGTTACTCGGGGCAGTAACGCGGAAACGCTGAGCGATTCTCGTGGTGACTCACCCGGTCTTTACGATGACGCGACGGACATCGCCGGTCCGCTGTCCGCGCCGACCGGGCGGGTGGAGCACCGGGCGGTGCTGAGTCGGTGGGAGAAGGCGACGGCGACGGTGTTGATCGCCTGGGATGTCCTCACCGGTGCTGTCTTCATCGGTTGGTTGGTCCAGCCCGCGCATCTGCCGTCGCGTCTGGTTCTCGCCCGTCCGAGCACGGTCGCGAGCCTGGTCGCCTTCGGTTTTCTGGTGCTGTTGGAGCTGGTGTGGGTGCTGCAGAGCGCCACGCTGTGGGTGTTCACCATGCGCGCCGAAGACCCTGTGCCGGTGCGGCCGCCCTCGGGTCTGCGGGTCGCGGTGCTCACCACGATCGTCCCTGGTAAGGAGCCCTTGGAGCTCGTCGCCAGGACGTTGAGTGCGATGCGGGACATCCGTTACGACGGCCACGTCGATGTGTGGGTCCTCGACGAGGGCGATGACCCCGAAGTCAAGCGTGTCGCCGAGCGGCTCGGGGTGCGGCACTTCTCGCGCCGGGGCCGTCCCGAGTACAACCGGACCGAGGGAGAGTTCAAAGCTCGCACGAAAGCCGGCAACCACAACGCCTGGCGTGCCGGGCACGAGCACCACTACGACGCGGTCGCCCAGATGGACCCCGACCACGTCCCGCGCCCAGACTTCCTCATCCGGACCCTCGGCTACTTCACCGACCCTGACGTGGCCTTCGTCGTGGCGCCCCAGGTTTACGGCAACGTGCACAACGGGTTCGTCGAGCACGCCTCGGCCACCCAGGCCTACTTCTTCCACGGCGTGATCCAGCGCGGCGGCAACGGTCTGGAAGCCCCCCTGCTGATCGGGACCAACCATCTGTACCGACCGAGTGCATGGCGCCGGTTCGGCGGGTACCAGGACTCCATCATTGAAGACCACCTCACCGCGATGCGCGTCTATGCCACCGTCAATCCCGATACCGGCAACCGCTATCGCGGCGTGTACACCCCCGACATCGTGGCCGTCGGTGAAGGACCCAGCTCCTGGACGGACTTCTTCAACCAGCAGAAGCGGTGGGCCTACGGCATCTGGGAGATCCTCCTGGGGCACAGCCCGCGACTGCTGCCTCGGCTACGCCGGGGACAGCGGCTCAGCTTCGTTCTGCTGCAGTTCTTCTATCCCAGCGTCGCCGTGGTCTGGGTGCTGGGCAACCTGCTGACACTCTTCACGGTGACCACCGGCATCCCCACCATCAGGGTCTCCGGCTGGGTCTGGCTGGTCTTGTGGAGCCTGCATCTCACCAGCTCGCTGGGGCTGTTCCAGTGGCTGCGCCGCTTCAACCTCGTCGAGCACGAACGTCGTGAGTGGGGCGTCACCGGCATGGCGATGCTCGCCGCCACCATCCCGGTCTACGTCGCAGCCGCCACCACCGCATTACTGCGCCGGCCCCTCGCCTACGCCGTGACGGCCAAGGGTGATCTGGCCAGCTCGGACCGGCTGCGGATCTTTCGTCCGCACCTGATGTGGGCTGCGATCGCCGCCGGCGGTCTGCTGAGTGCCCTCACGATGGACCGCGACGAGCCCGCCCTCATCGTCTGGCTCACCGTCACCATGCTGGTCAGTCTCGCGCCGGTCGGTGCTCATCTGGTGAGGCGCCGGCACACGCGAGTGGTCAGGACCACTCCTCGGCACGCGCGAGCACCCGGAAGGACCGCCATCCGCCTCCCACCGCCCCACCGCAACCGCAGCTGACAGCGGCCCCCGCTGCTACTCCGAAGCCGGCCACGGTGGGCAGCGAAGCGTCTGGCCGGGTCAGCTCGGGTCGGTGAGCTCGTCGTTCCGCACGGCGCTGATCCAGGCGACCGGTCCGGCGCGGGGGAGGAACAGCCGCGGGGGAGGAACAGCACAGCCCCGCCGGGGTGCTTGCTGTCCCGCACCGCGATCCGGCCACCGTCCAGCGCTGCCGACTCGCCCCAGTCCTCCTGAGCACGGCGAAGTGCATAGTGCAGCGGCGCACGTCGTCCTGCTCCCCCAGGTAGATCGAGCCCGCCGGCCCTCCACGTAGCCCACATCGTGCGTCAGGTCGGGCAGGGTGACGATGGCGAACGCCCCTTCCATCCCGGGATGCGCACCGGCCGCGAACGTCAGCATCTGAAGGGAAATGTTGGGCCGGCCGCTCAGCTCCAGCAGGTGTTCAAGCCGGGGAGGTGCGCCAGCTCGTCACCGAGGACGCGCCGCAGGTGTTCGCGCTGGTCGAGGAGTATGGCGAGCGGGACAACGCCCGCGTTCACGCCTGGGGATAGCCTTCGATAACCACGTCGAGGTCATCCACGCGAGCGGCGGGCTGCGCGTGAGTTTTAACTCGGCCGAACACGCCCAGCAGAACTACTCCCGGCGCCGGAAGATCCGCCTGGTGTGGGCCGACCCCGCCACGCCCCGCCGGCCCGAGCCGGTGAGCTGACCTACCCGGCACAACCGCGCGCGGTCAGCCTCGAGCGGTCGCGGAGCCACCGAGCGCTCGATCACGGATCGATGTCGGGGCGTTCGATCCGATTCGGGTGGATGCGGTAGCCGAATCGTCCTGGCTCGGCGCATGCGGCGATGATCGCCGCGAGGTTGTCGAGGACCCGGTCGACATGTGTGGCAGCGGTTGACTGGCCGTTCAGGATGAACGTCTGAACGGCGTTGTCGATCAGTGCGGTCCGTTCGGCTGGACGGCGCCGGTGCTTGGAGTCACAGCGCAATACGTCCGAGATCCCGGTCGATGAAGAAGGTCAGGTCGTTACTGGGACTGCTACTGGGTACGCGGCTTCGGTGTGGGCACGCAGAACGTCCAGCAAGTCGGCTCGGGGTAGGCCGTACTCCTCGGTCAGGATCGACTACCACGTCAATGTGGCGGTATTTCGGCAGGTGGATGAGCTGCGCCCACTGGTCGTCGCGAGCCTCGATCCGGCGCAGGTACGACTCGACTGTCTCGGTGAAGACTTGTTGGTCGTTACGCACGACGACAAGTTCACGAGCGCTTCGCGCCTCGGAGGTGTCGCTGTGATCCTCGGCGTAGTCGTAGAGGACTTCGGCGCCATCGGTGAAGAGCCTTCGTGACGCGAGGACATGCTCGATGCCGAGTTCTGCACGGAGGCGGTCCAGCGCCGGGCGGACGCGCTGCAGCGGCACGCCCGCCCGGCGAATAGCGGCGAGGGCGTAGGCCTCGGCAAGACCTATGAAGGGGATCGAAGCGCCGCTGTCAGCCGGGACCGTGGTGACGATTGACTCACCGACGACCGGAGGGCGACCCTGCGGGCGGTTCGATAGCCGTGCGCCCACGTGCGAAACGTCGACGCTGGCACGTCGAGATGACGCGCCGCCGCGGCCGGGGAATGGGGGCTGAGACTGACACGCGACCGATCCGCGTCGGCCAGTGGGAGGGACCAGCTGTCCGCGGCAGGAGAACCCCATGTCGCCGAGACGTCACCGTGTGTGACGGCCATCACGGTTACATGGACCGACAAGCCGGCGATATGGCTGGCGTGAGAAGCGCTCGGCACAGCCACAGGCGACGGTCCAGAGAATTCGGCGACCGTCGTCGAGGACTGCGGTGCTCAATCGGATCGGTTGGGCGCTCGGTTGGTTCCCGTAACGCCCAGATTGTGGCCGGTGCTCTCCTTGTGGCGCTCGGCCTCGTCGTATTCGCCTTTTTTCTCGGTGTCGGTGAGCCGCCGCCGGAACATCGGCTCGTGTGGATCGCGGAAAAGACGACCAGGGCGCCAGCTGGAATCCCGGCCCAGATTCGCGACCGCATCCAGGACCTAGCCGGTACCGGTGTCGGTACCCTTATTGTTTATGGGGTCGGTAGCCGCTCGGCCCACGTTGCCTCGATGGATCTCGGCGTGACGCGCGACGGCGCTCCGGAGAGCGACCCGACGCTGCGGAAGGCCGCCATGAGTAAGCGGCTCGACACCGTCGAGGATGCGGTGGCCAACTCGTCCGTCGGCGAATCTGGATTTTCGCTGTTCGCTGCGCTCCAGGCCGCTGCCGATGAGTCCGCCCGCAGCGATGGGCGACTTGAAGTGTGGTTGTCCACCACCGTACTGACAGCCTCAACGGATCCGCTCAAGGTGCCGCAGCTCACCGTGGCCGATCCGCAACGAGCGGCCGAGGAGTTGCTTGCCGGCTCACTCGGTGAACTTGACCTGAGCCGTGTCGACTTGCACACGATCCTGCTGACACCAGCGGGAAAGGATCAGGAGGCGCTCAACCCCGCTTCCGAGGAGTGGCGGAAGGCGTTTGTGGAGCACCTCATGCGCGGACTCCATGCGCACGTCGCGCCCCTGCTGCACGGTACGTCGACCAAGCCCGCGTGGGCTCACTCCTCGGAGGTTCCTCGGGTCATTCCCTTACCGGACCCGACACCGAGACTGTTGACCGGTCAACCGGAGTCGGCCCCTTTTCCGGAGATCAGGATCGACACGGTCGCGTTCTTTCCGGACACTGCGACGCTGCGTAATCCCGCCGCCGCGCTTGCGGCGGTGAAGCGCATCGTTGACGCCTTTATGAGAGGTGGTCGTACCGGTGTGGTCAAGGTGACCGGTTACTGCGCGGCAGTCGGTGACCAGGCCGGTGCGCGGCGGCTCTCGAGTCAACGTGCTGAGGTGATCTCCGAACTCCTCGAAGGGGTTCCCCGCACCGCGATGAAAATTCACGGGCTCGGTTATGACGAGCTTGCCGATCCACAGTCTCCGCCGATTTCGGCCGCCCAGCGAGTGGTCGTTGTCCGTTACTCTCCATCCGACTGAGCCTGTACTGACTGGAGTCACCTGATGAATTTCTTCTCGCGGTCCAACCGGGGCGATGGAGCAGCCCCACCGCAGTCCACGCGGAAGCAGTTGCCGTCGCGGGCCCTGGATGAGTGGAAGCTCTCCGAGCAGGCTAAGCTTGTGCGGGGTCAGGTCGACCCCGACGTGTTCGCGACGGCGGCGGCCATCCACAACGGTGTGATTGATCCGGGTACCGGTCAGCCGTGGGGTGGTCACCCTATCGAGGTGCTGTTCGTGAACTCCTGTGCGGCCATGGTCAGCGAGTGTCAGAACTGGACGCGCGAGCAGTGCCGTCCGCACGACGACTGCTCTCTGCAGCGCACCACCGAGGCGCTGAAGGTGGTTGCGGTCGCCAAAGACGCGATGCAAGACATGCAGAAGGCACGTGAGGAGAACGTCAAGGACCTCCTCGGTGGTGTGAGCCCGATACGGGACGTCATCTCGAAACACAAGTCCGACCTGGTGCTTGCTGCGGATCGAGAGCGTGACGGGGACAATCGGCACCTTGACAAGCCGGTGGCGCACGCCTGGATCGTCGTGGTGGCCAGCGTTTTCGCGGTGTTGGACCTGGTGCTGCTGTGGCGGCCGGTATTTCAGTTGGCTGCGGTGGACTCGGCCAGGATGCTGGGCAAGTGGATTGCCGCCTTCGCCCTCACCGCCGCCACCACGCTGTCCATTGAGATGACCGTGCGGCACTACCGGCGGCAGGAGCGGCAAAGCACGGACCGGCGGGATGCCGTGCGGGACCGCAACCGCGCGGTACACCGGGTAGCAAGCGGCAACCTCACGGTGATCATCGAACAGGCGCCGGATCTGAAACAGATCGACACCGCGGACGGCAAGTTGCGGTCTGCCGGTGCGCTGCTAGTCGGCGCGGCGGCGTTGACGGCCGTCATCGGTGCGGCCCGGGTGGCTTATCTGGCCAGGGGCAGCGGGCTGTCGATCCTGGAGTCCGCCCTTTTCGCGGTGGTTGCGGCGCTGTTCCTCGGCGGCCTCGTGGTGCTGATGGGCTTACTCTCCTGCCGGGGTAACCGGCTGGGGGACCGGCTTCGTTTCGGAACCGAGGTCGTCAAGGGCATTGAGCAGCGTGACCGGGAGAGCTGGGAGGTAGTCGCCGAGGATCGTGAGGAAGCTCGGCGGTTGCTGGTGTCCGCTGACGACGCAGCCGCCCAGGCTGCTGATACGCGTGCATGGGTGGTTGAGGGATACCAGCAATCAATGCTGCTGTCCTGCGGTTGGTGTGGCCTCGACATCTCGGTCCTCCGGCGCGTGGATTTCGGTGCCGGGTCACGGCCGCTCCTCGGGGAGGCCGCAGGCAAGAATAAGGAGGTGGTGGCCCTGTTGACGGTCATCGACGAGTGGCTGGCGGAGCCGCGAGGGGCTGTCGAACGGCTTCGCCAGCAGGAGACCGTCCCGGCGCTGCCGGCGGCGCCGGGACACGCTTCGGCCCTGATGGGCACAGTTCCACCACCGGAGGAAGGCCAGCCCAGCACGGTCAGGTCTCTCGACTCCCCGCTGCCGGAGGAACCACGAATGTCTCGTCGGCTGATGACGTTCGCTGTGGCGACGGCGGTCGCTACCGCAGTTCTGGTGGCTGTTCTGACGTCACCTCCGGAGGACGATGGTCACGTTCAGGTGACCGGTTCTGCAACGTGGTCCTGGTGCGCCGGGGCGCAGACGGCGCCGGACGCGAGATCGATCAGGTGTAGTTGTCCTGATCAGGGAGCCACCTGCACGAGATCGGCGCGCACCGCCAGCAGCCCCCGCACCACCAGCGCGGTGACCAGCCCCTCCAGGACCGCGACCACCGCATACACCCCGAAGGTCGAGAACGCGACGGTGCGCAACGGGATCCCGGCAGCTCCGCCTACCGCGTACTCCGCGGTGAACAGCGCCGCCGCGGCGAGCACCGACACCGCGGCGGCGACTCCGGCGGCCACCGCCGTGCCGGTCGAGCACCGGGGCAGCAGCCGACGCAGCCCGAGCAGCACCGGGTAACCGACCACAGCCGGCACCAGAGCCAGGTTCACCACGTTGACCCCGAGCGTGGACAGCCCGCCATCACCCAGGAACAACGCTTGCACCACGGTGACCACGGTGACCACCACCGGGCCCAGCCACGGCCCGAGCAGCGCCACGGCCAGGGTGCCGCCGAGCAGGTGCCCCTCGGTGCCTACCGCAACGGGGATGATCGGGGCACCCAGGACCAGGAAGAACGCCGCAGCGAGCCCGGCGAGCGGCAGCTGCCGCTCGCTGAGGTCGAGGCCCGCGCGTCGCAGGCACACCCCCAGCCCGGCAACGGCCACCGCGGCACCGGTGACCGCGACCGCCGGCGAGACGAAACCGTCAGGGATGTGCACAGCTCACCTCACCTCGCCCTGACCGCACACTCGACGACACCCCCACCGCAGCCCACAGCGACTGTCGCTCCACCACATTCGCCGCACGCTAGCGACCCCCTTCCCCCCCTCGCAACCCACCCGCCGCCACCGACGCCAGCCGGTGCCGGTGCCGATATGGAGACTTATCGGGCCGAACCGCTCCCCATTTGCCCCGATATGTCTCCATGTCGGGTTTCGGCGACGCTTCCGGTGAGTAGCCAGAGGGGGCCTCGGGGGGTGTCGCGGACTTCGATTCCGGCTGTGGTGAGGCGGTCGCGCAGGGTATCGGCGAGTGTCCAGGAGCCCTGTTCGCGGGCGTGCTCCCGGAGCTCGAGGAGGGCCTCGACGAAGGGCGCGAGGGTCTGGCGCGGATCCCGCGCGCCGAGCTCGGCGAGCTCGGCCAGTCGCGTCACCATCCGGCGCAGCGTGGCGCGGGGCCCCTCGGTGCCGTCCATCTCCTCGGTGTCGGCCGACCGGTCGACGATCGCCTGCTCCAGCTCGAGGACGGCCGTGACCGCCGCGTTCACGTCACGGGACCCCAGTCCGGTGTTGAAGACGTCCGCCAGCCGTTGCGCCTCCGCGCTCAGCGATGGTGGCGCCTGCGGTGTCTCAGCGGCGCGGTGCTGCGCGGGTGACGGGCCGGGAGCCGGCTCGTCACCCGCCGCGATCGCCCGAAGCTCATCGATCGGCACTGTGGTGCCGGGCGTGAACAGCGTGCTCGCCCCCTGCCTGCGGACCGTGAGCGCGCCTCGGCCCAGGACCGTCACGGTGTCCGCGTCGAGGTCGAGCACGGCGGCGGTGTGCTCGTCCACCCCGAGGTACGCCACGACGCGACGTCGAGGGGAATTCGAAGGTTTCGAAAGTAGCCGACGGTGCGCCGTGAGATCTCCGGGGCGTTCTCCTGGAAACCGTAGGGGCTGTCGAGGAGTACCGCACTGACGGGTGTAGCGCCGAGGCGCTCCACGAGCAGGCGATGCACCCGCGCCATCGTCGGGGCGGTCTCTCCGGACCCCATGATGACGAGCAGCCGCGGCCGGGGCGTCACGAAAGGACATCACCCCTTCGCTCACGCTCCACGCTCAGGAGCCGACGAGCTGACCTGCCACATCAGGAGTGTGGGTTACCACAGCGTGCCACAGCCGCGGGTACGCGTCGGTAGCCGCCAGCACGGCCGGGGTGGTGCGCGCCACCAGCGACAGGTGTCGCAGCGCGTGGGCCAGGACGTGCTCGAGGGTGACCGCGGCGGGGGTTGGAGCCGCCGCGTCCTCGGCGCAGAGGATGCGGGCGTCGGCGGGGACGGCGGACACGGTCCCCTCGGCGGGGTCCGGGTCTGGCGCGACCACGTAGGTGAGGATCAGCCCACCGGGGGTAGGCCGCCATGATGTCGAGTGCACGACTGTCGCGGCGGGTACCTGGTCGTCCAGGCCCGCGAGCTCGCGGGCCCGCGCGTCGGGTCGGCATCCTGCCGGCAGGTCGCCGTAGGCCACCCGCCAGCTCAGCCGATCGTCTTCCGAGATCGACAGTAGTATCACCTCAACCTGGACCTGGTGCAAGTGCACGTGAGCCCCCATAGCTGCCTCCTCCTCGCAGTTGCGATAGTAAGGCAGAGGTCTGCGGACACTATCCGGATCACCTGTTCGGTTGGGTGCCGTGCGTTAGGCTCGCCTCATCGGGTCCTGAGCTGACCTGGAAGAGGGGAGCCCGACATCCCGCCGTTGAGCTGGCACACCGCTGTGACGACCTGGACGTCGGCTCCGATCGTCGACGTGCCGGCCGTGGTCGCGGTGGCCGGTTACCTGATCGCCGTGCGCCGCCGGGCCCGGACGACCGGGCCGGGCTGGCCGCCGCGCGCCACGGCGTCCTGGCTGGCGGGTGTGGTGGTGCTGCTCCTCGCGGCGCACAGCGGCATCGAGGTGTACGGGCACGCGCTGCTGTGGGTGCACATGATCCAGCATCTGTTGCTGATCATGGTCGTGCCGGTGTTGCTGATCTGGGGTCAACCGATCCGCCTCGGGTGGTGCCGGGCCCCCGGCGGTCGCCTGGCACGGTGGCTGACCTTTCCGGTACTGACGCTGGGCTTGTACACCGGGGTACTGGTGGTCACGCACCTCACCGGTTTCCCGGAGCTGATGGCGACCCAGCCCTGGGCGCACCACCTCGAGCAGGTGCTGTACCTGCTCAGCGGTTACCTGTTGTTCCTGCCGTTGGTCGGCTCGGAGGCCAGCCCGTGGCCCATCCCGCATATCGTCCGGTTCGCGCTGCTCGGACTGGCGATGGGAGCGGACACGTTGGTGGGCGTGGCGCTGATGCTCACCGGGCGACCGCTGGCCCCCAGTACAGCACTGATGCGGCCGGGTTGGGGACCGTCCCTGCTCGGTGACCAGAGCTTGTCCGGAGCGATCATGTGGGTCGGCGGTGACGTCCTGATGATGCTGCTGATGCTCGCGGTCGTCGCCCAGTGGAGCGCTGCCGGGTCCCAAGCCCGACTCGGCGACTGGCTGGAGTCGGCCCGCCGCCAGTCACTGGCCCGCATCGGGTCCGCCCCCGACGCTGACCGCACGACCGTCGGAACCAGCACCGACGTCGACGAGGACGAAGCCGCCCGCCAGGCCTACAACCGCATGCTGGCCGCCTTACATCATCGCTCGCCCCCCGCCGATACGTCGTGAACGGACCGTCGCCTTCGTACGGGGACCACGAACCGCCACGGGCTGGGCGGGTCTACCAGAGGTCGCCGTCGCGCCAGTCGCAGGTGAGCTCGCCGGACAGATCCAGCGGGACCGCCAGTGGGAGGACGTGGATACAACCGTCTTCCGCTGCGGTGCGCGCGATGCCGACCGGGGTGAGCGCCGAGGTCGGCCCCCGCCACAGCCTCCAGCCGCGCGCCGCGTAGAACTTCGCGGCCTCATCGCTGGTGCCCAGCGCGCCCAGGTCGTACGCGCCGCGCACCACTCGCTCCAGCGCTTCCATCATGGCCGCCCCGTGCCCCCGCTTGCGGCGATCCGCGCGCACCCCGACGCCTTCGACATAGCCGGTACGCAGCGCCCGCCCGCCGTGCAGCAGCCGCCGCTGGATCACAGACGCGTGCCCGATCAGCTCGGCCTCCTCCCACACCAGGGCGTGAACTCCGCCTAGAGCGTGCTCCCAGTCGTGGTCGGTCATGTCCTCGAAGACCTCATCGAGGAGGGCCCGGGCCGCCTCGCGGGTAGCGGTGTCCAGCTCAGCGGTATGGGCGATACGCACCTCGGTCATAGCGCCATCATCGCAGCGGCGCCCACCCGGTGAACGTTCGTGATCACCGAACACGTCCCTGGTCAGCCAACGGGCAAGGACCGACAGAATGACCCGATCGGCCAGTTCGTCGGCACCCACCTCGGGGCGAACGGCGAACGGAGGCAGGCCCATGACTGAAGGCGCGACCGCGGGCGCGTCCCGCGGGATGAGCGGCAACCCGGCGGTTCCAGCAGCGTCGGCGGCAGCACCTCGCCGTTCAGCGCGCGGCGGGCGGCGAGCTGGGTGGCGTGCGTGAGGCGGGTGCCGGCCTCGGTGGCCGACAGGTGCAGTATCCCGGCGAGCAGCCGCTTCGTGGTGCCGAACCCGGCGCTGGCCGCGACATTGCGTGAGTCCAGCCGCGTCTGCATCACGTCACCATTGTCGCCCCCACCCCTGACAATTCCGGGGGTTCACGCCCGAGGCCGGACAAGAGGACTCACGCGATCCGGCGGTCGGTCGACAAGGGGCGGCGAACGGGACGGGCGTGAGAGGAAGACTCGCGGGCGCTACGCTGCCGAAGTGGGTGCAGCATGATCGATCAGCGGTACAGTATGGCGGCCAGGTGCCCCCGCTGTGATCACCGGGCTATCCTGACCCTGGCTACGGCCAACCGCCTGGTGTCCGCGTCCAGGCATCTGCTGGAGTGTTTCCGGTGCCCGGACGAACACGGCTGGCACGTGCGGTATCCGGGCGTTGAAGGTGGCGGCAGGGCGCACCGGCGCGGGCGGCGCTAGGTGCTGCTCTCCGAGCGGCCGCCCCCGGAGTGATGGCGGTAGTCCACGGTGCTGTAGCGCTCCAGTCGGTCGAGGTGGTGGGTGCTGCGGACCTGCCGGACGGTGCCGCTGCGTGAGCGCATCACCAGTGACTCGGTGATGGCGCGGTCTCGTCCGTAGCGCACTCCGTGCAGCAGCTCGCCGTCGGTGATCCCGGTCATGACGAAGAACGCGTCCTCGCCGCTGACCAGGTCCTCGACCGTGAGCACCGCGTCCAGGTCGAGGCCGGCTTCGTCGGCTCGCCGTCTCTCCTCGTCGCTGCGGGGGTGCAGCCTGCCCTGCAGCACGCCGCCGAGGCACTGAATCGCGCAGGCGGTGATCACGCCCTCCGGGGTACCGCCGATCCCGAGCAGCAGGTCGACGCCCGAGTCGGCGGTCGCGGCCATCACCGCCGCGGCGACGTCGCCGTCGGTGATGAACTTGATCCGCGCCCCGGCACGGATCACCCGACGAGCCAGCTCGTCATGCCGTGGCCGCTCGAGCATGCAGACCGTGATGTCCTCCGGCGCGCACCCCTTGGCGCGGGCCAAGGCGGCGATGTTCTCCTCCGGGGACTGCCGGATGTCGACGACACCGACGGCGTCCGGGCCGGCGACGAGCTTGTCCATGTAGAACACGGCGGACGGGTCGTACATGGCCCCTCGGGGCGCGACCGCGAGTACCGATACCGCGTTGCCCATGCCCTTAGAGGTGAGCGTGGTGCCATCGACCGGGTCGACGGCGACGTCGCACGGCGTCCCGGTTCCGGAGCCGACCCGCTCGCCGTTGTAGAGCATCGGGGCCTCGTCCTTCTCGCCCTCACCGATGACGACGACGCCGTCCATCGTGACGGTGCCCATCATCGCCCGCATCGCCGCCACGGCGGCGGCGTCGGCACCGTCCTTGTCCCGGCGGCCGACCCAGCGGCCGGCCGCCATCGCGGCGGCCTCGGTGACCCGAAGCAGGTCCAGCGCCAGGTTGCGGTCCGGTTGGGGCCGCGTGGTGGGGGCTGCCTGTGGTACGCCTGATGCAGCGGTCGCCTGAGCCATACCAGCACGCTACGAGCGGTATACCGGAGTCCGCCTCCCTCCGACGGAGGATTCTCAGGGTGAACAGGCCAGGGGAGGCGCCGATGCAGCTCGTCGTGATGGGTGTGTCCGGTTCGGGCAAGAGCACCGTGGCGGCGCTGATCGCCGGCCGAACCGGCTGCGCACTGGCTGAGGGCGACGACTTCCACCCCGTGTCGAGTATCGCCAGGATGGCCGCCGGGTGCCCGCTCGATGACACGCTGCGGGCACCGTGGCTGGTGGCGATCGCGGGTTGGCTCACCGAGCGAGCCGCCCGTGGCGAGTGCGCTGTGGTCAGCTGCTCGGCGCTGACCCGCGCCTACCGGGACATCCTGCGAGGCGCGGGTCCAGATGTCCGGATAGTGCACCTGGCGGGTCCTTATGAGCTGGTCGAGCAACGGTTGGCCGCCCGCTGCGGTCACTTCATGCCGCGAGAGCTGCTGGCGAGCCAGTACGCCACGCTCGAACCCCTGGCTCCCGACGAGCCCGGCCTCACCGTCGACCTGACGAAGACCCCCGACCAGATCGCCGACGAGATCCTGCGAACCCTTCGCCGGCCATCCGGGCGTCACCGATAGGGAAGGGTTGGGGAACGCGCCGTAGGGGAAGATGTCGGCAGCGTCTGATGCGAGGGGAGATCGTCGTGCAGCTTGTCCACGTCGTGGGCACCGGGTGCGTGCGGGGCGAAGAAACGTCGGGCGCGGTGCGCAGCGGCTCGCGCGCGGCGCTGCTGGTGCTGGCCAAGGCACCGGTGCCGGGAGAGGTGAAGACCCGGCTGTGCCCACCGGCCACCCCGGTCCAGGCCGCCCGGATCGCCGCGGCGGCCTTTCTGGACACTCTGGACACGGTGCTGGCGGTGCCCGGCGTGACACCCGTGGTGGCGCTGACCGGCGATCTCGCCCGCGCGGTCGACGCCGCCGCGCTGACCGAGCGGTTGCGGGCCGTCACGGTGCTGGCGCAGCGCGGAACGACGCTGGGCCGGCGGATCGCCGCCGCGTACGCCGACACCGCCGCGGTGGTCGGTCACCGGCCGGTGCTGCAGATCGGGATGGACACCCCGCAGGTCGATGCCACACTGCTCAGCCGGTGTCTCGATCTCCTCGACGGAGACGGCGTGGACGCCGCGCTCGGGTCGGCAACCGATGGTGGCTGGTGGGTTCTAGGCGTTCGACGGCCCGAGCTGGCCGACCTGATCGCTGATATCCCGACGTCACGTCCGGACACCGGGGCGCGGACGATGGCCGCACTGCGGATCTCCGGCGCCCGGGTGGTCGAGCTGCCCGAGTTATCCGATGTGGACACCTGGGCGGACGCCGCCGCGGTGGCCGCCGACGTGCCCGATGGCCGGTTCGCCGCCGCTCTGGCTGCGCTGAAGGGCCACCGGTGATCGTCGACCACACCGCGGTCTTCGACCCGGTCCTGGCCGGCCGGCCCGCCCAGCTCGTGGGCGACGATGGACGGATACTGCCGGTGGCCCCTCGGCGCTGGCTGGCTCCCGCCGCCGATGAGGACGGTTGGCTGTTGGACCGCTGCACCGGGCCGACGGTGGATCTGGGCTGTGGCCCAGGTCGGCTGGTGGCCGGGCTGGCTGGGCGAGGTGTCCCGGCGCTGGGCGTGGACTGCTCGCCGCTGGCGGTCCGGCAGTGTCACTCCCGCGGCGCCGCTGTGCTGCACCGCGACGTCTTCGCCACGCTGCCCGGTGAGGGGCGGTGGCACCACGTGCTGCTGGCTGACGGTAACATCGGTATCGGTGGGGACCCGGTGCGGCTGCTGCGCCGCTGCGCGGCCCTGCTCCGCTGCGGCGGCACCATGCTGGTCGAGGCCGAGCATCCCGGAGCGGGGCTGTGGCGGGGGGCCGCCAGGCTCCAGGAAGCCGCCGGGGCCGCCGGTCCCTGGTTTCCCTGGGCGGTCGCCGAGCTGCCGGCGCTCGCCGCGCTCGCCACCCTGGCCGGGCTGCGGACCGGGGAGCGCTACCATGCCGACCGCTGCTTTCTGGAGCTGCGCTACGTCAGCGGATGGTGAGCCCCCGTTACCTGCGGGGGCATTAGCGTGGGAGCCATGACCGTGCTGCCCCGGTGGGCTCGTCAAGTAGCGGAGAGTCCTCCGCCGGGTCCGTTCCGGGCTGGGTTCTGGCGTAGTCCGCTGCGCGGCCCGTGGTTTACTGCGGTGCTCAGCGTGGCTCTGCTGCCCGGCATCACGCTGATGTTCCTCACCGGCCTGGCCTCCTATGCCGCCTACAACCCGAACCTGGCGCCCGGTAACGACACCACGCCGGACAAGGGGCTGCTCGGTTCCTGGCTGCCGGGCTGGCCGGCTGGTCCGTCCTGGCTGTACTGGGTGAACCAGGGCGTGCACGTGACGCTGGGCCTGGTGCTCATCCCGATCGTGCTGGCCAAGCTGTGGTCAGTGCTGCCCAAGCTGTTCGAGTGGCCGCCGGCCCGCTCGCTCACTCACCTCGTTGAGCGGGCCTCGCTGCTGCTGCTCGTCGGCGGCGCGGTGTTCGAGCTGGTCACCGGTGTGATGAACATCCAGTACTACTACGCCTGGCCGTTCGGTTTCTACCAGGCGCACTACTACGGGGCGTGGGTGTTCATGGCCGCGTTCGTGGTGCACGTGGCGTTCCGGCTGCCCCGGATGGTCACCGCGCTGCGGTCCCGCAGCCTGCGCCGCGAGCTGCGCACTCCGCTGTCGGCGACCACCCCGGAGCAGCCCGACCCCGATCACCTGGTGTCCCCCGACCCCGCGCCGGCCACCATCTCGCGGCGTGGCGCGCTGGGCATGGTCGTGGCCGGCGCGCTGGCGCTGCTCGGGCTCAGTGTGGGCCAGAGCATCGGCGGGGCGGCCCGGTCGACCGCGCTGCTGGCGCCGCGCGGGCAGGATCTGGGCGACGGACCGACGGACTTCCAGGTCAACAAGACCGCCACCGAGGCGGGGATCGGTCCGGTGGGTGATGGCTGGCGGCTGGACCTGAGAGGCGCGGCGTCCAGATCGCTGTCCCGCGCCCAGCTGCTCGCCCTGCCGCAGCACACTGCCCGGCTGCCGATCGCCTGCGTGGAGGGCTGGTCCACCGGCGTGCAGACCTGGACCGGGGTCCGGCTGGCCGATCTCGCCGCCTTGGTGGGCGCCGCACCCGACACCAGTCTGTTCGTCGAGTCGCTGCAGCGCGGCGGCGGGTTCGGTTCGGCGACGCTGTCCGCCGGGCAGGTACGGGCGCCCGACGCCCTGCTCGCGCTGCGGGTCAACGGCGTGGACCTGACCGCTGACCACGGCTTCCCGGCCCGGGTGGTGGTGCCGGCGTTGCCCGGCGTGCACAACACCAAATGGGTGTCCCGCATGACGTTCCAGCCGGCTGCGGGGTCGCAGCCGTGACCCGCCGCGCCGTGCCCGCCCGAGATCGAGCCCTACCGCTGGCGCTGCTGGCCGGCTTCGTCGTCGCCGGCTACGCCGGGATCCGGTTGCTGGCCGGCAACTCGGTCGGTATCGGCGCGTGGTTCGTCGGCAGCGCCGTCGTCCACGACCTGGTGCTCTTCCCGCTCTACGCGGGACTGGACGCCGCAGTGGTGATGCTGCTGCGCCGCCACCCGGCATGGGCCACGGTGGCCGGTGTGCGGTGGCTGAACTACCTGCGCGTGCCTTCGGTGGTCTCCGGGTTGTTGTTGTTGGTGTGGTCTCCGTTGATCCTGCGGGTGCCCGAGCCCGCCTACCATGCGGCGTCGGGTCTGTCGGCGCAGCCGTTCCTGGCCCGCTGGCTCGCCGTGACGGCGGTGCTCTTCGCGATCTCTGCGGCCACCCTGGCGGTGCGCGTGGCCATGACCCACCACGGCGCGGCCCACCGCGGCAGGGGTGCGCGGTGAGGCGCGTCATGAGCGCGGCCGGTGCGGTGCTCGTCGTCGATGACGAGTGCTGGTGCGGGACGTGATCGGCCGTTACCTCAGCCAGGCCGGCCACCAGGTCACGGTCGCCGGGACGGTGCGGACGCGCTGCTCGCGGCCCAGGCCACCCCACCCGACCTGGTGGTCCTCGATCTCATGCTGCCCGGCCTGTCCGGGATGGAGGTGTGCCGGCTGTTGCGGGCCCGGTGCCGATCGTCATGCTCACCGCCCTGGGGGAGGAGGACCGCATTCTCGGTCTGGAGATGGGCTCGGACGACTACATCGCCAAGCTGTTCAGCCCCCGCGAACTCGTGCTGCGGGTCTCCTCGGTGCTGCGCCGGGCCCGGTCCCTTCGCCGGTCGGGGCATCGAGCAGGAGCTGACCTGGCAGCGGGAGGGCCGCGCCCGGGACCGCGCGGCCGAGTCGGCGCGGCGCGAACTGGTCGCCTGGGTCAGCCATGACGTGCGCACCCCGCCGGCCGGGATCCGCGCGATGACCGAGGCACTGGCCGACCGCGTGGTGGCCGATCCGGCCGAGGTCGCCCAGTACGCGCAGCGCATCGGGCGGCAGACGCAGTGGTTGAGCGGCATGGTCGCCGCCGGAGCCCGCGACGGGCAGGCCTGGTTCCGGGTCGACGACGCCTGCGGCGGCATTCCGCCTACCGGGGCAACACCGCCCGCACCCACGGCTCCTCCTCCCGCTCGCTCCCCCTGCCCCCTCCCCGCATTCAGCGGGCTCAGCGGGGTTACTCGGTGCTCCATAACCCCGCTGAGCCCGCTGAATGCGGGGAGGGGGTCAGGGGAAGCACAGCACTTCGCCGTGGAGGGCGGCGAACCAGCCGTCGTCGTGTTCGGCCCATCGGCGCCAGGCGAGCGCGATGTGCTCGAGGTCGTCGCGGGTGGCGTGGTTGCGGTCCACGGCTTGCGCCGCGAGTGCGGAGCTGGTGACGCGGTCCGCCCACAGGCTGCCCCACCACGCGCGTTCCTCCGGCGTGGCGAAGCACCAGGTCGTCGCCGAACAGGTGATCTCGCTGAACCCGGCTGCCCGAGCCCAGGCCAGCAGGCGTCGTCCCGCGTCGGGCTCACCCCGGTTGTCGCGGGCGACCCGCCGGTACAGCTCCAGCCAGTGGTCCAGGCCGGCCTGCGGCGGGTACCACGCCATCGCCGCGCAGTCGACGTCCCTGGCGGCGACGACCCCACCTGGTCTGCATACCCGCCGCATCTCGCGCAGCGCCGCGACCGGCTCCGAAAGGTGCTGCAGAACCTGATGGGCATGGACGACGTCGAACGCGTCGTCTGAGTCGATCGACGGCTCGACCGTTGCGTCGATCGACGGTTCGACCGTTGCGAGGTCGAGCTTGTACACGTCGGCTACCGCGAAGGAGACGTTGGACACGCCGTGGCGCCGCGCCTCGGCGCGGGCCTCCCCGAGCGGCGCGAGATCGTTGTCGATACCCACCACGACGCCAGGTGCGACCCTCCGGGCGAGGTCGAGGGTGATGGTGCCCGGACCACAGCCGACGTCCAGCACCCGCAGGCCCGGCCGCAGGTACGGGACGAGGTATGCGGCGGAGTTGTCCACCGTCCGCCGGCGGTGCGACCGCAGCACGCTGTCGTGGTGGCCGTGAGTGTAGGTGTCTCGCTGGTCTGGCACGTGTCAAGCCTGCCAGGCGAGCGCCCGCCGCCCGCTAACTGCCGAGCCAGGTGTCGAGAATCGGGGTGCGCGGGATGGCGTGCCCGATGTGGCCGAGGCCGACCATGTCCTCCAGGGTGCGCAGCACCCGGTAGTGGTCGACCGGCTCAGCGTAACGCCCTGGCCTGACCATCTGCCCGGTCATGACGAGCGGGATCCGGTTGACCGCGGAGCTCCCCTCCGCCTCGTCCCAGGTGACCACCAGCAGGCTTCGGTGGGTGGCGGCCCAGCGCCGGTAGCCGTCAAGGTTGGCGCGCAGCCAGACGTCGCCGGCCGCGACGGGACAGTCATGCATGTCGTGGCAGAGGTTCGGGACGACGAACGACACCTGCGGCAGGGCGGCGTAGTCGGGCCCGAAGGCGGTGAACGGCTGGGAGAGCCGGCCCGGGAGGTTGGTGAAGTCGGGTACCGGGTTGTGCTTGCGGGCGTACTCGCCGCCGCTGCACAGGGGGTCGCCCGCAGCGGGCAGACCTTCGGCGTAGAGCGCGAACTCCAGGCGTGCGTCGAGCAGCTGGCGGCCCAGGTTGGGAGTGGCGAAGGAGTAGGGGCAGCCGTCGTCGGTCACCCCCTGGGTGTCCCCGGAGAACAGGGCCAGGTAGTTCGGCTGGCTGGGGTGGGTGATCGCCGAGGCCTCGGTGAACAGCGCCCCCTCGCTGATGAGCTGGTTGAGGTAAGGGGCGTCCGGGTTGCCCACCACCTGGTCGAGGCTGTGGTTCTCCATGACGACCACGACCACGTGGTCGGGCCGGGGCGGCCCGGCCACGCCGGAGGTGGGCAGCTGGGTAGGCACGACCACCGGACCGGGCGCTCCGCCGCAGCCGGCCGTGATCAGCCCGGCCGAGGTGGCCACCGCGACAAGCGCGGTGGTCCACCAGCGGTGTCGGCGCCCGGGTCGCGACAGGGCGGTTCCGACGTCGTCCTCGCCGTGCGGCGGCTCGGCGGCACCGGCTGCGGCCGGACCGGCCGCCACGATGTCGCTCACGAACACGATGTCGCTCACGAGCACATGGTCGCGGATCTGCCGCGCACGCCGGCGGCGGGGGCGGTGCCGGTCGGAAAGCCTGGGACACGTGCTCAACCCGGACGTCCAGCTCGACGAGACGGGTCCCGCGACCCACCCGCCCCGCTGGTCACGGTCGGGTGGGCGTTGCCGTTCCCGACGGCGCATAGACCCGGACGTAGTCGACCACCATGTGTTGCGGGAACCGCGTCGCGTCGTTGGGGGGGCCTGGGAAGTCACCACCCACCGCGACGTTCAGCAGGATGGAGAAAGGGTGGTCGAAAACCCATCCCCGGTTGCCGTCCGCTCGGTTCCGCGTCTGGTAGATGTGCCCGTCCACCGAGAAGCTCACCGAGGTCGGGGACCAGTCGACCGCGAACACGTGGAAGTCCTCAGCGAGAGTTCGCGGCCCAGGCAGAGTGTAGCTGCCCGACGCGTAGTAGCCGGGGCCATGGAGGGAACCGCGGACCGTCCGCGGCTGCTGGCCGAGATTCTCCATGATGTCGATCTCTCCGCATTCGGGATACCCGACATCGTTGATGTCGTCACCGAGTAGCCAGAAAGCCGGCCAGACGCCCGCGCCCTCAGGGAGCTTGGTTCGTGCCTCGAACCGGCCGTACTCCTGGCTGAACCTCTGGTAGGTGGTCAACCGCGCCGACGTGAAGCGGCAGGCCCCGTACCAGCAGGAGCGGCTCGGGTCGGCACGTCGCACTGTGATCACGAGGTGGCCGTCGCCGTCGAGGACGGCGTTGTCGGCGTTGTCGGTGTAGTACTCCAGCTCGTTGTTGCCCCACCCCGTGCCTCCGGTCTCGTGGCGCCACCTGCTCTGGTCGGGGGACGCGCCGGCAGGCCCAGTGAACTCATCGGACCACGTCAGCGCAGGGGTTGAGGGAGCACAGTCCGCCGGGAGTAACCCGAGGGCCATCGCGAAGGCCACGAGGAGGAGTCGGCCTCGGCGCATCCGCACGTGCACCTCCTCATGATGGGCGTGGAGAACCACGGTGACATCAAGCAGCACCCGGCGCGGGGTGGTCCGCCATCTCGGGGGCGACGGCGGTGCTTCAGCCCGGGAGCAGCGCGAAGCCCTCTTTCGCTGCCGCCGTACGGAGCGTGCCCTCGAAGGCCGCTACCGTGCGGCAGTCCGGTATGGCGTCTGCGGCGGCTTTCGCGCTGGCGAGCTGGATCGCGTCGTAGGCTCGCAGGCCGTGCACCCCGGTCAGTGCGGCGGCGGCGTCGAGCACGGTTGTGGTCGCGGCGACCACGCCGAAGCGAGGCTGTTCCCGCGCGGAACCGTGGTAGTCGGCCTCGAAGGCGGCGACGAGGACGGCGGCGTCTGCCGGCTCGAGCTCACCCATCCGATGCTTGCGCCAGATCGCGGCCGGTACCTCCGCCCTGGCCAACGCCGACACGACGAGACTGCCCAGCCCGCGTACCACCTGGTGGTCCTGCTCGTCGGAGTAGAGCTTCACGAGAGCGGAGGAGTCGGCGAAAACCATCACTCGCGGCCGTCGCGGACCAGGTCCGCGAGCTGGTGGCCCCGGCCGGCGCGATGTCGCGCACCGGCCAGGTCCTCCTCGTCCGGTCTGGGCCGGGGCGGGCCGACCGGCGCAAGCAGGCCTGCGGCGGCCAGCCGTTCACGGACCCGGAGTGACTCGTCGTCGGTGAGCTCCGGGTCGGTGGCGGCATCGAGCACCCGAGTCACGAACTCGTTGATGCTGCTGCCGCGCTGATGGGCGGCGCGGCGCACCCGGTCGAGGAGCTCCTCCGGAGCACGCCAGCTCACCTGCGCCATGCCTGCATGCTAGCAGGCATGGCGCCACCAGGCCATCCGCCGGACTGCGCCGGTAGCGTGAGCCGGTGGCCGATGGGGCGTACCGATGCGTGGCCCATGCCGCCGCGGGTCTGTTCCGGGTGTTGGACCTGCGGATCGACATCTCCGGGCAGCAGCACGTCCCGGCCTCCGGGGGCGGTGTGGTGGTGATGAACCACACCGGGTACCTCGACTTCGCGCTCGCCGCCTTCCCGTTCTGGCGTGAGCATGGACGGTTCGTGCGCTTCATGGCCAAGCAGGAGGTGTTCGCGCATCGGGTGATGGGACCGCTGATGCGCGCCATGCACCACATTCCGGTCGACCGCGCGGCGGGGGCGGGCGCCTTCCGCCTCGCGGTCGAGGCGCTGCGGGCGGGCGAGCTGGTGGGGGTCTTCCCCGAGGCGACGATCAGCCGCAGCTTCTGCCTGAAGGAGTTCAAGTCCGGCGCCACCCGGATGGCGCGTGCCGCGGGCGTGCCGCTGATCCCCATGACGCTGTGGGGCAGCCAGCGGGTGTGGACCAAGGGGCGCAAGCCCACCGTCCGCGCCGCGCGGCATACCCCGATCAGCATCACCATCGGGGCACCGCTGCGGCCCGAGCGCGGGCCGGCGGCCGATGCCGCGCTGGTCGGGGTGATGAACGGGCTGCTCGAGGCGACCCGCGCGCGCTACCCGGAAGGGCCCGGCGACGATCCCTGGTGGGTGCCGGCGCACCTGGGGGGCACCGCTCCGACGCCGGAGCTGGCCGCCGAGCTGGACCAGCTGCGCTCAGCCCGACGCCGGGAGACTCCGGGCTGACCGCTCATGGGCCGCGGCGCGGCGCTCGGCGAACCGGCTGGCCTGCCCGTCGAGCCGGGTGAGGAACCCGGCCAGCTCGACGCGGGCCTTCTCGCCCTCCGCGTCGAGGCCGGCCAGGTCGAACACGCCCCACTGGCGCAGCAGCGGCCAGATCACCTCGTCGTGGTGGATGCGCAGGTCGTAGATGCCGGCCCGGGCGATCTGCGCGGCCTTGCGGGCGAAGCCGGGGATGACGACGCCCGGCATCTGGAAGTCGACGACCTCGTCGGTGATAGCGCGCAGGGTGGGGCCGGGGCAGACGTCGAGGGCGGCTTTGACGAGGTTGCGGTAGAAGACCATGTGCAGGTTCTCGTCGGTGGAGACGCGGGTGAGGAGTCGTTCGGCGACGGGGTCGCCGGCATGGCGGCCGGTGTTGCGATGGGAGATGCGGGTGGCGAGCTCCTGGAAGGACACGTAGGCCAGGACACGCAGCAGCGGCGCCTCCTGGGTGTCGTAGCCGGTCTGCATGACCTGCATCCGGGCCCGCTCCAGCTCCACCGGGTCGACCCCTCGGGTCACCAGGAGGTAGTCGCGGATGCAGTACGCATGCCGGCCCTCCTCGGCGGTCCAGCGGTGCACCCAGGTACCCCAGGCGCCGTCGCGCCCGAACGTGCGCCCGATCTCCCGGTGGTAGCTGGGCAGGTTGTCCTCGGTGAGGAGGTTGACCTCCAGCGCGGTCCGGGCGATCGGTGACAGCCGCGACTGCTCGGGGTCCCAGGGCTGTCCGCCGAGGCCGGCGTAGTCGCGGCCCAGGCTCCACGGGACGTACTCGTGCGGCATCCACTCCTTGGCGGCGGCCAGGTGCCGGTCGAGGTTCTCGGTGACCACCGGCTCGAGGTCGTGCAGGAGCCGGGCGGTGTCCGAGGTCGTCGTCATGGAGATCCTCAGCAGCAGATCGGGACGGGCCTACCGGCACCACCGTATCTCGCCGGTCGGGACCGCGCGGCGGTGGTCGAACCGGCGCGGACCACGCCGGCGCGGACCGAGCCGGTAAGGTCATGATCACTATGAAGAAGCTCATCAACGATCCCGCCCACGTCGTCTCCGAGGCGCTGCTCGGGATGGCCGAGGCCCACCCCGAGCTGCGCGTCGACCAGCATAACAAGATCATCTACCGGGTCAGCGCCCCGGTGCGGGGGAAGGTCGGGGTGGTCTCCGGGGGTGGCTCGGGCCACGAGCCACTGCACGGTGGGTTCGTCGGCGTGGGGATGCTCGACGCGGCCTGCGCTGGCGAGGTGTTCACCTCGCCGGTACCCGACCAGGTGCTCCGGGCGACGAGGGCCGTCGACGCGGGGTCCGGGGTGCTGCACATCGTCAAGAACTACCCCGGCGATGTCATGAGCTTCGAGATGGCTGCCGAGCTCGCGGCCGAGTCGGGGGTCGAAGTCACCTCGGTCGTGGTCGATGACGACGTGGCGGTGCGGGAGCGCCCGCATACCGTCGGGCGGCGCGGAGTCGGTCTCACGGTGCTGGTGGAGAAGATCGCCGGCGCGGCGGCCGAGCGGGGTCGTGGTCTCACCGAGGTCACCGACGTCGCCCGGCGGGTCAACGCCGGTGGCCGGAGCATGGGAGTCGCCTTGACCTCGGGCACGGTGCCGGCCGTCGGCCGGCCGACCTTCGAGCTACCGGAGACCGACATGGAAGTCGGTATCGGCATCCACGGCGAGCCGGGCCGGGAACGGCTACCGCTCGCCCCCGCGAGCCGGGTGGCCGAGTATCTGATCGACCCGATCCTCGCCGACCTCGACTTCACCGGTGGCGATGGTGTGATCGCCTTCGTCAACGGGCTGGGCGGTACTCCGCTGATCGAGCTCTACCTGATGTACCACGAGGTGGCGAGAGTCCTCCAGCGGGCCGGGGTGCGGATCGCGCGCTCGCTGGTCGGGTCCTACATCACCAGCCTGGAGATGGCCGGGTGCTCGGTCACCCTGCTCCGGACCGACGATGACCTGCTGCGACTGTGGGACGCGCCGGTGCGCACCCCGGCCCTGCGCTGGGGGCTCTGAGATGGGCCAGACGGTGGACGCGGCGTCGCTGACCCGGTGGGTTCGCGAGTTCCGCCGTGCCGTCGCGGCGAACCGGGACCTCCTCACCCGGCTCGACTCGGCCATCGGCGACGCTGACCACGGCATCAACATGGACCGCGGCCTCGCGGTGGTGGTCGCGGAGCTGGAGCGCCATCCTCCGTCGCACGTCTCGGTGCTGCTCAGGGATGTCGGAACGACTCTGATGAGCGCGGTGGGTGGCGCCAGCGGCGCGTTGTACGGCACCTTCTTCCTGCGCATGGCGACCGCGGCGGGACAGCAGCGCTCCCTGGAGGGGCCGGCGTTCGCCCAGGCGTTGCGAGCTGGTCTGGAGGGGGTGCGCCGGCGGGGCAAGGCGGTGGCGGGGGACAAGACGATGGTCGACGCGCTGGCCCCCGCCGTCGATGCGCTGGACGTCGCGCTAGCCGGCGGCGCCGGGCTCGGCGCTGCGCTGCGCGGCGCGGCCCTCGCCGCGCGGGCCGGTCGTGACGCGACCACGCCGATGCTCGCCCGCAGGGGTCGCGCGAGCTTTCTGGGCGAGCGCAGCGTCGGCCACCAGGATCCCGGCGCGACGTCGGCCGCGCTGCTCATCGCGGCGGCCGCCACGGCGTTCGCGGACGTGCCGGGATGAGCGCGGTGGTCGGCATCGTCGTCGTCTGCCACAGTCGTGCTCTCGCGCGGGCCGCGGTCGCGCTGGCGCAGGAGATGGTGCACGGCACGCAGGCGCGGATCATCACCGCCGCCGGCCTCGATGACACCACGTCCGGTACCGACGCCGCGCAGGTGGTCCACGCCATCACTGCCGCCGACACCGGGGCGGGCGTCGTGGTCCTGATGGATCTCGGCAGCGCCGTGCTCTCCGCGCAGCTCGCGCTCGACCTGCTCGACGAGGACGCCCGCGCCAGGGTGGTGCTGTGCCCCGCGCCGCTGCTCGAGGGCCTCCTCGTCGCGGCGGTCGCCGCCGCGGGTGGCGCCACCCGGCAGGACGTGGCGGCCGAGGCGGCGGGCGCGCTGGCCGGCAAGACCGAGCTGCTGGCCGGCGTCGGTGTGGCCGACCACCCACCGGATGAGTGGGTACCGACCGCCCGTGAACTCGTCGGTGCCTTCACCGTGCTGAGCCCGCACGGGCTGCACGTCCGCCCCGCCGCTCGAATCGTCCATGAGGTGCGGACCCGCCGGCAGCGGGTCCAGCTGCGCAACCGCACCACAGGCTCGGCATGGGTGCCCGCGTCGAGCCTGTCGAAGATCACCACGCTCGGTGCGCTGCGCGGACACGACGTGGAGATCCGGGTCCGTGGAGACCAGGCGCGGGAGACCCTGGAGCGCCTGCTCAGCCTCGCCGCTCGCGGCTTCGACGAGACACCGGACGACGATGTGGCCGTCGGCCGGTCACCACTGCCCGCGTCTCCCGGCATCGGTATCGGTCCCGCGAGGCACTGGTGGCTCGCGCTGCCCGATGTCCCGGACGCCCGCACCGACGACCCGGCGGCGGAGTCGCGTCGTCTCGGGGAGGCCCTCGCCGCCGTCCACGACGACCTGCGGCGGGTGCGGGCTCGCGCGGCCCGCGAGCTGGGGGACGCCGCCGCGGCGATCATCGACGCCCACCTGCTGCTGCTCGAGGACCCCGCCCTGCGCGCGGAGGTCCACTCCCTGATAGCCGGCGGGCGGGCCGCCGCACCCGCCTGGTCCGGTGCCCTCACCCGGGTCGCCGAGGAGCTGGCCGCGATCGGCGACCCGTACCTGCGGGGGCGCGCCGCCGATGTCCGGGCGGTCTGTGACCAGGTGCTGCGCGAGCTGCTCGGTGCGGCCGGCGGCACCGCGACACCGGTGGGGGCGCCGGTGGGCGTGCTCATCCGTGCCGACCTCACCCCGGCGGAGGTCGCCGGGCTCGACCCGGCCCGGGTCACCGCCGTGCTGCTGGCTTTCGGCAGCCCCACCGCGCACAGCGCGGTCCTGCTGCGGGCCAAAGGCATCCCGGCCGTCGTCGCGGCCGGGCCCGCCGTGCTCGACATCGCCGAGGGCACACCGGTCGCGGTGGACGGGACCCGCGGCGGGTTCGTCATCGATCCGCCCGCCGATGTCCTGGAGGCCTTTCGCGCCCGCGCCACCGCGGCGCTCCAGCGAGCGCGCCACGCGCGCCCGCACGCGGCCGCACCCGCCGCCACCAGCGATGGCGTCCGCGTGCTCGTCGGCGCCAACATCAGCACCGAGCAGGACGCGCACGTCGCGGCCGAGCACGGTGCCGACCTGGTCGGCCTGGTCCGTACCGAGCTCCTCTTCCTCGGTCGCCCGCAGGCACCCGGCGTCGAGGAGCAGGAAGCCGTGTACCGCGCTGTCGCGGGGCATCTCGGCGGGCGGCGGATCACCTTGCGCACGCTCGACGCCGGTGGGGACAAGCCCCTGAGCTACCTTCCGATGCCTCCGCAGGCCAACCCGTTCCTCGGTGTGCGCGGTATCCGCCTGTCACTGGCTCGCCCGAGCCTGCTCACCGACCAACTGCTCGCGATGGTGCGCGTCGCGCGCGACCTACCGGTGAGCGTGATGTTCCCCATGATCAGCACCCTGGACGAGCTCCGGCGCGCCCGGAGCCTTCTCGACGATGCGATCGACCGGGACGGCCGCGCCCGCCCGGCCGGCCTCCGGGTCGGGATCATGGTCGAGGTGCCGGCGGCGGCCCTCAAGGCGTCCGCCTTCACTCCGCACGTGGACTTCTTCAGCATCGGCACGAACGACCTCACCCAGTATGCGCTCGCCGCCGAACGCGGCAACGCCGCCGTGGCCGAGCTCGGTGACCCACTCGATCCCGGCGTGCTGCGCCTGGTCGACGCGGTCTGCAAGGGTGCCGCCGGACGGGTGCCGGTCGCGGTCTGCGGGGAGATGGCCGCAGCCGAGCGGGCCGCCGCGTTGCTCGTCGGTCTCGGCGTCCGTGAGCTCAGCGTCGTCCCCACGGTGATCCCTGCGGTCAAGCAGGCCGTGCGCGCCCTGAACAGCGCCGCCGCCGCCGAGCTCGGCGCGCTGGCGTTGGATGCCGACAGCGCCAGCGCGGTCCGAGACCTGCTTGCCCTTGCCGCCGGGAGCGCCGGAGCGCGGTAGCGCGGTAGCGCGGATGCTCGCGAGGTGCGGCCGCGCGAGCATCGGCGCCCAGTCGCGCGAGCCACCCCGCCCAGTCGCCACCGCTATGCGCCGCCGAGATCCCTGGCGGCCTCCCGGATGTCCTTGGCGGTGTCGATGGCCCGCCAGTAGCCCTCGATCGGGAACCCGGCCAGCCGGCGCTGCCTGGCCAGCAGCGGGAACGTGGAGCGCTCGTGGTCGCCCGTGTCGGGCAGCAGATCCATGATCTCCGCGGCGAACACGTAGACGCCGCCGTTGACCGGATACGGCGAGGGTGGGGCCTCGACGAAGTCGGTCACCCGCCCCCCCTCGTCGACGTCGACCACGCCCCAGGGGATCCGCGGTCGGGCCAGCCCGATCGTGGCCACCACCTCCCGCTGCGCGTGATAGGCCGCCATCGCGCCGAGGTCGAACCGCGTCCAGATGTCACCGTTGAGCCCATACCAGGCCTCATCCGGTGCGGGCAGGTGTCTGCCGGCGTACTTCAGCCCGCCGCCCCGCCCCAACGGCCGCTCCTCGACCACCGTGGTGACCCGCGTCGGCCGCGTTGTGGCGCTCAGGTGCTCGGTCAGGACCTCGTGCAGGTGCCCGGCGGAGACCACCACGTCGGTGACCCCGGCCTCGGCCAGCCACTCCAGCTGATGGTCGATGATGCAGCGCCCGGCGATCTCGACCATCGGCTTGGGACGGGTGTCGGTGTACGGCTTGAGCCGCGACCCCTGGCCACCGGCCAAGATCACCGCCTGCTGCACCCGCGGGTGGCTCCTCATGCGCGCGACCCTAGCGTCGCGTGCGATGTGCTGCCCCGGATGCACCCGCGGCTCCGTTCGGTCGTCGTCACCGGGTCGTCAGCCGGTCACGGGTGAGCTCCCGGTCCTCTTCCGCCTCGCTGGTGGCTGCTGCTGCGGTGGCGCTGACCTGGTCTGCGGGCCGCTCGGTGTACACGTATCTGCCGCCGCGCAGACAGGAGGCGACGGCGGCGATGAGGCAGGCGGCGATGGCGAAGACGAAGGCGACCGCCAGTCCGTCGGAGAACGGCCCGGAGATCAACGCGGGGAAGAAGCCCTGACCGGTGAGGTACGCGGCGTTGCTGGCCGGAAGGTGCCCGAGCACGGTCGGGCCCAGCAGGGTCTGGACCGGGTTGTAGCCCAGCAGCGAGGCGAAGAGCACCGTCACCGGGGGCAGGGCGGCGAGCCGGGCCGCGTCAGCGGCAGGCACGCCCTGGGCGAGAAGTCCGCTGGTCAGCGCATGCGGCAGGGTCCGGGCCAAGCCGAGGATCATCAGGCTGAAGAACACCCCGATCGACAGCACCATCGCCGAGTTCTGGAACGTGGTGCTCATCCCCGCGCCCACTCCGCGTTGGTGGGGCGGCAGGCTGTTCATGATCGCTGCCCTGTTGGGCGCGGCGAACAGCCCCATTCCGATCCCGTTGAGCAGCAGGACCAGCGCGAACTCCCAGTAGCTGAAGTTCACCGGCACGCAGGCCAGCCATCCGAAGCCGGCGGCGGCCACGAGCATCCCACCAGTGGCGAACGCGCGCGCTCCGAAGCGGTCGGACAACCACCCCGATACCGGCCCGGCGACCAGGAACCCGACGGTGAGCGGCAGCATGTAGATGCCCGCCCACAACGGCGTGGACTCGAAACCGTAGCCGTGCTGGGGTAGCCAGATGCCCTGCAGCCAGATGATCAGGATGAACATCAGCCCGCCGCGGCCCAGCCCTGACAGCAGGCTGGCCAGGTTCCCTGCGGTGAACGCCCGGATGCGGAACAGCCGCAGCTGGAACATCGGCTCGGCGACCCGGGTCTCCACCACGCAGAAGATCATCAACATGACCACGCCACCGGTCAGCGCGGCCAGCACCCGCGGGCTCGTCCATCCCGTCGTGTGACCGCTATAGGGCTGGATGCCGTAGGTGATGCCCACCATCACCGCGACCAGGCCGACGGCGAAGGTCAGGTTGCCCCACCAGTCCAGCCGCCCGGGCTGCCGGATGCCGGTGTCGCGCAGCTTCCAGTACGCCCAGAACGTGCCGAATACCCCGAAGGGCACCGAGACCAGGAACACCAGATGCCACTCCAGCGGTGCGAGCAACCCGCCCAGAACCAGCCCGAGGAACGAGCCGGTGATCCCGGCGACCTGGTTGAGCCCCAGCGCCAGCCCCCGCTGCTCGACCGGGAACGCGTCGGTGATGATCGCGTTGGAGTTCGCCATCAGCATCGCGCCCCCGACGCCCTGCAGCACCCGCATGATGATCATCCACAGCACACCCTCGGTGCCCTGCATCCACGTCACCGACAGCAGCAGGGAGAACACCGTGAACACCGCGAAGCCCGCGTTGTACATCCGGACCCGCCCGACCATGTCGCCCAGCCGGCCGAAGCTGACCACCAGCACCGCGGTGACCACCATGTAACCCATGATCAACCACAGCAGCAGGCCGGCGTTCTCCGGCGCCAGTGGATTGATCTTCACACCCCTGAAGATGTCCGGCAGCGCGATCAGCAGGATCGAGGCGTTGATCGTGGCTATCAACACTCCGAGCGTGGTGTTCGACAACGCGACCCACTTGTAGCGTGGACCGGTGGTACCCGCCCAGGCCCGAGCCCGTCGCGACAACGATATTGGTTGCTGCATACAACTAAACTAAGCCCGGTCCCACAGCGCCGCAACTCTGCTGAGCGGGCACGCGGTCGAGAGCGGGACACCCATCGGATGTCCACTACCAGTAGTGAAACGGACACCCACCGTATGAGCTACCGGGTCCCACCGAATGGTGTCTTCACCATTGCGTGACCGGTCGGTAGCGTGGAGCAACCGTCGGGGAGCTAGCTGGGGTCACCTACTGCACGAGAGGGTCCGATCCGTGCTCGTCCGAAGCTGCCCTCACGTGCTGGCCGCCGCCGTGGGTTTGCTGCTCAGCGGTTTGCTGCTCAGCGTGGGCGTCGCGCTACCCGCGTCGGCTGCGCCGGCATCCCCGGAGCCGGTCAGCTTGCAGCCGGTCAGCGCTGCGCCGCGGTTGGCCGCCCGGGACCTGCTGCCGCTGCGGGGGGTGATGGCGGTGCTGGACTCCCGGTCCGGCAGCGTCCCGAGCTCGGTGACCGCCTGGTATATCGACCCGGCCGGCGACTCCGTCGTGGTATCGGCCACGGACGACGCGGCCGCAAGGGCCTTCGCGGCGGGTCAGGGCAAGGTGCGCATCGAACACGTCAACGCCCGCCCGGTACCGCTGGCCGACCTGCGCGGGGGCGATACGATCACCACCAGCTCGGGGGGCCGCTGCTCGGTCGGTTTCAACGCCGTCAAGGGCCGCACCCGCTACGTCATCACCGCCGGGCACTGCACCAAGCTGGGTGGCACCTGGTCGGGGCCGGACGGCGGCATCATCGGCCCGGTCGCCACAACCTCGTTCCCCGGTCACGACTTCGGCCTGGTGGAGGTGGCGTCGCCGTCCTGGGAGCAGACCCACGACGTCGACACCGACAATGGCTCCCTCCCCGTGACCGGCGACGCACCAGCCGCGGTGGGTGAGGAGGTGTGCCTGTCCGGTTCCACCACCGGGCACCACTGCGGCCGGGTACGCTCCGTCGACGAGACCGTGAACTACGGAGACGGCAACGTCGTCCAGGGGCTCACCGGAACCGATGTCTGCGCCGAGGCCGGCGACTCCGGTGGGCCCTTCATGAGCGGCACTCAGGCGTTGGGCATGCTCTCCGGCGGGACCGGCGGTTGCCTGCTTGGCGGGCAGACCTACTTCCAGCCGATCCAGGAGATGCTGTCCACCTACCGGCTCACCCTCATCACGGGCGAGGCTTCCCGGGACGAGTCGCTAGCGCGATGAGCACAGGCGCCGCGCGAAGGCGGTGGCCGCCGCCTGAGGGTCCGCCGCCTCGGTGATCGCCCGCACCACCACCACGCGGTCCGCGCCGGCGGAGCGCACCTGCTCCAGCCGTTGGGTGGAGTCGATACCGCCGATGGCGAACCAGGGACGGATGGCTCCGGTGCGCGCTCTGGTACTCCGCACCAGGTCCAGCCCGGCGGCCGGGCGACCAGGCTTGGTCGGGGTGGGCCAGCACGGGCCGGTGCAGAAGTAGTCCACTCCGCGCCGCGTGGCGGCGTCGGCGGCCTGCGCGGGATCGTGTGTGGAAAGGCCGATCACCACCTCGTCGCCGAGCACCCGGCGCGCCCAGCTGACCGGCAGGTCGTCCTGGCCCAGGTGCAGCACCTGCGCACCGGCGGCCAGCGCGACGTCGGCCCGGTCGTTCACCGCCAGCAGCGCGTCGTGCCGCCGGCACGCGCCGGCGAGCACCTCCAGGGCCGCGAGCGCGGGGCGCGCCTCCAGGCCCTTGTCTCTCAGCTGGATGATGTCCACGCCGCCGGCCAGCGCGGCGTCGGCGAACTCGGCGAGGTCGCCCCGGTCGGTCCGGGCGTCGGTGCACAGGTACAGCCGAGCGCCGGCCAGCCGGGCCCTGATCTGTTCGCCATCCATAGGGGGACCGTACCGAGCTAGGGTGGGAACTGGTCCGCATGTGATGAGCTGGGGTTTCGTCGGGGGTTTCGTTGAGGAGCTCGGTCACCACCGTCGCCGTGGTCGGTGGTGGCGTCATCGGGCTGAGCTGTGCCTGGCGCGCCGCGGCGGCGGGGTTCGCGGTGACCGTGTACGACCCGGCGCCGGGATCGGGTGCTTCGCGCGTCGCTGGTGGGATGCTCGCCCCCGTCACCGAGGCGGTGCCGGTTGAGCCGGAGGTGTTCGCGCTGGGGGAGGCCGCACTGCGTCGGTGGCCGGACTTCGCCGCCGAGCTCGCGAGCGCTGGCGCCGACCCCGGGTTACGGACCGCAGGCACCCTCGTGGTGGCGCTGGACCCCGGCGACCGCGCCGAGCTGGACCGGGTCGCCGAGCAGCTGTCCCACATGGGCCGTGCCGTGGAGGCGCTCTCCGGCCGGCAGGTGCGCCGGGTCGAGCCGTCGCTGGGCCCGCAGGTGCGCCGGGCGCTGTCGGTCCCGGAGGACCTGTCAGTGGACAACCGAGCGCTGCTGAGCGCGCTGCTGGTGGCGTGCCGCGGCGCCGGGGCGCGGTTTCACGCCCACCGCTGCCTGACCTTGCCGAGCGCGGACGTCGTCGTCGTGGCCGCCGGTGTGCACAGTGCCGCGCTGCACCCCACGCTGCGCCGCGCGATCCGCCCGGTGAAGGGCGAGATCCTGCGGTTGCGGTGCCGGCCGGCCACGTTGCCGCCGCCGTCGCGGACCGTCCGCGCGATCGTCGGTGGACGCCACAGCTACCTGGTGCCCCGCGATAGCGGGCGGCTGGTACTCGGAGCCACCCAGCGCGAGGTCGGTTTCGACACCGACGTCACCGCCGGTGCGGTGCGCGAGCTGCTCACCGACGCCGAGCGGGTGCTGCCCGCGATCGCGGAGTACGCGCTCGAGGAGACCGGGGCGGGGCTGCGGCCGGGCAGCCCGGACAACCTGCCGGTGATCGGTGCGCTGGAGCCCGGCGTCCTCGCCGCGACCGGCCACCACCGCAACGGGATCCTGCTGGCACCGCTGACCGCCGAGGCTGTGCTCGCGCTGCTGCGCGGGGAGCCCGTCCCGGTCGAGGTCGCGCCGGCTACGCCGGCCCGCCTCCCCTGTGGACAACCCGTGAGTGGCGATGCGAGCCATGGCTCGCATCGCCACTCACGGGTAGCGCGGAGCGCACCATGACGGTGATTGTGAACGGCCATTCCTGGGAACTCCCCCACGGCGCCACGCTGGCCGACGTGCTGGAGCGGCTCGGCGCGCCGTCCTGTGGTGTCGCGGTGGCCCTGGACGGCGCCGTGGTGCCGCGGGCGTCATGGCCTGGCACGGCACTGTGGGAAGGCGCATCGGTCGAGGTCCTCACCGCGGTGCAGGGAGGTTGACAGGATGGCGGACGATCCGCTGGTCATCGCTGGGCGGGAGTTCGGCTCGCGGCTGGTCCTGGGCACCGGGGGCGCGAGCAACCTCGCCGTTCTGGAGCAGGCGTTGCTCGCCGCGCAGACCGAGCTCACCACGGTCGCGATCCGCCGGATGGACACCGGCGCCCGCACCGGTGTCCTCGACGTGCTGAGGCGCCACGGGATCGAGCCGCTGCCCAACACCGCGGGCTGCCGCAGCGCAGCGGAGGCGGTGCTCACTGCGCGACTGAGCCGGGAGGCGCTGGGGACGTCCTGGGTCAAGCTCGAGGTCATCGCCGACGACCGCACTCTGCTGCCCGATCCGATCGAGCTGCTCGACGCCGCTGAGCAGCTCGTCGAGGACGGCTTCACCGTGCTGCCCTACACCAACGACGACCCGGTGCTGGCCCGCCGGCTGGCCGACGCCGGCTGCGCGGTGGTGATGCCGCTGGGCTCACCGATCGGCACCGGGCTGGGCATCCGCAATCCGCACAACATCGAGATGATCGTGGCGCAGGCCCCGGTGCCGGTCATCCTCGACGCCGGGATCGGTACCGCCTCCGATGCGGCGCTGGCGATGGAGCTGGGGTGCGACGCGGTGCTGCTGGCCAGCGCGGTGACCCGGGCCGAGGACCCACCGCGGATGGCCGAAGCGATGCGGCTGGCCGTGCAGGCGGGCCGGCATGCCAGGCTGGCCGGCCGGATCCCGCAGCGGTTCTGGGCCCGGGCCTCCAGCCCCGACCCCTGATCGTCGATCGGGTCATGTGGTGGCAGCGTGAGCCGCTCGACGGCCTGGCCCGTGATGTCTGCGGTCACGTGGAAGTCCTTGTCCAAGTGCGGGATCGTGAGGATCCGAACCGCTGCGCCCGCAAGTGCCCTTGCGGTGGTAGATGTGCAGGTCGATGATTTTGACGTCGCTGAACAGCTTATCATTGAGTTCGGTGTCACCCTCTTGCCCGGCGGCGAGCCTGACTTCGGTGTTTATGCAGACCCTGCAGCCGTCGCCCCCACATGATCGGTCGCCCTCGGCCGGTCGTAGCCCAGCGGGAATTGGCGTACTAAGCTGGCGTTCTTGCTTTGTCTGCGTACCCGGCCAGTAGTCGCCCTAGTCGTGCTGACCCCGGCGGGTCCACGGTCAGGCGCACTGGCAGCAGTCCGTCGGGAATGCTGATTGTCAGCAGTTTCCCGGTGTCCTTTATAAGCTCTGCTCTTGTGTTGTCGGTTACTCTGGCTCCCGCCGGCATCGGGTCATAACCCCACTTCATGGATTGCTTGGGTAGAGGTCGTGGAAAGCCATCGGGGCGGGCGGCTCCGGGCGGCAGCACCCGCCCCGATGTCGATCTTGAGGTCATGGCCGCTACCCTTGGTTCATCCCAGCCACTCGGTCAGCAGATCCCGCAGAAATGCGGCCCCGTCGTCATCCAGGGACATCACACACGAGCCAGTGACACGAGGGTCGAGCACGATCGTGCCGTCGCGTTTGCTCACCACCAGGTTGCCGTACTCCACCGTGCCCCGGTTCAGCTGACACGTTGCCGGGATCGACCTGCGGCAGCATCCGGTCGGATGGTCGCCCCGATCGGGCGCAGACGAATGATGTTCGGTTGTCACGGTCCTCCTCTGCTGTGGTCACCCCTCCGGCTGTCAGGCTCTGCCGCCTGCCGCTAGTCTGATGGATATGGACCACCAAGAGAACGGCTCAGAGGTTCACAAGCGTTGACGGCAACGACGGTCGGAGAAGCATTGAGGGCGGCTCGCGACGCCGCCGGGATCAGCTTGTCCATGATGGCTGCTCGCACACACTACAGCAAGCCCTACCTCAGCATGGTGGAGACTGGCAAACGAACTGCGACCACAGGTGTGGTCACGGCGTACGAGAGAGTGCTCGGCATAGGCCAGTTGGGCGACGACGTGGATCGCTTCAAGGTAGCCAGCCTTGTCGCCGAGAACACCGCACTAGCTACTGAGCTAGCGGCCGGCATCGCAGGCAACGACCCCGGCCCACTCGCCACAGTCCAGACCACGCACGGCACCGACCTTGTGATAGCGACTCTGGTTGATCGTGGCGCGGTGGCGCGCCTGCGTCGGTGGCTGGATGACGGTGATGATCCTGTCCTGCGAGTGAATGCCGCCGGAATCCTCGCCAAGGTTCCCGGACAGTTCGAGGCATCCCATGTGACTGCCGTTCTCGGCCGGGATCCCGACGTCCGTAGCCGCTATATGACCGCCGTAGTCGCACGTGTCTGCGGCCTGGACTGGCCAGTCGCCGCACATTTCGCTGAGAATCCTGTGGGCTTTCCGCAGCCCGTTCTGGTGGCCCAGAGGTTCGCCCGTGAAGCGGTCAGCGACCGTGATGTTGGCGCGCGATGGTGTGCCGCCGCAATGCTGAAAGCGCTCAGTTCCGTGATCGGAAGGTAGCCGTGGTTGTCATTGAGGTTCGCAACTCTGAGCTGATGGAGACCGTAACCCAGGAAGCTAAGCGTTTGGGTATCACAGGCGGGGCGATCGTCAGCCTGATCGGGGCCGCGGACAGCTTCGCGATCTCCACCATGCCCAAGCACGACGCCACCGAGGACGTCATCACCGACTACTGCCTACCGGCCGAGATGACGGGTACTGGTGAGATCGTAGGCGGTACGGTGCACATCCACGCTGTCATGGCCGTAGAAGGTGATCGAGCGATCGCCGGTCATCTCCACCGCGCAGAAATCAGGACGTTCTTCGCTCGCGCCTACGTCATCTCCCGCGACCCGTGAGGCTGCACCAGCCGCTGCAGGGCCCGGATAGTGTAGTACTGTCCCGCCATCACGACCATGCCGCGCAGTCTCCGTCTCGCCGTTGCCCCCGTCCTGGCCTGCGCGGCGTTCACGGTGGTCGGCTGCGGGTGCGCAGAGGTCGACCGGACCGCGGCCCCGCGTGCCCTGGCGCAGCCGGTCCTCGGGCGTTCGTCCGCCAGCAGTGACGTGGCCTCGCCGTCGGCCCCGGACGTGGTGTCGGCCCCGGACGTGGCACCGCCCTCACCCCGGTCGTCGCCACCACCAGCCGGGTGCCGTGCTGAGGCGGGGTGGAGCTGTACCCAGCAGCAGCGGTTCGCCGCCGCCGGCGGCTACATCAGCCGCACCGTCAGCGGCAAGGGCTACCTGAGCGTGGTGTTCACCGACCGGCAGACCGGGCACACCTGGCGATTCGGCTCGACGCAGCACGAGGGGTGGACGGCGTCCACCATCAAGCTCGCGATCGCCACCGACCTGCTGGGCCGGCAGCGCGCCGGCCAGATCACGCTGACCGCCGCCGACCGGCACGACATGGCCACCATGCTCAACTTCTCCGACGAGCAGGCGTCCGACCGGCTGTGGGCGAAGTTCGGCGGCGAGGACATGCTGGCCCGGTTCCGCAACCAGTACGGCATGACCGGCCTGCACTTCGTGCCCGGCTTCAGGGCCAGGACGTACTGGGGCTTCGTCAAGTGCACGAACGATGACCTGGCCGCCCTGCTCGACTACGTCTTCGCCCGGGTCAACCCGGCCGACCGGGCCTACCTGGTCGGCGCGCTGCGCGGGGTCGCGCCGAACCAGCAGTGGGGGGTCTGGGCGGCCGGCGCCGCCCAACAGCCCGGAAACAAGGACGGCTGGTCCTACGAGACCGATCCCTACGGCAAGCACTGGGTCACGAACACCATCGGCTTCGCCGGGCCCGAGGAGCGCTACCTGGTCGCCGTCATGTACCAGGTGGCTCCGAGCGGCACACTGGCCGGCGGCGTGCACGCCGTCAGCGACGTCGTCGCCCTGCTCTTCGGCGTACCCATCCCCGCGCACATCACGGTTCCGGCGCCCGACGGGTAATGGACGCCCGACGGGTAATGGACAGCCAGCAGCGCCTCCGCTCCGCCGTGCCCGACAGCGGCATCGGTGCGATGCTGGTCAGCGCGCGCTCCCTCGCCGAGTACCGGGCCATGTTCGCGCTCTCCGACGCCGTTGTGCGTCGCCGACTGCTGGACTGCCCAGGCGGGGCGGCCAGCCTGACCGCGGAGGTCAACGCCGCCGGGGGTGACGCCACGGCTTGTGACCCGCTCTACGCCCACACCAGCGTCGACGAGCTTGCCGCACGCGCCCAGGCCGACACCGACCGCGGCAACCGCTACGTCCGTGCCCACCCTGAGCAGTACCGGTGGAGCTTCTTCGCCGACCCTGACGAGCACCAGCGCTCCCGCTACGCCGCACTCACCCGCTTCACCGCTGACCGGCGAGCCCATCCCGAGCGCTACATGCCCGGTGTGCTTCCCCGCCTGCCCTTCGCCGACGACGCGTTCGACCTTGTCTTGAGCTCACATCTGCTGTTCAGCTACGCCGACCGCCTCGACCCGGCATTCCATCGAGACAGCATCGGCGAGCTCATGCGCGTCACCCGCGACGAGCTACGGATCTTTCCGCTGGTGGCCATGGGCGCCGTCGGCTACCCCGACCTCGACCAGCTGCTCGCCCAGCTCGCCGGCCAGGGCATCACCACTGAGGTGGCCGACGTCGACTACGAGTTCCAAGCCGGTGGCAACCAGATGCTCGTCTGCACGCACCGACCCGGCTGAGGCGGCATCACGACCATGCCGGAGATCACGTTCGGGATCACTGTGGGAGCCGTGTCGTCCCAGCGGGACTTCACACAGTTGGTGCGGCGCGCCGACGCGCTCGGTTACGACGTCTTCGCCGCGCCCGACCATCTCGGTGCCCTCGCTCCCTTCGCCGCGCTGGCTGCCGCGGGTATGATCAGTGAACGGCTCCGGCTGCGGACTTGTGTGCTGAACACCGGGTTCTGGAACCCAGCACTGCTGGCCCGTGAGGTCGCCACCCTCGATGTGCTGTCGCGGGGCCGGGCCGAGCTCGGGCTCGGTGCCGGGCACATGAGAGGCGAGTACGAGGACGCCCGGCTGCCCTGGCTGCCGCTGGACCAGCGGGTGGCGGCGCTTGAGGAGACGGTGCTCGAGGTGCGCCGCCGGTTGGCGGACGAAGCCCACCGGCCACGGGCCGTGCAACAGCCGGTGCCCTTGATGGTCGGTGCGATGTCGAGTCCCGCGCTCTCGGTCGCGGCCCGGCACGCTGAGATCGTGGGCTTCACCGGGCTCCGTCAGGCGAAGGGTGCCCCTGCGGGCACGTTCACCCTGTGCTCCGCCGCTGAGACGGTGAAGCGAGTGGATGAGGTGCGTCGACGAGCCGGGGGCCGCCGTTATCGATCCGATGTGCTCCTGCAGTGGGTCGTGATCGGCCATGATCCCGAGGACGCCGCCGCGCAGATCGCGCTCAGCGCCCCGGGACTGCTCACCGCCCCGCAGCTTTTGGCCAGTCCGGTTGCCCTCCTGGCCCCGGACGTGGGCTCCGCTGTCGAGGAGCTGCGGCGGCGCCGGCAGGTGTACGGCTTCGACAGTGTGACGACCCATCAGGCGAACCTGGAGGCGCTCGGCGAGGTGATCGCCGCTCACCGAGCCGCCTAACCCGCTCGTGAATGGTCTCATGGAGGCTTGTGCACCTTCCCCCCGCAGCGGATGGGCTCAGTTTCGGGACGTAGCCGCCAGAATGGGGAGACCGGGCCTACTCCAGCGCCGAGAGGGTAAGCGTGGGCGACCGCCTGCTCGACGTAGCGCTTGCCGTAGCCGACCGCCTGCGGCACCGTGGTGCCGCGAGCCAGTGCCGAGGTGATCGCCGCGGCCAGGGTGTCTCCACTACCGTGGGTATGCGGGGTGGCCAGCCGCGGGCTGGTGAACGCGGTGAGCTCGCTGCCGTCGTAGAGCAGATCGAGGCATGGTGAGTCGCCGCGCAGGTGGCCGCCCTTGACCAGGACCCACCGCGGTCCCAGCGCATGTAACGCGCGGGCCGCCTCGCGCTGTTCCGCGGGGGAGCCGATGTCCAGGCCGACGAGCAGCCGCACCTCGTCCAGGTTGGGCGTGACGAGGGTGGCCCGGGGGAGCAGCTCCGAGCGCAGCATGGCCAGCGCGTCCTCGGCCAGCAGCGGGTCGCCGTGCATGGAGGCCGCCACCGGGTCGACCACCAGCGCCACCGCGCGGCAACGGCCGATGCCGACCTCGTCGCACACCTGCGCCACCGCGCGAATGATCGCCGCGCTGGCCAGCATCCCGGTCTTGACGGCGGCCACCCCGATGTCGTCGGCCACCGCCCGGACCTGGTCGGCCACAGTGGACGGGGGGATCTCCACGACGGCGGTGACGCCCACCGAGTTCTGCACCGTCACCGCCGTGACCGCGACGCAACCGTGCACGCCGCAGGCGGTGAACGTGCGCAGGTCGGCCTGCAGGCCCGCCCCTCCCCCGGAGTCCGACCCCGCGATGGTCAGCGCGACGGGGGGGCTAGCGCTCATGCCCCGATCACTGGCAGGTACAGCTGCTTGCCGGCCGCGGTGAACTCCTCGGCCTTCTCCTTCATGCCCGCCTCGATGGCCTCCACGTCTGACAGCCCGTGCTCGTGCGCGTAGGCCCGGACGTCGGCGGAGATGCGCATCGAGCAGAACTTGGGCCCGCACATCGAGCAGAAATGTGCGGTCTTCGCCGCCGGGGCGGGCAGCGTCTCGTCGTGGTAGGACCGCGCGGTGTCCGGGTCCAACGCCAGCGCGAACTGGTCGTGCCAGCGGAACTCGAACCGGGCCGCCGACAGCGCGTCGTCCCAGGCTTGCGCGCCCGGATGGTCTTTGGCCAGGTCGGCGCTGTGCGCGGCGATCTTGTAGGTGATCACGCCGGTCTTCACGTCGTCACGGTCGGGCAGGCCCAGATGCTCCTTGGGCGTGACGTAGCAGAGCATCGCGGTGCCCGCCTGCGCGATCATCGCCGCGCCGATCGCCGAGGTGATGTGGTCATAGGCCGGCGCGATGTCCGTCGCGAGTGGGCCCAGGGTGTAGAACGGCGCCTCGTCGCACCATTCCTCCTCCAGACGCACGTTCTCGGCGATCTTGTGCATGGGCACGTGCCCGGGACCCTCGATCATCACCTGCACGTCGTGGCGTCGGGCGATCCGGGTCAGCTCTCCGAGCGTCCTGAGCTCGGCGAGCTGCGCGGAGTCGTTGGCGTCGGCGATGGAGCCGGGGCGCAGGCCATCGCCGAGAGAGAAGGTCACGTCGTAGCGGCGCAGGATCTCGCACAGCTCGGCGAAGTTCTCATACAGGAACGACTCGCGGTGGTGCGCCAGGCACCAGGCCGCCATGATCGACCCGCCGCGGGAGACGATGCCGGTCACCCGGCCCGCGGTCAACGGCACGTGGCGCAGCAGCACTCCGGCGTGCACCGTCATGTAGTCGACGCCCTGTTCGCACTGCTCGATGACGGTGTCCCGGTAGGTCTCCCAGGTCAGCGCCGCCGGGTCACCATCGCACCGCTGCATCGCCTGGTAGATCGGCACGGTGCCGACCGGGACAGGGCAGTTGCGCAGCAGCCACTCCCGGGTCTCGTGGATCCGCTTGCCGGTGGACAGGTCCATGATCGTGTCCGCTCCCCACCGGGTGGCCCACACCATCTTGTCCACCTCCTCCTCGATCGAGGAGGTGACCGCCGAGTTGCCGATGTTGGCGTTGACCTTCACCAGGAACCTCTTCCCGATGATCATCGGTTCGGACTCGGGGTGCCGGTGGTTGGCCGGGATCACCGCGCGACCTCGCGCCACCTCGGTGCGCACCAGCTCGACGTCGACGCCCTCGCGGGCCGCGACGAACTCCATCTCCTCGGTGACGATGCCGGCCCGGGCCCAGGCCAGCTGGGTGGCCGCGCCGCGGACCGGCTCCCGCCGCGCGACCCATCCCTGCCGCAACCGGGGGAGTCCCCTGTGGAGGTCGATGGTGGTCTCCGGGTCGGTGTAGGGACCAGAGGTGTCGTAAAGATCCAGGTGCGCCCCGTTGGTCAGGTCCACCCGGCGGGCGGGCACCCGCAGCCCGTCACCCGCCTCGCGATAGACCTTCCGCGACCCGGTGATCGGGCCGGTGGTCACGGCGGGCTCGACGGTGCGGTCTCGCGGCCGCTTGTCCAGCGCTGTCATCGGTCAGTCTCCCTACGCCGGCATTACCCGGACAGGTTCTGCGGTCGACAGCCCCGGACGGTGCCCAGCTGCCCTCTCAGCCCGCTTCGGTGCGAGCTCCCGCGTGGTCAATGTGACCTGCCCGACCGTAGCGCCATCAAGAGCGACCGCGCAAAAGGTACGGTTGATCGCGGCACCGCTAGTATTCGAGTAGTCGCTTACGGTGACAACCAGCCCTGGGGGATTCATGTCCGACATTTCTGACATCTCGCCGCGCCGTGTCGCCGTGGTCGGTCAGGGTTATGTGGGCCTGCCGGTAGCCATTCGGGCTGTCGAGGTCGGTTTCGACGTCGTCGGTTTCGACATCGACAAGAACCGTGTCGATTGCCTCCGCAAGGCGGTGACGTTCGTCGATGACATCACCGATGGTGACCTCGCGGTAGCGATGAGCACCGGACGGTATCTGCCTACCGACGACCCGGTGGCGCTGGCCGGTTTCGACGTCGCCGTTGTCTGCGTACCGACCCCCTTGCGTGACGGCGCACCCGACCTGAGCTACGTCGAGGATGCCGCGGGTGTCATCGCGCCGCACATCACGCCTGGATGCTGCGTCATCCTGGAGTCCACGAGCTACCCCGGCACCACCGAGGAGATCTTCCTCCCGATCCTGGAGGCCGGCTCGGGCCTGCGCGCGGGGGCGCAGTTCCGCCTCGGCTACAGCCCCGAGCGCATCGACCCGGGAAACGAGGTCTGGCGGTTCCCCAACACTCCCAAGATCATCGCTGGGGTGGACGAGGCCTCACTGCAGGCGCTGCGGGACTTCTACGGCCGGCTCGTTGAGCGAACCGTGCCGGTGTCGGGACCTCGCGAGGCTGAGCTTGCCAAGCTGCTGGAGAACACTTTCCGCCACGTCAACATCGCCCTGGTCAACGAGCTCGCGATGTACTGTCACGGCCTCGGGCTCGACGTGTGGTCGGTGATCGACGCGGCCGCCACGAAGCCCTTCGGGTTCATGAGGTTCACCCCAGGGCCAGGGGTCGGCGGGCATTGCCTGCCGATCGATCCCTCATACCTGTCCTGGCAGGTGCGGCGGTCCCTGGGGCATGCCTTCCGTTTCGTCGATATCGCCAACGATGTCAACGACCACATGCCCGACTATGTGGTCTCCCGCGTGGTCACGCACCTCAACCAGCAGCGCAAGTCCGTCAACGGGAGCAGCATCCTGCTGGTGGGGCTGGCCTACAAGCGGAACTCACGGGACACCAGGCAGTCGCCGGCGATCGCCGTCGCCAGGAGACTCGACGACCTGGGGGCCGACCTCCGGGCGATCGACCCGCTCATCACCGCTGCGGAGATCCCCGGCTTCATCCGGATGGTGCCCTGTGAGTCGCGTCAGGTCACCGGTACCGATCTGGTCATCGTGCTCGCCGACCACGACGCGATCGACTGGGAGCTTTTCGAGCGGCACGCCGATCGGGTCCTCGACACCCGCAACCGACTGCGCTCAGTGTCCACAGTGCGGTTGTAGGGGGCCTCCGGCCCCCCCGTGAGTGGCGATGCGAGCCAGGGCTCGCATCGCCACTCACGGGTTATCCACAGCCCTGTTCCACGCTTGCGGGTTGAGCAGCTGCGGTGGCTGTTCACCACGCATGACCTGCAGCACGATGTGGGTCGCCAGCGACGCGCTCGCCGTCCAGACGCCCTGGGTATTCGCCGCGCTGTGCGGGGTGAGGACGACGTTGTCCAGCTCAGCCCAGCGCGGATCGGTCATCGGCTCGGTCGTCCAGGCGTCGATGCCGGCACCGGCGATCTCGCCGGACTTCACCGCGCCGTACAGGGCGTCCTCGTCGACCAGGTCACCGCGACCGGCGTTGATCAGGAAGGCGCTGGGCTTCATCAGGTCGAGCTTCGCCGCATCGACGATCCGCTCGGTCTCGGGCATGGCAGGCAGATGCAGCGTCACGAAGTCGCTCTGGGCGAATACCTCCTCTAGGCGCATCAGCTCGATACGGTGCTCCGCCACGAACTCCATGTCGGGGTACGGCTCGTGAGCGATCACTCGCATGTCGAAGCCCAGCGCCCGCCGGGCGACGGCCCGCCCGATGCGGCCGAGCCCGATGATGCCCAGCGTCGCACCCCACACGTCCACGCCGCGGTGCGGTCGCCACTCACCCCGTCGCATGGCGCGGTCGTGACGCGAGATCCCGTGCGCCAGGTCGATCATCAACCCGATCGCGTGGTCGGCGACACCGCCGTCGGTGGTGCCTGGGATGGTCGCGACCAGGACACCACGCTCGGTGGCCGCACCGACGTCGACGGTGTCGAAGCCCGCCCCGAAGCGCACCACCAGCCGCAGCTCGGGGCAGGCGTCGAACACCTCGGCGGTGTAGAGCTCCTGGCCGGCGATGACCGCCGCGCAGCCGCGCAGGCTCTCGATCACCTCCGCCGCCGGCGTCGCCCGCCGCCCCGATCCGCAGCGCAGCTCCAGCCCGGCCGCGCGCAGCCGCGCGGGAATCTCGCCCAGCTCCTCCCTCGGTCGAGTCAGGTTGACCGCCACCGTCGCCATGCTCGAAGCACCTCCCGCCGCGCCACGGGGGTCATCAGGGCTTTGGCGCTCAACACCCCGTCGCCATCGTAGTTCGCAGAGCGTGCGGCCGTGACGCCTTTCAGGTGAAATCGACAGGCTGGACGACAACCTTAAGGGGGCTGGACGCTGACCGGACCAGACCGTGATCATTGACGTGACCACGCTGCTTTGCTTCTTGTGGTGTTCTTCTGGTCGTGTCCTTGCGGGGACGGTTAGCCTCACACGGCCCAACGGTCGGTCGCTCCCGTTTCGTCGGCCGATAGATCGGGCAGAATGGCGGTGAGCTCCGCTGTCTGTCTACGTGGGAAGTGAGCTGCGCGGCCTCGGCCAGGTCGATACTGTCGCTCTTGTCGTACACGAGAGGTACGCGCATCCGCCAGACCCCGGTTGCCATCGGATGGCCCGCTGCGTAGTCCCTTGACGAAGGTCGCACCACGGCTGGGCTGGTGCGCACGGTGACAGCGATCTCGGAGTTACCGCAGACACCAGTGCGGCGCGCATCACCCGACAGGTCCGGCGGCGCGAACCATGGAGGAGATCACCCAGCGCCTGTACCGTGAAGGCACACGGTTGCCGCCACCCCGGGTCGTTGTCGTCCGTCGCCGGATGGCCGATGCCTCCACCACCGCTCACGCCTCAACCCCTATTCTCGACAGCACGTTCTCGGGACCTGGCAGCTCAAGGCCACAATCCAGTCCGATCACCTGGGCGGGAATCATCGGTGAGAGCCCCGGATGTCATTGTCTGGGGAGTCTATCCATACCCACTGCTGTGCCGGTTTGACGCTCAACCCGAAGCGTTACCACCCGGGTCGGCCCATCGTGATCCAGGCGGAATGTGCGTCCTCGATGATTCGCCAGAGTTGGTGGGGTCCGGCTTCCCAGACCTGGCTGTCCTGGTCGATCTCGCACCAGGATCCGTCGGCCGCGGCGAGGAACGTCGTGGTGGGTGGTGTGCTGTGTCCTTGCCGGACAGCCCGAACGCGATGCCGGCGGGTAGCTGGAAGTGCGCGAGAAACCACGGCACGGGATGCTCCCACGGCCGGGTGAGGTCCAGGGTGCTGCCGCGCAGCGGGCGGTGGCGCGGTCCCGGGTGGGGTCCGGCCGTGGTGAGCCGTAGGTCTCGCCGATGCGGCGCATGGCCATGAAGCTGCCGTAGGTGCGGTCGAACCGGCCCTCGGCGCCATCACTGGTCCTGCGCAGCAGCACGAGGTTCCCGGCCGGCTGAGCCGGTGTGACGTCGGCCAGGATCAAGCCTTCTTCGCGGGTCTGTTCGACCTACGACCAGGGCACGGCGGAGACGGAGCAGGTGGTGATGACCCGGTCGTAGGGAGCGTGTTCGGGCAGGTCGTCCGCGCCGTCGGCGGTGACCAGGGTGGGATGGTAGCCGATCTTGGCGAGACGCTCCCGCACCAACCTGATCAGCGTGGGCTCGATGTCCACGGCGAACACATGTTGATCACCGAGCCGGTGGGACAGCAGGGCCGCGTTGTATCCCGTGCCGGCGCCGATCTCCAGCACATCGTGCCCGTCGCGGATGTCGAGAGCCTCCAGCATGCGGGTCATCAACGCCGGCATGCTGGTGGAGGACAATCCGTCGAGTAGCACGAACAGGGCCGTGTTGGAGTAGACCAGGTCCAGGTCATCCGTGGTGTCCGTGGCTGATCCACTGGTCCGTGCCGGCTGAAACCAACCGAAGTCCTCAACGAGTTCCTAGTCAAGGCTGGTGGTGCACCCACCACTTGACACCAAGGGCGCCAGGCCGGAGGCACACAGCGCGTCGATGAAGTGGGCGTGGTCAGCCGCAGCTAGTTCGTCCACCTAGTGCTTCTCTTCGCCATCATCGGGTGGCGGCAGCGGACGGCCTTCTGCTGGCCATTGCAGCTGATCTCTTCTTCGTCACTGTCCCGATGCTTGCCGTCATCCTTTCGTCCGGCGGCTTGTCGTCCACGGCACTCCTCTCTTCGATCGGGTCGCATGATGATGGGGGGTTATGACCGGCGGCCGATACGGTCGGCGAGGGTGCGGGCGTCGGCGTCGGCGATGAGCACCCCGAAGCCGGCGGCCTACGAGGTGGCCTCCGACGGATCGGACTACCGCCGCTACCTCGACGGGGCCGACGCGCCCACCCCTGAGCACAAGCAGCCTTGGCCGGACACCCTGCGCGCGTGGGCCGAGCAGGGCCGTGACGAATTGTCCCCGTCGTCGTACGTCGTCACTGCGGTCGCTCGTCATGTCTTGATCAGTTGACCGACGTGTCCTTGTCTCAGTACTCGTCCTGCCGCCGGATCTGGCGCACAACGGGCTCGTTGTCTGGGTTCACGATCAGGAGTGTCCTTAAGGCTGCCTCGGGATTCTACGGTGCCGGTGACACCCGATCATCGTATAGATCATCGTTCACATCCCAACCCTATGTACACTGAGCGTCGAGTGACCAACGGGAGGATGCCGCCTCCACGTTCACGATCGGTGCTGTACGCTCGCAACGTGAACGCAAAGACCCAGGTGGGAGTGATCCGAGCGCTGCTGGCGGAAGTGAACAGCCGGACGGCCGAGATCGAGGCCAAGCTGGCTGATCTCCAGGTAGAGCGGCGCGGACTGGAACTGTCGCTTGCCCGCCTCACCGCCGAGGTTGCTGCCGAGGATGACCGGAGTGTTGCGCAGTCTCAGCAGATCAACAGTGAGGCGTTCCCGCGACAGTCGCCCGAGCTCAGCCCTCGCGAGGAGGGGTGGCCGCTCGGCATGACGGCAGCCGTGGGGCGGGTACTCGAGGACGCGACGAAGCCCCTGGCACCAGCCGACATCGTGAACACGTTGAACTCTGTCGGCTTGCGCCAGGAGGACTCCGAGTCCGTGCGGGGGGCACTCAGTTACCTGAGACGTCGGGGTAAAGCGATCGCCGTCGGTCGTTCCCAGTGGGTCCTCGTCAACGGCGCCGTACACCAGCGCCTGCAGCGGGAGAGGAAGGCGGACGCCACATACGTCGAGACGGCCCCTGTGGAAGCAGGGGCCGTCTCGACTCCCGTCCATTCGATCATGGAGGGAGGTGGCGCCAATGGCACCGAAAGCAGTGCTCGCGATCTCTATTCGGTTAGGCAGCCGGACGATCGCGATCACCGTCACGGCGCCCCCATAGGGGCACCTAGCTGACAGGAGTCCTGGTGGTCCAACGTGGACGCGTTGGACCACCAGGCCCCGTCAAGCGGGCGGCGGCGTGGTGCCCGGGAGGTCAGTGGAAGTTCTCCCGGGGGTTCGAGTCCCCCGCCGTCCACAGTTTTAGACCATCTGTCTCACGGCGAATCGTTCACGCAGGTCAGCGTGGGTTCGAGTAAGCGCCCACTACCTTGCCCCCGAGTCTTGATCAGCCAAGTACCCTAACGAGGGGCGTGACCTGTCACGGACGGCTGTGGGGCTGCGCACTCTTGGCTTCGGGACCAGGGGTCGGCGTGGCGAGCTGGCAGCAGCCCGAAGATCTTGTATGGATGAAACTAACTGCAAGTAGACGACATCTCGACGTTGCCAACCGCAGCCTGCATACTCGGTCGGGGGGAGCTTGGAGTATCACGGAGGTGCTCTCGTGCCGCTCAGGGTGGGGACGTAGGAGTGTCGATCCCTGGCCTCGGGATCATCGATCTTGATCTAGGTGGAAGGATGGTCTGTCGCCAGACACGAGGGAAGGCGAGGTAAATGGCACGCGCAGATCTTTTGCTTGCGCTCGTCCGATCCGGTGCAGGGGGCGATGAACTTGCCTTCCGAAGAGCAGCCGAAGCGCTCATCGCGGAGGAAGAGGCGAAGAAACACGGTGTGTTGGCTTCTCAGCTCGCAGAAGCACTCACTAAGCGGCGTTCCAACGTTGCATCTAACGTCACTTCGCTGGTCCGCAATGAGGTAACTGGAACTCTTCTACATGAGCGCGACCCGGAGCGACGTATCACCGATCTCGTGCTGCCCGGACAAGTTCGTCAGATTTGCAGTGAGGTCATCGAAGAGCACTACCGCCGTGATCTTTTGCGAAGTCATGGTGTCGAACCACGTCACAGACTGTTGTTCATCGGTCCTCCGGGCGGAGGAAAAACCTCACTGGCAGAAGCTTTAGCAACAGAGCTGATGGTTCCGTTGTTGACTGTGCGTTACGAAGGACTGATTGGGAGTTTTCTCGGTGAGACCGGGGCGCGGATGGAGACACTTTTCGCGGCGGTCAGGATAAGACCTTGTGTGTTGTTTTTCGACGAGTTCGATACTGTAGCAAAGGAACGTGGTGACACACATGAGACTGGCGAGATCAAGCGTGTAGTAAGCACACTGCTTCTTCAAGTCGATCGCTTGCCCAGTCATGTCATCGTAATCGCCGCGACAAATCATGCCGAGTTGCTTGACCGTGCAGTTTGGCGGCGGATGCAGGTTCGGGTGGAACTGCCCGCACCAACCCGTGCAGGCAAAGTTGAGTGGCTGAACGCATGGTCAGAACGGACAGGGATTGAGTTTGGATTGTCCCTGCGAACTATCGCCGACCGGCTTACGTACGTAAGTTACGCCGAGCTTGAAGAATTCGCCTCAGACGTCCAGCGTCGAGCGATACTCTCTGGCCCCGAGCCGGACGTTCGTGATGTTACGAAAAGACTGCTTGATCAGTGGAGCAAACGGGCAGGTGTCGATAAGGAATGAGTCCAATTCCGGGAGGCTTCGTTCTGGAACGTCCGGTACTTGTGGGTCCTGTCCGAAGCCCCAATCAGATCAAGCTGAACCGGCGCAACAAGCCCAGGGTCACGCTTCCGAGTCGCCGACGCCAGGGGCAGCGGCTGGATGATCGATTTGAATCGGCAATGCGCCTCTTCGACGAGCAAGTCGATCTGTCAAGTTCAGTGCAGGCCACCGATCCTCAACTCGTGCTCGTCCTTGAAGCACTAGATGAGAGAACCGATCTCGCACGCGTTGCCGAGCGATTGAACATCGAGATTCTCGTGGAGATCGAGTCAGCGTCCGAGCCTGACGACGACTTTAAGTTCATTAGCGAAATCCGCGTGAACGGGTAATCGCGTCGTGCCTGCACGCCATCTGCCTCAATCGGGGCGCAATGACTGAATTGCTCTCGTTATGGAATGCATGGAAGCGTGATGGACGCCTTAAGCGCAATTACGGCAAACTCGCGGAACTTTTCGCACATCTGAAGGATCTGCGCTCTTGGGGGCCAGAGGACCGATTGAAGACCTTTGATATCGAAGCGCGTCTTGCTGGGTTACTTCCCAGCGCAAGGCAGGTCATTGAAATTGAACTCTGGTATCGCAGGACCGAACAAGTCCGGCAGGCTGTGGAACAGAATGTCACAAGTCTTGTGAGCGCCGCAGGCGGAAGGGTCCTGATGCGTGCGGTTATTGAGGATATTGGCTATCACGCACTGAAGTGCGATGTTCCTGTTGCTCTCCTACAGCGGCTTGCGCGACGCGACTTCGCCCAGGTCCAGTTAGTGAGGTCTCCTGACGTCATATACTTACGAGTCGCTGGACAGACGCTCCTGCCTCTCCAGCAAGAAAAGGACTCCGCACCGCTGGATAGTGATGCTCCGCTGCCTTCCGGTGCGCCCGTCGTCTGTTTGCTTGACGGAGTACCTGTATCCAATCACCGATTGCTCGCAAACCGTGTGATCGTCTACGACCCTGATGAACTCAGTGGCGACATGGAAACCACCGGGGCGCTGCGAAAGCACGGTACCGCGATGGCATCTGCCATCGTGTGGGGTGATCGGTCGTCCGCCGAGCTACCTACGGCGCGACCTCTGTTGGTTCGCCCGATTCTGACGCCTTCTACCGGAACTGTGGATCAGGTCGAAGAGGTCGCTGATAACCAGCTGACGCCTGATTTGATGTGGCGCGTCTTTCGAGAGTTATTCGAGGGAGACGACAACTCCGCTCCCATCGGTTCGGACGTGGTTATCGTAAACCTGTCCGTAGCAGACCCCGCTACACCGTTCGACACGATCCTGTCGTCATGGGCGCGGATGCTTGACTGGCTTAGTTACACCTACGGGGTCCTTGTGATCGTCTCTGCCGGCAATCACTGCCATCTGCCTACTTCTCCAACAGACCCGGCGACGATCATTTCCCTGACTGGCGAGCAGCGCCGTGCCGCTATAAACCAAGCAATGTATGATCATCAGGTAGACCGTCGGCTCCTCTCGCCAGCGGAGTCGATCAACGCGGTCACCGTTGGTGCTCTTCACAGCGATGCCGCCTCAGACTCTCCACTAGGATATCGGTTCGACCCGTCAGATGGTCTACCAATGGCAAGCCCGATTACCTCGCTCGGTAGTGGCTATCGAAGGAGCGTCAAGCCGGAGCTTGTGGCACCGGGTGGACGCGCGTACTTCGCCACACCAATTGTGGCTGGTCAAGTTCTGACACTACGGGAGTCAACAGAACGGGGTCCTGGCATCTTGGTCGCATCGCCAACGCCTGGCCGCGAAGTTTTCACACTCGGAACAAGTCCCGCCACCGCCCTCACAACGCGGCAAGCAGCCGATCTCTACGAGACGATCAATTCTATCATAAGAGCGGCCAGTCTTACTCGTCGTCAGCAAGCCGTGGGGATCAAAGCCCTCCTTATCCACGGAGCACGCTTTCCCGAAGGCTGTCGAGACGGCTCCGTTACCTCCAGAACGCGTGCTTGGCTATGGAGCTGTTTCAAGAGACTTCGCAAGAGGCTGTACAAACAACGAGGCGGTTGTCCTGTACTTCGGCAACGTGGGTGCAGCAGAAGAACAAGAACTTCTCCTTCCCTTACCGGATGGCTTGCAAAGCAAAGACCCAAAGCGTATTACCGCGACGCTCGCTTGGCTCAGCCCAGTGAACTGGCGACATCGGCAGTATCGCAGGGCATCGCTGGACTTCGCGGCGCCCACGGGTTTTACCAAATTCGACACTGCATCGGATCTCTCGGATGGAATCGCGAAACGCGGAGCATGTACTGCGAAACACCTCGTGTGGGATACAACTAAGACCGTCCCGCATGGCCATGGTGACATTCTGACGCTCAAAGTCAAATGTCTCGAACAGGCTGGAGGGCTCCAGGGAGACCGTATCGACTACGCTGTAGCACTCTCGGTGTGGGTCGCTCCGACGCTCGGTATCGACATTTACAGTCAGGTCCGTGACCAGATCAGAGCCCGAATCCCCATTCAGCCCACCTCCTAAGTTTATGGCGTAATCTATGCAGTAGGGAAGGTTGAACCGGAGTCCTCAAGCGTATTATTTGGGGCCTCGACGCCAAAAAGGGAGACGGAGGCTTTTGTAGGTTCCCTCCCACGTGTATCTATCATAGAGCTTTGCCAGGGTTCTCGGAGTCGAATTTACGCTGATATATGCCTCGGGAGCTCAGTTAAAAACACAGCGTGCCAGCCATCGCGGACAAAGGAACAGGGCTCCCATCGCTTAGGGTCTCCGCTTTGAACGGCTGCGTGGGTTATGTATGTGTTGCGCGACCTTTACGACGTACGCCGTGCTGGTGTAGTAGTCGCGCAACGCTGCGCTCGCTGACATTGAGCGTCTCGGCTATCTGCTTGGCTGTGGTACCCGATCTGTAGAGATCGATCATGGTATGAAGGTCTTCGGGGAGAAGCGGTCACGCAGACTCCACCAGCGTGTGGTGCTGCGCACCTCGCCGCTAGCGTTAGAGTCCAGCCGGTCATCCTGGCTGGCTTCCTCTGGCAAGATCACCGCTACCCGTTGGAGCTGTTCTCGCAGGTCGGAGCTGTTCGAGTAAGCTACCAGCAGGTCGACAGTTTTAGACCGCCTGTTCTACGGTGAGCCGTTCACGCAGGTCAGCGTGGGTTCGAGTAAGCGTGCACTATGTAGTGAAACCAGACAAGCGTGCATTATGCTGGCTGCGCGACGGTTCTATCGAAAGCTTCGTTCTACGTGAGTTCCAGGGACTCGGCGTGGGTTGGAGGCAGGGCTACCCCAACACCTTAGGGTTACATTGGGACAGGTTGGGTACGGTGGCTGCATCGAGGAACCAGGTACGAATGGTGGTGCGCGAGACCGCCAGCGCAGCCTTGTGCAACTCCCGGTGCTGTATTTTGCCCGGTGAGAGAGTTCCCCAAGCGTGTGGAATTTCGAGGTTGTGGAGTCCATCCCCGTGGACCAGAATCGAACGCAATCGGTACATTTCCGTGCGCTTCTGTGGTGCCTCGTTGGCGGCGTATGTCTCGACGAAGTTGCGGAAGCGGGCCGTTGGCCCTGGGCTTCGGTCGAGCTCGCAGCATGGGCAGCGGTCGGGCTTACTCTTTGGGACGAGTGCCTCGACGGCGTTGATTGCTGCAATGTAACTGAGTGACTTTGACAGATCCCAGACCCGGTAGGAGGCGTCAAGCCAGTAGCTGGCGCGCAGAAGTTTGTCGCGAGTGCGGGCATCGGCGTTGTCAAAGCGGTCGAACGCGGCGTCGAGGCAGGTGGGCAGGTCCATCCCTTCTTCCCTGACGCCTCGTCGCGCGTAATACTCATCGTCGGGTGTGACGAGGAGCCTTGGGTGTTCTGCCGGATCGGAGAAATTATCGGCGAGGGCGGTGAAGTCGCCGCCGACCATGTACCCCTCATTCACATACTCGGTATGCACTTCACCCGTCGTCGGCTCAGGCAGCATTACCCAATGGTACGGAAGGGTATCCGACCCGCTCGTGATCTGGTCTCTCAACAGCAGCGAGAAGAGTAGACGGAGTTCCCAGTAGCGTCTCCGTGAACGCATTATCGCAATCGCGTCGTTGGTGGATTTGCGCACCCGGTACTCAAGGATGAGCGGGTGCTCGCCTAACTGAAAGCCAGGCCGCGGGGCGTTTGGCGGGGCGGGCATGATCTGCCACTCATCGCCGTGTCGCCAGAATCCGCTGACCTCTGGCACGCTGAACATTATTGCACGACGGACTTCGAAGCCCGTGTCAGATTCGAAAGTTTCCCGGGTACGTTCGCGCAGCATTACGACGATTTCGTCCGTCAGGTCCGGCCCAGGCTCGCACCGCATGACATGGCCCTTCGTGCTGTACACCAAATCAAGCACGTGTCCCTGCTCATTAAAGTACGTGACACAATTCTCCGATTGCCATCCGCTGAGCGGAAAAAAGCCACCAAGGACGCCGACAAGTTCCTCATCCGGGATGTTGCCCAACCTGAGCACGTCGCCAAGCTCGTCTGCGTTGATCATGTGTCTCCCTCGTATCGCGCTGGACGACCCTAGCGGTAGGTAAGACCGGAAAGGTCACCCCCCGCCAGGAGCCCCTTACGTGCAACCTGACGGGGCTAGACAAGTCTACGGACCGGGCGTTCTTACAGGTCAAGCTGCTAATCCGGCGATCTTTGGGCCTCTTGCCGCCGGTCCAACGTGTCCTCAGCCAGCCGGTTGACAGCCGCTGCTACCTATGCTGCCGTACTCACCGGCAAGACGGTGACTGCGAGCCTTCCACCCCCATGTAAACAGATCCACTATGCGCTGTGCCCGAACTACACCTTCCCAGATGGTGGAACTACACGCGTTGGGCCTTCACGACGTACGCCGTGCTGGTGAAGCAGCCGCATAACGCTCCGCTTGCTGACACCGAACTTTTCGGCTATCTGCTTGGCCGTGGTACCCGACCTGTACAGGTCGATCATGGTTCGGAGATCTTCGGGGGAGAAACGGTCACGCAGGCTCCACCAGCGAGTGGCGCTACGTACCTCACCTTCCACCCTTGAATCCGACCCGTCGTCTTGACTGCCGTCCTCTGGCAAGATCGCCGCTACCTGTTGGAGCTGTTCTCGCAGGTCGGAGCGGTTCGAGTAAGCTACCAGCAGGTCCACGTCTTAACTATGCAGTTGTTCACTCGATTGTATCAGGATGGAACTTCGCCGGGATCGGTGTACGATCAACGGCTTGGAGGATCAGGCGATGTCCAGCGGTGCGGCCGATCAGGACCCGCATCTGCGCGGAGCCCTTCTGGCGGCAGTGTGAGTAGAGCGGATAGATCGTTCAAACTACTAAGCTGACCGGTACTCACTGCTGCTGGTCGGCGTTGACCTAAGCCTTGACGAACAGTGTGGACTGCTGTAGCCAGCGCCCCGAGGCGGCGCTCACTGCGCAGTGAACCCGTCAGACGCTCCTCCGAGACATGAGTAAGATGATTGTATGACAGCAGCCCGCATCACCGTCACGATCCCCGAACAGCTCGCTCGGGACGCCCGCCAGGCCGTCGATGACGGCAGGGCTGAGTCGGTCAGTGCGTATGTCGCTGAGGCGCTGCGCCACTACGGACGATCGGTGACCCTTCGCGAGCTGCTCGACCAGTGGTGGGCGGCCGACCCGGCGGGTCCACCGTCCGATGCGGAGCGCGCGGCGGCCCAGGCGGAACTCGGTCTGTCGCGGTGACCAGGCCATCCGGGCTGACCCTGGATGCTGGTGCGCTGATCGCCCTCGAACGTGGGGACCGACGGTTGCGGGTGCTGCTCGACGAGACGGAACGGGCCGGTTGGCCGATCGCGGTACCGGTCGGGCCGCTGGCCCAGGTGTGGCGCGACGGTGCTCGGCAGGCCGTGCTCGCCGGGTTCCTCAACGCCGCAGACGGGGTTGAGATCGTGGAGTGGGATGCGATGACAGCGCGCGCCGTGGGAGTGCTGTGTGGGCGGAGGGGCACCTCGGACGTGGTGGACGCGTCGGTCGCGCTGTGCGCTCGGGAGCGTGACCATCACGTCGTCACCTCAGACCCGGAGGATTTCGCGATACTCGATGCCCAGCTGTCCGTGATCGTCGTGTGAGCGGTGCTGTAGTGCAGTCGTTTCTGGACCGGGGGGCTCACCGTCGCCAGGACGTCGGCGATGTCGCGGCCCGCGGTGCCGGAACCGAACAGGTCGCTGCGCTGGTAGCGGCCGTGGGCGAGCTGGGCTCGGACCGCGTCGGTGATCTCGACCGGGTCGTGTGAGGTGAACACCACGTTGGGGCCGCACTCCCGGCCGCGCTGGCGGGTGCCGACGCTGACGGCCGGCGTGCCGAGGTATGCGCCCTCGCGCAGTGCCGCCGACGAGTTGCCGATCATGCAGGCGCAGTGCGTCATCAGCCGGGCGAAGTCCTCGGGCGGCAGGTTGCGGAAGAACTGGCAGCGCCGCGCCAGGCCCTGCTCGTGAAACCGCCGGATACCCGCCGCCACCTCGTCGCTGCCCGCGTCCACGTTCGGCCAGAAGACCAGCGCCTGCATCCCGATCGAGGTGACCGCGTGCAACGTCGCGGTCACCTGCGCGAGGCCGTGGCCGTGTTCGGTCGTGACGCCATGCTGCATGACCAGCAGAAAGGGCTGTTCCGGATCGATCGGCGAACCGGCGCCGCAGTGGTCGACCAACGCGCTGCGGTGGGTGCCCGCGCGGGTACGGGCGGCCAGGTCGATCGAGGGGCAGCCGACGTTGAACACGTACCGCGGGTCCTCGCCCATCGCGATGACGCGGCGGGTACTGAGTTCGGTCGCCGGGAAGTGGATGTGGGACAGCTTGGTGACCGCGTGCCGGACGCTCTCGTCGATCGACCCGGAGACCTCGCCGCCCTGGGTGTGGGCGACGGGGATGTTCATGTAGGCGCCGGCGATAGCCGTCGCGATCGTCTCGAAGCGGTCGGCCACGGTGAGCACGATGTCGGGTTCGAGCCGCTCGAGGGCGGTCGGCAGCTCCAGCAGGCCCAGCCCCGTGGATCTCGCCATCGTCGCCGGGGTGTGGCCCTCGATGATGAACGGGATCTTCGCGTCGGGGGTGAAACCGGTGGCCTCGAGTACGGTCACCGCGCTGCCGAAGCGTTCCAGCAGCGCCGACGCGGCTGCGATCACCTGCAGCTCCAGCGCGGGGTGGTCGCGTACGGCCTCCAGCACCGTGGTGATCCGCGCCAGGTTGGCCCGGCTGGCGACGACGACGCAGATCTTCTTTCGACGGCCAGGCACGTCGGTGCCCCCTGATGACAGCAACGATGAGAAGACGCGATCGTGCGCTGGTCGAATCCTACCGTGACCTCATCCGGGGCCTTACCCGTTACCCGCGCTCACCCGCGCCGAGGGTCGACATGCTGCTGCAGGAACCGCGCCGCGGTGAGTTCCAGGGCCGGCCAGTCGGGCTCGGTGCACGACCCCGGAGCGAGCACGAAGCCCCGATGGCCGTCATCGGTCAGTCGCTGGGCGACGATCGTGAAACCGGTCAGGGCGAACAGCGCCGCCGCGGTCGGACCCGTCAGGTAGTAGGGATGATCGATCTTGACCACCCGCTCGATGCTGCCGGTCCGGCGCAGCAGGACATCCAGGTCGACGATGTCGACGAACGCGCGGCCGTCGTCGGTCATCATCTGGCGCAGCGCCGCCAGCGTGCCGCGGACGTCGAGGAGGTGGTCGATCGTCTGGCACAGCAGCACGAGATCCCACCTGCGCTCACCCGGGTCGAAGTCCTCGACGAGCCCGGCGACCGTCTCCATGCCGGCGGCCCACGCGACCGCGAGCTCGTCCGGGGACGGGTCGAGAACCGTCGCCCGCGCGTCCAGACGCTGAGCCAGTACCCTGGCGACCACTCCCGTTGAGCCGCCGACGTCGAGGATCGTGCGCGGCGGGGACGGCAGCAGGGGGAGCAGGAACGCGGCGAGCCCGGCGGCGTAGCCGCGCTGCTCGATCTGGATGGTCTCGGCGTCGATGCGGCGGCCGTGGTAGGCCGACACCAGTGGGCGATAGACCTCGGAGTAGAAGTGCGCGTACTCGTGAGCGCTCAGCTGCGGGCAGAGGTAACCGAGCCCGCAGCGCCGGCACATCACGAAGGTGGCCGGGTAGCCGTAGCGGTCCCGTTCGGCGACCTCCATCGCGAGGCCGGACTCACCGCACAGGTTGCACCCTGCGGGCCAGTGAGTCGCCAGCGTGCCATAGTCGTAACCGAGAGCAGCGATCTTCTCGTTAATCATCGTGCGTGTCATGTTTTTCACCCATTCGGAACTACTGGAGAGTGCGTGGAGTGACTGTACTCGATTGGAATCACCATGTCGTGGTAATCGGCGAGGTTGGTCAGGCGCACGACGGCAGCCTGGGCACCGCGCACGCGTTCATCGACGCGATCGCCGGCGCGGGTGCCGATGCGGTGAAGTTCCAGACGCACATCGCCGCCGCTGAGAGCCGGACCGACGAACCGTGGCGGGTCAGGTTCAGCTACGCCGACGACACCCGCTACGAGTACTGGAAGCGGATGGAGTTCACCGCGCACGCCTGGGCGGGGCTGCGGCGGCACGCGCAGGATCGCGGGTTGGCGTTTCTGAGCTCACCGTTCTCGCTGGAAGCCCTCGATCTGCTGCGCCGCGTCGGCGTCGCCGCCTGGAAGGTCGCCTCCGGCGAGGTCGGCAACCCGCAGCTGCTCGACGCGGTGGCCCGGACCGGAGCGCCGGTGCTGCTCTCCAGTGGGATGAGCGGCTGGGCTGAGCTTGACGGCGCCGTCGCGCGGCTGCGCGCGGCCGGCGCCGGTCGACTGGCCGTCCTGCAGTGCACGTCGGCCTACCCGGTCGCGCCGGAGCGGGTCGGGATCAACGTCCTGGGTGAGATCCGGGAGCGCTACGGGTGCGCGACCGGGCTGTCCGATCACTCCGGGACGATCTTCCCCGCACTGGCGGCGGTCGCCCTCGGCGCGCGGGTGGTCGAGGTACACGTGACGCTGTCCCGGGAGATGTTCGGCCCGGACGTGGCGGCGTCGGTGACCACCAGCGAGCTCGCCCTGCTCGTCGAGGGCGTCCGCTACATCGGTAGGGCGCTCGCCGCACCCGTCGACAAGGACGAGGTCGCGACCGAGCTGGCACCGATGCGCGCGCTGTTCGGCCGTTCGCTGGTGGCCAGCCACGCGCTGCCGGCCGGGCACGTGCTCCAGCCCGGTGACCTGACCGCCAAGAAGCCGGCCGGCGGGGTCCCCCCAGCGCGGCTTGAGTCGCTGCTCGGCCGCCGGCTGCGTCGCGCGCTGCGCGCAGACGAGCCACTGCGCGACGGTGACTTCGAGCCGCTGGGACCTTGAAGTCGCTGGGACCTCGAAGTCGCTGGGGTAGCGCTGTTCGAGACCAGCGCTGCTCGTCAGCGCTGCCCGTCAGTGCGGTCAGGACAGCACGATCCCGGTGGCGAGCAGCACCGCAGCCAGGGTCAGGATGATGCGGAGCGACCGCTCGTGGCGCTGCCATTGCCGGTCCCACCACGGAGCGTCCCGGCTGTGGTGGCGGCCCAGCGCCATCGCGGCTCGGCCCAGGCCGAAACCGAGCCCGGCCGCGACCGCCGCCGCCCAGCCGCCCACCAGGACCACCGCCGTCAGCGGCAGGTAGGGCAGGTTGCTCGGCATATGGGTGCGCACTCCGGAGCCCATCTCGAAACCGAACCGCAGCGCGCCCGCATCCCCACCGGCCGCGACCACCGTCGACGGCACCTGCGCGCGCCGGTGCGGCAGCGTCACGCGGTGCAGCCCGCACTCACCGGCGAGGACGAACAGCGCCACCGCGACGATCAGACCCACCCGCACGGCAGGCGGTACCACCGGCCGCACCAGAGCGCCCAGTGTCACCGCCAGTGTGCCGACGGTGAGACCCCCGGCAAGCAGGCCCGCGGTGAAGTAGGCCCGTGACGAACCCCGCCAGACCGGCGAGTTCAGCAGGTACGCTGAGTTGGCGCTTCATGCCGAGCCGGACAGTGCGTATCCCGCAGTCAGCCCGAGTAACAGCCAGGCCAGCACCCATCCCTCGCGCACCACCGGCGCGGCTGCCGCGAGCACCGCCAGCGCACCGGTCACCAGTACGGGACCGAGTCCGGCGCGTCGGAGGCGTGGGCTCATCGACCGGGGCTCGTCGATACCGGGACTGAATCGATACCGGGGCGCTAGGGCAGCGGCGACGGGTTCTTCGCCGGCTGGGACAGCGTTGCGTTGCAGATCACCTGCTCCAGGTTCGGCGCCCCGGCGTAGTGGATCTCGCCGTCCGCACAGCGGTAGACCGTGTCGTCAGCCTTCCAGAGCCAGGCGTCGCGGGCTTCCTCACCGGCGCGGCAGATCGTGCGCGGCTGGTAGCAGTCGAGCCCCTCCTTCCAGTTCCCGAAGCAGCCGTTCTTGAACCAGTTGTCGGAGTCGCAGTACGACGGGGAGTACGGCGCGCCGGTGCAGATCGGTCCGTGCGGCCCGTAGTGGTAGCGACCGCAACCGGGATACTCGCTGCCCTGGTCCGCCCTGGCCGGACGAGCCAGCGGGACCCAGCTCAGTACCGTGATGCCCAGGGTCATGGCCGCCGTGCTGACGACGGCCAGGAACCCGCGCCGGCGCACCGCCGTTGCGGCCTCGGAGAACCGTACGGCGCGCGGTCGCGGGTCGGGACCGGGCTGGTCGACCCGGGGGATGTCAGCTGGGGTCATGAGGCTCCTTGCTGGTGCATCGGGGTGGTCAGCAAGCCCGCTACCTGCTCCTCGAGCCGTTCGGGGGACGTCACCGGCTGCTCGGCCAGCACCGTGCCGTCGGCACCGACGTGCAGCAGGGCCGGTGCCCACGGCAGGTCCAGCTCCGTGATGAGCCCGGGGTCCACGCGGAACCGGATGTTCGGGCTGCCGGCCCACCGGGCCGTCGGGGACAGCATCTCGAACCGGGCACCCGGATGCCTGCCGGCCAGCCGGGTGAACGGCTCGTGCACCGCGTCGCAGAAGCCGCACCCGGGGTCGAGCACCAGCAGCACCAGGTGCTCCGCGCCGGCCAGCTCCGGCACCCGGCGACCGATGGCCGCACGCGATGGTGACGCGCCGAGCCGGACTACCTCGGACTGCAGCTCCCGCAGCTGCCGCAGGATCCCGGCCATCGCCAGCGTCAGCACCGCCAGGCAGCCCCAGCTCAGCACCACCGCTGCGGTGAGCACGCTCATGCGGCTCGCCCGTCGACCGCCGCCGGCAGGGTGTACAGCAGCACCGCCAGTACGACAGCGCAGGCGACCAGCAGGATCGTGACCCCTCCGCCGGGCAGCACGAGCGCCGGATACAGGGCCGTCGCCGCGAGCGTGGCGCCCGCCAGGAGCACGGCCCGAGCGATCCCACCGGGGCCCACCTGGGTGCCCATCCGGTTACAGCCGCAGTCCGACTCCTCGCGCCGGTAGCGTCGCCACGACAGGTGGGCGGCGAAGGCCACGTACATCGCGGTCTGGCCGGCCAGCGCCCAGCGCAGCTCGGCGGTGCCGAGGAGCACCGCGACGACCGATGGCACCCCGATCACGAACTCGACGGCTGCGATGGCCCGGGCCGCCACCACTCCGGTGCCGGCTGCGCGAGCCAGCGCCTTGGGCGCCCGCGTGTGCTCGAGCCCCGCCTCGACCAGCAGGAGCGCGCCCGCGAGCACAGGTACCCCCACGAGCACGGATGCCCCCGGCAGGATCATGTGAGCTCCCAGGTCACGCTCAGGCCGTGCAGGAAGGCTAGCGCCTCGTCCGGGTCTGCGGTGTCGGCCGGCCCGGGGACCAGCCGGGTAATCGCCGTGGGAGTGGCCAGGACCAGAGCGTCGGACCGGGACCGCCCCTGCGCGCCGGGTCCGAGCGGCTCGCGCCACAGCTCGCCGTGCTGGGTGGGATGGCCCCGGTGCTCGGGAACCGCGAGCTGGCCGGTCCCGGGGCGTTCGATCGTCAGGTAGCCGATCCCGGGGACCTGCTTGGCCACGCGGATCGGCTCCAGCTGGGCCTGCCCGGTGCTGCGCGGGCGGGCCATCATCCCCAGCGGGGTGTCGGTCAGCCGGAACGCGTCGAAGACCCTGGTGACCCCCTCGGCGGAGCCGGCGGCCCGGGTGTGCAGCTCGAACCACTGTCCGCGCCAGGCGGCGCGGTACTCGGCGGGGTCGTCGATGACGCCGATGATCAGCTCACCGCCCCGGTAGGGCTGCCGCAGGAGCTGGTCGGGGATCGTGGTGTAGGTGCTGTGCCAGTCGAAGGCGCCGGCCTCGGCGACGGTGAACGATCGGCGCGCACCCCTCACCAGGGCGACGAACCCGCATGACCATGGCCTGGACACGTCCAGCGCCGTGCCGCGCAGGAGCACCTGGGAGCCGTCCGGCGCGAGGAACGAGGGGCCGCCCCGCCACAGCCAGTCATATCGCCCGCGCACTGCGCGATGTTCGCACAGTCGACGTCACCGTGCGCACTCCGGGCGCCTCAGGTCGCCACCAGCTCGGTCGGCACGGTGATCACATCCACCATCGCGCCGTTGCGCAGCACGGTGACCGGCAACCGGGCGCCGATGGCCTCGGAGAACAGCTGACGCTGGAGGCCCTGGGCATCGGTGACGGGCTTGCGCCCCGCGCTGAGCACGAGATCCCCGGCGCGCAGTCCGGCCCGGTCCGCCGGGCTGCCCGGGATGACCTCCACCAGGCGCAGCCCCGCGGACTGCCCGGTCCGTTGCGCGACCGGCGCGGGCAGCGGGGCGGGCACCCCGACCAGCCCGAGGTAGCCCCGGCGCACCCGGCCGTCGGCGAGCAGCGCGCCGATGATCCGGCGGGTTGTCGCGTTGACCGGCACGGCCATCCCGAGCCCGACACCGGCGACGGCGGTGTTGATCCCGACCACCCTGGCGCCGGCGTCCGCCAGCGCGCCGCCGGAGTTGCCGGGGTTGAGCGCGGCGTCGGTCTGGATCACGTCCTCGATCACCCGCACGGCCCGGCCCGAGCGCACCGGCAGCGAGCGGCCCAGCGCACTGACCACTCCGGCGGTCACCGACCCGGTGAGCCCGAGGGGGTTGCCGACGGCGACCACCAACTGCCCGACGACCAGCTCGTCGGCATCACCCAGGACGGCGGCGGCCGGCGTGGCGCCCCGGGACCGGAGCACCGCGAGATCGGACAACGGGTCGACGCCCACCACGTCGAAGCGGCTCTCGGTGCCGTCGGTGAACGTCGCGACGCCATCGTGGCGGGCACCGACGACGTGCGCGTTGGTCACCATCAGCCCATCGTCGGCGAAGACGACGGCCGATCCGGCGCCGGACCCGATCCGCAGGCCGGCGACGTGCGGGGTCACCGCCGCGGCGACCGAGCTGACCGTCCGAGAGTAGGAGTCCAAGGGCTCCACCGCGCCCACCGCCCAGATAGCAGAGATTACACCGTTGCTCCGAAACCAACGCTCTCCTACCAACCGCTGTTCCGGTAGCCCGAACCCGCGCCTTCGTCAAGCCGGTCCGGGCTGAGCCAGAGAGCTTGGGCTCACACGGTCGTGGCGATCTGTCGGGCTGTCCGGGCGAGCTCCTGGGTGTCGGTGCCGGGTCGGACTTCCAGGGCGGTGGCCAATGGCATCAGCCAGTCCCGTCGCGCGGCGATGGACTGCAGGGTGCTCACCGCCTCGATGGCCTGGTGAGCCGGCGTCAGTCCCCGGGGCTCCCCCGCCCGCACGTGGATCTCGGCGAGGAGAAGCTCAGACACTGTGTGGCCCCGGCGGTAGTGGCCCTCACCGTAGGCGCGTACCGCGCTGGCGGCGAACCCCTCGGCGGCGTCGAGCTGGCCCAGGTCGCGCTGAATCGCGGCGGTCCCAAGGTCGGCGCCCGCGCGCTCGAACGCATCGCGGGGCGCCCACCCGTCGTTCGCCTCGGCGAGGCAGCGGGTGGCCTCATCAAGGCCACCCATGGCGGCGTAGGCGGTCGCGGAGGTCCGGGCCAGCCGCGCGGTGAGGGTCGGTACTCGCAGATCATCGGCACACGGACGGAGCTGAAACCCGCCGAGCTGAAAGAGCTTGAGCGAATCGTTAGGATGCCCGGTGCGGACGAGCGTCATCCCGGCGTGCCAGGCGGCGTTGGCGATCCCATAGGTATCCCGGGCCACACCGGCCAACCGAAGGGCGCGGGTGAACAAGCCCGCCCCGTCCAGCCCGGAATCATAACAGCACCACCCCGCCTCAGTGTGCAGCTCCGCCAGCTCGGCGGCTAGCCTTGCCTTGACCACATCGGTCGCGGGGACCTGCATCCACCGGGTGTAGAGCATCGCGGCGGCGCTGAGCAGGTCGGCTTGCCCGCCGTAGTACCGCGCGACACCGCGCAGCCGCTCGGTGACCGTCCGTACGGTGTGCACATGGGACATGTCCAGCCGGGAGGGCAGCGCCTGGCCAGTCGGCAGGGCCGGCTCGGGTAGACCCACCAACACCTGGCCCAGGGCGGCGGCCGAGGCGGTGGCGACCAGGACCCGGCGTTTCATGGCCCCGTCCACTTCCTTCTCGGCTGACGGTGGGTCCGGCGCCTGCTCACCATAGCTCACGCCCAGCCGCGCTCGGAGTACCCCGAGCCCGTCGGCGATGCGCTCCAGCACCCGCACGTCCCGCACCTTGCGGCCCTTGAGGATCTCACACACCTCCGACTGGGACTGCCCGGTCAACAGCGCGATCCGGCGTTGGCTGACGCCCTGGCGCCTGAGTAGCCGGTAGACGGTGCCGATGTCCCGGGCAGCCAGCGCGGCACGCATCTCCTCACCCTCGAAGAACCCAGGGTCAATCGGGCCCACCGGTGATCACCTTTCTGTCAGTAAGACGGCGGTATTCGCGGGTACACGGCCATCAGGTGCCCCGCTCACACGCCGGGCAGTACGGCTTTCTTCTGTGGTGGGTACCTCGTCCGGCGGCGGTCATGGGGGCGGCACCGCCGGACGAGGCGAATGGGGGTGGTGGGACGGGTGAGGTGCCCCTGCCGTGAGAAAATCGAGTGATGCGAGGCAAGAACGCCACCACCGCGCGTACTGTCGGGGTGAACCTTCCCTGGACAAGTACCAGGAAGCGGCGACCAAGGGCGACGCGGCGATGGTGTGCGGTGCATGAGGTCAGTGCACCGACTGAACGGCGGGCATTCCTAGGGACGAGCTGGTCATCCGGAGGGCAAAGTCAGGGCATTCGTGGGGGTGGCGATGACATCGGCTGATGACCGGCAGGAGGAGCGTCCGTGGGGCGAGCGGTTGCGAGTGTGGCGGGAGGACGTGAAACAGTGGTCGCGGGCAGAGTTGAGAGACGAAGTGGAGGCGACCTCGTACAGGCTCTGCGAAAACAGGGGACAGAAGCTGGACGAGCGACTGATAGCACGATGGGAAGCAGGGGCGGTGCTGCGCCCACAGGGCGTGTACCGCCGACTTCTCGCCCATATGGGCGCGCCGCTGCCCTCGCCTGTTGAGTCGATCAGCTCGCCGAGCAATGTGGATCTCGTCGTGGAAATGTGGGGGTTACGCGCTAACTTACAGATGTTGCGCACAGAGATGGGAGACGAAATGGAGCGGCGATTATTACTTGCGCAGTCCGGGCTTGCGCTCGTGGGCCTGGCGAACCCCTGGCTCCTCGATCCAGTTGATCGGGTCGTCGACAGCATCGACGGCCGCCGGATCGGTCACGGCACGGTTACCGATATCGAGTCGATCACCGCCGCGCGGCGGCGTATGGACGACGCGCTGGGCGGCGGCTCCCTCCTCTCGGCCGTCCGCGAGGACTTGCGCGTCTCGATCAACCTGCTGACTCGCGCATCATATTCAGCCGAGGTGGGCCGCCGGCTGTACTCAGTCACCGCGGAACAAGCGAGGCTTGCTTCCTGGCTCTGCTTCGATACCGGCCGATACGCCTTGGCTCAGCGCTATACACAGATGGCATTACGCGCTGCACACTCCGCGGAAGACCGCCAAGTCGGCGCGAATGTGCTCGGATTCGCCGCCTTCCAGGCCGGAGCCAGAGGCGACGGGGTGGCCGCTGAAGCATTCAGCCGGATTGCTCTGGCTGGCGGGCGCGGTGCTCTGACGCCGGCAGTCGAAGGAGCCGTGCATGCTCGCCTGGGGATGGGCCGCGCAGGCTTGGGAGACTCGCCAGGAGCCGCCGCCTCGTTCGACACCGCCGAAAGACTACTCACCTCATCCGACCCTGAGGAAGAACCAGACTGGATCTATTGGTTTAAGGTCGGCGACCTGCACGGAATCATCGGGGTGTCCTACATGGTCGCCAACGAGCCCGGAACCGCTGTCGAGCATCTGAACCAGGCCGTCGACGGAGCCAGTGAGGAATTCACCCGTGACCGGGCATTGTGGCTGGGTCACACGGCAACCGCTCAGGTTCTCAATGGAAACCTAGAAGAAAGCCTACACACTGCCGAAGGTGCTCTTGAAATGCTTAATGGAGACTTGGGCTCTGCGCAGGTCATTGAGAGGCTCACCGAGTTCTGCGGAGCGCTGCGCACACACAACATGCGAGACGCAGCGGACTTCGAGGAACGCCTAGCCGCTTACACACCCATGTACAGCCAGGTGTAGTGCTCCTCCTTCGCGGCCGATGCTGTTCATGAGCGAATCACGCGCAGCATTTTCCTGAGACGACATGTCCCTCATCCAGTCGGCGCGTAGGACGGACTGTCCGGATCTGCTTGCTTCAAGGGCTATGCGCGTCCTCCGGCGGTGCCGCGTTCTTCTGTTAGCCACCGGAGGCGTTCGACCAAGTCGGGCCTACGGTTGGCGATTTGTTCGCGGGTGCTGAGAGCCTCCTCGCTCGACTCGTCGAGATGAGCCAGCGGTGGTGCTGGCAGGCCTAGCTCGGTCAGCCGGACACCGGCCTCCACCATGAGGCTTGAGTTCAAACGGTGAGCGCGACACCGGCCTTGACCTGGGGCGAGGGCTCGTAAGCTGGCCGCATCGGGCAACCCCTGGCCTGCCCGCTATTAGCTCGATGTGGGCCCTCGCGAGGGTCCCAGGTCAAGGCCGGTGTCGCGCTCACCACTAGAGGCTACCCCCGCGCGACGTATATCCCGCTGCTCTAATAGACGCTTCATGCTGCGAAGGCTGCCGCTGTACTTCTCGGCTACCTCCGGCGCTGGCGCAGCGGGAGCAGTAGAGATCGATCATGGCCTGTAGCTCATCAGCCGAGAACCGATCACGCAACCATCGGAACCGCGAACGGTCCAACTCCTTAGCCTCGCGAGAAGACCGCGCATCGCTTGTTAGGAACTCTTAAAACAAGATCACTGAGACCACCGTTGGCCCCCTCGCCGCGGACGTTCAGCTTGATGGGGCAGACTGGTAGCCCCTGCGTCCTTCGCTGAGAGAGGTTTCAAAAGGTGCAAGGAAGTACGCCTCAGCATTACACGATAGCCGACTTTCTCAAGTGGAACGATGATAAGGAGCTTATTCTAAACCCAAAATTTCAGCGAGGCCCAGTCTGGGCTTCCCCCGCGCGGTCATATCTGATCGACTCAATACTTCGCGGTTATCCAATCCCTAAGCTGCTCCTGCGCACCTCGGTTGATCGTGATAGTCGGCGAACGATTCGAGACGTTGTTGATGGACAACAGCGACTCAGGACCATCATTGACTTCGCCGGAAATAAGCTTATCTTAGGCCCAAAGGCCGCCGAATACAAGGGGCAACGTTACGCAGATCTCGAAGGCGAAGAGAAAGACGCTTTTCTCGCATACAAGTTGACCTGCGAGCAACTTATAAACGCCAGCGATGAAGATGTCCTCGAAGTCTTTCTGCGTATTAATTCGTATGCAGTTCCTGTAAATGCCGCCGAGCTGCGTAATGCTCGATTCGACAATGTCTTCAGCGGTCTAGTAAAAAGTACCATAAAGCGCGTGATGGCAGTGTGGGAGCTGGGAGTGTTAAGCAATCGTGATCGCGTTCGAATGGTCGATCAATCGCTGGTTGCCGAGATTTATTCGTTTTTTATTAATGGAGTCCAGGATGGCGACGAAAATCGTCTGGCTCAAGTGTATGAGAGCACTGCGCGCCTAGAGGAAGACTACTTACCTTGAGCTCAAACAGTCGTAGCGACAGGCCTTTATTCTAGCAGAGTTTGATCTGCTAAGATGTCCCCTTTCTGGGGGGATGGTTGATGAGTGGGGGTGTGCCGTTGTGCGCCGAGGAACGGGAGACGATCTCCCGCGAGCTGAGCCGGGAAAACTCGGCTCGTGGCATCGCGGAACTGCTTGGCCGGCACCATAGTACGATCGCTCGTGAGATCAATCGAAATGGTGGTGCCGCCAATTATCGGGCGCTCGCGGCGCAGGAGCGTTATGAGTCATTTAAGGCGCGGCCGAAGGAGCCCAAGCCGGTGGCCTCGTCCCGGCTTCATGACGCGGTGAACGAAGGCTTGGAACAGAAGTGGTCTCCGGAGCAGATCAGTGCCAGACTGATCGAGGAACATCCCGATGACCCGGAGATGAGAGTGTCCCACGAGACCCTTCACCAGACACTGAGGGTTATTCAGCTGGCCGTGTAGAAGTGCAGGCCGATTACGGTTGAGATGGTTGTCGCGAATGTCGCAAGGGGGCGACGGTAGTCGGTGTGCATGATTCTCCAGGTCTTGAAGTTGGCGATCGTCTGTTCGATGACGTAACGAATCTTGTTGATCTGCGTGTTGAACTCCTTCTCCCAGTCCAGGAGTTCTCGGTGGGTGGGTTTCTTGATAGAGGTGATCATGTCTTTGCCGATGTACCCCTTGTCGCCCATCCAGTTGCCGGGATCACGTGTCAGGAGGACCCCGGATTCACTCAGGCAGTACGAGTCGTGACGATTTCCGTTGACCGGGTCGGAGATCCATGCAAGGTTGCCACTCGAAGTGCAGGCTACCTGGACGTTCATGCCGGTGGTCTTATGTTTTCCCGAGTACAGTTCCGGGTGTGAGGCCCATGACCAGCACGGAAGCAGGGTCCCGTCCACGATGTACTGCAGCTTGTCGTTGAGTTCGTCAGCGGTCGGAACATATTTTCTGAGGATTTTCTCCAGCAGTGGAATTATTCCTGCGACCGCGCGGCTGATCGTCGGCTGAGACACGCCGTACGTCTCCGCTAGTTCTGCCTGAACTCGATTGCGGCGAAGATATGTCAACGCGATAACCATAGACCTGTACAAGCCTAGGATCGGCGGCCAATGGTTGACGCCCGGTTCCAATTCCGCGGATCGAACCATCGCGCACAGGTCAATAATTTCATCCTTGGTCAACCCTGTGGTATGGTACATACTCGACGGTCCGTTTCTTTCGAATTGAGTTTGGTGACCCAATTATTTCGAGAAACGGGCCGTCGTCCAAGTAGGCGCGCCGTGGACGACTCATTTATTGGGGCTCGTGAATAACCCTCACTGTATCTGCAAGCGAAAGGCGAGCTGCGCACTGAGCTGAAGCTCGCGTTGCGGCAGGGCCGGGCGAAGCGAGTGCCCCGGTCCAGGGCCTCTGTGAGCAGGGGAAAGATCCCGGACATGGTCAACATCAGCGAACGACCCGCCGAGGCCGAAGACCGCGCGGTACCCGGTTTCTGGGAAGGAGACCTC
>JAFAUB010000053.1 GCA_019243635.1 Pseudonocardiales bacterium
GCACACGCAGACGACATCGCTCGCACCGAGGTCGACCAATCCTGGCCAGGACAGCAACATCGCGTCAGTCGACGGAGGGTCACACCCCAAGCGAGCGGTGCCGCCCACATCCCATCTCACTGCCGACGGGACGCCACACGGCACCCAGCACGCAAGATCATCTGCGGTCATCAAGCGACAGAAACGCCTCACGACCCCCAACACGCCCACACACGAGCCGACACGGCCCAAGCGCGAAAAGATCAGGCCGCCAGACGTAGGTGTCACCCTCGGGGCTGGGGCTCTCCTTCGTATTCCCGCACCAAGATCATGCCGTCTCCATGCCGTGAGACGTCGGCGAGGAGTGACGAATGACGACAACCATCGAACGCTATCGACGCAGGTCGACGACGGTGTGCCTGATCCATGTCGAGGTCGGACGCGACCGGCCGTCAGAATCGGTAGTAGAGAAACGGGCTGAAGGTGCCGGTGGTGACCAGGAGTGTGGAGTAGAGCAGGCCGACGGTCATCACGCCGGCCCGGAGCACGGTCGCGGGCCGCGACCGCACCGGTTCGAGGTGGCGGTCTGTGATCGGCTGGGCCGGTAGCAGGAATACCAGGGCGGCCGACAACAGGATCGCCAGCCGCTGATGAGTCAGCGAGGCGGCGACGACATCGGTCAACCCGGCGAGGTCGGGGACCACCATGTGCCGCAGGAAGACCAGCGCGGTGCTCACGTCCGGTGATCGGAACAGCACCCAGCCGACCACCACGATGAGTAGGGTCAGCGCCCGGCACGCCAACCGGCGTGCCGGCTCGGCTGCCGTGACCACCCACCTGCGGCGGCGCTCCATCACCAGCACCGTGCCGTGGTAGAGCCCCCAGAGCAGGAAGGTCCAGTTTGCGCCGTGCCACAGCCCGACCAGTGCGAACACGATCCATAGGTTGCGGTAGGTGGTCCGGGCGCCGTGCCGGTTACCGCCGAGCGGGATGTACACATAGTCGCGGAACCACCGTGACAGCGACATGTGCCATCGCCGCCAGAACTCGGTGATGCTCGCCGACGAGTACGGGCGCGCGAAGTTCTCCGGCAACGTGAACCCGAGCATCCGCCCCAGCCCGATGGCCATGTCTGAGTACCCGGAGAAGTCGAAGTACAGCTGCAACGTGTACCCGACCGCCCCGAGCCAGGCGGTCGCGGTGGTCATCTGGTCGAACGGGGTCGTGAAGCAGGCGTCCACCATGGGCGCGAGTGAGTCCGCGATCACCACCTTCTTGGTCAGCCCGAGCGCGAAGCGGGGGAACCCGGTGGCGATGTCGTCCAGCCGGTGGCCGCGTGGCTGGGTGAGCTGGTCCGCGATCTCCCGGTAGCGCACGATCGGTCCCGCGACCAGCTGCGGAAACATCGCGATGTAGGCGATGAACGAGACCTTGTCGCGCAGCGCCCGGCGCTCACCGCGGTAGATGTCCACCACGTAGGAGATGTGGTGGAACGTGTAGAAGGAGATCCCGATCGGTAAGGTGAACGAGACGGTGGGCAGGTCGAGCCCGGTGAGCGAGGCCAGCCCGGCGGCCTGCGCGCTGGCGAAACCGGCGTACTTCCAGACGACGAGCACCGCGACGTCGAAGACGATGACGCCGATCAGCATCCGGCGCCGCCGCTTCGGTCCGGGCTCCCCGTCGTCGGGTTCCATCGCCGGACCCATCACGTAGTTGACGACCATGCAGGCCAGGAGCAACAGCGTCGTCGGGCCCGCACCCACCGCGTAGAAGGCCAGGCCGGCGACCGCCACTATGCCGTTGCGCCGGCTCCGGGGCGCGACCAGCACGGCCGCGAGCACGGCCGGCATGAAGTACCACAGGAACATCGGGCTGGCGAAGGACATGGCGGCGACGCAGCCTAGCGGAGCACCACATCCCCCCGCGGGCCCTCCGCCCCGCGCCCGAGGCCCTACTATCGGGCGTTATGCACTTCATCGCGGCTCAAGCCAGCCTCCTCGCCGCCGAGCTCGAGGCCAGGGGTTTCCTCGCGGGTATCGGGAAGACGATCCTCATCGTGATCATCATTCTGGTGGCCCTCGGAGGACTGATCGGGTTCTCGGTAGCCCGCAGGTTCGGCCAGCGCAGGTAGTCGCGCGGTCGTTCGAACCGGTGGGAGAACAGCCGTCCGCTGGGGGACCCAGCTGATGGTGTGGGTGCCTGGTGGGCGGGGAGAGGTCAGGTCCTTCAGCCCCGCCCACCAGGCTGCTCGCGAGTCGCCGACGAGCACTGAGAAGTTCGTCGGCCACGGCCGATCGGTTCGGCATCAGACAGCGGGGGTGATGACCTCGCCGCCGTAGACGTCGTAGACGTCGTAGACTCGCGGTACCGGAGGAGGGCTCGGTCGGGCTTCTCCTACACCCTCTGACGACGGGAAGGCACTCGCTGTGGGAACCGGAGACAAGATTCGTGACAAGGCCGAGGTGCTCAAGGGCAAGGTGAAGGAGGCCGCGGGCCGAGCCGTCGGCGACCCGGTACTGGAGGCTGAGGGCCAGGGCGACCAGGTCAAGGGCCACCTCAAGCAGGCCGGCAAGCAGGTCAAGGACGCCGTGAAGGACGTCTTCGACAAGTAGTCGCGGGATGACGCCCCTTCGTCATCTTCACGCAGGGGGTCGGCCGATCGCGGTGGTCTCCAGCCCGGGGATGTCCTGGAGCCTAGGCTCGGTGGCCCGGTGTCTGGTCGGGCGAGGTCCGCTGGGCGTGCCGCGCCCCGGTGCTGACGGGCTCTGCCAGAGCGGCCGTTTCGCGAGCGCCGTCGGCGCGGATGAGGGTGTCCAGGGGGTAGGCCTCTTCGTCGTGGATGGCGAGGTCACCGGTTTCCAGAACCTCGTCGGGCATTCGCAGGTTCATGAACAGGCCCAGGAACCGCAGGATGATGAATGTGACCAACGCGTCCCAGACGATGACGGTGAGGGCTGCCCCGGCCTGCCAGAGAAGCTGGCGCGGATTTCCATAGAACAGCCCCGCGTAGGACACGTTGGCCGTCGACCCGCCTCCCAGGTACACGATGATGCTGGGGTCGGCGAAGAGTCCTACCAGGAGGCCACCGGCCAGTCCGGCGACGCCGTGCGTGTGCACCACCCCCAATGCGTCATCGACCCTGCTAAAGGGCTTGATCTTGCTGAGCTTGTTCCACGACAGCCAGACCAGGGTGGAGGCGACGAGGCCGGTGAGGAGTGCTCCCAGGCCGTTGATGTAGCCGGCGGCGGGGGTGATGGCCACCAGTCCGCTGATCATGCCGTTGACCGCGCCCAGGAACGTGGGTTTGTGGTCGATACCGAAGAGCATGTCCAGCACCACCCAGGCCAACAACGCGACCGCGGTGGCCAGGTTGGTGTTGATGACCGCGGTGGAGGCGTCGGCGCCGGCGAAGTACGGGTCACCACCGTTGAAGCCGTTCCAGCCGAGCCAGAGGATGCCGGCGCCGGCGGCGGCCATGGGGAGGTTGTTGGGTATCGCCCGAGCGCGGTCGCGGGCTAGCCGTGGGCCGATCACCGCGGCCGCCACGAACCCCGACGTTCCGGCGGCGAGATGGATCACGTAGCCACCGCTGTAGTCCAAGGAGCCGCGCTGGGCCCACCAGCCACCGCCCCACAGCAGGAACGCGTTGACCGAGTAGGCCAGCGTGGACCACAGCGGAACAAAGATCAGCCAGACCTTGAAGTTGATGCGGCCGATGACACTGCCCAAGAACAGCAGTGGGGTGATCCCGGCGAAGACGAACTGGAAGTAGGCAAGCGTGGACTCGGGGAACCGGAACTGCGGCATCGACCCGTTGAGCAGCGGTATCCGTGCCTGGTCCTGGGTGGCGCGCCCCAGGATCGGACCGGGGTGTCCGACGAAGTCGCTGAGGATGCCCGGGCCGAGCTTGAGCGGGCTACCGAAGCTCATCTTGAACACCCACAACACCCACACCATCAGCACCAAGGAGAAGCCGGTGAACGCCATGAGCATGGTGTTGACAGCCCACTTGCGTTGCACGATCCCGCCATACAGGATCGCGATGCCCGGGATGCTCATCAGGCCGACCAGAGTCGCCGCGACCAGCTGCCAGGCGTTGTCTCCTGCGTTCAGCCACGGAGGGTACGGGACCATTGAGCACTCCTTACACCCACATGGTGCATGACAGAGAACCACCAGGCATAGGGTGGGATGTCCTGTGCACTTTCTGCTAGAAATTCACCAGAAAGAGTGAACGGTCTTTGTTTCAGCAGTGTTAACTCCGGTGACGATACGATGAACGCTCAACGGGCTGGGCGCCGAGGCAGAAGTGCGCGCCGTGGCTCAGCGACAGGTGCGGGATCCGCTCGCGGGTGATGTCGAAGCGCTTCGGGCCGGGGAAGACGCTCTCATCCTCGTTGGCCTCCTGCACGGCGAACATCACGGTGTCACCCGCGCGGATGGTGGCTCCATCGGCCTCGAGGTCGACGGAGGCGTACCGGGTCAGGCCGCCCCGCCGGGCGGCTCGCGACCGCTCGACCGGGCTGGCGAAGCGGAAGATCTCCTCCACCGCCCGGCGGCCAGCGCAGGGTCACGCCGCAGCGCCTCCCGCTGCTCGGCGTGGGTCAGCAACAGCAGCATGCCCCGGTCGATGATGGCGACGACAGGCGCATGCCCAGCGAACAGGAGCCCGGCGGCGAGATGGGCGATCTCGTCGTCGGTCAGCTTCGGGTCGGGCTCGGCGGCGTCCAGTAGATCGGAGATGATGTCGTCGTCGCCGGCCCAGCGCTTGCGCTCGATCAGGGTGCCCAGGTACCGCCACAGCGACTGCAGGCCTCCGCGCGCGACGGCGGGCTTGCTCACCTGCTTTGCCTCGACCTGCCACCGGCAGAGGTCCGCGCGGTCCTCGGCGGACACCCCGAGCAGCTCGCACACCACGAGCGCCGGCAGCGGGAAGGCGACGGTGGCGTGGAAGTCGGCGGGGGGCCCGCCGCGGTCAAGCTCGTCGAGCAACTCCTCGACGATCGCCTCGACGCGGAGCCGGAGGGTCACCAGTGGGTGGCGGTCGTGCGCTGGCGTTGCCGACGCCACAACCAGGACACCCCCGCAGCCAGGATGACGGTGCCCACGACGCAGAACACCAGGGTCTGGTAGTGGTGGAACTGCTGGTAGATCACGGTGAGGTGACCGCCGGCGAAGTAACCGACGGAGGTCCACACCGCGACCCAGGCCGCTGCGCCCATCGCGTTGCACGCCAGGAACCGCCGCCATGGCATCCCAGCGATGCCGGCGACGATGCCGTTGAGCTGGCGTAGGCCGTCGATGAACCGGGCGACGGCGACTATCTTGCCGCCATGGCGCGCGAAGAAGTCCTCGGCTTTGGTGAGGCGCTTCTCGGTCACGAAGATGTAACGGCCGAAACGAAGCACCAGACCCCGCCCACCGAAGTGCCCGATCAGGTAGCCGATGTTGTCACCGGCGACAGCGGCGAGGAAACCCAGGATGGCGACGCCGGCGACATTGAGTCTCCCGGCTCCGGCGAAGACACCCGCGGCCATGAGCATGGTCTGGCCAGGGACCGGCGCGCCGAAGCTCTCGATGAACAGGAAGCCAAAGACAGCCAGATAACCGTGCGCGGTGAGGATGGGGGCCAGCGACGCGAACACCCCTGGCAGACCAGGAGCCACCTCACCACCTCCCCTGATTACGCGGCGCCCCGTCGGTACTCCACTGCCGTTACTGAGATTACCTGCTAGCCGCCGGGCGTCGGTGTGGCGGTGGTGTCCAGCACCCCCCGGCACGGCGCGGGCCCCGTCGGATCCGACCCGCTACGCGATCACGCCGGCCCCGAACCGCAGCGGCGCACCACCACCACCGGTGCGTGAGCAACCTGTCGCGGTCGTGAGTTCTGTTGGTGGCATCCTGACCGCGTGGGGAACTTCCGCGCTGGGTTGATGGGGCCGTCCTCCAGTCGCTAGCGTTCCACCTGCCACGTGGGAGAGCCGCCTAGGAGTGCCGGCAGTCCGGACGCTCGACGACCGTTTAGCGTCTTACGGTCCGGTGTGAAGCGTCAGAGTGGCATGGGCCAGGAGTAAGGCCCGTCGGGGTCGTCGAGCCACACGTATTGCCGGTTGAGGTCGTCGAGGGCGGAGACGCCGAGCCGGGAGATGTCAGGCCGGCGAAGGTGGCCCCATAATGCCATGGCTGTCTCGATGGTGTCCCAGATGCGGCAGGGGCCCCGTTGGATGACGGGCCATCTCCCGTCCTCGGGCTGGAAGGAGACGTTGGCGACGGCATCGGCGGTGTGGGCGATGATCCTGATTGCGCGGGTGCGGTCGGTGGAGTGTGGGGAGTCCGTGTCATAACCCAGGCGTAGGCCCGGCACATGGAGTCGGCAGAACAGGGCCAGGCCCGGGCTCGCTTCGTGAACCCGACGGGGATCTGTTGTGGTGGTGCCGTGGTGGGCCATTCCGGACGCAGTGGGGCCGGCTGTCTCGTCGGGGCCAAAGGGGCTCTGGAGGTCGTGGCGTAGTGGCATGAAGCCCATATTGTTGTTGCCATTGTTGTTGCCGAAGTATCCGGTGACCTCGTCGGGCGCTGTTTTGTCGAGAACAACGAGGGGGTTGGTCGAGCTGCCGGCGATGGGGGCGACGATGCGACCGCCATCGGCGAGTTGCCGTATCCATTCGGGCGGGATGTGGGTGATCGCGCAGGTGGCCAGGATGCGATCGTAGGGCGCGCCGTCGGGCAGGCCGGTGTAGCCATCGGCGGCGACCAGTGTGGGCTGGTAGCTAAGGTTCTTGAGCGTGAGCTGCGCCTGGCTGACGAGTGCGGGATCGATGTCGATGGAGTACACGTTCGCCGCGCCTAGCCGGTGACACAGCAGCGCCGCGCTGTAGCCGGTTCCGGTGCCGATCTCTAGGACCCGGTGGTGATCCTGCAAGGTGAGCCGCTCAAGCATGATGGCGACCGCGCCCGGCGCGCTCGCTGAGGAGGTGGGGCGTTGGTCGCCCGTCTCGTCGGCGGTGCGCCATTGTGTGACGAGAGCGGTCTGGGAGTAGGCGTTGACCAGGCTGTGATCGGGAACGAAGATATGTCGCGGGGTGTGGGTGAACGCTCGGCGCCACGCTGTGTCGGTCAGCTCTCCTATGGCGACAAGTGTCTCGGCCATAGCGGTGGCGAGTGGCTTCCAGTCCGTCACCGGTCGTCTCCGATCAGCTCGTCGGCGATGGCTTCGCGGATGGGTTGGATCTTGTCGAGGGCGCCGGCTTGGTGGCGGTGTCCAGCACATCCCGCAGTGCCGCGCGGGCCACGTCGGGCCCGAACCGCTGCGCGATCACGCCGGCCCCGGCCGAGGACAACGCGCACCACAGCGCGTCGTCCTCGAGCAACGTCACCACCCGGTCGGCGAACCCGGCGGCGTCGGCGGCCACCAGCACGTGCTGCCCGTCCACCAGCCCCATCCCCTCGACAGCCACCGGCGTGCCCACCGTGGGCAGGCCGGCGACCATGCTCTCGCCCACCTTCCCCTTCACGCCGGCCCCGAACCGCAGCGGCGCCACCGACAGCCGGCACCGCCGGTGCAGCGGCACCAGGTCGGCCACCCAGCCGTGCACCTCGACGGTCTCGTCGGCCAGCTCAAGCACATCGGGCGAGGGATTGCTGCCCACCACATGCAGCACCGTGTCCGGGCGGTGGCGGTGCACCAGCGGCAGCACCTCGCGGGCCATCCAGCGCGCCGCGTCCCGGTTGGGCAGGTGGTCGAAGCCACCGACGAACAACAACCCCGTGCGCCCCCCCGGCCCCGGTACCTCACCGGGCGGATGGTGCACATTGGACAGCACCCGCACGTCCGCCTCCGGTAGCAGGCCGAGCAGCAGGCTCCGCTCGTGCTCGGAGACCACCAGGGTCAGGTCGACGGCCCGCACCAGCCCCAGCTCCAGCTCCCGCGACGCGGCCGCCCTGCCCGCCAGGGCCGTCGCGCTCTGCTCGTCGCCTGTCGCGGCGGCCAGCTCGGCCTGCCGTTGCAGGCGCAGGAAGTGCAGGTCCACCGTGTCATAGCCGACGAGGCAGCGCGGCGCGCGCATCCGCAGCTCCTCCAGCAGCGCCCATCCCGTCTGCGGTCGGGACAGCACCGCCAGGCGCAGCGCCGCGCCCGCCTCACGCAGGAAGGTGGCCTGCCCGGCCGCGTCGGGGATCACGGTGATCCCCTGGCGCTGCAGCTGCGCGGTGTAGGGCTGCGGCAGCGCGCCGTTGCCCGGGAAGAACACCACCCGCTGACCCAGCTCGACCAGCGCCAGCAGCAGCCGGTGCATGCGCATCGACCCGGAGTCCCGGTCTGGTGTGGGCACCTGGTGGTCGGCGACGAGGACCAGCCCGCCCCGGTGGCCGGCCGGCCCCCGCTGGCGCGCCACCCACACGTTGAGCTCGCTGGCGGCGGGTAGATGCTCGGCCAGGGCCGGCGCCCACTTGTCGACGAACAGCGCGCGGTTGATCTCCTGGTAGCGCTTGACGCCGGCGGTGCGGTCGGTGCCGTGCGAGACGCCCTCGTGGTGCACCACCACCGCGCGCGGCTCGACGATGCTCCGGTGCCCGCTCGCCCGGATGGCGAAGGCCAGGTCGGTGTCCTCGTAGTAGGCGGGCGCGTACCGCTGGTCGAACCCACCGACGCGCTCGAACACCTCCCGGCGCACCAGGAGCGCCGCTCCGGAGCAGTAGTCGACATCGCGCCGCACCTGGAACTGCGGCGCGGTGGCGTCCCCGTCGCGCCCGTAGTTCCAGCCCGACCCGTCGGCCCAGATGATGCCGCCGCTTTCCTGCAAGCGCCCGTCCGGGTACACCAGCATCGCGCCGACCAGGCCGATCTCGGGGTCCGACTCGGCCGCGTCGACCAGCGCGTCCAAGGCGCCGGGCCGCACCTCGGTGTCGTTGTTGAGGAACAGCAGGTAGTCCCCTCGGGCGTGACCGGCGCCGAGGTTGCATGCCCCGACGAACCCGACGTTGCGCTGGGTGCGCGCCAGCCGCACGCCTGGGCTGGCGCTGACCAGCTCGGCGGTGCGATCCGGTGAGGCGTCGTCGACGACCACCACCTCGAACGGGACGCACGGACGGTGCCGCTCGATGCTGGCCAGGCAGGCTCGGGTGTACTCCCACTTGCCGTGCACCGGCACGACGACGCTGAGCAGCGGTGAGGAGCTGGTGCGCAGCCGCACCGGGCCGGGCGGTTGCGCCTCGGGAGCCGCGGCCGGCAGCCCGCGCCCCAGCGCGCGCTCGTAGAGGTCACGGCGCAGCGTCCCGCGCGGCGCCGCGCGCTCCACGGTGCCCCGGTAGCGGGAGATCAGCCGGTGCGCGGTGGCCGACTGCTCCGCGCGCGACACCAGCACCTGGCCTTCCAGCTCCAGGGCGCGGCGCTCGGCGTCGCCGGCGATCTCCTGTTGCCACGCCGCCGATGACTCCGCCCGCTGGGCCCGGCGCAGTGCCGCGGCCAGCTCGTCGCGCAGCCGGTGCATGTCGTCGACCAGCCGGTCGCGGCGCCGCGCGGCCTCGGCCTGGTCGGCGGCGGCCTGCCGCCGTTGGTCAGCCAGCTCGTCGCGGAGCCCGGCGGCCCGCTGCCGTTCCTGCGCCAGCGCCCGGTGCGCGTCGCGCACCAGGGTCAGGTCGGGGTCGACCAGTACGCTGAGCTCGGGCAGTTCCGGCAGTGCCGCATCCGAGGCGACACCGAGCAGGTAGGTGTGCGGCGACCCCCCCGTCACCCGCCATCCGCCCTCCGGTGCTCTGCGTAGCGACTGCGCGGTCCCCGCGCCTGTCCTCGAGCCGGTCGCCGCCGCGCCGGTGATGAGCGACCCGACGGCGACGTTCTGCCGCAGGATGGCGACGTGGCGCAGCGAGCCCCCCAGCAGCGCCTGGAACTGCGGCTCGGTGAGCTCCCGGACGTGGAAGGGGTTGTCGTTGCCGTGCTCGTGGCTGTACACGTCCACGTCGGGTGTGCTGGTCAGAAACAGCCCGCCCGGCGCCAGTAGCCGGAGCACCACCGCGATCAGGGTGTCCTGCTCCTCGATGTGTTCCAGGGCCTCGAAGCAGGTGATGACCTCGAAGGGCTGCGCCCCGGCGAGCAGCCGGGGATCGGTCATCGACCCGACCGTGAAGCGCAGGTTGTCCCCGCGGTAGTGGGCCGCAGCGTGCTCCACCGTCAGCGGGTCGATGTCGACACCCACCACCTCGCGGGCCTGCGCGGCCAGCAGCGCGGGTCCGAAGCCCTCCCCGCAGCCGAGGTCCAGCACCCGCGCGCCGGTGCTGAAGTGGGCGGCCAGCGCGTACCGGTGGTAGTGCTCGTAGACCACCTGCAGATCCGGCGCCCACGGCACGCAACGTTCGCCGGTCCACTCGATGCGACGGCCCTGCATTGGAGTTCTCCCCCCGTCCGGCGGGTCAGCCGGTGCAGGATAGGCGAGCGCGTCGAGCTACCGTGCGCGCCATGTCGGTGACCGACCGCAGCCACCTCGACGTGGGCCTGATAGCCGGCTCAGCCGGCGGTGGTCCGACTGCCGGCTCAGCCGGCGGTCCGGTGCGCCGCGCACGGCACCGCGGTCGCCGGCTCACCGCGCTGGCCTGCGCGGGTCTGTTCTTCTTCGGGCCGACCATCGCCCACAGCCTCGGCGCCCACGCCGCCCGGTTCGAGAACCGGGCGCTGACCACGTTCGGCGACCCGCGCGACGGTTGGGCCTGGCTCACCGGACTGCCCGCCTGGGCGGCGGACAACCTGCCGTGGAGGGACAGCGCGGTGTGGGCGACCGAGGCGCTCAGCAGAGGTGTCTTCGGCGAGCCGGCCGCGCTGTCCGCTCCACCGCCGGAGCCGGCGGTGGAGCCCGTCCTCGCGCCGGCCCTGCGACCCACGATCGCCGCCTTCCCTTCGGTGATCGAGGGCCGCGAGGGCTGGCTCTATCTCGGCGCGGATGTCAGTGGCGCGTGCGTGCCGTCCCGCTCGCTGACCGACACGATGATCTCGTTGCGCCGGCTGCGCACCGCGGTGGAAGCCTCCGGTCGGCGGTTCGTGCTGCTGGTGGCCCCCGACAAGACGACCATGGTGCCCGAGCAGCTGCCCGCCGACTACCTGGGACGGGACTGCGCATCGCGGGCCAGGAGTGAGTTCTGGCGCCGGGTGGTCACCGAGGCCGGCGCAATCGACCTGCGGCCGGCGCTCGCCGACATAGCCCGGCGCAAGGGCTCCCCGGTGTACTACCCGGCCGACACCCACTGGAGCCAGGAAGGGGGAGTGGCGATGACCTACGCGCTGGGCGAGCTGGTGCAACCCGGCATCACCCGGACCTGGCAGGTGGCCCCGGCCGGCCCGACTCTGTGGCCCGACGACATCAGCCCGCTGATCGGTCGCGGCGGCGAGCACGTGATCTCGACGTACTCGCTGGCACCGGCCGGACCGGCGGACCGCACCCGCTCGGTCGCCAGTGACTTCCGGGTCCCGCTGCGCCTGGTCTCCGTGCCCGCCGCGGGCACCGTCAACCAGCCCGTCCGCATGATCGGCGACTCGTTCACCCAGTTCGCCAGCCGCTACCTGGCCGCGACCTTCACCGACATCACCATCGTCCATCCCGAGACCGTCGGCGCAGCCCCCCGCTCGGCCGGGGAACTGCTCGCCGGCGGGAAGGTCGTGGTGTTGGAGGTGGCCGAGCGCAACCTGCTCAGCGGCACATCACCGATCCTGCTCCAACCCGTGATCGTCGAGATCGCCCGCCGGCTGTCCGCGCACCCGGCGCGCTGACTGCCCGGCGCGCCCGCTGAGCGCAGCGCCGCAGGGAGGGTCTCATGGATGCTGGTGCACCGTCCCGTGCTCACCGGACCGGCCGAGCCGCGTGAGCGGCGCGCGGCCCGTACGCGGGGCGTAGCAGCGGCAGCAGCCTACGTCTGGTGACGATCGCGAATAGGGGGCTTCCTGGCCAGGCAGGAAACAAACGCCGGACCACTATGCGTCTGCGGCTCACCGGGCCTGCGCGGCCACCTCGTCGTGCCCGGCGCACGCCGTCGTGGCCGCCACCACAGCCGACAGAAACCCGAGCTCGTAGCGCAAGCCCCGCCTCGACCGCTGATCAACTACCTGGTTCACGCGCTCGGCGAGCGCGCGGCATCCGGCATGAACAGCCCTGAGATCCCCACCCGCGTCCCCACCGACAGGCTCGGCGCGGTTCTCGGTGATGAACCGCGGGCCGGACAAGGCACGATGGCTACACGGCACGGTCTTTCGAGGCAATCAGTGGCATAGGAACCTCGGTCATCTTCAGGGGTTGTGTCTAGCCTGTTAAGACACTCGATCCGGCGTGTCACCTCAACCTCCCCAGCACCCGAACCCGCTTTATGCGGTCATTTCTCGAACTGATGGAACCCTGGGGAAACCTCGCCCATGGTTCGGTTGACAAGGCAGTCTTACGCCTGGCTTCGGGGTGGCTCACCGGAGGTCCATGCCGCCGCCGATGCCGGCTGGTGGGCCCGTACCCCGGTCGGGATTGCGGTAAAATTGCGGTGTCGGGCTAGTTTGTCGACAGCCGGAGGGGCGTCGAAGCACGGGAGGTGGCATAAGTGGACTTCACCGATCCGCGGTGTGAATCTTTTTTAGAATCCGCCCTGGCTGACTATGTGCCGCACGTCCTGGAAGCGACCGGAACTCCTGGGGTCACCATCGCGATCGCAGGTCGCCAGGGTGTTGTCTACAGCAGGGGCTACGGCTACGCGAATCTGGCCGACGGCACGTCCATGACACCGTACGATGTCCTGCCTGTCGGTTCGGTCTCAAAGTGGTTTGTCGCGATTGCCGTCCTCCAACTCGCGGAGAGGGGGTTGCTTGATCTGTACGCTCCCATCGTGCGGTACATCGCAGACTTCCCGGTCAGCAACCCGCTTGGCGCGCGCGCGGTCACGGTGTATGATCTCTTAGTCCATAGCAGTGGGTTGCGCACGGACACGCCGAGCGCGGGACTGACCCGTTCCGGGGACCTGGCCGATCACCTCTCGTCCGTCCTCGGTCAAACGCAAGGACGCGAGTACGGTGGGATCGGCGCGCTATGGACCGCGAGGGTGGGAGAGAGGGTTCAGTACTCGAACCTGGGTTGGGACATTTTAGGTCACCTGGTCGCAACGGTTAACCCTGACGGCTGCTCGTACAGCCAGTACGTGGCTAATACGATCCTCGAGCCACTCGGCATGACGTCGAGCTGTATTCCGGACCCGAACTCGGAAAACCTTGGACCTCGGCTGGGCGACCGTTGCGCTACGGGGTACGCGCGCTTTGGGTCGCTCGTCTTCCCCTCGCCGGCCATCCACTTGGCAGCACATCCGGGCGCAGGGATGCTGAGCACCGCTGAGGACCTGGCACAGTGGTTGACGGCTGCGCTGAATGGCGGACGGGGACGCGCTGGTCCTATCCTCGCGTCTCGCTCTATGCGCCAGATGTTGACGCCCCATGTCTCCAGGAAACTGCCAGGTGACTCGGACGTCCTGGTATGTGGTCTGGGTGTTCAGCTGCACAACCTAGGGCGTCCCGACTGGTCCTACGGTCACAGTGGCGCGCGTTTCTACGGGTGGTGGACAGAGTGCCGTGCGTATCCGCGACTCGGGTTCGCCGTAGCCGTGGGGTGCAACGTCTGGGACCTGACGCGGTTCGTCAACCCGAGAGAGCGAATCGCACCGGGCTTGATTACGGATTTTGTCGCACGTCTAGCATCTACACCGAGGCCGACCACGCGAAAACCGGCAGGTACCCGCGCATGGCGCGTGTCCTATGCGATGGGCCTACTGCTGGTCGACCGAGTACGCGGAGTCCTCGGTATCGAAGAGGCGCTCACCCCCGCTGCCATCAAGACCATGACGGACGGCGCACGTCACGTTCCCGGCTGGAAAGAAACCGAATGGGACCCGCGCGGGTTCGCTGCGGGTATCGAGGCCGGTAATGACGGTGTGCTATCCGCCGCCGAGTTCCGGGCCTTTATTGACTCCGACGCTTGCTGTGTGAGCCGAGACGACCTGGACCTATACGAGCTTGAAGCTGGTGGCAGTCGCGCACTGTTTCCAGCGCCTATGGAGTTCTTTGTGGACCGCGTAGAGGAGGATCTCGCCCAATATGGGCATCTTGACGAGATCACCTAGTTTCACCTATCCGTGTGTCGGCAGGCGATCAGCGCGACCAATCGAGCTGCCCGACCCGGGATCGGGCGGTAAACGCTGTGTTCGCCTCGTGGGCTCGACTGGTGTCGTGGCGAGACGAGATGACCAACCGCTTCGCCACGCCACCGTCAGCGCTATTGATGATCTCGTGTATGGGGGCCGGTGAGGCGGGTGGTCAGGTGAGGCCTCCAGTTGCATAGATGATCTGGCCGGTGAGCCAGCGACCGTCGTGACCGGCTAGCAACGCCACGACGTCAGCGATGTCATCGGGCTGGCCGAGGCGGCCCAAAGGTGTCAGCCTGGCGATTCGCTCAAGGGTGGCCTCGGGGTTGTAGTGTCGTAGCAGCTCGGTATCGGTCGCGCCGGGACAGACGACGTTGACGGTGATGCCTCGGCCGCCGAGTTCAATCGCCGCAACCTTGGTGAGCTGTTCGACCACGCCCTTGCTGGCCACATAAGGTGCGCTGTTCGGGCCGGGTCGGGTGGTCATGAGGGTCGAGATGTTGATAATCCTTCCGTTGTCCCGCATGCTGCGGGCAGCGTGGCGCATGGTGAGGAAGGCCGATTTCGCGTTGACGGTCATGACCGCGTCGTATAGCTCTTCGCTGGTGTCGGCGATTGCAGTGTGGGCAAAGTCCAAGACGGCATTGTTGACCAGGATGTCGAAGCCGTCCAGGTGTCGGTCGGCGCAGGCCATCAGCTCGTCGACCGCCCCCGAGTCGGCGAGATCGATCTGAGCAGCGCGGGCGTGACCTCCCGCGTCCCGTACCACCTGCTCGACCTCCGCTGCCTGATCAGCGCTCCGCGCGAAGTTGAACACCACTGCGGCCCCGTCGGCCGCCAACCGCTGCACAATCGCGCGACCGATACCTCTCGACCCGCCGGTGACCACTGCGCCCTTGCCGTCCAACACACCCATCTCGGTCTTGGCTCCCAGCTCTTCGGCTCAAACGGTCGCAGCGACAGGCGGTTATTCTAGCAGATTTTCGAAAAGCCATGCACTGGCGGGATCACCTACAGGGCGCGAGCCCCAGGGTGACGGAGTGCCCCCGGTAGCCGCGGGAGTAGCGACTCGCCAAGGGTTCCGGGAGAGCCGGGAGCGGGGCGGAGGGGCAGAGGTGATCGTGATGGCCAGGCGGGGAAGGCTGCGTAATGCAGGAGACTGAAACCGTCCTGAGCGTCATCCGGGACCTACCACCCGAAGATTATCACTGGAGAGTCCGTTGCGGGGAAACCCGTTCGGTGGGTTCGGGAGGGGGCAGAAGGTGGTAGGCTTGAGCTCGTGCCGGCGGAGCCCTTTCCGGTCGTCGATGGGCGTGGTGACGTTTTGTGCATGGAGCGGTAGATCCTGTGGCCACCCTGACTCGTGCTACGTTTGACGCTCCGCTCGTCGTTTTCTGGCGCCCTTCACCGTCAACGCTACAGAGGGGAAACCATGTCGCAGAAGAGATCCGCTCTCACGCCCGTGCCCGACGAGGTCGGTCATCATTATGATCGTTTCGCTCTGAGTGCGGCGACGAAGCCGGGCGACAACCTGCACGTCGGCTACTGGGATGACCCCGAAAGCGAGGTGTCTCCCGACGAAGCGGCTGACCGGCTGACCGATGTGATGGCCGAGAAGTTGAAGATCGGAGCCGGAAGCCGCGTACTCGATGTCGGTTGCGGGGTCGGCGGACCTGGTGTGCGGATAGCCCGACTCACCGGCGCCCGGGTGACCGGTATCTCGGTAAGCCAGGAGCAGGTCAGGCTTGCCAACTCCCTCGCGGAGTCGGCGGGGCTCGCCGAACAGGTGTTGTTCCAGCGGGCGAATGCGATGGAGCTGCCGTTTCCGGCGCAGTCCTTCGACGCTGCCATCGCCCTCGAGTCAATTCCGCACATGCCGGACCGTGGGCAGGTGCTCGCGCAGGTCTGCCGGTCACTCCGGCCGGGGGGACGGCTGGTCCTGACCGACTTGTTCGAGCGTGCACCGATCCCCGCCGCGAAGCGGCCTACGGTGGACGGGTTTCACGACTACTTCATGTCGACCATGGTGCAGGCCGAGGACTATCCACCGTTGCTCCGGCAGGCGGGGCTGTGGTTCGAGGAGATCTCGGACATCAGCGAGCAGACTCTGCGCAAGAGCTTCATCTGGCTGTCGGCGCGAATGAGCCGAGCGCAGCCGGGCCTTGCGGCTATGTTCGGTGACGAGATGACTGGCCGGTTCGATGCAGCGGATATGGTCGATGTCCCGGAATTCGGTTACCTCATGGTCGTGGCCAAGCGCCCGGAAGAATAAGTCCCCTACTGGTGGTCAAGCTACGGCTACAGCAACAGTGAGGCTACCGAAACGACATACGCACTCGGCGGTCAGCGCCGGTGGGCTTCGAGCAGGCTCCACCCGGGATACGCGCCGGGTTGGGGCAGGATGACCCGCTCCAGCCGGTAGCCGGCAGCCTCCAACAGGGCTTGGTGCTGCTCGTGGGTGCGTTCACGTCCCCCCACTTGGACGAGCATGAGCAGGTTCATCAGATGCAGTGGGGACGGCTCGGTCGGCACGACGCCCTCGACCACCAACAGCGTGGACCCGGGCCGGGCGGCCCGGTGACAGTTGGCCAGGATCCGCTGCGCGTGGTCGTCGTCCCAGTCGTGCAGGACCGACTTGAGCACATACAGGTCACCACCCGGCGGTACCTCGGTGAGGAAGTCGCCGCCGACGAGTTCCACCCGCTCGGCCAGTCCCCGAGCGGTGATCACCGCGCGGGCTTGGGTGATCATCTCAGGCCGGTCGAAGAGCGTGCCGGTGGCCTGCGGCGCCGCCTCCAGCAGGCTGGCGAGCAGGATGCCCTGACTGGCGCCGATGTCGACGATCCGGGAGAACCGGGTCACGTCGTAGCAAGCTGCGATGTCGATGGCGATACTGGCCGACAGGCTCCCCATGGCCCTGGCGAAGGTCGCGCCTTCCTCGGGGTTTTCCCGGTAGTAGTCCCAGAGCCCCATGCCCAGTGCGGTGGCGGTGGCGGAACGGCCGTTCATCACCGCGTCGAACATTCGCCCGCAGGGAAGCCAATGGCCCGGGGCACCCACCGCGATGGCGAAGTCGCGCAGGGATACGGGCTGAGCGTGGGTGGCCAGGCAGGCCCCCAGAGGGGTGAGGCCGAACCGGTCCGGCTCGGCCTCGGTTATCAACCCTACGGTGGCGGCGGCGCGTAACAGTCGGACGAGCCCATCGGGATCAGCGCCGGTGGCCCTGGTCAGCTCGGCACTGGACTTCGGTCCCGTGATGAGCCGGTCGGCCAGACCCAGTCGAGCGACGGTGCCCACGACCTGGGTGACCTGGTAGCCCTGAACCATCTGGATGAGCCGCACGGCGGGTGAGGTGTCGGCCGGTGCGGTGGCGGACGGGTTGTCGTAGGTGCTGGACACGGGCGGCTCCCTAGGGGCACTGTTGCGTCGAATTGTCAGTTGCTGATGTGTTCCGGGCGGACGCCCAGTCCGATGAAACGTCCCATGGCATGGCGCAGTGGTGGAAACATTCGGAACGCGGTGAAGATCGGTGGCGGATGACGGTTCGTGTCGTCGTTCAGGTCCTTGGGGTAGAGGTCGCGCAGCACCACGACTTGGAACTTCTGAGTGATCCTGGTGGGCAGTTCTCGGCGCGCCTGGACCAGTGACAAGTCGCTGTCGTGCAGCGTGTTCAGGCGTAGCCTGGGTCCGAGGATGTTCGCGGTGGCCACCGCGTCCTGGACGGCCAGGTTGATCCCGACACCCCCGGCCGGGGACATGGCGTGCGCGGCGTCACCGATGCACAGCAGGCCCGGTCTGTGCCAGGTTCTGAGCCGGTCCACGCGGACGGTGAGCTTGTACACCTTGTCCCACGTATCGACCTCGTGCATGCGGTCGCGCAGCACGGGCGCCAGCGAAGCGACCCTGGCGTGGAGCTCAGCCAGCCCGGCTGCACGCAACTCCGGGTAGGCACTGGCGGGAATGACGTAGGCGGCCTGCCAGAAGTCTCCGCGGTCGAGCCCGACCAGAATTCCCTTCCCGCCCTGGAAGAGCTTGAGCTCCTTCTTGTCCTTCAGTGACAGGCGGAACCACAGCACGTCGATGAATGGAGCTTCGGAAATCGTCTCCAGTCCGCTCTGGGCGCGGCAGGTGGAGTGCCGGCCGTCTGCGGCGACGACCAGGTTCGCGCGCACCTCTAGGGGACCGTTCACAGTGGTGGCGCGCACTCCGACCACACGGCCGCCTTCGGTGAGCAGATCGCTCACTTCGGTGCTCTGCAACAGCCTGAAACTCGGAAACATCTTCCCCTTGGCGGCCAGGAAGTCCAGGAAGTCCCATTGCGGCATGAACGCGATGTACCGGCAGTGCACCTTCAGCTTGCGGAAATCCGCGATCGTCACAGCCTTCCCGCCGAGAGCGAACGTGACGCGGTCCATTCTCGAATGGGGGACCTGCTGGAACTCATCGAGCCAGCCCAGTTCGTACATCAGCTCCTGGGTCGACGGGTGGATGGTGTCGCCGCGGAAGTCCCGCAGGAAGTCGGCGTGCTTCTCCAGCACGAGCACGTCGATGCCCTGCCGAGCCAGCAGCACGCCCGACATGATCCCTGCCGGGCCGCCGCCGACCACGCAGCACTGGACGGTTTCCTGGTGCATGAACGTCACTCCTCACAGGTTCAGCCTTCGACGACGTACTCCACCAGCGACATCAGGGGATAGTCCGCCAGGGCATGCGTCGCGGTATGCCGCAGGCCCGCGGTCGCGCCGAGCTCGCGGAACTCCTCCTCGCTCCGCTCTCGGCCGCTGTTCAGCATCAACATGAGCAGGTCCACACCGCTGACGAAGGCCTGCGCGGCCTCGTCCGCCTCATCGGTGACGACGCGGTCAGCCAGCAGCACCCGGCCGCCCGGGCCGGCGGCTTGCGCGCACCGCCGCAGGATCCGCGCGCTGTCCTCGTCGCTCCAGTCGTGGACGGTGTTGGCGAGGAGGTACACGTCACCACCGGGGGGCAGCGGGTCGAAGAAGCTCTGCGCCACCACCACGCACCGGCCGGCCACGTCGGCCTCCTCAAGGACAGTGGCCGCGCCCGCAACCGGGCCCGGCAGGTCGACCAGGGTTGCGCGCAGATGCGGATGGGTGCCGAGGATGGTCACCAGCGTGCGGCCCGTACCCCCGCCCACGTCGACGACGTGCTCGACGGTCGACCAGTCGTAGCCTCGGGTGATCGCCGGGCTGTACAGGGCCGAATGCCGGGCCATCTGCGCATCGAAGCCCCTGCCGAACCGGGGGTCGGCGCTCATGTCGTCCCAGAACGACAGCCCGTGCAACCTCTCCCAGACCGCGCCACCTGTGCGCACCGCCTCCAGCAGGCCGTGGGCGCTCCTGTCTACCTTCTGCACATAGTGGTCAGCCTGGTCCAGGGTTCTCCGTATTCGCATCGGGTGGTCATCCCGCAGGAGCTCACCGAGCTCGGCGAGCTCCCACCGGCCGGCTGCGGTGGTGCGGAACAGCCCCAGAATCCTCAGGTGCCGCATGAGCCGGCCGAGCGCATCCGGGTCGGTACCCGACCGGGCCGCCAACTCGCTGGTGGTGTCGGCGCCGTCGGCCACCAGGTCGGGCAGCCGCAGCGTGGCGGCGGCACGGACCGCCCACGGGTCGAGCCGCGAAGACAGCTGGACGAGCTGCAGCACGGCTGCCCGGTTAGACACGGACGAATCTGTCATACGAGAACTCCCGCCATGTTCTGAGGGCGACAGCGAGCTCAGCGAAGGTCGCCGGTGGAGAGGCCGTCGTGGTCACGGGCGGGCCAGGCCCAGCCGCGGCTTCGTCACCACGCAAAGCCCTCGAACATCCTGGCTCACCATCGCCGAGTGGAAGAACTGCATCCTGGCCTGCACGAGCTCGTGATCCTCAGGCGGCATGGAGTCAACGGTGTTCGTGGAGCGGAACTCCTCGGCGACCACCTTGCCCCCGGCGTCCATCGCGAGATCGAGCGTCGCCTGGGCGTCACGCAGGTCCTCGATACCGGACACGACATTCACGAACGCCTGTTTCAGGTCAGTGGCGCTGCAGTCGTTGAGCGTGAGTCGCTGCGCCTCCCAGAAGTAGGAGTCCTTGCCGCGATACTGCTGATACAGGCTCGCGACGACCACCAGTAGTCGGAAATACGACTGTCGGTAGGTCCGCTCGTAGAGATCCTGCGCCTCGTCCTCGCCGACTTCGTCCCGAAGAATGCTGGAAAGGCTCGCCGCGGCTAGTAGCGCGCTGTACGTGGCGAGGTGCACCCCGGTTGAGAGCAGGGGATCCAAGAAGCATGCGGCGTCGCCGGCGAGGAAGTAGCCCGGTCCTGTGAAGCGTTCCGCGGTATACGAGTAGTCCTGCTCGATGCGCAGCGACGTGACCAGCTCGGCGGGCGTCAGTAGGTCGGCGATCGCCGGGCATTCGTCGATCGCCTCGCGGTAGATCCGGTCTGGGCTCGCTCCCCGCTGCCTCTTCAGCTTGAAGGTGTCCTTGTGGTTCACCAGCCCGACGCTGAGGCTGCCGTCATGCAGTGGGATCCCCCAGAACCAGCCGTCCGGCACGGAGCAGATCGCTATCGCTCCCTCCGGGCCGACGGGAAGTTTTTTCGCGCCCTTCCAGTATCCCCAGACGGCGATGTTCTTGAACGCCTCGTGGTGACGCCGAGTGCGCAGATAGCGTGTCGTCATGACGCCCGCTCGGCCTGATGCGTCGACCAGGAAGTCGAAGCCGGTCTCGTGCTCCTGGGTCTGGGCATCCCGAGCCGCCGGCGACCAGACCGCGGTCCGCGGCCGGGCACCGTCGAATACCAGTCGCTTGACCTCCACTCCTTCCAGGACTGTCACCCCTTGGCTCTTGGCGTGCTCTAGGAGGAGCTGGTCGAAATCCGCGCGCGGGACCTGGTAGCCGTAGTTGTTGTCCACAAACCGCTCGCTGAAGGTGAGGTCCTCGAACTTGTCACCGAAAGTGAGGTTCCACTGCTCGCCTCCCCAGTCGAAGTACCCCCCCCTCTTGACCTGGAAGCCGTATGCGTCGACTTTCTCCCGTACGCCGAGCAGGTCCATGATGGGCAGGCAGGACGGCAGAAGTGACTCGCCGATGTGGTAGCGCGGGAAGACCTCCTTCTCCATGAGGGTCACCTCGAACCCCTCGCGGGCCAGGAGAGTGGCCGCAGTGGAACCGGCTGGGCCGCCACCGATCACCAGCACTTGCGTCGACTGGTCCATGACTCGTTCCTCTCCGAGGATCCGTGCTCAGTATAACCCGCCTCAGGCGGCTGAGACATCGCTGAAAAGAAGCCGGTCGGCTCCCTCGTGGGGGTCAGCATCTCCTCCATCAGCGACGTGGTGTGTTTTCCGTCACGAAACAACGGATGCGCGAGCACCTCGCGCAGAAAACCGATGGTAGTGTGCACACCGGAACCGGAGACCCGGAACTCCTTCAGCGCTCGGGTCATCCGGGCGAGCGCCTGCCCGCGGTCCGCCGCCCACACTATGACCTTGGCCAGTAAGGGGTCGTAGAACGGGGTCACCCGCATTCCGGAGTAGGCGTGCGTGTCGATCCGGGTAAAGGGGCCACCCACCGGCACGAACTCCTCCAGCAGGCCCGGGTCTCTGCGCGCTCTCTCCGCTGCCTGGGTGACCCGCTCGCCGGTTTCCACACCGATGCCCCACCCCCTGTCGGTCTCCGGTTCGGTCTCGGCCGGTAGTGCACTCATCGGCAGCTCACTCATCAGGGCACCGTTGTGCTCGGGCCGGGGTCCTGCTGGTCCTGCGCGACCGCCACCGCACGGCACCAGGCGCCTCCGGCGTCCATGAGCGCGATGGGGAACGCCACGACGGTGAACCGACCCGCGGGGATCGACCTCAGGTTGGCCAACCCCTCGATCTGGACGAACTCGCGCTCCCTGCCGTGCAGATGGGTCGGCCACAGGGCCCGGCTGTCCCCGGTCCGGTAGAAGTTCTCCACCATGCACCGGGCTGGGCCGTCGAAGCTCCAGCAGTCGGTCCCGATGACCCTGACGCCCCGCCGTAGTAGCTCGTCGACCGCGCTCGGCGTGATGACCGTCGACTCGGTGAAGTACTCGGGCGTGCCCACCCGCAGGTCGGAGTCCGAACGGAACAGCACGATGGAGCCCGGCGCCGGCGCGACGGCGGCATCACCGATGGCCGCCTTGACCGTCTCGGCTGTCACCGTCGGGTCGCCGGCCCGCACGTCAAGCACCACGCCCGGCCCCATGAACCAGTCCAGCGGCATGTCGAGGACCTTCTTCGCGGGCTTGCCCTCACACAGCGGGCCGTAGTGAAAGGGCGCGTCGATGTGCGTCCCTTGATGCACCGACATTCGGTAGAACTCGTTGGACAGGAACATGCCCCCCGGCAGGTCGCGTTCGGAGAGCCTGCGCCGCCCGGTGAGCCAACGCCAGTAGTTGACGACCCGCTGCCACCGGCTGTCGCCGGGCAGGCTGCGGATACGCCGCGACAGGTGACGTATGCCGTCCTTGTGCAGCCACTGCTCGAAGTCGACCCCGGGCGCCTGTCTTCTGATCGGAAGGCTCAGGTCGATATACATTCGGTTCCCCCTGTCGGCTCGGCCTCACTGTGCGGAGCGCCCGCGGCGGGCGGGTGACGGCAACCACCGAGGTGTCTCGCGTGCGTAGCGTGCGTACTCTTCGTCGAAGGCCGCCAGCAGGCTCGGTTCTTCGACCTTCAGCGCTGCGGTGGCGGACACCGCGAACACCACGACCGCCCACGCGAGCACCGGGACCGAGCCGAGCAGCAGTGCCTCGCCCACGAGCAGCGCTGTCATGCCCAGCGCCATCGGGTTGCGGATGACGCGGTACCAACCGGTGCGGACGAGGCGCTCGGGGGGCTTGTCGCCCAGCGGCGTGTTCTGCCGCAGGTACACGCGGTTCACGGTGTCCGTGACCATCCAGATCCCCAGTGCCGCCAGCGGGAGGCCGGCCAGGTACCGCGCCAGGACGGGCCCCGGCAACGCCGGGTTGCGCAGCAGGATCCGCAAGGCCGCGGGAACCAGGACCGCGGTGGTGATCGGGATGGCGACCGGTCCCCAGCGGATCGGGGTCATGGAGGCGGGTGCGTTCACGTCGCCTCAGACCGCGCCGGACTCGATCTTGTCCCGGATGGCGTCCTGGTTCTGCCTGGTGTGCGCCACCATGCGCTCGAGCACCGTCGGCAGCGGAACGTCGAACGTGTCGTCCAGCTCGAAGTCCTGCACCCACGTCATCCGGGTACCGCCGGGTACCGGCTCGTAGGTCCACCTCAGGTGCATGTACTCGAAGGGGTAGCGGGGGTCCCGCCGCTCCGCGATCGCGGTCAGCTCCCGATGGTCGAGCAGGCGCCAGGACCGCCAGGACGAACCCTCCGGGTTCGTCAGCTCGAAGACGATCTCGGTGTAGCGGCCCTCACGCTCCTGCGAGATCACCGTGGCGGCACTGTACTCGTTGAAGATCTTCGGCCACCTGGCGATGTCATTGGTGATGTCGAAAACACGGTGCGCGTCCGCGTTGATGTCGATGCTGTTCTCGATTCTCGGCATGGTCTCATCCCTTCATCGCGACGTCGGTGGCCAGCAGGTCACTGACCCGGGAGACCAGGTCGCCCACGCTGGTAACGGTGCCCTGAACCTCGGAGTCGATACTGATGGCGAAGTGCTTCTCCAGAGCCACGACGATCTCGACCAGCTCAGTGGAGTCGATCCCCAGGTCCTGCATGCTCGCCCCGTCCGCCAGCTCGCCGAGCTGAAAGCCCAGGCCGGACATGACCGCCACCACCTGATCACGGATACTCATCGGTCCCTCCTCCGGTGCTTGTCCCGGTGTCTCCCGGCTGTGTCTCCCGGCGACCGCGTGGCCGCTCAACGCCGGACCATCAGGCATGCGTTGACACCCCCCAGGCCGCGGCAGACGACCAGGCTGTGCTCCCAGCGCCCGATGCGACGGGGGCCTCCCTGGACGAGGTCGAGGTCCAGCCCCGGCGCCGACCGCTCCAGGTTCACGGTGGCCGGCACCAGGCCCAGCCGCATCGCCCACAGCGCCAGCGCGACGTCGACGGGGGCGGCCGCCCCCAGCAGATGCCCGAAACCGGCCTTGGGAGCGGTGACCGGAAGGTGGTCCGCGGCGTCGCCGAAGACCTCCCGGATCGCGTACCCCTCGGTCACGTCCTCGACCGGGATGCCCGACCCGTGCGCGAACACCGCTCCGACCTCGCGGGGCGCGACCCCGCTCCGGGTGACCGCGGCGCGCATGGCACGCGCGAGAACGCGCCCGGTCGGCTCCACCGTGTAGTACGGCATGTAGCCGTCGGTGCTCACCCCCCACCCGGCGATCTCCCCGTAGATCTCGACCCCGCGCCGCCGAGCGCTCTCGCGCCTCTCCAGAACCAGAAAGAGACCGCCCTCACCGAAGACTGTGCCGCTGTGCCCCGCGTCGAACGGCCGGTAGAGCGCCCCCGGTTGCTGACCGGCCCTGGCCTTGGCCATCAGCCCGCTGGTCTCCAGACACAGCCATCCGTAGGGCGACAGGGGAGCCTCCACGCCGCCCGCCAGCACGACGTCCGCCTGGCCGCGCAACAGCGTCTCCGCACCCCGGAGTATCGCGTAGGCCCCACTCGCCCGGTCCGCGACGAACGTGCGAGCCGGCCCCTTGATGCCCAGGTCGATGCAGATGTTGCCCTGCGGTGCCGCGGGAAACCACGCCGTCGCCTGGTACGGGCTGACCGCGCGCATCCCTTCGGTCCACAGCTTGCGCAGCTCCCGCTCAGCGAACTCCCATCCGCCCAGGACGTTGCCGACCATCACACCGGCCCGTTCCGGGGCCACGTCCACTCCGACCCTCACCCCGGCATCGGCGAGTGCCTGGCGCGCGGTGAAGACCGCCAGGTGGGTGAACCGGTCGGTGCGCTTGATGAAGCGGGCCGGCAGGTGTTCCGCCGCGGTGAAGCCCACTTGTCCCGCCGCTGGACAGGCGTAGCCGGAGGCGTCGAACCGGTCGATGCCCGTGATGCACGCCCGCGTGCGCTCGACGCTCGTCCACAGGGCGTCGAGACCGATGCCCGCGGGGGTGGCGGCACCGATGCCGGTGACGGCTACGCCGTCCATGACGCGGTTCCGTTCGGCGCGGCCCGCATCACCATGGCGGCGTGCAGGGCAGCGAACCCGCTGGCGTCCTTGAGGATGGTGGTGCCCTCCCACGGGCGTTTTCTGTCCGGCACGTAGTCGAGGTCGCACTGCGGGTCGACGTGCTGGTAGTTCGCGGTGGGGTACACAGAGGCTCGCTCGCAGGTCAACGCGCACAGCACGATCTCGATCGCGCTGGCGGCGGCCAGAGCGTGCCCGAGCATGGACTTCGCCGAGTTGACCGGGATCGTGTAGGCGTGCTCGCCCAGCGCCAGCTTCAGCGCGCTCGTCTCACAGGAGTCGTTCTGCGGCGTCGAGCTTCCGTGGGAGCTCACGTGGTCCACATCGGTCGGCGCCAGACCGGCTCGGTCGATGGCCTGGACCATCGACCGGGTCAGGTCCGCTCCGTCGGTCAGCAGGTCGGTCATGTGCACGGCGTTGGAGGTGTGCGAGAAGCCGCGGATCTCCATGTACGGCGTCGCACCCCGCCGCAGCGCATGCTGAAGCTCCTCCAGGACCACGACGCCGGCGCCCTCGGCGAGGACGAAACCGTCTCGCAGCGCGTCGTAGGGCCGTGAGGCGGCGTCGGGCTGGTCCTTGTGCTTTCTGGACAGGCAGTTGATGATCTCGAACGAGGCCACCGTGATCGGCGTGATGGGCGCTTCGCTGGCACCCGCGACCATCACGTCCGCGTCGCCGTACCCGATCGCCTCGTAGGCGTTGCCGATGGCGTCGATCCCGCCGATGCAGCCGGTCGACAGCGTCACGCACTGGCCCTGCGCACCCAGCAGCGGGGCCAGGATGATGCCGGGCGTGTTCGACATCGAGGCCAGGTACAGGTCGCGGCCGGCCTTCGACGGATCGATGGGCTCCACTGCGCGGTTCGTGACCAGAAGGAACTCCTCCTCCATCTTCGGAGTCCCGCAGATCGCCGTCGACAGTGAGATGCCGAAGCGCTCGGGGTCGACCTGGCCCGGTTCCAGCCCGGCGTCGGCCATCGCATCCAATGCGCACGCGACCGCGAACTGCACGAAGCGGTCCAGCCTTCGCACCTCCTGGGGCAGCTTCCGGGCCCGCTCGTCGAAACCGGGAACCTCGGCTACCGAGTCCGCCTCGAAGTCGAACGGCCCGAACAGGTCGGAGCTCGTCACGCTGGGCAGCGACTTCGTCATGCTCTTCGCGGCCGACACCGTCTCCCACAGCGCTTCTTTGCCTATGCCGGCCGGACTGACCACGCCCAGCCCGGTGACTACAACTCGTCGCATGTGGTCTGCGCCCCTTTCACGCCGGTGAGCACGGACACCAGGCCACTCGTCATCTCCGCGTCGGGCCGCAGTCCCGCGTCCACCAGGTAGGCCAGGTACTCGGACCGTGTCAGGAGCCCTCCTCGCGGCGTGTTGACGAGGAGGCTCAGATCGAGCATCGAACGGGGCGGTGTGGGTTCTCCCGACGAGCCCTTCAGCACGTCGGCGATCAGGACTCGCCCTCCGGGACGGAGCATGCGGGCGCACTCGTGTACCAGCCGCGCAGCCGTCTCCCGTCCGATGAACCGACCCGCGTGGGCGAGGACGACCAGGTCGAAGTGAGCGTCGGGAAAAGGCGGGGCGGCGAAGTCCGCCGCGACGAACGTGAACCTGTCCGCGAGACCGAGCTCCTCGGCTCGCGCGCGAGCGGCGCTCAACAGTGCGGGGTCGTCATGAGCGGTGACCGTCACGCCTGGGTGGCGCAGGGCCAGGGCTATTCCCCACTCCCCACTCCCGGCCGTGAGGTCCAGGACCTGACCCTCGGCCGGCACCTGCACCTGTTCGGTCGCCTGGTGCGCCAGCCGGATAGCGACCGGGAAGTTCGCGGCGAACATCCCCGGGTGATGGCCCCTGGTGCACAGGTCTCCCAGATCTCCCTGCGAAGACCCCGAACGCACCACGTCGACCAGAGACTCCCAGCGCTCCCACTGCCGCATGACCTCCGCGAGATGCCGGCCGAGATATCCCGCACCGCCCCGCACGAGGTACGTCTCCGACGCCGGCGTCAGGCCGTAGTGGCCTGCCGCGGTCTCCTCCAGCAGCCCGAGCTCCACCAGTGCGTCGAGGAGCCGCTCGGTGCCGTCGTGACTACAGCCCAGGGCCTCCGCCAGGTCGGCGGCGTTGCGTGACCTACCGGTCAGCATCGTGAAGACACCCAGCTCGAGTGCCGTATCGAGGACCCTGGCCTTGGCGAAGCCGAAGTTCACCGACAGCAGGTTCGACGGGTCCGGACTGTCGAGGTAACGTCGGATGGCCGCTGCCTCCGCGAGAGCTGCGGGTCGCTGTGACGCCATCGCCGGGATCCTCCAGAGCTACTTGTACGCCGTGAGCAAGCCGGACAGCAGCGACACGGTGCAGGTCTCCACGTCGCGGAAGCCGGCATCGCGCACCCATCCCCTGATGTCGTCCACGTCGCGGACCTCCCCGTCCTCGGTGTTGCCCAGCAGGATCAGCCCGAACAGGTAAGGGAACACACCCGTCGCCAGCGCCGGCATATGGCCGTGCACCAGCAGCCTTCCGCCGGCAGGGAGTGCGTTGTAGACCTTCTCGATGAGCTTCGCCGCCTGCTCCGAGCCGTAGCCGTCGAGCACGTGCGACAACATGACCGCGTCGCATTCGGGCCACGGGTCCCGCAGGATGTCGTTCGCCCGCACTTCGACGATGTCACCGACACCCGCCTCGGCGACATTCCTGCCGGCCAGCTCGCATACGGCCGGATAGTCCATCGCGATGATCCGGATATCGGGGTTCTTCCGTGCGATGGCCACCGAGTAGTCCCCTGATCCGCAGCCGAGGTCGAGGAGCATGCTCACGCCCCACAGCGGCACTGCGGCGGCCAGGCTGTCGGCCTGAAGCCGCGAGCTGACCCGCATCGCCTGGATGAGTCGGTCCGTGCCCGCACGGCCCTCGCCGGTGGCGGCGCCCTGGTTGCTGTACCCACCCTTGAGCACGCGTCCGGTGAGCGAGGTGTTCTCCCGCATCGCCTGGGTCAGCTTCGTGAAGTTGCCGAAGTGTCTGTCCTGATGCTCGGCGAAGCCGCCCATGTACCCGGGTTTGCCCGTTACCAGGAAACGGCTGGCCTCATCGGTGTTCTGGTATCTCTCCCCGTCCCGGGATACCAGGTGAAGGCCTTGCAGCGCGAACAGCAGGGCCCGGGTCGGACGCCTTTCGATACCGAGTTCGGCGGCGAGCGCCTCGATCGTGCGGCTGCCCTTCTCCAGGGTGTCGAACAAGCCCAGCTCCACGGCAACGAAGACCGCCTTGGACTGCAGATACGCCGTCATGATCCCGTGGATCCTCGCCGACTCCTCCAGTGGTGGCTTCACTGTGGACCGAGATGAGGTCACTTGCCCTCCCGGGCGCTCGAGTATTCGGGCATCTGCGTGTACTCGTAGGGGTCGTCGGAGAGGAAGAAGTTGCGAACCGGCGGCCGCTCACAGGGCGCTACGATAAGGAAACGACAGCTCTGGTCCGGTCCGGTGACGAACCCGTGTGGCTCATCGCGTGGAATGAATATGGCGTCTCCGGGCTCGACCCGCTCAGCCCGGCCCTCGCTCGGAAGCACGAGATCCATCTCGCCTTCCAGGACATAGATCTCGTGCTCCCAGTCGTGGTGGTGGGGCGGGGTCGACCCGTTGGGCGCGATATCGAACTCGGTCAGCACGAAACGGTCCGCGCCATCGGGAGTGTCTATGAGCTTTCGGTGGGTCGTCTCCTTCGCCCCGGGCTCTCGAACAATCTCGGCCTTCACGTCTGTTCGGTGTATGCGTCGCACTGGTATTCCCTCCCTCGCGGCGGCTCGCCCGAACCGTCCGCCATGCCGAGGCCAGGCTATTACAGCCGCACGGCGACCGCCACGGGTAAGGATCATGATCAGGGCGGGATTTTCGACCGGGTATGCGTGGGGTACTCGCCTATCCCAGTGGGACACATGTCCCGGTCTTTTCTGCTGCGGTGACCGCCTCGGCAGCCGCCATATCGTCAGCTGGCTCGTCGTTGATGCACAGGGCTCGGTGGGCGTCCACTACAGCGTGACGAAACGACCAGACACGGCCGCGATCCGCTCCTCGGCACCGGCCGCTTCCCGCTGTCTGAAGTCGGTCAGCGGCGCCCAGCTCTCAGGTGCGCACAGTCATCATCCGGCACGGGCGCGACGGTCGTGGGCCGGCACGTCGTGAGCCGTCCGTCACTCGGCTTCGTGAGGTCGCGCGAGCCGCGCGAAAGAACCTCTCGCATACAACACCGTCCGCAGCCGGTTACCGGTGCCAAGCTTCGCGTAAATGCGGCTGAAATAGTTACGAACCGTCTTCGGGCTGAGGCCCAGGGACGTTGCGATGTAGCTCGTGTCATGCCCGTGTGCCATCATGAAGAGGATTTCTCTCTCCTTTTCACTCAGGCCGGACAGCGGGCCGCCGTCGACGGGCGGGCGTCCACTGACCATTCGAAGCACCTGGCTCGCCATGCCGTGCGGCAGCACTGCGCCCTCACGATAAACCGCCTGCAGGGACGCTCTGAGCTCACCTTGGTCGATATTTCTGGATAAATAGCCGCGAGCGCCCGCCAAGAACGCATCGCGCATGTGGAACAGGTGCGGACTCGAGGCTAGTATGACGACCCTGGTGTGCGCGTGGCGCTGAAGGATGATCCGTGTCGTCTCGATGCCGTCCGTTCCGGTGATGTGCGGCTCAAGTCCCATCAGAACGATATGCGGCCGGTGCAGAAATATCTGCTGCAGTACGGATGCCCTATCGAGGTGGGTCGCCACCACCGAGAACTCGGGATAGCCGCACAGAATCAGGCGCAGGCCTTCACGGACAAGCTTCTCGTCGTTGACTAGCAGTATCCTTATCGTTGAGGTCGGCGACCCTCTCGTGTTCGCGATGTTGCCTGGTTCCGGGAGCTCACGCCGCGACTCTGTCGACCCGTCCACGCCGCCTCCCCTGAGCGGACCAACCCGCCGCCCACCTCGATCCGCGGTGTCGGTTCTCTGAACTCGCCCTCGCCGTCTGATCGGGGTGCCACAGCGACCAACCTGCTTGCCTCCTGCGAACGTCCCAGCACCTCCGTACCGCGTTCCCACGACCTTGGCGCAAGCGTGCAATTTCTGCGCAAGATCTCTGGGTCGTCCCCGATGACGCCTGCGCCGGTCATCTGTCTATATCCTGTTTTGAGAGCACCCCGGGCGCTCCGCGCCCTCTGGGCCGACCGGTGGGCTTCGCGATCATCCGGTTTGCCCTTGATGCCTACTGGTGATCGTCGAAAGTGAGGTGTGGCCGTGCAGGTTCGCACGGCCACACCTCACTTTCGACGATCAAGCGACGGCTACCGCGCGCTGAGGCTACCGAAACGGAGAAGTGCGGTGGGGGGATCAGCCGGCGTCGGCCCGGGTCGGGAACTCATCGCCGCCACCGGGCAGCCGGTGCGCCGGCTTCGGTGGGTGCCTCGGGTTGGGATGCTGCAGGAAGAAACGGGTCATCTCGGCTGAGGCGTCGGGGCCGTGGGGGTCGGTGTAGGACCCGGCGGGGTCGCCACCGTACCAGGCGTGGCCGCCGCCGTGGACGATCCATGACTCAGCGACGACAGCGCCGGTGGGGTCTGTGTAACGGGTGTGGGTGTAGGGGCGGGAGCTGTCCCGCCCGGCCTGTGTCGTGGTGCGCTCGTGCGGGGTGGCTGCGGCCGCGCTGAGCCGAGAGGCGATGAGGTTTCGGGCGTTCACCGGAGCCACAACGGTGTCGCGGTCACCGTGGAAGACGATCAGTGGTAGATCCCCACCGGATGCCGGTGCTCCACCGGTCCGCATTGCGGCGAAGGCGGAGACGACGTCGTGAGCGGCGCGGTAGGTGACCCCGGAATGCACGCCGACGGCGGCGTAGAGGTCTGGGTAGGTCGCGGCCATGACCGCTGCCATGGCGCCGCCGGCGGACAGTCCGGCGATGTAGACCCGGGCTGGGTCCACGGAGTGATCACGCATCACCTGTCGGGTGATGCCGGAGATGATGGACGGCTCGCCGCGGCCGGCGGTCTGGTCGCTGGGGTTGAACCAGTTCCAGTAGCCGCCGCTGTTGGCGGTGGTGGGTTGTTCCGGGTAAGCGACGAGAAAGGTGTGTCGCTCGCTGTGTTCGTTCATCCGGGTACCGGCGGCGAAGTCGGTGGCGTTCTGCTTGCCGCCGTGAAGCATCACGACCAGCGGAACCGGATCCCCGGTGTAGCCGGTGGGGATGTAGAGGTCGTAGGCGCGTGTCCCGGCCGGCTCGGTGTGGGTGAGGTGCCGGATCTCGCCTCCGAGGGCGGTCGCCGCGGTGCGGGGAGACCCTTGGGGGATGGTGTCGAGGCGGCTGAGGACTGTCGCCGGCTCCGGCCGCGCCGGCGCGTTGGTGGAGCTCGGAGAGCCGCCGAGCCCGCGCCGCAGGTGCGTCACCGCCTTCCCGAGTTGCCCGGCGCGGGTCAGCCGCAGTACCTCGGCCATGTAGGCATTCCTGTCCACTGTGCGGTCCTGTCCGTCGTTGTCGACCCGTTGATCGTGAGCTGGTCATGTGGTTCGGGGTGCTAGCGCCGCCTTGACCGCGGGAGATGCCCGGAAGGACCCGAGAACCTCCACCGACGCGATCGTCGCGAGCGCGAGCTCGGGGGAGACGTCCGGGGCGATACTGCCCAGTCCGAGGACGCGCAGCTCGACGGTGCGACCGGCCGCACGCAGAGCTTCCAGCTCGTGGCGGCTGTAGTGCTGGGTGCCCAGGGTCAGGGTCCGCCGCGCCACCGTCTCGTTCAGTGCCTCCGACCGGATGTCAAGCTGCCGACGGATCGCGGTGCGGATGAAGTCGGTGCGGTTGGCGTAGAAGCCCTCGTCGACAAGCAGATCGATCTGGCCCAGGTCGACCAGCCCCACGTTGATCGTGATCTTCTCGCTCTTGTCGACCTCAGGCATCCAGTCGAGCCTCCCCTGACATCCGAGAACCATCCTAGCGCCATCCCGCCGGATGGTAACATGTCAAGCTGATCGAGTGTGACCGTTGCTCCGAGGTCTCGTCCACGTCTCCAGACATCGGCGGAGAGGGGACGCGGACACCGCTGGTCCGGACGGCTCGAGGATGGACGGCCACCGCCGTCCCTGCGGATCCTGGGCTGGCTGGGCAACTCTCCGGCCCTGCGGGCCCTCGGAGCCACGCCGTCAGCGTGCGCTGTCAAGTCTCCTGGTAAAGCGACGACCTAGTCACCATCGCTGCGGCGGCGCCCTCGGGATCGCGGCACGCCTCCGGCGTGTCCTGGCCAGTACGGTGGCGGAGCCACCCGCGGATCCGTGATCTTGTACCGTTTCGTCGGCTGAATCGCCTGAATCTCGACTAGTCGCTGGCCCTGGGCGTCGCTCAGATCGCGGACCGCTGGTCGGATCGCGGCCATGACCGTGGCCATCGCGAGGGCGAGGCCGTCAACTCCGCGTCGAGTGTCATGCCGGTACCGGATGTGGTGCATTCCTGAGTCTCGGATCGCGCGGGTCTCCTCGGCGCTGTCGAGCTGTGCGCTGTCCGCCCGAGATCTTGAACATGATCCACCTGATGCTCGCGGAGCAGCCGACGCAGAGGCTCGACGAGCTGGACAGGAACGTCTTCATCGAGCAGAAGCCTCATCGCACGATCAAGCGCCGACTGGCTCGCGGTAGCCGTCGACGTACCGCGCGAACTCGAATGCTCCCCGAGCGGCTAGCGCACTGACACCGGGGTAGAACCCCGCCACTTCCTCGGCGGTGACACCGTCCTCGAGCAGGCCTCGGCTCGTACACCTCAGGCGCGAGCAGCGGTGCCTCGGTGGACCGAGACGACCGCCAGTACGACAGCTGCCGAAGCGTCGCGCCGCTCAGCGCCGCGGCGACCACCGGCTTGTACGACACCGTGAAACCTCCTACCGGATCACGCTCACGGTATCGCCGACCACTGACAATCCCAGCGTCACCGCGCCGAGAGGCGCCAAGCGCGCGCCCGTGTGGCTCTGCAACAGCTTGGCCCCCACCATGACTCCATCGAGGTCGGCCGGCTGAAATCCGCGACTCAAGCGTGCTGGTACGTGGAAGTTCGTCCTGCCACGACCTCCTCAACCATCCGCGATCGCCAGCAACGCCCTGGCCGCCAGCCGGTAGCCGAGCGAGCCGAGACCGACGATCACCCCGCTGGCCAGGGGGGCGAGCACTGACTCGTGGCGGAACCGCTCCCGGGCCCAGACGTTGGACAGGTGCACCTCGATCCAGGGCCGGGGGTAGTTGGCCAGCGCGTCGCGCAGGCTCCAGCCCGCGATCATCAGGGCGCCTGGGTTGATGATGGCTCCCACCGTGTCGTAGCTGTCCTGGATCATGCGGACCAGCTCGCCTTCGCCGTCGTGCTGGAACGAGCGGACCTTCCACTCCCGGTCGGAAACCTCCTCGCTGACGGTGTTCTCGATGTCGGCCAGCGTGTCCGTACCGTACAGCTGCGGCTCACGCCGGCCGAGTATGCCCAGATTGGGGCCGTTCATCAAGAGTAGTTCATCCACCGGGCACCTCACCTACTGAAGCGGTTGGGAACGGCGAAGCAAAGCACGACGGAGCGATTATCGCAGGTTTTCGGGGGATGGTGGGTCACCGGTGTCGTTGTCGTGAATAAGGGGGAGCTGAGGGGGTGCTAGGGGGTTGGGGTCGGTCGGCTCCACCGGTAACGTCCCGAGTCGGCGCATTCCCTCCTACTCGGGTTGAATGAGAGTGGACAACCATGAGTGTTGACTCGCAACAGGTGCTGGAGTTTCCTCCGTGGCCCCAGTTCGGAGCCGAGGAACGGACCGGACTGATCCGCGCGCTGGAGCAAGGGGAATGGTGGCGCGTGACCGGCACCGAGGTCGACACGTTCGAGCGGGAGTTCGCCGAGCACCACGGTGCCGAGCACGCGTTGGCGGTCACCACCGGGACGCACGCGCTGGAACTGGCCCTGGAGGTCCTCGGGGTCCGCCGGGGCACCGAGGTCATCGTCCCGGCGTTCACGTTCATCTCCTCCTCGCAGGCGGCACAGCGGCTGGGTGCGGTCGCGGTGCCGGTGGACGTCGACCCGGACACCTACTGCATCGACGTGTCCGCCGCCGAAGCCGCGATCGGCCCGAACACCCGCGCGATCATGCCTGTGCACATGGCAGGTCAGGTCGCCGATATGGACGCGTTGGCGAAACTGTCGGTGGACTCCGGCATTCCGCTGCTCCAGGACGCGGCGCACGCCCACGGCGCGCGGTGGCAGGGCAAGAGGGTCGGCGAGTTGGGTTCGGTCGCGGTGTTCAGCTTCCAGAACGGGAAGCTGATGACGGCGGGTGAGGGGGGCGCTGTACTGTTTCCCGACGCCGAGCAGTACGAAGAGGCCTTCGTGCGGCACACCTGTGGGCGTCCACGCGGTGACCGGGGCTACTTCCACACCCTCGCGGGGTCGAACTTTCGGCTCACCGAGTTCTCCGCCGCCGTGCTGCGTGCCCAACTGTCCCGGCTGGACGAGCAGATCGCCGTGCGTGAGCGGCGTTGGCCGGTGCTGACCGCTCTGTTGGCTGAGCTGCCAGGGGTGCTGCCCCAGGGCCGCGACCAGCGGTGCGACCGCAATCCGCACTACATGGCGATGTTTCGGGTTCCCGGTATCGGCGAGCGGCGGCGTGCCGCGCTCGTCGACGCCCTCGTTCGGCGGGGAATCCCGGCCTTCGTCGCCTTCCGCGCGGTCTACCGTACCGACGCCTTCTGGGAGACCGGGGCGCCGGAGGTGTCAGTGGACCAGCTCGCTCGTCGCTGCCCCCACTCCGAGGCACTGAGTCAGGACTGTGTGTGGCTGCACCATCGCGTGTTGTTGGGTAGCGAGGCGCAGATGTACGAGATCGTGTCTGTGTTGGCCGACGTTCTCGCCACCTCGTGACACTCCGCGTCGCCATCGTCGGACTGGGATGGGCGGCACAGTCGATCTGGCTGCCTCAGCTCAGGCAGCACCCAGCCTTCGCGGTGACGGCGGTGGTGGATCCCCATCCGGTCGCCCTGGCGAGCTTCGCCCGCCAGGGGAGTGAAAGCCAGGGGAGCGACATCCGGGTGCTCGCCGACGTCGACGAGCTGCCGGCGGGCTCGGTCGACCTCGTGGTCGTCGCGGTGCCCAACCACCTGCACTGCGCCGTCGGCTGCCGGTTGCTGGCCAAGGGTCTCCCGGTCTTCCTGGAGAAGCCGGTGTGTCTGAGCTCGGGTGAGGCCGACCGGTTGGCCGCCGCGGAGCACTCTGGAGGCGCTGTGCTGCTGGCGGGCAGCGCCACCAGGTACCGGACCGACGTCCGTGCCCTGCACAGCCTCGCCACGACACTGGGACGGATCCGGCACGTCGAGCTGGCCTGGGTTCGCGCCAGAGGCGTGCCGGACGCCGGCGGCTGGTTCACCCGTCGACGGCTCGCCGGCGGAGGCGCGTTGGTCGACCTCGGTTGGCACCTGCTCGACGCGGTCTCACCGCTGCTGGAGTCCATCACTTTCGACCAGGTGGTGGGAACCGTCTCGGCCGACTTCGTCGACAACCCCGACTGTCGAGCGGTGTGGCGACAGGACCACGCGGCGAGGCCCCGGTGCGGAGATCACGGTGACGTCGAGGACACCGCACGCGGTTTTCTGGTCACCGAGGACGGGGTGGGGGTCGTCCTCCGCGCGAGCTGGGCCTCTCACGAGGCCCGCGACGTTACCATGATCAAGATCGAGGGCACCGCCGGCACAGCCACCCTGTGCTGCACGTTCGGGTTCAGCCCCGATCGCCGGCGCGGCTCGACGTTGGTGCACACCCGAGACGGCGACAGTGCGCCGGTGGCCGTGACCGATGAGCCGATCGGTACCGAGTACCGCCGGCAGCTCGACCACCTCTCGTCGCTGCTGGCCGATCCGGCCAGCAGGGGCCGTGCGATCCAGGAGGCCCGCTGGATCATCGGGGCCATCGAACGCGTCTACGAGTCGGCCCGGCTCAGCGGGGCTCGCCTGCGGGACGAGTCGGCTCGGCTCAGCGGGGCTCGCCTGCGGGACGAATCGGTGAACCCCCCATGCCGTCAGGGAGCACACTCATGGAAACCGAGCTGAGCAGGGCACCGATCCCGATGCTCGCCACCGCCCGTCGTCAGCCGCGTGCGGTGATCTTCGACCTGGACGGTGTGCTGGTCAACAGCTTCGAGGTCATGAAAGAGGCGTTCACGGTCGCCTACGCCGAGGTTGTCGGTCCCGGTCGGCCGCCGTTCGCGGAGTACAGCCGCCATCTGGGACGTTACTTCCCCGACATCATGCGGATCATGGGGCTGCCGCCGGAGATGGAAGCGCCGTTCGTCAGGGAGAGCTACCGGCTCGCCCACCGGGTGACCCTCTTCGACGGCGTGGTCGACACGGTCCGGACGCTGCGTGAACACGGGCTCCGTCTCGCGGTCGCCACCGGCAAGAGCGGCCCTCGCGCCCGGTCGCTACTCGCCCAGCTCCGCGTGCTCTCGCTGTTCCACCATGTGATCGGCTCCGACGAGGTGGCTCGTCCCAAGCCCGCGCCCGACATCGTGCTGCACGCGCTGGCCCGGCTCGGGGTGTCGCCGCAAGACGCGGTGATGATCGGGGACGCGGTGACCGATCTGGTCAGTGCCAGTTCGGCCGGCGTCACCGCTGTCGCCGCCGTATGGGGCGAGACCGACGAGGCCGAGCTGGTCCGCGCACAACCCGACGCCGTGTTGCGAGAGCCGGGCGAACTGCTGTCCTGGTGCCTGACGGTCGGTTCCCACTGACGCCCGAATTCATTTCTCCCTCGTGTACCGCGTCAATGGCGATGTCCCGATGTCGTTCGCTTATGTTCTGTCAGAGAAGACAGGGAAGGCGTAGGGGGTTGTTAGGGGGGTCTTTATCGGCATTTCTGGGTGAGGCTGTGATCCGGGTGGTGCCTGTCTGACGGAGAGTGTGGTGACATGCTACGTACCGACTTGATCCGGCCGATGTCCGAACTGCTGGTCGCGCACGCCGGCCATTTCGGTGACAAGGTCGCCTACCGAGACGGACGGCGGAGCGTGAGCTACGCCGAGCTGGAGCGGCGCACCCGGCGACTCGCCGGGCACCTGGCCCGGCTCCGCCTCCAACCCGGCGACCGGGCGGCGATCTGCCTCGGCAACCGCGTGGAGATGGTGGAGAGCTACCTCGCCATCACCCGGGCCAGCGCCATCGGAGTGCCGATCAACCCGCGTGCCACCGATGCCGAGCTGGCCTACCTCCTCGATGACAGCGGGGCCACGGTAGTGATCACCGATCAGGCGCACGTCGACCAGCTGCGCCGGCTGCCGGCGAAGCGCTCGCACCTGAGCGTTGTGGTGACCGATGAGGCCACCGCAAGCGCTGAGACCCCCGTCGGCTTCTCCTCGTACGCGGCTTTCACCACGACCGAGCCGGTCACCCCCGCTCGGGACGACCTCGCGCTCGACGACCTCGCGTGGATGCTCTACACCTCGGGTACGACCGGTCGACCCAAGGGCGTGCTATCCACCCAGCGCAACTGCCTCTGGTCGGTGGCGGCCTGCTACGTGCCCGTTCCCGGGCTGTCGGCGACCGATCGGGTTCTGTGGCCACTTCCGCTGTTCCACAGTCTCTCCCACATCGCCTGCGTGCTGGCCGTCACCGCGGTCGGCGCGACCGCCCGGATCGTCGACGGCTACTCGGCGCAGGACGTTCTCGAGGCACTGAGCGAGGAACGCTCGACCTTCCTCGCCGGTGTCCCGACCATGTACCACCACCTCGTGCGAGCGGCGCGCGAGAAGGGCTTCCGGGCGCCGGAGCTGCGGATGGGCCTGGTCGGCGGAGCGGTCACCACGGCGGCGCTGCGGAGCGCCTTCGAGGACACCTTCGGTGTTCCGCTGCTCGACGCCTACGGCAGCACGGAGACATGCGGTTCCATCACGGTGAACTGGCCGACCGGTGCCCGGGTCGAAGGGTCGTGCGGACTGCCGGTGCCCGGTCTCGGCGTGCGGCTCGTGGACTCCGACAGCGGCCTTGACGTCGGCGTCGGCCGGGAGGGCGAGGTCTGGGTCAACGGGCCGAACGTCATGGTCGGCTACCACAACCAGCCCGAGGACACCGCGGCGGTGATGCGCGACGGGTGGTACCGCACCGGCGACCTGGCCCGGCGTGACGAGGCCGGCTACTTCACCATCACCGGCCGGATCAAGGACCTGATCATCCGGGCCGGGGAGAACATCCACCCCGGCGAGGTCGAGGACGTCCTGCGAGTGGTGCCCGGCGTCGTTGATGTGGCGGTCGTCGGCAAGCCGCACGAGGTGTTGGGCGAGGTGCCGGTCGCGTTCGTGGTCACCGGGGACGGCGGGCTGGACCCGATGCGGGTATTCGCCACCTGCCGCGAGCGGTTGTCGTCCTTCAAGGTGCCGGAGGAGCTCTACGAGATCGCGCGCATCCCACGCACCGCTTCCGGCAAGATCACCAGGCACGTGCTGTGGGAGATGCCCGCCCGGCTGCGCGCCTGCGGTGCCGACCACTACGAGTCGCTGTTCCGGGTCGACTGGGTCCCGAGGACGCCCGTGACCGCCCCGGCCGTGCTCGGCAACCGATGGGCGATGATCGGCCCGGACGTCTTCGGCCTGGCGGGTGGGCTGGAAGCCGCGGTTGTCGAGCTGCGGACCTACCCAGACCTGGCGGCGCTGCGGCAGGCTGTCGCGACGGGCTCGAATGCGCCTGATGTGGCCCTGGTGGCCGCGGCGGTCGACCTTCCCGAGGGCACCGGCTCCGGGGACGCGGTCCGACGGGCCGCCGACGAGTTGTCCCACCAGCTGGACGCCTGGTCAGCCGAGCCGGGGATGACAGGCTCGCGGCTGGTCGTCGTGAGCCGAGGGGCGGTGGCCACCAGCTCCGAGGAGGACGTCCAGTACCCGGTGCACGCGCTGTGGGGCTTGGTGCGATGTGCTCAGGCCGAACACCGTGACCGGTTCGTCCTCGTCGACATCGACGCCGACGCCACGCTGTCGGCCACCGCCTTGCCGGCGGCGGTGTGCTCCGGCGAACCGCAGCTGGCGCTGCGTTCGGGGGTGGCCCTGCTGCCCCGGCTGGCACGGGTGTCCGCGTCCGCCGGCGAGGACACGTGCGCCCTTCTCGACCCTCGGCGCACGGTGGTGGTCACCGGCGCGGACAGCGCGCGAGGCGCCGCGATCGCCCGGCACCTGGTGGCGGGTTACGGTGCCCGGAACCTACTGCTGATCAGTCCGCGCGGGTCCGTGGACGGCACGGCAGCGGCACTCCGGTCGGAGCTGACCGCGCGCGGCGCCAAGGTGATGCTCTCCGCCTGCGACCCCGCCGACCGACATGCCCTGGCGTCCGTGCTCGCCAAGCACGGACGGCCACTGACAGCGGTGGTCCACACCCAGAGCGATCCGGAGCGCATCCTGGAATCCACTGTGGATGGTGCGCTGAACCTGCACGAGCTGACCCGGGGCGCGCAGCTCGCGGCGTTCATCGTGTTCTCCTCGGCGGTAGGCGTCCTCGGCGCCGCCGGTCAGGGATACGAGGCTGCGGCGGCGACGTTCGTCGACGCGCTCGCCCAGCACCTCCGGGTGGGGGGTCTGCCGGCCTTGTCGTTGGCCTGGGGACCATGGGAGCCGGCGAACCAGCTCGCCACCGCGGCACCCGCAGGAACCGGGCAGATGTCCGCTCAGCAGGGCTTGGCCATGTTCGACGGCGCGCGCACCGTGGACCATGCCGCGCTCGTCGTGACCCGGTTGGATGTCGCGACGTTGCAGGTTCCCGCCGCCATGGGCACCGTCCCGGCGCTGCTGCGCGGCTTGGTTGACATCTCTGCGGCGAGCACACCGGACAAGGCGAGCGCGTCGGCGCTACGCCGGCGACTGGCACGGCTGACCGAGCCGGAGCAGCAGCGTGCGCTGGTGGAGCTGGTGCGCACCGAGGCCGCGAAGGTACGCGACCTGGACGGACCCGCGACGGTGGGACGTGAGCGCACCTTCAAGGAGCTCGGGTTCACGTCGTCGGCTGCTGTCGAGCTGCGCAACCGGCTGACCGAGGCCACCGGGCTTCGCCTGCCGGCGACACTGGTCTTCGACCACCCGACGCCGTCGGCGCTCGCACAGCGGCTTCGGACGGAGCTGCTGGGCATCCCCACACCTCTGGGTGCACCGACGTCTGTTCCTCCGGTGTGTGACGACCCGATCGCGGTTGTGGGGATGGCGTGTCGGTTCCCGGGTGGGGTGTGCTCGCCGGAGGACCTGTGGCGGTTGGTGGCCGACGGGGTGGACGCGATGTCTGGTTTTCCGGAAGACCGCGGGTGGGACCTGGCCGGGCTGTACGACCCG
>JAFAUB010000071.1 GCA_019243635.1 Pseudonocardiales bacterium
CGCCCCGGGCCGCTACAGCCCACCCGACCAACTCCTCGCGTTCCTCGAAGCCCTGTAATTATGCCGATATCACCAGCCCGGGCACCCCCACCCACCAGCAAGGATCTGCCCGGTATCGGCATAACCGCAGTATCGGGATAATGCACAACGCAGGTCTGCACAATCGTGTCGGGAAAAGCGCTGGTGACCGCCTCCGGCAGCCCGGAAAGGCCGTCGCAGCACAGGATGAGAATGTCGCGCAGGCCCCGATTACGCAGCTGAGTGAGCACCGAATGCCAGAACTTCGCTCCCTCGGCCTCGGCGATCCACACGCCCAGGGCGTGCTTGCGCCCGTCGACGTCCACGCCCACGACCAGGTGCGCGACCTTAATCGTGACCGCGCCCTTGTCCCGGACCTTGATACGCAATCCGTCGATGTAGACGATCGGGTAGACCTCATCGACCGGCCGGTTGCGCCAGACCTCGATCTCATCGGCCACCACATCAGTAACATTCGAGATCAATTCACGGGACGCCGTCACTCCGTAGACCTCGAACAGATGCGCCTCGATGTCGCGTGTCGACAAGCCTCGGGCGTACAACGAGAGGATCATCTCGTCGATCTGCCCGAGCCGCCGCGCCCGTTTCGGCACGATCTTCGGCTCGAAGCTGCCGTTCCGGTCGCGCGGCACATCGATGGTGACGGGCCCGTTCGTCGTGGAAATCTTCTTTGTTGAAAAACCGTTACGGGAGTTCCCCGTCCCAGCGCCGACCGGATCACCGCGCTCGTAACCGAGCTCATGGGTCATCTCGGCCTGCAACGCGCATTCAATGACCGCCTTCGTCATCTGGCTCAGCAGCCCATCCACGCCCTCGATCGGCGTTCCCGTGCGCTTCGCATCGGCCAGCAACGCATAGATCGTCGACGGCTCGAGCACGCCCGCCAACCGACGAGACGCCTCGACCTCACGATCCTCAATGCTGGTGTCCTGACTCACAGATGGTTCCCTTCCCGGCCGAGTGGTGATCACGTCGACCGATCTTGGTCCATCCGTGGCTTACACACTTGTAGTGACACGCCCGCCAGTTAGTAGTGCCGCGAATCCGGCCGCGTCGTCGCTGATCCGCCGCTTGGCGATCAGCGTCCCCTCATTGTCGACCAGCGCGACGTCGTGGTGGGCCTCGGCCCAATCGATGCCACAGAACACTCTCAAGTCCTGTTTCTCCTGTTCTTCTCCGCGATCTGATTCCCGGTCCAAGCCGGATGCGAGGCACGCGCGCGCCCTAATGGCAGGACTCAAGGGCCCAACATCCCACCAGCCGTTCGTGACCCCAGCGCACCGCCAGGGCCCTCGGTCTGCAGCGGAGCTTCCCAAGCTCCCCGTTAGTTCAGAGGTGATCCCTGCCGGCGGCTCAAACCACGACACCCAACGACAACCCGCGGCCTCCGTCACCGCCGAGCGGCGCCAGGACGCGCCGATCTCTCACCAGCACTGCCTCTCACCAGCACTGCCTCTCACCAGCGCTGCCGCACCGTGAAGTACCGGCACCAGCTCGGCGCCGCCCGGCCGTGACCTGCACGCGGGCGAGGCAACGCGCTCCCGTCTACATCGAAGGCTCACGGCCCTGCGCTTGAGTAGGAGTCCACCTCGTCGCCGCCTTGCCTGCCCATTAGCGCTTGAGGCAGCGGCGGATCTCGGCGAAGGCGGCGTCGCGTCGGCACCGTCCGAGGTGGGAGAAGCTGACGATCACCTGGGTGGCGCTGACCGGTTCGATCCCGCGTTGGTCGGTCAGGCCGGGAGCCGGCTCGTCCACGATGACCTGCAGCTGTGTGCGGTTAGCCTTGAGCGCGCGGGCGGCCTCGCGCAACGCGAGGGCGAGTCGCCGGATCTCGGCGTGGCGCACGGCCTGCGCTCGGCGGGCCTCGCGCGGTCCTCGACGCCGGGCCAAGCTCGCCAGGGCGGCGTCGGTGAACGCGCCGCGAGCGCTCTGCCGCTCGGCGTCGTCCCCGCTCAGCAGCAGCGCCCGCAGCCGGTTGGTCTGCCCGGTGCTGGCGGCGGTGAGCTCCTGGCGAGCGCCCAGCAGGATCCGCAGCGCCTCGCGGTCCCCGTCCGCGCGGGAGGTGGGCAGCCGGTCAGCGTCCAGGCGCAGCGCGCTCAGCACCGCGAGGTGCGCGTCGATCGGGTCGGACTTGCCCTTACCACGGCGGGCCTTGCGGTGCGGCTGCTCACACTCGATCACTATCAGCCCGGCAGCAGCGACCGCGCGGGCCAGCCCAGCACCGTAACTGCGGGTCCCCTCGATCGACACGGCCAACTGCGGACGGGGCGCATGCTGGAAGATCCGACCCAGCAGCTCGGCGTAGCCCGCGCTGTCCTTACTATCGTGATCGTGGTGATCGGTGTCCCACTCGGGTAGGCGGTTTCCTATCGTGGGTGTTGCGATGGGTGTCCACCCACGACAGCATCGATGCGTTCTGCCAACATAGGCACGTGGCCTGGTGTCCTTCCTGGGCGTCGGGTCAACGTCGGCACCGGCCGGGATGGGGTCACGCCAACGGCGGACAGGCTTCTGATCAGGCCAACCTGGTGGGCCAGGCCGGTGCAGGCAACCACGGCGGACACGTCAAGGCCAAGGCACGCCAAGGCGGCCAGATCCCTCTACGGGTCACACCGAGCTGCCAGCACCAAGCCTGGAGCACTCCCACCCAGGAGCACCGCAACGACACTCACAGATCCCATAGAGCTAAATTCGGCAGCAACGCAACGTGATAACACATAACTCCCTGTGACGTCCTCGGCGACCCATTCACACGGGATCTGACCCCTCGTTCCCAAGGTCTCGGCAAGCCGTGTGCGGTCGTGTACAGGTCACCTGTACTGATGTCACACCGAAGGTCACATTCGCATTAGCGCACGGCTCGGCGGTCACCTAATCGGGGGTTTCGGGGGGAGCGCTCGGGCCCGTAGCGTGAAAGGGGTCCGTTAGGCCGACATTGGAGGCGCAGTGTCACTGACCGTTCCCGTGAGCTTGTTGGAGAAGGCGCAGCGTGGCACCGTCTCCGACGACGAATTTGTGGACTGTATCCGCGAGTCGCTGCCTTACGCGTGGTCGATGGTTGAGCGACTGGCGAAGGAACTGGATGTCACCGGTGCACCGTCTGCGCAGAACCTGGAGGTTCCGCCCGACGACGCGGCGTGGGGTGAGGTTTTCCGCTTGGTCGGCAGTGACGCGATGCGCGGAACAGTTCAGCGTCACTTCGGCGTACGCGTGGCTTTTCAGAACTGCTGCAAGGTCGGCCTGTTCCGGCTCGACGCGACAGAGGAGTACGAGGCGTTCATCTCGCCTCGCGCGCAGCTCCTCAACCAAGACCCTTCGTTGCTAAATTGCTGAGGATCCACATAAAGGGGACGAGTGCCGAGTTGCTTGGGCGGTCTCTAGGGGTGAGCGCGACACCGCCCTTGACCTGGGACCCTCGCGAGGGCTCACATCGAGCTACTAGCCCTGAGAATTCACCGCGATCTTGAGGTGTGATGTGTCTTGACAGAGAAAAGGGCACTGTTGCGTCCGGGGATGGGACCAGCGGTTGCCATGCTTGTTGCATGAGAGCCGCTCGCTGTGTCGCCCCGCCGGTCGCGCCCTCGGCGTTCGCTGGGTTTCGGTTTCCGCCGGAGGTGATCACCTTGGCGGTGCGCTGGTACCTGCGCTACGGACTGTCTTACCGTGACGTGGAGGAGCTGCTGGCCGAGCAGGGCATCGCGGTGGACCACGTCACGATCTATCGGTGGGGTGCAGCGGTTCACCCCGCTGCTGATCGATGCAGCACGCCTCTGCCGGCACGCCGCCGGGGATCGATGGTTCGTGGACGAAACGTATGTCAAGGTTGCCGGGTGGTGGGTCTACCTCTACCCGCGCGATCAACCAGTTCGGGCAAGTCATCGACGTCCTCGTCGCCCAGAAACGGGATCTGGAGTCCACTCGCCGGTTCTTCACCCGCGCGCTCGAGCACGGCCTACGCCCGGACGAGGTGAGCACCGATCGAGCTCCCACGTATCCGCGAGTGCTCGACGAGCTGGTGCCCTCCGCCTGCCACGTCACGAAGCGGTATGCAAACAACGCGATCGAAGCTGATCACAGTCGTTTGAAGTCGCGGCTGCGACCAATGGGGGGTCTCTAACGGCTGCGCTCAGCGCGAGTGATCTGTGCAGGGCATGCGTTCGTCCAGAACCTGCGCCGCAGGCACTACGACATCGCCACCCACATAGAGCCGAGTCGTCAGCTCCCGGCAGCGTCCGCCGAACTCGCCCTCGCCATCTGAACAGCACACAGGCCACCGTCGACCGTGCCCACCCTTCCACCGACGCAACAGCGCCGCCAAAAGTCCGTCACATGTCCTGACCTGGATACCCACCTCAGATGTTGACCAACCGCGAAGATCAAAACGGCGCACTCGGCCCGACCGCCAGCAACGTGACGTTGTGTAGCAGGAGAGTCCAAGGCCAGTGAAGGCGAGATTCCCCCTCATGATCACCAGCAGCGACACCCCACATTCCCACCAAGCGGAACCGAAGCTCACCCGAAAACCCGGGAAGGCCCCACCACCCGTCGCCCTGGTGCCAGTAGACTGGGTTACCAGAGCGTGATCGCAGCGGCCCCGGAGTAGGGATTGCGGCTCCTTGACCTGACGAGAAGGTGCCACTTCTCCCCCAGGGTCGTTCCCACAATCCCTTGACCAGCGGAAACCGAGAAACCCCTGCAACAGCCGGTCCGTTGACGCCAGTTCACTTGCAGTTCAGGTCATTACCGGAACATTCCCGCTCCCATTTCGCTCCTACTGTACTCCACCGTGGCACAGTGCTGCGCCAGCGCTGGCGCACGATCGGCGACGACATCTCAGCTCAGCCTGCCGAACCCGTCATCTGCGAATCAGCAGACCCACCAGGCAACAATCGACTGCCCGCCTGAGACCACCGGGCACCCGGCGGCGTGATCAACGAAATCCCAGGCCACAACCGCTGCATCAAGTTCTGGAGCCATACAGGTTGCTGCGTGCGTCTGTCACGGTTATCCCAGGATGATCACTCACCCTGAGGCTTATTCAGCGATCTTGATCGACGGCTGATCGTTGCAGCTCAGCAGGTGTCTCACAAGATCGATAGCGCCGCCCTGAATAAGCCTCCCTGTTACCGAATGTGGCCCTGTCGTGTCGCCCCCGCCACTTCACTGCCCATGCGGCTATCGTGGCGGCATGACCGTGACAGCCACGACCAAGGTCCCGTTTGCTGACGCCTCCCCCGCGCAGCTGCGGGAGGCGATCCTGCCGGAGGACGTGCCCAAGTTCGATCGGCACTACCAGCGGGCGCTGGACGTCGCCAGGACGACACTGCGACTCGATGAGCTGGAGAAGTTCCTGGAACTCTGGCGGCGGGTCGCTTGGTCTGCCAACGCGAACGGTCACGATCGGTGGCGAGCCGTGCTGGCTGAGGCGCAGCGAAGGCTGGCCGGTGGGCCACTCCCTCCCGGGAGGGTGCCGATGGAGGAGATGGAAGCCCGCATCCAGGCCCGGCTGGCCAGCCAGTAGGTGTACCGGGTTGAGCCCGACGATACGGCTATGGCGCAGATCGACGCGCTGCCCCACGCGACGCTGCTCGGCTTCGCTGAGGCACTGGGCGTGATGAAGCTGGTGCCATGGAACGGCAGGCCACTCAACGACACCAACCCGGGTGGTGCGGTTCGGCAGCTGGTCTTCGGCGCCGAGGGCAGGGGTCTGGTGACCTATCTGGTGCTGGAGGATCAGCAGCGGGTGGACGTGCTCGAAGTGCAGTGGGCGGGATGACCTCACGGGCGGCGCTGCGGGCGAGCAGCCCGAGCCAGCCCAACACCGTGACACAGATCAGATACAGCAGTCGAAACAGCACAGCCAGCAATCATGGCTGATCGCGGGTACCGAGGAAGCTCCAAGTCACCACACAGGTGACGAGTTTTGGCACGGTACAGGGGTGCCACCCCGCTGCCCGCGACACACACGCGAACAGGGAACCACATCCAACCGCCACACCAACGGCCGCTCGCCAGACCCAGCCAATAATTCGCAATCGTTGAGGTCGCTCAAGGTCCATTGCCTTAACCACCTACTTGGACGGACCGACCGCGACCCCATAACGGCGTGAGGTCAAAAAGTTGACGCCCCCGCTCCAGAATCGCTGCTGATTCGACGATTCGACCAAACTTTACACCACTATGGACCCCACAAAAAAGATCAACAATCTAAACCGAAGAAGCCCACCGACCTGGGCATTCACCCAGAACCAGCAGGCTCCTCCCAGCCGTCGGGACGACAGGATTTGAACCTGCGACCCCTTGACCCCCAGTCAAGTGCGCTACCAAGCTGCGCCACGTCCCGGCCACGCCCTCTCCAGGCGCCTACACAGCCTAGCGCAGTCGCCATGGCTACCGGAGTGCCACCGTCTCGTTGAGCAGCCGGTGCAGCGCCTCTACGGAGGGCACGCCCTCCAACCGCCGCCCCTCGACGAGGAGCGTGGGCACGGTGGTGATCTCCAGCTCGCGCGCGCGGCGGAGCGCCTGCTGGTGTGTCTGGGCGTAGCGACCAGAGTTCAGCGCCGCGTAGAAGTCCTCGGCGTCGAGCCCGAGTTCTGCGGCGATGTCTGTCAGAACCTCCGGTCGCCCGATGTCGCGCTGCTGAACGAAGAATGCCCGGAATATCCGCTCGGTGTAGCGCTGCCCAAGGCCGTGCTCCTCGGCATACGCGAAACCCTCGAAGGCGAGCCGGCTGTAGGGCTGCGGCGACACTCGGGGCAGCACGATCGGGACGCCCATGCGCTCGGCCATCGGGTAGACCACTTCCTGCCACGTCGACTGCAGGTAGTCGCCCCCGGGCCGCAGTGTCGGCGTGGGTTCCGGTCGCAGCTCGAAGGGTCGCCAGGCGATCCGCACGTCACGGCCCTCGACGGCGTCCGCAAGCGGTTGCTCAACGAGATAGCAGAATGGGCAGACGAAATCAGAGAACACCTCGATCGTGGTAGGCACACCGCACCTTTCAGTCATGTCGTGGTCGTACCTCCACCCTGCTCCTTGTCCCGCGCACTGGTCCCAGGGTCGTGACCGACATCTCTGTCCGGAGCACGAATCCGGGCGCGCTAGCGCGCCCGGCGCTCCCGGACCCGGATGGAGATGCGCACCGGGCTCCCGGTGAAGCCGAACGTCTCCCGGAGCCGGCGCTCCAGGAACCGGCGGTATCCGGCCTCGAGGAACCCGGTGGTGAACAGCACGAAGGTGGGCGGCCGGGTGCCGGCCTGGGTGGCGAAGAGCACCTTGGGGGCACGGCCCCCCCGCACCGGCGGTGGCGTCGCCGCGATCACCTCGGACAGCCACGCGTTAAGCTGCCCGGTGGGCACTCGGCGTTCCCAGGACTCCAGGGCGGTGCGCAGGAACGGAGCGAGCTTGCCGACCGATCGTCCCGTGTGCGCTGAGATGTTCACCCGCTCCGCCCAGCGCACCCTGGCCAGATCGCGGTCCAGCTCCCGGGTCAGCTCGCGGCGCCGGTCGTCGTCGACCAGGTCCCACTTGTTGAACGCGAGCACCAGCGCCCGCCCGAGCTCCATGACAGAGGTGATCACTCGCTGGTCCTGCTCGGTGATCGGCTCGCTGGCGTCGATGAGGACCACCACCACCTCGGCCGCCTCAACGGCCGCCCGAGTGCGCAGCGAGGCGAAGTACTCGGTGCCACTCGCGGTCCGCACCCGCTTGCGCAGCCCGGCGGTGTCTACGAACCGCCACATCTCGCCGTCGAGCTCCACCAGCGAGTCCACCGGGTCCACTGTGGTGCCGGCGACCTCGTGCACCACCGAGCGCTGCTCGCCCACCAATCGGTTGAGCAGGCTTGACTTACCCACATTGGGCTTGCCGACCAGCGCGACCCGGCGCGGCCCCCCGGCGCGAGCGGCGACGTCTCTCGGCGCCGACGGCAACACCGCCAGCACGGCGTCGAGCAGATCGCCGGTGCCGCGGCCGTGCAACCCGCTCACCGGGTGTGGCACGCCCAACCCCAGCGACCACAGCGCCGCGGTGTCGGCGACCGCCCGCTCGTCATCCACCTTGGTCGCGGCCAGTACCACCGGGGTGGACGAGCGGCGCAGCACCCGGGCCACCGCCTCCTCCGCGGCGGTGGCTCCTACCGTGGCGTCGACCACCAGCACAACCGCGTCCGCGGTGCGCATCGCGAGCTCCGCCTGCTCGGCCACCGCAGCCTGCAGACCGCGCGCGTCGGGCTGCCATCCTCCGGTGTCCACCACCGTGAACCGGCGCCCATTCCACAACGCGTCGTAGGCCACCCGGTCCCTGGTCACCCCCGGCACGTCCTGCACCACCGCCTCGCGACGCCCCAGAATCCGGTTGACCAGCGTCGACTTGCCCACGTTGGGGCGGCCCACCACGGCGAGCACCGGCTGCTCGAGTGCCACATCCGCCTCGGCATCGGCCGCCTCGACATTATCCAGCGCCGACCATTCGGCCTCGTCGGACCAGGTCCCGTCGCCAGGCGCCAGACTGCTCATCACGCTCCCTCAGCTCGCGCCGCACCCGGCCGGCCCAGGCTGCGGATCCTGTCCAGCTCGGTGACCAGCGCGGCTAACCGGTCACGCATCTCGTCGGTGGCCGCGACCAATGCCGCTCGTCCCTTGCCCGGGGGCACCGCGAACGGCTCACCGACCAGGACATCAACGCGCGGCCGGAGCCGTCGGTTGCTACCCGGAGGTCGGCGGGTGCCGCGGATCGCCACCGGCAGTATTCTCGCCCCCCCGGTCCGGGCCAGCCACGCGGCACCCTGCCGCACGTGGGCCACATCACCGTGCCCGCGGGTGCCCTCCGGGAACACCACCACCACCCCGCCATGACGCAGCAGCCGAACGGCGGCGAGCAGCGACCCGCGGTCGGCCTCGCCGCGGCGCACCGCCAGCTGCCCGATCCGGGACAGTACCCAGCCCAACGGGCCGCCGAACATCTCCCGCTTGACCAGGAACGAGCTAGGCCGTCCCAGCAGCCCGTACAACAGCGGACCGTCGACCATCGCACTGTGGTTGGCCACCACCACGATCGGCCCAGTCACGGGGATCCGCTCCCGGTGCCGGACCCGCAGGCGGTAGCTCACGGAGAAGCACCAGGTCCCGATCCAGCGGGTGAAGCCCTGCAGCCACGGCCACGTGCCGTCCGGCGGCGACCCAGATGTCACGTCCGGCCCCGAGCCACCAGCACGACCAGCCCCCGCGCGATGGCCAGCTCGTGCAGCCTACTCAGCACGGCATCGGCGTCCAGCGCGGTGGTATCCAGCTCGACGGCGTCAGCGGCGGCGCGCATCGGCGACGTGGCCCGGGTGGAGTCGGACCGGTCGCGGCGCTCGACGGCGCGGCGAACCTCCGCCACGTCATCGACACCATCCTGGGCCGCTCGACGCGCCGCACGCTGGGCTGCGGTCGCGGTGAGAAAGACCTTCAGCGGGGCGTCGGGTACCACCACCGTGCCGATATCACGTCCCTCTACCACGATTCCGCCGCCGGCGGCGGTGACGTCGGAGATGATCCGGCGCTGCTGGGCGACGAGCAGCTCACGCACCGGGGACACCGCGGACACCGGGCTGACCGCGGTGGTCACGGCCGGGCCGCGGATCTCTCGGGAGACGTCCTCACCGTCCAGCAGCACGCGAGAGGTAGCAGGGTCAGTGCCCACCTCGATGTGGCGCCGCGCCACCACCTCGGACACCGCGGTGGGCTCGGCGGGGTCGACACCCGCTCGCAGCACGCCGAGCGCGGCGGCTCGATACATCGCGCCGGTATCCAGGTACCGGGCGCCCAGCAACGCCGCCAGCCGGCGGGTCACGGTGGACTTCCCGGTACCGGCAGGCCCGTCCACCGCCACTATGCCCCGCAACCCGTCGCCTTGCCGCACCCGGCGGACCTCCCGACTCGCTACCGGACCCATTCTGCCCGCCGCGGCTTTCGCCGGCACCGTGCCCGAGGCGGGCGGCTACCGGCCAACCGCGCGGTTGAGGGCGCCTACCTCGGGGCGGGACAGCACCCGAACCGTGCCGGGGCGCTGCTCCCCGAGGCGGACGTCGGCGATCGCGGTACGCACCAACCGCAGCACCGGGTGCCCGACCTCCGCGAGCAGCCGGCGCACGATGTGCTTGCGCCCCTCGTGAAGTATCACCTCCACCAGGGCCTTGCCGGGCAGAGCCTCCACGACACGGAACCCGTCGACCACCACCGGCCCGTCGTCGAACTCCACCCCGGCACGCAGGGTCCGACCCAGCGACCGAGGCACCGGACCGGGCACCTCCGCCAGGTAGGTCTTGAGTACCCGGGAGGACGGGTGCATCAACCGGTGCGCGAGCTCCCCGTCGTTGGTGAGCAGCAGTAGGCCCTCGGTGTCCGCGTCAAGGCGGCCGACGTGGAACAGGCGCTGGGCCCGGCCGGCCACGTAGTCACCGACACAGGGCCGGCCGCGGTCGTCGGACATCGTGGAGTGCACGCCGCGGGGCTTGTTCAGTGCCAGGTGCTCGACGTCGGAACGCAGCTCCAGCCGCATGCCATCGACATGGATGACCGCGTGCTCGGGGTCGACCCGCACCCCCATCTCGCGCACCACGGCCCCGTCCACCTGGACCCGGCCGTGGGCGATCATCTCCTCGGCGGCACGCCGGGAGGCCACCCCAGCCTGAGCGAGCACCTTGTGCAACCTGGGCAGCGCGGACACCCCAGACCGCTCCATCGCCTCAGGCTGGGACATCGTCGATAGTGTCGATGTCGGGCAGCAACGGGGCGATCGGGGGTAGGTCCTCCAACGAGCGGAGCCCGAGCCGCTCCAGGAACAGCTCGGTCGTGCCGTACAGCACACCGTGGGTCTCCGGGTCGGTCCCGACCTCCTCGACCAGGCCCCGGGCCAGCAACGTGCGTATCACCCCGTCGACGTTCACCCCGCGCACCGCAGCGACCCGCGACCGGGTGACCGGCTGGCGGTAGGCGACCACAGCCAGGGTCTCCAGGGCAGCGCGGGTGAGCCTGGCACGCTGGCCGTCCAGCAACAACCGCTCCACGAACGGTGCGTACACATCACGGGTGTGCAACCGCCACCCCTGCGCCACCTGACGCAGGTCGATGCCGCTCCCGGCCTCGGCGTAGCCATCACGCAGCCGTCGCAGCGCCGCGAGGACCCGCGGCACCGGCTGACCCAGTGCGCTGGCCAGCACGTCCTCGCTGGCCGGGGAGTCCACCACCAGCAGCAGCGCTTCCAGGGCGGCGTCAAGCTCATCATCGCCGAGCAGCGCCGGCAGTGTCTCGGTCCCGGCGGATGGTTCCATGAGCGCGGTTTCGTTCACCGGTAGTCCTCGTCTTCTTCCTTGTCCTGATCAGACGCGGCTGCCGTGGTGGTCTGCTCAGAGCCACCCGTCCACCGAACCCACAACTCGCCCAGCGGGTCGGGCTGGTCGAAGACCACCACCGCGGCACGGTACAGATCCAGCAGCGCCAAGAAGCGGGCGACCACCTCTCTGGTGTGTCCACAGTCGGCGACCAGACTGCGGAAGCTCGCCCGGCCATCGCGGGCCAGCCGGTCGCGCAGCACAGCGGCGTGCTCATGCACCGACACCCGGGGGGTATGCAGATGCTCCAGCGACACCGACGGCGGCGGCGGTTTGGGCCGGAACACCGCGGCCGCGGTCTCGGCGAACCGAGCCGCGTCAACGCCGAGCAACACCTCGGGCAGCAGACCGGCAAACCGCTCCTCGATCGCCACCGACCGCGGATAACGGCGCAGCGCCACCGACTCGAGCTCGGCGAACAGCGCCGCGACCTGCTTGTACGCTCGGTACTGCAGCAGCCGCGCGAACAGTAGGTCCCGCGCCTCGAGCAGCGCGAGATCAGCTTCATCCTCGACGTCGGCGCAGGGCAGTAACCGGGCCGCCTTGAGATCCAGCAGGGTCGCGGCGACCACCAGGAACTCGGTGGTCTCGTCCAGGTCGAAAGACTCACCCAGCACCCGGAGATGGGCGATGAACTCGTCGGTCACCTGGTGCAGGGCCACCTCGGTCACGTCCATCCGCTGCTGCGAGATGAGCTGCAGCAGCAGGTCGAACGGGCCCTCGAAGTTCTCCAACCGCACCGTGAAGCGGCCGGATGGAGCAGCGGCGGCCGGCGCGGTCATCGCGCGATCACCTCGCGGGCCAGCGCGCGGTAGGCATTCGCGCCGGAGGATTTCGGCGCCCACCGAGTGATCGGCTCGCCGGCGACGGTGGTCTCCGGGAACCTGACCGTCCGGCTGATCACGGCATCGAACACGGTGTCGCCGAAAGCCTCCACCACGCGGGCCATCACCTCGCGGGCGTGCAGGGTGCGCGGGTCGTACATCGTGGCGAGGATGCCGGTGATCGCCAGCTCGGGGTTGAGCCGCTCGCGTACCTTGTCGATGGTGTCCATCAGCAGCGCCACCCCGCGCAGGCTGAAGAACTCGCACTCCAGCGGGATCAACACGCCGTCCGCGCAGGCCAGCGCATTGATGGTGAGCAGACCCAACGACGGTTGGCAGTCCACCAGGATGAAGTCATAGTGCGCCCGCAGCGGCCGCAGGGCTCGACCCAGCGTCTGCTCCCGACCCACCTCGGTGACCAGCTGCACCTCCGCGGCGGACAGGTCGACATTGCTGGGCAGCAGGTCCATGCCCGGCACCGAGGTCGGCCGGAGGACCTCGTCCACCGGAACATCCTGCTCCATGATCAGGTTGTAGATGGTGCGGTCAAGGTGCTGTGCGGGTACCCCAAGCCCCACCGAGAGCGCGCCCTGCGGGTCGAAGTCAACCAGCAGGACCCGCCGGCCGTACTCGGTGAGCGCGGCCCCGAGATTGATCGTCGAGGTGGTCTTGCCGACACCGCCCTTCTGGTTACAGATCGCCACCACCCGTGCCGGTCCGTGCCGGTCCAGGGGGGGTGGCTGCGGCACCTCGCGGTGCGGGCGGACGGCCGGATCGATCCCCTCGCGGAGAGTCCCGTCATCGGGGGTCCTGTCACGGAAGGCGCTGTCCTGCAGAGCGCTGTCCTGGAGGACGCGGCCGTCGGAGGAGATCGGCGGGATCGGCGCGACTAGCGGCTGATGCGCGGATGCCCAGGTCGACATGGAAGCCGATCCCCCTTCCCAGCGCGATACGGTCCTCCGAGGAGCCTAACGGCCCCGTGTGAGTGGCGATGCGAGCTATCGCTCGCATCGCCACTCACACTCACCTCAGCCACGGGCTCGCGGATGGGCGGTCGCGTATACCTCACGCAGATTGTCCACTGTCACCAGGGTGTAGACCTGCGTCGTGGTCACCGAGGCGTGCCCGAGTAGTTCCTGCACCACCCGCACGTCCGCGCCGCCCTCCAACAGGTGGGTGGCGAAGGAGTGCCGCAGGGTGTGCGGTGATACCGGGGCGGCGATCTCGGTCCGCGCCGCGGCATCCCGCAGCATCGCCCAGGCGCTCTGCCGGGACAACCGGGCACCCTGGGCGTTGAGGAAGACCGCCGGAACGCCCCGCCCTCGCGCGGCGAATGCGGGACGGCCGCGCACCAGGTAGGAATCCAACGCGGCAAGCGCCGGCCGGCCCACCGGCACCAGCCGCTGCTTGCCACCCTTGCCGCGCAGCAGCACGGTGCGCGCCGGGCCGTCGACGTCGTCCCGGTCCAGCCCGACCGCCTCAGAGATCCGCGCGCCGGTGGAGTACAGCAGTTCCAGCAGCGCCCGGTCGCGCAGGCAGCGCGGCCCCCCCTCGGCGGGGAACACTTCGAGCAAACGCAGCACCTCCTGCACCCCGAGGGCCTTGGGCAGCCGTTTCGGTGGGCTCGTCGGGTGCACGTCGGCCGCGACGTCGGCCGGCACGAGTCCCTCCCGGAACGCGAACCGGTGCAGCCCGCGGGCCGCGACCAGCGCCCTGGCCGTAGAGGACGGCGCCAGCGGCCGATACCCACCCGCTCCATCACGCAGCGCCGCGAGGAACCCGGCCACCTGCTCCGCACGCACCGCGGCAAGCCCCGTGACCCCCCTCGATGACAGGTAGTCGCCATAGCGGCGCAGGTCGCGGGCGTAGGAGTCCAGTGTGTTGGCTGACGTGCCGCGTTCTACCGCGAGGTGGTCCAGGTAGTCAGAGATCACCGCAGCCAGCGCCGACGGCGGCGCGTCATCCCGCCGGGCGAGGCTCGGTGCGGCAGCGTCGACGGGCGCACTCACCCGAGCGCCTCGGCCAGCGGCAGGTACTCGCGGTCGTGCGCCCTGGCGACCTCGGCGAGTACCACCGATCCCCGCACCACGTTGACCCCTCGGGCCAGCGCCGGGTCGTCATGCACCGCCTGCCGTAGTCCCTTGTCGGCCAGCGCGCAGATGTAGGGCAGCGTGACATTGGTCAGCGCATAGGTGGAGGTGTGCGGTACCGCGCCAGGCATGTTCGCCACGCAGTAGAACAACGAGTTGTGCACGGTGAAGGTGGGGTCGGCGTGCGTCGTCGGCCGCGAGTCAGCGAAGCAGCCGCCCTGGTCGATGGCGATGTCCACCAGCACCGATCCCGGGCGCATCCGGCTAAGGAGGTCGTGACCGACCAGAGTGGGCGCCTTGGCGCCGGGCATCAGCACGGCCCCGATCACCAGGTCCGCCCACACGCACGCCTTCTCCACCTCATAGGCGTTCGAGGCGACGGTCTGCAGGTGGCCCCGGTACACGAAGTCGATCTCCCGTAGCCGGTTGATGTTGGTATCCAGCACCACCACCTCGGCCTGCAGGCCCAGCGCGATAGTGGCCGCGTTCATCCCGGACACCCCGGCCCCGAGCACCGCCACCTTGCCGGCGGGCACCCCGGAGACACCACCGAGCAGTACTCCGCGCCCGCCCTGCGTGCGTTCCAGGTAGTGCGCCCCCACCTGGGGGGCCATCCGCCCGGCGACCTCGCTCATCGGGGCCAGCAGGGGCAGCGAGCCGTCGGCCAGCTGCACGGTCTCGTAAGCGATCGCATCGATCCCGGCATCGACCAACGCATCCGTGCACTCCGCCGACGCGGCCAGATGCAGGTAGGTGAACAGGACCTGGCCCTTTCGCATCCGGCGGTACTCCCCCGGTACCGGTTCCTTCACCTTGAGCACCATCTCGGCCTCAGCCCACACGTCGTCGGGCTGGGGCACGATACGGGCGCCGGCGGCCACGTAAGCCTCGTCGGGGAATGCGCAGCCGACCCCGGCGCCACGTTCCACGAGAAGCTCATGCCCGCGGCGGGTCAGCTCGAGCACCCCCGCAGGCGTGATCGCGACCCGGTACTCGTGGATCTTCAGCTCACGCGGAACACCGATCTTCACCTCAGCGTGCCTCCTTGGTTCCTCGCGCGCTCTCCAGCATGGTCCAGCCGCGACGGCCGGCGAAGCGGGTCGGGCGGTCAGGCCACGGCGCGTCGACCGGTCGCGGCTGGGCAGCTCCCGCCAACACAGCCTGCGCGGCGAGCAGCCCGGCGACCGTCGACGCGTTGACGATCTCGCCGGCCAACACCTGGCGCACCGCGTCGGCTAGTGAGAGCCGGACCACGGACAGGTCGGCCTCCTCGTCCTCGGGACCGGCGGGCCGGTCCACCTCGACCAGCCCGCGAGCCAGAAACACCCGCACAGCCTCGTCGCTGAAACCCGGTGAGGCCACCACGTCCACGAGCACCGACCAGTCCCGCGCGGTGCAGCCGACCTCTTCGGCCAGCTCGCGGCGAGCCGTCGCCACCGGGTCCTCCCCCGGCGTGTCGAGCAGCCCGGCGGGCAGCTCCCGCATCCGGCGGCCCACCGCATGCCGGTACTGGTCGATCATCACCACGGAGGAGTCGTCGTGCAGAGCCATGATCGCCACCGCCCCGGGGTGCTCGACGATCTCACGCGCGGCCGCGCGCCCACCGGGCATCACCACCTGATCGAGCCGCAGCGCGAGGACCCGACCGAGGTACAGGGTGTCGCTGCCGGACACCGCGAACTCGTGCGGCGGGCTCACCGCGGTCCCGCCGGCATCTCGACCGCCAACCGGTCCGCGGCCCGGTAGTTCAGCGCCGCCGCCACGAAGGCGGCGAACAGCGGATTCGGGCGGGTGGGCCGGCTGGTGAGCTCGGGGTGGGACTGGGTGCCGACGAAGAACGGGTGAGTACCGGCGGGCAGCTCGACGAACTCGATCAGATTGCCGTCCGGGGACGTCCCGCTGATCACCAGACCCGCAGCGACGAGCTTGTCCCGGTAGGCGTTGTTCACCTCATAGCGGTGTCGGTGCCGCTCGCGGACCTCAGTCGCGCCGTACGCCCGGGCCACCACCGAGCCCGGCTGGAGCGACGCCGGATAGCCACCCAGCCGCATCGTTCCCCCCATGTCACGTTGCCCCGCCACGACGTCGGTCTGGTCGACCATGGTGGAGATCACCGCGTGCGCGGGCGCGGCATCGAACTCCGTCGAGCCGGCGCCGTCGAGCCCAGCCAGGTTCCGGGCGATCTCGATCACCATGCACTGCAGGCCCAGGCACAGGCCCAGCGCGGGGATCCCTCGGGCGCGAGCATGGTGAATGGCTCCGATCTTGCCCTCGATTCCGCGTACCCCGAACCCACCGGGCACCAGCACCCCGTCCACCCCGGCCAACGCGGCCACCGCACCCGCCGGGGTCTCGCAGGTGTCCGAGGGCACCCAGCGGATCTCGACTTTGGCCCGATGCGCGAAACCCCCGGCCCGCAGCGCCTCGGTCACCGACAGGTAGGCGTCCGGCAAGTCGACGTACTTGCCCACCAGAGCTATCCGCACCACCTCCGTCGGGGCGTGCACCCGGTCCAGCAGATCTCCCCACTCCGTCCAGTCCACGTCGCGGAAGGGCAGCCCGAGCCGGCGCACCACATAGGCGTCGAGACCCTCGGAATGCAGAACCTTGGGGATGTCGTAGATGGACGACGCGTCTGGTGCCGCGACCACACCGTCGATGTCCACATCCGACATCAGAGCGATCTTGCGCTTCAGCCCGTCCGGGATCTCCCGGTCGGCGCGGCAGACCAGGGCATCAGGCTGGATACCGATGTTGCGCAGGGTAGCCACTGAGTGCTGGGTGGGCTTGGTCTTCAGCTCGCCGGAGGGGGCGAGATAGGGCACCAGGGAGACGTGCAGGAAAAAGCAGTTGTCCCGGCCGACGTCATGGCGCACCTGGCGGGCCGCCTCCAGGAACGGCAGCGACTCGATGTCCCCGACCGTCCCACCGATCTCGGTGATCACCACGTCCGGTGGGCGGTCGTCGTCCTCTGGGTCGGACATGGCCAGGATCCGCGACTTGATCTCGTCGGTGATGTGCGGGATCACCTGTACGGTGGCTCCCAGGTACTCCCCGCGCCGCTCCTTTGCGATCACCGCAGAGTAGATCTGGCCGGTGGTGACGTTGGCCTTGCGGCCGAGGTTGCGGTCCAGGAACCGCTCATAGTGTCCCATGTCCAGATCGGTCTCCGCGCCGTCCTCGGTGACGAACACCTCACCGTGCTGGAAGGGGTTCATCGTGCCCGGGTCGACGTTGAGATAGGGGTCCAGCTTCTGCATCGTCACCCGCAACCTGCGGGCTGTCAGCAGCTGGCCCAGGCTCGACGCGGTAAGTCCCTTGCCCAGCGAGGAGGCGACGCCCCCGGTGACGAACAGGTACCTGGTTGGGCGGGCGGGCTTAACCAAGACCTTCTCCCGTGGTCCGGACCGGCCCTTCGATTGGTGACCGGTTGCGTTGCGGCTGGCGGCGCGCCGCCGACCACGGAACCTCACGGTAACACTGCCGGCGGTAGCGTCGGCACACCGCCTCACGGATCAGCCTTGCAGCGCGGGAACCACGGCCTGCGCGTTGCCGCCGGTACCGTAGCGCCCGGCCCGGCCCTGCGCCTGCTCGGCCAGCGCCAGCACCGTCGCCACCCGGCCGGCAGCGGTGCTGACGTCATCGACCGTGGACAGCACGGAGGCCGCCGCGGTGTCCGCCCGCACCACGCCTATCGGGCCGTTGCCCTCGGCGGATCCGGGCCTACCCGCGAGGACAGCGCCGGCGCCGGCACGATCAAGCTGGGTGGCGAACCGGGCCAGGATTCCGGCCCGGTCAGCGCTGCTGTTGGCGCGACCCGCGCCGTCGGTGAGCACCACGGCAAGCTGAGCAGCCGTCAGCTGCGGGCCGGACCGGACAAAGCCACCGTCACCGAGCCCGGCGAGTACAGCGGTGGTCTCAGCGGGAGTGGCCTGCGCTTTGCCGTTGTGCGGGCTGATCAGGAGCAGTGAGCCGAGCAGACCGCCAGCCAGCGTCCCGGCGTCCGACGCGGTGGGCAGCCGCAGCCCAGCAGGCAGCAGGCGGGTGCACAGCTCGCTGAGCTGGTCGGAACGGGACGGATCAGTGAACGCGTCGGTGAGCTGCAGCTCACCGGTGACGGTCGCGCCGGCGCTGCTCAGCAGCGCGGTCAGCGCATCCCGGTCGGCCGGGTCGGCGTCTGCGGTGGTGACGAGGACCACAGTGCGACCACGCAATGCGCCGCTCACGGCACGGGGGCCAACCGCCGTGCCGAAGATGTCGGCCGCGGACAATCGGGCACGCAGCCCGTCGCGCTCGGCCTGAAGATCACTCACCTGGCGGCCCAGCTGGTCCCGGTTGGAGCTGAGCCCGGACAGCAGCCGGTCGCTGATCGCGGTGGACCCGAGCACGACTCCGAGCGCCAGGGCCAGGAAAACAGCGGCGATGGAGATCACGTGGTACCGCAGTGAGATCACGGTCTATCCCCACCCCTTGACCCAGGAGACGACGTCATGCCAGGTATCGCTGAGCAGGACGGCACCGACATCGGAGACCAGCAGCGCCACGACCACCGCGGCGACCGCGGCGAGCACCATGAGCAGCACGGCGCCCGCCGACACCCGGCTGCGATACAAGGCTGCGGCGGCATGACCATCGACAAGCTTGCCGCCCAGCCTCAGCCGGGTGAGAAACGTCGACGGGTTGGACCCGGAGCGCCCCCGATCGAGAAACTCGTGCAGGGTGGCCTGGAACCCGACGGTGATCACGAGCTCGGCGCCGTGCGCCTCGGCCAGCAGCAGGGCGAGATCCTCCGGGTTGCTCACCGCAGGGAAGGTCACCGCGCCGATCCCCAGGTCCTGGATCCGCTCCAGCCCGGGAGCGAAGCCGTCAGGCTGGGCGGGCACCACGACCTCGTCGGCTGACTTCAGCGTATCGGTCTCGACCTGGCAGGGGTCGCCGACGATGAGGTGCGGTCGATGCCCAGCGGCGCGCAGCGCGCCAGCACCCGCCTCGACACCGATCAGCACCGGGCGGTATTCCCGGATGAAGTGTCTGAGCGCGGCCAGGTCGGCGGTGTGGTTGTAGCCGGCGGCCACTACCAGTACCTGCCGGCCGCGGATCGGGACCTCGACATCGGGCACACCTACCCGATCGATGATCAGGGCACGCTCGTGCCGAAGAAACTCGATGGTGTTCGCCGAGAACGCCTCGAGCTGAGCGGACAGCCCGGACCTAGCCTCGATCATCAGGTCGGCGATCGAGTTGGCGGTCTGCTCAGTGCCGTGAGCAACCTCGGTGTCCCCGACGTACACCCGGCCTTCGTGCAGCCTCAGCCGGCTGCCGTCCTTGATCCGCAACGCCTCCGCGCCGACTCCGTCGACCAAGACGACGCCCGCGGAGATGAGGATCTCGGGACCCAGGTTCGGAAACCGACCGGAGATCGACGGTGCGGCGTTGACCACCCCGGCGACCCCGGCGGCCACCAGCGCGTCGGCGGTTCTGCGGTCGAGGTCGACCTGGTCGAACACCGCGACGTCGCCGTGACCGACGCGGCGGACCAGGGCCTCGGCGCGGCGGTCCACCCTGGCCGGCCCGGTCACCCCGGGCAGCTGACGGCCGGATCGGCTGAGCAGGCCGGAGATTCTCATGCCGGTGATGGTGGCAAAGAAGCTGTTCCTCGGCGCGTAGGCGCGCCGAGGAACAGCTCGTCTGCGGCCCCGTGAGTGGCACTGGCGCTATAACACTGTTCTCCACTCCCGAGCCTTGTCCGCTGCGGCGGCGGACAAGAGCTCTTCGGCGTGCGCTCGCCCGGTATCGGTGTCACCCAGCCCAGCCAGCATTCTGGCCAGCTCGCTGATCCTGGCCACCTCGTCGAGCTCCCGGACCCCGCTGCGGGTCAGTCCGGTGGCGTGGGCCGCCTTGTCCACCACGAGATGCCGGTCGGCGTATGCGGCGACCTGGGCCAAATGGGTGACGACCACGACCTGGTGACTGCCGGCCAGCCGGGCCAGGCGCCGCCCGATCTCCACCGCGGCCCACCCGCCGATCCCGGCATCGATCTCGTCGAAGACCATCGTGGGTACCGGGTCGGCATCGGCTAGCACAACCTCCAGCGCCAGCATCACGCGGGACAGCTCACCGCCCGAGGCGCCCTTGTGCACCGGTAGCGACCCGACGTCGGGGTGCGCCGCCAGGCGCAGCTCGACGTCGTCGGCACCATCCGGGCCGGCCCGCAGCCGCGCCCCGGCGAGGGTGAATGCGGCCTCGTCGCCGTCGGCGGCCAGGGACGGGTAGACCGCCACGGACAGCTGGGCCTGGCCCATCGCCAACCCGGCGAGCTCGGCGGTGACGGCGTCCCCGAGCTGTCGGGCAGCCGCGGTTCTGGCCGCGGTGAGGGCGGCGACGTGCCCGGCCAGCTCGGTGGCCAGCTCGTCACGCCGGGCCGCCAGCGCCGCGATGGCCTCGTCTGAGGTGTCCAGGTCAGCCAGGCGCTGGTGGGCCTGCCGCGCCCAGGCCAGCACACCGTCGACATCGGCGGCGTACTTGCGGGTGAGCCGCTTGAGCTCGGCCTGGCGGGCCAGCACCTGCTCCAACCGGGTCGGGTCGGCGTTCAGGGCCTCGAGGTAGCCGCTGAGCTCGGCACCGACGTCGCCGAGCACCGCGGCGGCCTCCCCCAGGCGTTCCCCCAGCGCCCGCAGGGCGGGGTCGTCCACCGCGTGTAGCCGGCGACGAGCCTGTCCCACCAGGCTGGTCGCGCTCGGCTGGTCGGGGTCACCCTCCGGTGCGCCGCACACTGCGGACTGCGCGATAACGGCGGTATCCCGAAGCTGATCGATGTCGGCCAGCCGCCGAGCCTCGGCCTGCAGAGCGGAGTCCTCTCCTGGCTGCGGGTCAACGGCGGTGATCTCGGCGAGGCTGTGACCGAGCAGGTCGGCCTCCCTGGCCAGCTCTCGTGAATGATCCCGGCGGGTGGCCAGCTCAGCGCGGCAGCGCAGCCACTGCTCCCGGACCCGGCGGTATGCGCTCAGCGGCCCAGCCACCGCGTCGCCTGCGAAGCGGTCCAGCACGGCCCGCTGCTCGCCGACGCGCAGCAGCCGCAGCTGGTCGTTCTGGCCGTGGACCGCGAGCATGCCCTCGGCCAGCTCGGCCAGCACTCCAGCCGGGACCGACCGGCCACCCAGATGGGCCCGGGAACGGCCGTCCGGGGTCAGAGTGCGGCTGGCGATCAGGCTGCCGTCCTCATCGGTGCGGGCACCCACCTCGCCGACCAGCTCGGCCGCCGGGCTGCCCGCTGGTGGCCGGAAGCGGCCCTCCACGATGGCCCGGTCGGCGCCGCGCCGGATCCGGGAGGCGTCGGCCCGTCCGCCGGCGAGCAGCTGCAAGCCGGTGACCACCATGGTCTTGCCCGCTCCGGTCTCACCGGTCACCACGGTCAAGCCTGGGTGCAGGTCCATGGTGGCCTCGTCGATCACACCGAGGCCCTCGATGCGCATCTCGGTGAGCACGGGCCGCACCCTAGCGCGCCGCGCGCGCCCGGGGGCAGCCACCCGTCAGCCCGACGGTATGCCCGATCGGGGACCGCGCCAGCCCTGCACCGGCAGCTCGAACTTACGCACCAGCCGATCGGTGAAGGGGCAGTCGTGCAGGCGCACCAACCGGACCGGGGTGAGGCCGCGGACCACCTCGATCCGGGCGCCCGCCGGCAGCGCGAAGGTCCGACGCCCATCGCAGCAGAGCACCGCAGCGTACCCCCGCGGATCGGTCTCCACCGCGACCACTGAGTCCGGCGACACCACCAGCGGGCGGGCGAACAGCGCATGCGCGTTACTGGGGACCACGACGAGCGCGTCGACATCCGGCCACACCACGGGCCCACCCGCGGAGAAGGCGTAGGCGGTGGACCCGGTGGGGGTGGCACAGAGCACCCCGTCGCAACCGAACTCGGAGACCGGCCGGCGATCCACCTCGAGCACCACGTCGAGGATCCGCTCCCGCCTGCTCTTCTCGACGCTGGCCTCGTTGAGCGCCCAGGTCCGAGCGAGCGTGGACCCGTTGAGGCTGGCGGTGACGTCGACGGTCATCCGCTCGTCGACGAGGTAGTCACCGTTGACGATGGCGCGCACGGCCTGGTGGAGGGAGTCGAGATCGGCCTCAGCGAGGAAGCCGACCCGACCGAGGTTCACCCCCAGCAGCGGAACGCCGCATGGCCGGGCCAGTTCGGCGGCCCGCAGCAGGGTGCCGTCGCCGCCGAGAACCACCACGAGATCCGCGCCCGCGGCGGCCTCCGGCTCGGTAGGCACCTCATGGTCGCGCAGCGCAGGATCGAGATGCGCGGTCTCCGCGGCGAGCACTCGCAGCCCGATCCCCGCCTCGGCCAGCCGGTGAGCGACCTGCTCGGCGGTGCGCAGGTTCTCCGGGTGCCCAGTGTGCAACACCAGCAGAACCTCACGTCCGAACCTCATTGCGGCCCCCTCCGCACGGCGGCGTGTACCAGCTCCTCAGCCGGCCGCAGCGGGTCAGCCGCACCATGGCGCAGCCACAGGAAGTACTCGACGTTGCCGGACGGTCCTGGCAGTGGGCTCGCGGTGGCGTCGAGGAGGTGGAGCCCGAGGTTGGCGGCGACCGCCAGCACGTCCAGCATGGCCTGGGCCCGCAGCAGCGGGTCACGGACCACGCCGCCGGCGCCCAGGCGTTCGCGGCCGACCTCGAACTGGGGTTTGACCAGGGGGAGCAGGTCACCTTCCGGTCTGGTGCATCCGACCAGGGCCGGCAGCGCCAGACGCAAGGAGATGAACGACAGGTCAGCCACGGTCAGATCGACGGCACCACCGATGACCTCGGGCCGCAGCGTCCGCACGTTCGTCCGATCATGCACCTGGACCCGCTCGTCAGTGCGCAAGGGCCAGGCGAGCTGCCCGTAGCCGACGTCGACCGCGATCACCTCCCGGGCACCGCAGTGCAGCAGCACGTCGGTGAAACCACCGGTGGAGGCACCGGCGTCCAGACAGCGCCGACCCGTTACGTCCGGTCCCCCGGCGATGAGGCCATCCAGCGCGCCGAGGAGCTTGCGGGCGCCCCGCGACACCCAGCTGGGTTCGTTCTCCGTCGCCCGAACCAGCAACGGGGTGTCCGCGTCGACTCCGGTGGCAGGTTTCGTCGCCGTCGTCCCACCGACCCGGACCCGGCGCTGCGCGACGAGCTCGGCGGCGTGGTCACGGGATCGGGCCAGACCGCGCCGCACCAGCTCCACGTCCAGCCGGGCTCTGCGCCCCATCCAAACCTCCACCCCAGCTAAGCCTCCCCCTCCACACCTCCGGGCCGCCTACACCTCATCGATGCTGGACAGGGCCGCAGTCAGCGAGTCGTGCAGGACACGGAACCGTGCCACGTGGTCCGCAGTCGGAAGCTCGTCGAGATCCCGCAGCCCGGCGAGCGCCTCGGTGATACCGGTAGGTGTGGGTGAGGGTTGCTGGGACGTCATCTCGTTGGTCTCCTGGCCACTCGGATCCCCGTTAACGCTATCGGGCCAACGCTACCGAGTGGGCGAGAACACCGACGAACCACGATCACCGAACGACCTCGCCAAGGCCCACCACATCCAACACCGCGGCGGCGATGTCGTCGCGCGCGTGCACCTGCACCGGTCCCGTGTGCTCGACCCACCAGGTGGCGCACAGCGCTCGCACCGCGTCAAGGGGGTCGTCGGCGGCTCCCTCACCATGCAGCAGCAGACCGCCACCGGACGACTCGACGCGCCAGCCGGGCCGCGCCTGAATCCGGGTCCGCTCCAGGGATCCACGCAAGACCCGGATGTCGGCGCCGAGATGACTGGGCCGCTGCTCTGGGGGCGCCGCAAGCAGCGCGGCGGCGTCAGCGACCCCGGAGAGCACCAACAGCGAATCCAGCCCAACGGCCCGAGCCCCGGCGATGTCGGTGTCCAGCCGGTCGCCGACCACCAGGGGTCGCCGCGCGCCGATGCGGTCCACCGCCGTATCGAGCAGCGGGCGCGCCGGCTTGCCCGCCACTGTGGGCCCCCGGTCGGTGGCGGCCCGCAACGCCGCAACCATGGCGCCGTTGCCGGGCAGCAGGCCTCGCTCGGTGGGTAGTGTAAGGTCGACATTGCACGCGATCCACATCGCGCCACTGCGGATTGCCAGGCATGCTTCCGCCAGCTGGGCCCACCCCGTCTCCGGAGAGTGGCCCTGAACGACCGCAGCCGGCCGTTCGGATGCCGTGGCCACCGGCCCGAACCCGGCCGAGCGCACTGCGGCGACCAGCGCTTCGGTACCGACAACCAGGACGGTGCCGCCAGCGGAAAGCTGCGTCATCAGCAAAGCCACCGCAGCCTGAGCGCTGGTGACGACCTCCTGCGGAGCGGTAGGGACACCAAGCTCGGTGAGGTGCCTGGCGATGTCCTCGGGAGCCCGGGATGCGTTGTTGGTGATGAACTGCACGGCTCGTCCGGCCTGGCGCACCTCGTTGACCACCGCCGGCGCCTCCGGCACGGCCTCGGCTCCCCGGAGCACGGTGCCGTCCAGGTCAAGCAACACTGCATCGTAGCCGTCCAGCGGCCCGCTCACTCCCGTTCCGGCCGCTCACTGAGTTCGATCGCGCGCTCCGCCGCATCCGTCGCTTCCTCGACGTCGGCCTCGGCGGCGGCCAGGAACCAGCGGATCGCCTCCTGCTCTCGACCAGCGGCGAGCAGGTTGTCCGCATATGCGTACCGCAGTCTGGCCCGCCAGGACTCCTCCCCTGCCGCATCCAGGTCCGGCCCCTGCAGCGCGACCACCGCAGCGTCGAACTGACCGAGGTCGCGCCGTGCCCCGGCGGCCACAATCCGCAGCTCGACCGCCTCCTCGGGGCCGAGCTGGCCGGCCTCTGGACTCCGCGCGATCTCCAGGGCACGCTCCGGCCGTCCCAGCGCGCGCTCGCAGTCGGCCAGCACCGCCAGACGACCGGGATCACCACCCATCCGGCGCGCGGCGCGCAACTCCGCCAATGCCTCGGACCATTCCCCGGCGTGATAGGCGGCAAGCCCCGCAGCCTCCCGAACGGAAGCAACCCGGCTCGCCTTGCTCCGAGCGAACCGAGCGTGCGCAAGGGCCAGCTGCGGGTCTTCCTCCAGCGTGCGCGCGACCATCACCAGATGGCTCCCGACAAGATCAGCGAGACCCTTCGGCAGTGTCGACAGTTCTTTGCGGACTTCTCGGTCCAACTCGCCGGCATCCACGTCTGCGGGGAGGTCCGGACGGTCACTGTCCGTGCCGCGTTTCGCCACCTGTCGCCTCGCAACGTGACCGTGCACCACCACGGTCCGGCCCGCACCTCCGGTCGGACTCGGTCCGGCTGCCACCGTTACAGATCCTCTCGTTACTCACAGAGCTTAAGCTAAAGGGGGCCCCCGGGGTGTGGTGGGGCCCCCTTTTTTTGTGGGGGGGTGTTCGGCGGTGTCCTACTCTCCCACACCCTGGCGGGTGCAGTACCATCGGCGCTGGAGGGCTTAGCTTCCGGGTTCGGGATGGGTCCGGGCGTTTCCC
>JAFAUB010000111.1 GCA_019243635.1 Pseudonocardiales bacterium
CCCCACGACCTCCAATCCTTCGCAGCGTCCGAGCTGCTGGACACACGGCTTATGCAGAACTCGGGGACGGACCCCACGATCACCTCACTGACCTGCGGGGACGCCAGTTGTCGATCACGTTCTCAAGGGGTTCTGCATAAGCCTCCAGGCCCACGCTGAGGGCTGACTGTCTGTCTCGGAAGACTGCTCTGCTGCGTGCACCCGCAAAGACTGCGGTTTAGATCACGCTCGTTGTCAGCAGTCCGCTGACCCTGACCGCCGGATGCCAAAGCGGTTACGCAGGCTGTCCAGCTCCCACACCCGGCGTGGGGCCCGGCGGTCCAGCGTCGTGAAAAGCTCACGTGCCATCGGGTCTGGCCGGATTAATTGCGGCGCGATTCGATCTGCGGCGTCGAGGTGCCGGATCGCATCCCAGTCACGCTGGCCGCCCTCCTGGGCCAGTGCTCGGGAGAAGTCGAGGTGTAGCGCCGACGTCCGCTCGCTGCTGCCCAATGCCTGCATATTGATCGGAAGGCTCGTGGCGTCCGCGTAGGCCTGAGCGCCCTCGTTCAGCTCGACGCCCACCGCCACGCGCCAGGCCGCAACGTTCGTTGGTCCGAAGTGCCGACGCAGGGCATTGCGCTCTCCCACCTGTCGAGCGATCTGGTCTGCCTCGTCGAGATGACTGTGGGCGTCGTCCGATAATTGTGAGCGCCCGGCGGTTTGCGCAGAAGTTAGGTGCATCAATCCGACCATCTGCGCCACAGCGGTGTCAGATGTGGCGAGTTGGACACTTGGTGAAAATTCGTCGATCCCCTGAATCAGCATGGCAGCCGCTTGTTTGCGGGCCCCGGCCCGCATCTTTCCATGCGCCAGGTACCAGTGGGCGAAGCTGAGCACACCAGGACCGCCGTGTAGCTCGGCGAAGTCGTAGCCTCGCTGGGTGGCTGCCAGCGACAAGTCAATGTAGCCAAAGTTCTTCGCCACGGCGGCAGCGATTATCCAGGCGTCCACCAGCGCCCCCAGGGCCATCTGCCGGTCGGTCGCCTTCCGAGCGTGAACGTGAGACTGGAGTTCGAGCAGCACGGCAGAGAGGTTTTGGCCTGCACTGTTGTAATGGGCCTGGTCGCGGTGGGCTGAGGCGTCGTCCGTTTCACTCACCAACGCCTCTAAGGGGCGCGGCGATGCTACGGGTTTCTCATCAAGGCAGTAGTCATTGAGCGCTATTCGGATGTCGGCAAGTGACGCCACAACGCTTTCCGTAAGGTCCGACTGCGCGTAAGTCTGTCCCAGCAGATCCACCACCGAGCAGCCCAGAGCGTTGGCCAGATCCTCGACCAAGCCACGCCGGTTGAACCCACGCTGGCCCAGTTCCAACTGAGACAAATACTGCTTGGTGATTCCCGCTAGCCCGGCCACCACTGTCAAGCTCCGCCCGCGGCGACGCCGGATCATCCGGGCACGCGCACCGATCGCCACCGCTTCCCCAGCGTCCACGAAGATCCCCCTCTCACCGAACCCCTCACCGATGCCCCGGGGAGCTACCCCGAGGCGGAAACCTCGGTGAGGAGGTGACTCAAGGCTAGGCGGCGCACTCCTCGCCACCGGAGGCGACCGTCGCGGCCAGCTCGGCGTAGGTCCGCTGCACCGGTTCCCAGGTGCCAGCCAGGTAGCCCAGCGCTGCGGTGTCATTGTCCGGGTAGATCCGCTGAGCCCGGGGCGCCAGCGTGGTCGCCTTGCCCAGGGCGTGCAGCAGATCGCCCAGATGCTCCCGCTGCTCGGGTGTCAGCTCACCGTCACGGACCGCGGCAGCCAGCCGACGCACGTGCTCGTGGGTGGTGAGTACGGTGCTCATGATCCAGGGTCTCCAAAACCGTCCACTGTGGATTGATCTTGCTCGTCTGCGGTCGCATTGCGGTCGCAAGATGCGTGGTTTTCGGTGGTTACAGACGGGCAAGCGTGGGGAATCTCTATGCCGCTGACCTGCAAGTACGGGCAAGTGTGGTCACCGGCGATTGGTGACGAACATGACTCGTGATGAGCAGGTCCGGGGTTCGATTCCCCGAGGCGGCTCCGCCGAGCATATCGGACCATGAAAACCTACTCATGGTCCGATATCTCCCGATTGCGCTAGTTCGGTCGTCAACGGCACGTGGAATACAGCAACGAGACCGACCACACCGCGTCCCAGCGCCCTAGCAGCGCAGCTCGGGACGAGGAGGCCGCGAGGTTCGCATTCCGACGTAAAGGATCAGGTGGACCGCCCGACAGCACGGTCCTCTCCGCGAACTCTGCGTAGAGACCTTCTCGGGCGTCGACACTTCACACCACATTCGATCTTGTAGGTTGGTCTCAGCGGTTGGACCAGGAGCGGCGAGCTGGGTCCCAGGTTCCGGCGGCGGTCATGGTCGGAGCTGGGTCAAGGAGCGCGGCTGCGGTAAGCGAAAGAAGTCATCGACATCGGTTGCGGCTGCGGCACGCACGAATTCTCGGCAGCGGGCAGATCGTCGTCTTGCCGGTAGAGGTCGATGTCGCGGGTGTGCCGGGCGTCGCCGGCGAGTCGGGCCAGGATGGCCGTGGCGCCTTTGAGGACCCACCGCTTGGCGTCCGGGCCGGCGAAGATGCGAGTCAGTAGCCGGTCATAGGAAAACTGCCGGCGCAACGAGTCCAGCGTCACGCCCGGCCGGTCACGGGCGAACGCCGAAGTTCGATCAACCGATAGCTCGTCAATTCCGACTCGGCCTGGGCAAGCTCGGTGGTATGGGTGATACCGAGCCGGTTGCGCAGGACCCCGGTTTCGAGATCGATGTAGGGGTCCTGCGCTCATTTGCGGTAACGCGCCAGGGTGCTCTCGCCAACTACCGCAGCCTCGCCGACAAGCACAATCGACCACTGATCGGCACAGGTGAGCGAGGCCGGCAAGCGCGGCTACCTCACCGCTCACATCCGAGCCACCATCGCAGCCCAGCGAAACGACCCTGAATCCACCGGCGGCGGCTCAGCCCGGACCATGAACATCGTCGAGTAACTCGTGATCCGAGCCGCGGAAACGGGAGCCGCTTCGATGCCTGCTCGGCGAAGCCGGTGTGACCGTGTGAAACCGAGCGCACATGGCTGATCATGGAAATCCCCGGCAGGGCGGACGATAGGGCAGGTCCGGCGACACGTACTGCTCCCACGCCGCAGGGGTGAGGGTGTTCGCGGTGGCGGTGCAGATCCGCCGAATCGTCTGGTTGACGTTCATCCGCCACAGTCGCACGGTGCGGTCGTGGCTGCTGCTGGCCAGGGTGTGCCCATCCGGACTGAACGCCACCGCGACGACGGTGTCGGTATGGCCGGTGAGGGGTTGGCCCAGCGGCGTGGGGTGGGTCGGGTCGGTCACGTTCCACAACCGCACCGTCTGGTCGCCGCTGCCGCTGGCCAGGGTGTGCCCATCGGGGTTGAACGCCACCGAGGTGACGGAATTGGTGTGGCCGGTGAGAGGTTGGCCCAGCGGCGTGGGGTGGGTCGGGTCGGTCACGTTCCACAACCGCACGGTCTGGTCGGAGCTGCCGCTGACCAAGGTGTGCCCATCCGGGCTGAACGCCACCGCGTTGACCCAGTCGGTGTGGCCGGTGAGGGGTTGGCCCAGCGGCGTGGGGTGGGTCGGGTCGCTCGCGTTCCACAACCGCACCGTCTGGTCGCCGCTGCCGCTGGCCAGAGTGCGCCCATCGGGGCTGAACGCCACCGCGCGGACGGGGTCGGTGTGGCCGGTCAGCGGTTGGCCCAGCGGCGTGGGGTGGGTCGGGTCGCTCACGTTCCACAACCGCACGGTCCGGTCGGAGTTGCCGGTGGCCAGGGTGTGCCCATCGGGGCTGAACGCCACCGCGACGACCGGTCCGGTGTACCCGGTCATCCCTGAAGGAGTGGGGTCGCCCAGCCGACTGGGGTGGGCGGGGTCGGTCATGTTCCACAACCGCACCGTCTGGTCGGCGCTGCCACCGGCCAGGATGCGCCCATCAGAGCTGAAGGCCACCGCGTTCACGTAGCCGGTGTGGCCGGCCAGGAGTGTGCCCAGCGACACGGGATGGGCTGGGTCGGTCACGTTCCACAACCGCACGGTCCGGTCATGGCTGCCGGTGGCCAGGGTGTGCCCATCCGGGCTGAACGCCACCGAGGAGACGATGTCGGTGTGACCGGTCATGAGCGCAGAGGGAATGTTCCACAGCCGGGTTGTGTGGTCGGTGCTGCCGCTGGCCAGACTGTGCCCATCCGGGCTGAACGCCACCGCGTTGACCCAGTTGGTATGACCGGTCAGGGGTGGGCCCAGTGGGACGGCATGGGCTAAGTCGGTGACATTCCACAGCCGCACGGTCCGGTCGGAACTACAGCTGGCCAGGGCACGCCCATCCGGGCTGAACGCCACCGCGTGGACGTAGTCGGTGTGGCCGGTCACGGGTGGGCCCAGTGGCGTGGGGTGAGCTGGGTCGGTGACGTTCCACAACCGCACCGTCCGGTCGCCGCCACTGGCCAGGGTGCGTCCATCCGGGCTGAAGGCCACCGCGTCGACCGAGTCGGTGTGGCCGGCCAGCGGTGAGCTCACCGGCATGGGACGGGCTGGGTCGGTGACATTCCACAACCGCACGGTCCCGTCGACGCTGCCGCTGGCCAGGGTGCGTCCATCCGGGCTGAACACCACCGCGCGGACGGTGTCGGTGTGACCGGTCAAGGGTGGACCCAGCGGCGTGCGGTGAGCTGGGTCGGTGACATTCCACAACCACACCGTACGGTCGGCGCTGCCGCTGGCCAGGGTGCGTCCATCCGGGCTGAACGCCACCGCGTCGACCGAGTCGGTGTGGCCGGCCAGCGGTGAGCTCACCGGCATGGGACGGGCTGGGTCGGTGACATTCCACAACCGCACCGTCCGGTCGGCGCTGCCGCTGGCCAGGGTATGTCCATCCGGGCTGAACGCCACCGAGAGGACCGAGTCGGTGTGGCCGGTCAGGAGTGGACCCCGGGGTTTCGCCTGAGCCGGGTCGGCCACGTCCCACAACTGAACCGTCCGGTCGGTGCTGCCGCTGACCACTGTGTGCCCATCAGGGCTGAACGCCACCGCGTTGACCGCATCGGTGTGGCCGGCCATCGGGGTAGCCAAGGCGACGCTCCCCATAGTGATCAGGGCCGTGCGGAGGTCCGGAGTCGGTCGCATGCGATAGGCGGTGAGATCGAGCTGCGCCGCGAGGGAGATGTCAGTGCCGCGCAGCCGGTCAGCCTGGGCGATGACCTGGTTGAAGGTGGCGGTGTCACGTTCACTCTGGGCGGTCGCCCTTTGTTGGAAAGCGACGACCGCAGCTCCAAAAACGGCGAAGACCAACACAAACAGCAAGACGAGCCGAGCACGGCGGAGCCTGGCGGCGCGACGTTCCTGTTGTGTGGACGCGTCGAGAAATGCGGACGCGGCCGGGCTCAGGTCCCCCTCATGCGCGTTGGAGCCGGCCCAGGCGCGGGCAGCCTCCAGGCGGTTTCCTCGATACAGCCCAGCGGGATCGCGGTGATCACGGTTCCAGATGGCGGTGGCCTCGTCCAGTTCCTGGCGGAGCAGGTTGCCGGCCCGGTCGTTGTCGACCCACTGGCGCAGCAGCGGCCAGGCACGTAGCAGGGCCTCATGGGTGATCTCGACGGTTTCCTTCTCCTGGGTGAGCAGCCGGCCCCGGGTGAACGCGTCCAACACCGGCCCCACGCTGGGATCCAGGCCCCGCAGCAGGTCACTGCGGGCCACTCGACGTCGGGTGTCCTCGGTGCCGTCACCGATTCTGACCAGCCGCAGGAACAGGGTCCGGGCCACGCGCCGGCCGGCTGGTTCCAAGCCGGTGAAGATCCGATCGGCGCTGGTCGCCACAGCGCGATGGATACCACCCGTGTTCTGGTAGCCCTTCACCGTCAAGGTGTGGCCGTGGCGCTGCTGCCAGGTGGCCCGCAGCGCGTGCGCCAGCAACGGAAGCCGCCCGGCCTCATAACCGGTCACCTCGCTCTCACCGACCGTGGTCGCGGTATTCCCGAGGTCCCGCAGCAGCAGCTCGACCAGCCCCGGTCCGACGTCTAACCCCACGTCCTGCGCCGGGTAGAGAATCGCCTCGCGTAACTCGGTGTCCGACATGGGCCCGACCACGAGCGGGCTGTCCTGTAAAGCGGCGCGCAGGAGGGAGTGATCGGCCCAGGCGGTGAGGGAGTCCGCCCGGACACCCACCACGACCAACCCGAGGGGATGCGCGTCGGCGCCAGCCTCCGATCGTGGGCTGGCCAGCCCGGAGAGTAGCTCGATGAACCTGCGCCGTTGCTGGTCGTCGGTGCACAGGGTGAACAGTTCCTCGAACTGGTCCACGACCACCACGAGCCGACCCGCGGAGCCCTCGCCACCGTCGTGACCGAGCAGCGCCTGGCACAGCACGGCCTCGGCCGGCTGCGAGCGGGCAGCGAGCTCCTGGGTCAAGCTTGCAGGGTCAGCGCCGGTGAGGGCGGCGATCTGGGTAGCCAGGGCGGCCGGCGGGTGAGCGGTGGGAGTGAACACGATCGTCGGCCATCGGTTCGACCCCGGCAGGGCGCCGTCGGCCAGCTCGGCCAGCAGCCCGGCGTGCAGCAGCGAGGACTTCCCCGCTCCCGACGGTGCCATCACCACCTGCACACCGCCGGTACGCAGCCGTGCATCCAGGCGCGCGGTCAGCTCCGCGGTCAGCTGATCACGGCCGAAGAACCACCGGGCCTGCTCGCGTCCGAACGCGGTCAGTCCCGGATACGGGCACTCTTGGGTCCGCGTGCCTGCCGTGACGCGCCGCGCGCCACGAACGCCGTTCTGATAGTGCAGGTGCAGGTCCCGGGCGGCCTGGTTGATGCGGGCCTCGCCAGAAGCGTGTGCTTCCTGGTGAACAGCTTCCCCCACGGGCCGCAGCGGCGTTCGCTGTTCCGGGGGCTGCTCCCCGCCAGGACCCATCGGTCACTCCCCGGTGGTGACGTGCAGGTCACGACCCGCCTGGTTCACTCGGCTCGTGCCGAACGCCGTGGCCTGCATGGTGATCGTGGTGTTCTGTCGGGGACCGGCGTCAGCCAGTGCCGACCGCAACTGCGCCACCACCCGCCGCAGCTCATCCGCCCACTGCGGGTCGGCGGTCACCAGTCGCCGCAAGCGGCCCCGCCACTCGCCACTCGGAGCCTGCTCGGCCTGCTCATCCCCGACCCGCCGAGCGGCGAGCACCTCAGCACGGCTGTCCTCCAGCTCGGCTTGCACCGTCTCGGCCCACCTCCTACAGCCCCGCGTGCGGGTGATCTCACCCCGCATGCGTGGGCTTCGACCGTCAATTAGTGGGCTCCGGACAACGGTCCCGCAGGACGACCCGCGGCCGCCGGGGTCCAGGCTCAACCCGTCACCGAGGGACCTGATCGGCCCTTGCACACGGATCGAGGCCGGGTCAGGACACCGAGGAGACCGACTTCCACCTGACCTACCCGGTCGGCTGTGGGCCACGCACCGGGCCGGCGGCTACGCCGAGGTACTCCCCCGGCCGGGTCGACGACGCGGCTCGTTGAGCATCGCGCGCAACGGCTCGTTGTTGCCACAGTGAGCCGCCTGAGACGCGGCGACATTCATCGTGGGGTGTCCATGCCTGCCGATGGATCGGGTGGCCGGCGTCGCGGGCGAGCTGGGCGAGAAAGGCATGCCGGGGGGCCGACAGCCGGCGGTCGCGCTCATACCCGCGACGACACGTCGCAGGTCCGCTGTGGGGAGTCCGTCGCCTGGGGTTACCGAATAACACGTAACCGGCCCGTCTGCGCAGTCACCCCAGCTACCACGGTTACCGATGGGGACTACTCTGGGCGTCGGTGAGTGGAGCTGACATCGCCGACCCACCGGGCCTCCGTGAGAAGACCCAGCCGCCACCACAAACCTTGGTAACCAAGTGCCCGTGCCCCCGTTAAAGTGGCGAGCGGAAACCCACTCCGCCGAGGTAGGAGATTCCGTACCCGGTGCCGTGGATCACGAACCGGTGCAGGTGCTCACCGCCCCAACCGAAGGTGGCCTGCAGGACCGCGTGCCACTCGGCGATCGTGGTCTCCCCCGGCACCAGCAGGCGCCGCCAGATCAGCGGACTGACCCCGGCGCCACTTCGCGATCGAGTGCGGCGATCGAGGTGGGCGAGGAACACCCCGAAGTGTTTGAGCCGGGTCGCCAACGCTGAGACCGTCTTCGGTTGGCAGATCGCGCGTTTGCTTTCCAGATAGGCGATCACCGTGTCGCGGATCGGTGGCCGTACTTCGGCCAGCCGTTCGGCAAACGGGACCGGCCCGCCCGAGCGGGGCAATTCATCGACGATCCCGAGATGGAACAGCACCCGCTGAGCGTTACTGGCTGCCGCGAGGTAATGCTGATGGCCCTTGTCGGTTCGTTCCTGCCTGTCGTGGCAAGCAGCGGTGAACTCGGCCAGGTCGGTCACGGTGAGTTGGTCTGACCGCCGGCCGGTCTGGATGAGCAGCCGGACCGGCACCTGGAAGCCGGTGGCGAACCGGACCCGTTCGGTGAACCCCGAGCCGGCGGCCGCGGTCATGAACCGTTCGAGGTCCGGCCCGATCGGCGAGTCCTTGATCTCCCGCCGGATGCTGGAGAGTTTGCGTTCCAGCAGGTAGTCATAGCCCGGCTGCAACACCTGGTGCGGCATCAGGAACGTGATGACCGGCCGGGTTGAGGCTCCGGCCGACAAACGGGTCTCCAACGGCTCGCCCTGGCCCCGGGGGCGCGCCGGTGCAGGCGCCCCCGGGGATGCACTTTCAGTCTCGCCTGCTGTTGAGCACCGTGTTCAGGATGTCGCCGGCGTTGTCAGCTTGCTTCTGGCCGACCTCGGACCGGAGCACAGCCCACTTCGTCGGTGATGCCCTTGGCTTCCCGGTCCTTCAGGACGGCCATGAACGTGTTGATGCCGTTCAGGCTGCGAGGAAATCCCGCATAGGCGTACATCTGGACGAGGATTTCCTTGATCTCGTTGACCGTCAGCCCAGCGTCCAGGCCCTCGTTGAGGGCCGTGCGCAGCCGCGGCAGCTCGCCGCCGGCGGTGAACGCCGCGATGGTCGCCATGGCCTGCTGCCGGGCCGTCAAACCCTGGTCCTCGTGCTGGGCATCGGCGCCGTACTGCTCGTCGGAGACCTTCTCCAGCCACTCGACGTTCTGGCCGTCGCGGACGCCGGTGAGCGCGATGTGCGTCATCGTCGAGGTCGGGGAGGCGCCGTGCCAGTGCTTGACGCCGGGCGGGCACCAGACCACGTCACCGGCCCGGATCTCCTCGATCGGTCCGCCCCACTGCTGGGTGCGGCCGACGCCTTCCGTGACGATCAGCCGCTGCCCTGCCGGGTGGGTGTGCCACGCGGACCGTGCCCCGGGCTGAAAGGTGACATACGCGCCGCCGTACGCCGCTGCGTCCTCCTCAGCGAACAGGGGCTGGACGCGCACGTCGCCGGTGAAGTACTCCGCAGGCCCCTTGCCAGATGCCTGCGATCCGCTGCGAGTGATCACGTGCGACTCCTCCTCTTCCTCTGGCTGGGGCGGGGACGCCTGAGCGCCCGCTGCAGCAGCCACTGAGAACAGCGACAACGTCAGTGCCGCAAGAACCTTCTTCAGCTGTTCCCCCCGATGCGGTTTCCGACCGCATCGCCACACGCGGGCCTGTCACGGACCGCTCGGGGGACCGAGCGGTGAGACTGCCTGTGCTGGTCACTGTGCGCCTGATGGTCATGGTGTAGGCGGTCATCGCGAGCGCGGCCGAGACGACGGTGACGAGTCCGAGCGGGACGGCGTCGTCGGCGCCGCCGAGGCCGACCAGGGGTGCGGCGAGGCCACCGAACGCGAAGCGAGCGAGCCCGAGCAGGGAGGACGCGGTGCCGGCGATGTCGGGGTAGTTCGCCAGGGCGAGCGAGGTCGCGGGTGGGGACGTGACGGCGACACCGCTGACCATCGTCAGGAGCGAGACGATGACGGCGATCAGCGGCAGGTGCAGGGCGGCGGTGGCCAGCAGCCCGCCGGCGCCGAGCACGCACATGACGAGCCCGATCACCAGGGTGCCCTTCTCCGACCAGCGTTCGGCGAGCCGGCCGGCGACGTAGCCGAAGACCATGAAGCCGAGGGAGTTCAGGCCGAACGCGAACGAGTATTCCTGGGGCGAGAGCCGGTAGATGCCCTGCAGGACGTAGGTGGCGCCGCTGAGGTAGGCGAAGAGGGCGGCGTTGGTGAAGCCGGTGACGAGCACGGCGCCGAGGAACACGCGGTCGGCGAGCAGGCACCGGAAGTCGTGTGCCATGTGCGTCAGCTCTCCGGTGACGCGGTGGTGCTGCGGCAGCGTCTCGCGGAAGATGACGAGCGAGGCGAGGAGGATCGCGACGCCGACCGCGGCGAGGAACAGGAAGATGCCTCGCCAATCGGTGACCGAGGCGAGCTGCCCACCGATGACGGGCCCGATGATGGCCGCGAGTCCGCCGAGCACGGTGAGCCGGCCGTAGTAGCGGACGAGTTTCCTGCCGGAGTAGAGGTCGCGGCCGGCGGCTTGGGCGACCACGATGCCGACGGCCCCGGCGAGGCCCTGGACGAACCGGGCGAGGATGAGCGTTTCGATGGTAGGGCTGACCGCGCACAGCGTCGAGGTGAGGATGTACGCGACGACGCCGACCAGCAGGGGGCGGCGGCGGCCGAACCGGTCGGACAGGGGTCCGGCGATGACCTGTCCGATGGCCAGCCCGAGCAGGCACGCGGTGACGGTGAGCTGCGCAGTCGAGGTGGCCGACTCCAGCTCGGTGGTGAGCGCGGGGAGCACGGGCAGGTAGAGGTCCATGGAGATCGGACCGAAGATCGTCAGCAGGCCCAGCACGACCGCCAGCGGACGGTCGACGGCCTGTTCGCGCGTCCTCACCGCGTGGTGGTTCGTCCTGGTCGCCGCCGGGTCGGCGGTCGTGAGCGTGGCGGTCACGCTAGTGTCCTTCCGAGTCGAGATGCGCCGCCCGCCGCAGCCGCGGAGCGGGAGGCGGGCGGCGTGGGGACGGGCTTACGGGTGCAGCAGGGCCTTGATGGCGCGGCGCTCGTCCATGGCCTTGTAGCCTTCGGCGGCCTGCTCCAAGGGAAGGACGAGGTCGTAGACCATGCCGGGGTCGATCTGCCGGTTCCAGATCAGATCGATCAGCTCGGGCAGGAAGCGGCGCACGGGTGCGGGGCCGCCGTGTAGGTGCACGTGGGAGAAGAACAGCTCCTCACCGGGCAGCTCGACGCCGTGCGCGACGCCGACGTAGCCGACGTGTCCGCCGGGCCGGGTGGAGCGGATGGCCTGCATCATCGACTCCTGGGTGCCGACCGCCTCGATGACCGAGTGCGCGCCGAGCCCGTTGGTGAGGTCCTTGATCCGGGCGACGCCCTCGTCGCCGCGCTGGCTGACGATGTCCGTCGCGCCGTAGGCGATCGCGAGCTTCTGGCGGGGCTCGTGCCGGCTCATCGCGATGATGCGGTCCGCGCCGAGCTGCTTGGCCGCCAACACGCCGAGCAGCCCGACCGCGCCGTCGCCGACCACCGCGACGGTCTTGCCCGGACCGGCCTCGGCGGCCACGGCACCGAACCAGCCGGTGCCGAGTACGTCGGACACGGCGAGGACGCTCGGGACCAGGTCGTCCGACGGGACGTCCGGGGTGGCTACCAGGGTGCCGTCGGCCAGCGGGACGCGCAGGTACTCGGCCTGCGCGCCGAGCGCCCCCATAAGCTCGCGGTGGATACACGAGCTCTGGTAACCGGCCCGGCAGATCTCGCAGGTGTTGTCGGAGGCGAAGAACGAGCCGACCACGAACTGCCCCGGCTGCACGTTCCGAACGTCGCTGCCGACCTCCTCGACGATGCCGACGTACTCGTGCCCCATCGGCGACGGCCCGGTGATCTTCTCGATGCCCCGGTACGGCCACAGGTCCGAACCGCAGACACAGGTCGCGGACAACCGGATGACCGCGTCGGTCGGGAGGAGGATCCGCGGATCCTCGCGCTCCTCCACCCGGACGTCACCGGGGGCGTGCAGAACAGCACCACGCATGATGGTTCCTCCTATGATCGTGATCAGGCCCGGCCGGGTCAGTCGAGCGGCTCGATCGTCATCTGGAAGTCCTCGCCGGCGGCGGCGATCACGTCCAGGCCGGTGTCGATGGTGCCGAGGCGGACCAGGCCGGGCTGCGGGATGGACTGGCCGTCGTCGGCGTAGAAGATCGCGATATCGTTTCCCGGCGCCCAGTGGGCGATCTCACCGACCTCGTAGCGGTACTCCCGGGTAGCGCCGCCGACGTCGAGCCGGCGAGGCAGCCGGCCCGGCTTCTCCCGGCCGAACAGGTCATGCATGGAGATCGTCACGGGCAGCATCGCGGCGAAGTCTCGCGCCGGGGCCGTGTCGTCGACAGTGGCGGTCGCGACACGGTCGCCGATGATCAGCCGGATTCGGACGACACCGCTGGTATCAGTGGGCACGGTCTCTCCTGGGGCGGGCTCGCTGCTCGGCGTGACTGCCGGCGCCGCCGAGGATGCGGCGAATCGGCCTGCAGCATTCTCAGTGGCGTTCTCGGCGGTGCGGCCGGCAAGCAACCCGGCCAGGACGCCGGCAGCCACGCCGATGCGGGCTCGGTGGTGAATGGGGATGTTCATCACCACTCCAGGAAACCTTCTGTCTCCGAGGGCGGGGAGTTCCTGATGAAAGATGTACTGGCAGGGCACCCCACCGCCGGGCCGCGGCACGTACCGTCGAAGCCGTGGACAACCGCACCGAGGTCCGCGAGTTCCTCGTCTCGCGGCGAGCCAAGATCACTCCCGAGCGGGCGGGCCTGCCCGCCGGGACCAACCGCCGCGTACCCGGGCTGCGCCGCACCGAAGTCGCCGCGCTGGCCGGCGTGAGCATCGAGTACTACTCCAAGCTCGAACGCGGTGCCCTGGCCGGGGTGTCAGCCGGCGTACTCGACGCCATCGCCCGCGCACTGCAGCTCGACGACGCCGAACGGGCGCACCTGTTCGACCTCGCCCGAGCCGCAGACGGCAGTACCACCCTCATACGGCCCCGGCGCCGCAGCTCGAAGCAGTGGACCCCGCACCGCAGCCTGCAATGGACCCTCGACGCCGTCACCGAAGGACCCGCGTTCGTGCGCAACGGGCGCATGGACCTGCTCGCCGCGAACCGGCTCGCCCGGGCCTTCTACGCCCAGGTGTACGCCGACCCCCAGCGTCCCGCGAACGCTCGCCCGGTTCACCTTCCTCGACGACAACGCACACCGCTTCTACCCCGACTGGGACTCCGCCGCCGACATCTGCGTCGCCATCCTGCGCACCGAGGCCGGCCGCGACCCCCGCGACAAGGACCTCCACGACCTCGTCGGTGAGCTGTCCACCCGCAGCACCGAGTTCCGCGCCCGCTGGGGAGCCCACAACGTCCGTCACCACGGCACCGGCGCGAAGACCTTCCACCACCACATCATCGGCGACCTCACCCTCGCCTACGAAGGCCTGGAGATGGCCGCCGAACCCGGCCTCACCCTCACGATCTACACCGCCGAACCCGACTCCCCCTCCGAAGACGCGCTCCGCCTGCTCGCCTCCTGGGCCGCCTCACAGGAAGCGGACACCACCACGCGGAAGCTCTCCACCGAGTAGCAGGCCGCCGCGGTTCGCCGCGTTCTACACCCGCGTCGTAGGTCGACGCGCGGCGGCCAGGTCAACCCTCATACTCCGCCAGGTGCGCCACAGTGTTCCACTGATGACAGATCTGGACCGGCGCCTCGCCGAAGCGCGGGTACTGGTTGGTGAACTCGGCGAACCGGCGGATCAACCGCAACCGCAGCCAACGCCCGGCTTACCGAGACACGACAAGCAATTGCCCGATCCGTTCCTGGACCAACCAGGGCTGTGGGGATGACGTCCGCGCCGCACAGGGCGCGGTAGCGATTCGCGGTGGTTTTCTTGTTCGGTCAGATGGCGGTTGATGACGGCGGAGTGTCGTCGGTCCATCTGGACGGCGGCCGGCATGCCGAACACGTCTTCGGCGAAGGAGCCGAGGTGTTGCGGGAGGCAGAACAGGTCACCCTTGCCGATCGAAACCGAGCGCAGCTCGCCGACCCAGTCGTAGCGGTCGCCGAAGATGTAGCGGTGGAAAGCCTGCAGATGGGCCAGGGCGTACCGGCCCGACAGGCCGGTACGCCGAAGTTCGATCAACCGGTAGCTCGTCAGTTCCGACTCGGTCTGGGCGATCTTGGTGGCATCGATGATACTGAGCATGCTGCGCAGGACCCGGTTTCGAGATCGATGTAGGGGTCCCCGCTCACTTGCGGTAACGCCCCAGGGTGCGCTTGCGGGCCTCATCAGTGCTCATCCGGCCTTCGGCGATGGCCTCGATCATCTCCAGCCCCTCCGGACTTGGCTCGAGACCCTCGGCTCGCATCGACGCCAGAGCCTCCGCGACCGCCTCCCGCCGCTCGGTCGCCGCCAACAGCGACCGGTAGTGCGACACTGACATGACAACTGCCTCCGGCTTCCGATGTGCACCGACGAACACCGGCCCGCTGTCTGGCTCCTGAACCCGTTTCAACGTCGCCGCCAGTCCCGTCCGTAACTCGCGAAACGAGAGAACCTCCGGCAGCTGCATGCAGGCAAGTGTACTCGTTTGCGTACGCGTTCTTGGCGTCGAGTCCGCTGCGGGTGCCTCCTCAGGACCCCGCGCGGTCGTTCGCCGCACTCGCAGGTAGGTCACCGGAGCGCACCCCACGGAGGCCGACAGCCGGCGGTCGCGCTTACACCCACGACGACACGCCGCTGGTCCGCTGTGGGGAGTCCGTCGCGCCGCACGTCACGTGGAGGTTACCGAATAACACGGTAACTGGGCGATCTGCGCAGTTACCCCAGTTACGATGGGGACGGGTGGCGGAGTGGGGCGGTGAGGTAGTGGCCCCAGACGTCGGCCGGGCCGTTACTCTCCGCGTCGGTGAGCAGAGCTGACACCGCCGACCCACCGGGCCTCCCGCGAGACGACCCAGCCGCCATCACAAACCTAGGTAACCAAGTGTCCGTGCCCCCGTTAAAAGTGGCGAGAGGAGCCGCTGACCCGTTACCTTCCCTTGAAGCATACCAAGAAGAGAGCAGCCCCGTGAGCGACCTGCAGCCCGTCACCGCGAACGACGTCGACACCGTCCGTGCCATCGCTGAGCGGCACGCGAGCCACCCTGAGGTCACCGCGCACCTGTACGCCGCGGCTGACTACCTCGCCGTGCTCTATCGAGGGCAACAGGGGGAGCCTGAGGGAAGCGAGCTCACTGAGGGAGAGCCCGTCGTGGGCGATGCCTGTCCGATGAGGTGGGCTGTCCCCGTGAAATCCGTGGCCACTGGCTCTGACATGAAAGAGGAGACCTGCGGTCGGCCCGCCAGTGAGCCGGTGGAGTACCACGGTGTTCTGTACGTGGTGTGCACCGAGTGCAAGGACGAGCTGGTGAGCATGGGTGGCACACCATCGTGGTCCGGCTCATAGCCGGTGGGCCCGGCTCCCCGTCAGCGGCAGTTTTCAGACATCAGAGCACTCTCCCACAAAAGATCATCTCTGACCGCTTTCCGCAGGCGTGTCGCCGTCGCGTTGATGGCGGTCACCGTGACCCTGGCGACGCTGGTGGTCGCCTCCTGCGCGGCGCAGCCCCATGGTGACCGACGCGGGCAGCCTCCGATCGGGCACGTGTGGACGATCATCCTGGAGAACAAGTCCTACGAGGCGACCTTCACCGGGCTGAACCGGAACGACTACCTGTGGAAGACGCTGCCCAGCTATGGACTGCTGCTGCGCCAGTACTACGGCACCGGGCACTTCAGCCTGGACAACTACATCAGCCTCGTCGGCGGCCAGGCGCCCACACCGGATAACCAGGACGACTGCCCGCGGTACAAGGACGTGCAGCCCGGCTCACCCAGCGCCGACGGCCAGGTCAACGCCTCCACCGGATGCGTCTACCCGGCCACGGTTGCGACCCTGTTCAACCAGCTGGACGACAGAGAGATCAGCTGGAAGGTCTACGCCCAGGATATGGGCAACACACCGTCCCGGGAGGACGCCTACCGCTGCGGCATTCCCGGCTCCCCCGCCGGGGCCGGCGTACCCGACCCAGGCGGTGCGACCGCGCGCGACCAGTACGTCCCCAAACACAACCCGGCCCCCTGGTTCCACGCGGTGATAGACAGTCCCGTGGACTGCGCCAAGGTCGTGCCCCTGGGCGGCCTGCCCGCCACCGTCGGTCACCCAGCCGAGAACAGCCTGGCCCGGGATCTCGCCCGAGAGGCCAGCACACCGCAGTTCTCCTGGATCAGCCCGAACACCTGCTCCGACGCCCACGATGCGACCTGCCAGGGCGACAACCTCTCCGGTGACCCGAACAACCACCAGGGCGGTCTCTACGCGGCCGACCTGTTCCTGGAGCAGGTCATCCCCCAGATCATGAGGTCCCCGGCGTTCCAGCACGACGGCATGATCCAGATCATTTTCGACGAGGCCTTCCCGCCGTACAAGATGTACGGCAACTCCATCGCCGACTTCACCGGCAACACCACCACGAGCCTCAACACCCCCACCGACACCGCACAGTCGATCGTCGCATGCTGCAACGAGCTCCCCGGCCCGAACACCACCCAGCCCGGGTTCCATGCCTTCGGTCAGGACACCACCCCCGGCGGCGGGATCATCGGAGCGGTGTTCATCAGCCGGTTCATCCGTCCCGGATCCATCACCGACCAGCCTTACAACCACTACAGCTGGCTGCGCAGCATGGAGGACCTGTTCGGGGTGGACCAGGGCGGGGCCGACGGCCAGGGACATCTCGGTTACGCCGGCGCGCAGGGCCTGCGACCCTTCGGCGCCGACGTCTACAACAACCCCGACGGCCGAGCCCTCCCGCCCGCCCCGTCCGGCGTGGTGGTCTACCCCGCCACCGCCTCATCCGACGACCCGGACAACCCGATCGTGACTGCGGTTCCCACTCTCACCCCACCGGCGACCCTCACGCCGATGCCGGCCGCACCAGGCCACCCACAGATCGCCGCCATCGGGACCCCATTCCCCGCGACCCTGCCCGGCACCGGCAGCGGCACCGTCACCGCGCTCGGCCCTCAGCTCGACCCGCCATCGGGCACCCCGTTCCCGGTCGAACAGACCCGCGCCACCATCACCATCCGGACGAGCGCGGTCACCGGTGGTCTCGCCCTACGCGCCGGCGACGTCACAGTCCGTGATGACCAGGGCACGGACATCCCCCTCGTACCCGTCGGGCCGGCCACCGTCACCTCCAGCCCCGCCCAGCCGGCGGACCTCGTCCTCTCCGGCACCTTCCACACCGGCGCCGCCCAGGTCACCTGGCGCGCCCACGGCGCCGTCATCGCGATCTGGACCTTCGCCGTCGAGCTGGACTGATCGACCGCTCGCGACCGCCGAGACCGAGGCTCAGCCGGCTGCGCGTGGGGTAGGTGTCGGCGTGGCGATCCGGTTGAGGGGTGGCAGGAACCGGGGGCCGGCGGCGGCGGTTCCCACTGCGGCTGCGACGCCTGCCCAGGCGACGGGGCCCAGCGGGGTACAGCCGAAGAAGTGGCTGAGCCCGGGGGTCTGGACGATGCCGAACAGCGTGGCCGCCGAGCCCAGGCTGGTGGCCAGCACCAGTGGGCTGCGCTGACGCCCGATGAGGGTCCGGGCCGGCTGGGCGCCGACCAGCCCGCACAGCGCCATGGTGCTGGTGCGCTGCGCACTTCCGGGGGTGAGGGCGCCGATGAGCCAGACGGTGGAGGCGCCGAGCCCGGTGAGGATGCCGCGGTGGCGGATCTGTCGGTCAGGGGCGCCCCGAGCACAGCGGTGCCGACCGGTCGGGTGCCCTCGCAGTCGTGGTCGACCGACTTGTGGTCATCCGTGGGCGTCACCGCGACGGCCATGGCGGGGAACATGTCTGTGAGCAGGTTGACCGGGAGCCGGTCGGGGCCGACGCCCTCGTCGGTCAGCACCGCGGGAGCGCCCACCGCAGCACCGTCGACCACCACGACGCGCAGACCGGCCTGCCGGGCGGCGTCCAACACCGCCTCGGCCAGCGGGTCCGGCTGGTGACTGACCAGCACTGTGCCGACGTCCTGGCCCTGGGCTGAGGCGATCATCAAACCAGTGCCGGCCTCGGGGTCGTCGGGCACCGGACGCAGGCGCAGATCGGTCTCGCCCGGCTCGGTGGTGCTCAAGGCCCGTTCGGCGGCATGCCACAACCGCCCTCGACCCCATTCGGCGACGCTGGGACTGGCTTCCACCACGGTGCGACCGGTGCCGTCAAGCGCCCGGGAATGCACTACCACCGTGTCGAGGACCTGCAGCAGCCGCAACCGTTCGCAGTCCCTCACCAGGACTGCCTCGCGGGCCAGGGCACAGCCCAACCCCGTCTGGTAAGCGGCCCAGCCGTAGCGGGCGGGCTTGGGAGAACCGGCCAGCACCGCCGCGCCGGCCTCCTCGAGGTTCCTGGTGAACAACAGCGTCACCACCGCGCCGATCAGGCTGCCGGTGGTGGCTTTCACCGCATAGTCGTGGAGGGGATCGACCGGCGCGGGACGGCGAACGGGTGCTGCTCCACCCCCCTTCGTCCGCTCCGGCACACACAATTGATCATGGGCGGCATCGAAGGCCGCGACCCTGGCCGCCGCTTCAGCCAGCTGCCCCGTGCGCAGGGCCGCATCCAACACCAGCTCGGTCGGTGACTGACCGACCCCGGACACGGCTGCGTTCGCCGCCGCCAGCACTACGTCCGCGGTGGTCTTGCCCCACCGGGAGCGCAGCACTGAGCGTAACCGAGGGTCCTCCCGCAGAAGCGCAAAGGCCGCGGTCACCATCTGCGGGGGACGCCGCAGCCCTAGCATCTCAGCCGTCAACGCCCCCACCAGACCCGCCGTGTCCAGAGCCAACGCGACCGCCGCCGTCCGAACCTCCCCGACCTCGCCAGGGTGGGCGAGCGTCTCGGCCTCCTCCGTCGTGGAGGTCAAGCCGTGCTTCGCCGCCACCGCGGTGACCGCCTCCACCACGCGGTCTGTGACCGCGTCCTCGGCTACCTGCACCACCAGCCGTCCCAAGCCCCCATCCCAGTAGGCAACCAGGACATCGGGGTGCTCCAACACTCCGGCGACGACCTTTTGATCGCCTGTTGCGGCGCCCGGCCAAGGCCGGCAGGCGCGCGCAGCGGTAGGTGAAAGCGCTGACCCTCCTGCCAGGCCGGGCACCCACCGCGACAACCCGGCGCACCACGCGAGTCCGCCCTTCCCCTGCCGACACCGCACGGTTGGTACCCGACCAGACGTACCCGCAGACGCCGTGTTCAATCCCCGGTGCTCAACGGCTCGGTGCTCAACGATCCGGTGCTTGACCCGGCCCGAACCCCGCACAGTTTCAGATCAGCTAGCCGGCAGCTCAATGAGTCCAGTCATGTTGCATCGTCGCCTGCGCAGCCGTCAGCGTCATCTGACCCGAGCACACCGCTTGGTGGAGGTGGTCCTCGAGCTCCTCCTTCTCGGTGGCCTTCGCCGCAGGCTGCGGGAACAGGTTGTTCGCGTCGCTGGGCGCCCCGCCGAGGGACAGCGACACCAGGTGGTCTTCCTTATAGTTCAGAGGTGAGCCTGTCTCGCCGAACTCACGCATCTGCTGGAGCTTGAGCGCGGTGGTGTAGCTGACCGGTGGCTGCACCGTCTCGGCCCACCCCGGCACGCAGATCGTGCTGTGGATGGTCTCCTGGGTGACGTCCAGGTTGAGGACGCCCGGTGTGCAACGCGCATCAGCGCGCCCCCCGACCACCCGGCACGACGTGGACGCCAGCACAGTGGGGGCCAGCACAGTGGACGCCAGTACAGTGGGGGCCGCCGTCGACACCTGCCCCGGCGCGGAAGTAGCGGTCAGCGAGACGCCGGCGGCAGGAGTGGCGCCGCAGCCGGCCAGCGCCAGCAACGCGGTCAGACCTGAGATTCGTCGGATCAAGGTTCACTCCTCGCCTGGTAGCAGAACGACCCCGCTGCAGAACAGAAAACGGGTCGTCGAATCACGGAAACGCTGTCTCAGCAGGTGCTGATGCCATGCTGGGTGAGAAATGCCGCATCGGATGCGGCCTGCAACGCCTTGGACGCCCGCACGACAGCTCTACTAGCGTTCACCTCGTCCGCGTGTGCAGCCTCGCACGCGTTGCATGCCGCGTTGCGTGCGGCCTCGGCCTTGTCAGCGGCGTGCTTCGCGAGCTGGTACTGCCTGAAGGCGTGAACGTACTGGTCCAACAGTCGAGCAAGGTGCTCAGGTGACATGGTGTGCTCCATGAGCCCTGTCCCTTCACGAGGTGGATACCGGTGTTCTGTCATCCGTCGAGTGCCTAGTCAGGCCTACAGGTTGCACTCAGTTACCCGACCTCACCCCAGAGTAAACCCCTAGCCATCTACCCGCAGTGACCGCCGAGGTGTGAGGCTGCCTCAAGTTCGGCGCAGGCGCGCACCACGGCCGCACGCTCGGTGGAACCGGTGCCGCCGACCGCGAGTTGCACCCGCCGTGTGGCCTCGACATCGTGCCGAACGGCCGTGCGGTGGCTGATCCACCGACGAAGGACGCCGCGGACCGCAGTGATCAGCAGCAGCGCCAGAGCCAGCAGGGGGTGACCGGTGGCGACGCCGACGAACTCTCCCATGGCTGCCCTCCTCGTGGATCGTGCGGGTGCGTGGATCCACCGTCCTCCGGAGGTGGCGTTTCCCTCTACAGTGGGGAAACTTCGGGAAACCCGACAGCGGCGAGGTGATCAATGGCTGTTGGCCGACCCTCGACGGGCAAGCAGCAGCGGTATCCGGAACTCGAAGAGCTGGCGTCGTGGTTCGACCGGGCCCTCACCGACGCCGGCTACCGCAGCGTCCACGAGTTTCTCGGCCGAGGACTGTTCGAGAAGAACGCGGTCTACGGAGTCTTCAATGCCGCCCGGCTGCTCACGCTGGAATCCACCCAGTCCCTCGCCGTCGCGCTGAAGCGCACTCCCGCCCACGTCGTGCCGATCTGGACGCGGGCCAAGGAGGCACGGGACCGCGCGACGCTCGCCACCGAACGCGCTCAGGCGCCCCGAGTCACCTCGTGGGCCGAGATCCCGGTGCCGTCCCTGGCTCTGCGCGATCTGCTGGAGGCCCAGTGCGCCTCGGTCGAACGCCTGCCCTATGAGCTGCTTGGCGTTGAGGAGCCGCCCCTGTCCAGCGTGTACGTGCGGCAGCAGGTGCGGGTCCGGACGGTGACTGATCGAGGCGAACGGGAGGACGCACTGGCCGGGAGACCCGTCACCGAGGAATCCCCCGCGTCGACCGGGCCGCGGTTGGCGGTGCCGGTTCCCAACGCACTTGAGCAGCACAGCCACCTCCTGGTCACGGGGGAGCCTGGCGCGGGCAAGTCGACCATGAGCAGCTACCTGGCGCGTAGCCTGTCCCGGTTGTGGTTGCGGGAGGACAGCGCGCTCAACGCGCCGGTCACCGAGCCGGTGGTGCCCCTGCGGGTGTCCGCCCGTTCCCTGAACAGCAGCGGTTCCTGGAGCGCCGTGCTCGCGCAGGCGGCCTGCCACAGCTTTGGACGGAGCCTGCTGGAGGACCCCGACCCCAGTCTGTTCGCCGGCCGGGTCCAGGGAGCCCGCTGGTTGGTGCTGGTGGACGGGCTCGACGAGATCCCCGACCCCCGGCTGCGCGGGGAAGTCATCCGATCGGTGGCCCAGCATGCCCGGCCGGACAGTGACTACCGATTCGTGGTGACGACCCGTGCTCTGCCCGAGTCCGAGCTCGCGCCGCTGCGTAAGGCCACTGTGGGTAGCTACGTGATTGAGCCGTTCGGTAGGCCCGAGCTTGAGGAGTTCGCGACCAAGTGGTTCACTGCCCAACAGGTGCCCTCCTCAGCGGCGGAGACCGAACGTTTCCTCCGGGAGACCTCCGACGGTCGCCTGCGGGAGTTGGTGCGAAACCCGCTGCTGGCCACGATCGCTGCGGTGAGCGCCGTTAAAGAACCGGACAGACCACTGCCCGCCAGCCGCCTCAATCTGTATGAACGGTTCTGCGGCTATCTCGCTGGTGGTCGGAGCGGTAACCGCAACCCGTTGGCGCAGCTGCGTCGCCGCCACGAGGACAATCCCGAGCTGTTGGCCTGCGTAGGGTGGCTGCACCGAAGCCGTTCGGAGCTCCTCGGCACGCTGGCTCGCCGTCGACTGGAGAGCCAGGACAAGCTGTGGCTAGCGGCGGGAGAATGGGCCCGCGACCGGGCGCCTGAGAACGTCACGCTGGTCGACGGTTGGGAGGACCATCTCTGGGAGGAACTGGTCGGTACCGGCCTGCTGGTAGCGCGGGCACGCGAGTTGCGTTTCCTGCACCAGTCCTTCGCCGAGTTTCTGTCAGCGCAGTCGCACGCGAAGACTATCGGCAGTGACTTCAACGAGCTGGACACCTGGATCCGCCGCGGGCTACGGGAGGAGGAACGGACCTTCGCGTTGTTCACCCTCGCCATGTGGGCAGCCCTGCCGGAACACGACATCGGAGCCGTGGTCGACCATCTACTGTCCTCGCTGGATCCGCGACGACTCCTGTTCGCTGGGCGGCTCATGGCCGAGGGAGTCCCCGTAGCGGACAACATGGCCCTCCGCGTGATCGACCGACTCTTCGCGTTGGTTCGCAATGTCGACGATTCCGATACAGCCGACGAAGGTTTCGAGGTGCTTGGCGCACTGTTCGACAACCCGACCGCCCTCGCTCGGTTGGACACGTTTGCCGGCGATACCAACATCGAATGGTCTCGCCGCGTGTCGGCATTGGAAGCACTAGAGAAGCTGGGGGGCGGTGAGTGCGCCCGGCTGCTGCTAGGCGAGCTGCTGCCCTCGGTGTATGGCCAATCGCTGCACAAGTGCGCACGGATCGCGGTCAAGCTCGGCGACGCAGCTGTCGGTATGACCCGGCGACGAGCACTCCAGATGGTCGAGGAGCCGGATTCCGATGCGGCCGAGCAAACCAACGCCGCCGAGGTGATGCGGATTCTCGGCCTGGTGACGAACGTAGCCGACCTGGCACGCTCGGTCCTCGTGGACACGAAATCCACTCCCCAGTATCTCACGCGGGCCGCCGAGGCATGGCTCGCCGCACAAGGTGAAACGGCTGTGCCCGAGATCGCTGCGTTGGCCACGGACCGACCCCCGCACGACCATGCGGGCAGAGCTCGGCTCGCCGCCTTCCTAAACAAAGCGGGCGATGGGAAAGCCGCCGAGTCGTTGGCTATCGCCGTTCTGGACGATGAGATGGCGGACGGCGGTGCGGTGGTGAAGGCAGCCGAGACCCTGCTGGCGGCACGCGGCGCAGAGGCCGTCCCGAGGGTGCTCCTCGTGATGGATCGCTGGTCTGAGCGAGGCTACGCGCAGGGAGTGGGGGACGCGGGCCGGATGCTGAAACAGCTCGCGCCGTATCCAGAAGCGGAAGTGGCCTCCCGGGTCAGGGCCTTGCTCGAACGGTTTTCTAGTGTTATTGGCGCAAACGGCCTCATCGAGGCATGGCTGGCAGTGGAGCCAGCGGGGAAGTCCATCCTGGACGCGGTCGACCGCGGCACTATGCTTTATACTTTCGACCAGGCATGGAGCGCGCAGTATCTCCAGGACGCTGGAGAGTGGGCCGCCGCGACGGAGTTGGCCGAGCGTGTACTTCGCTCGCGACACGATTCCAGAAAGTATTACAGGGATTACTACGAGCGGGCCGCATCGGTGCTACTCAAGGCCGACCAGGCAGCCGCAGTGTCGCAGCTGGTTCTTTTGGCAGAGCAGAATCCGCAGTCGGCTTGGCTCGCAGGTGTCATAAGGGCGCTCGAACCCACCGACCTGGAGGTCGAGAGGGCATGCACGTTCTGCGCACGACAGCTTGTCGCCCATCCCCGGGTCGACGGCGAGGAGCTTAGTGACGCACTGACCGCTTTACTGTTCCTCGAGGGCGAGTCAGCGGCACAACCTGTAGCAGACGCCGCGCGGACACGTCCTGAACTGAGCTTTCACCAGCGCAGGAAGCTTGTCCGCGTGCTCGCGGCGGTCGGACAGCTGGACCTAGCCCAGTCGGTGTGGGCTCATCTACTCGCATGGCAGGGCTGCACCATCAACGATGACGTCCGCCTGGTCGACGATTTTCTGAATGCCGGCGTGGAACAGTGGGCGGCGGAGCGCATACGAGAGCTGATCGACGACCCGGCCACAGCTCCCCTGCGCGTGCGGCGGTTACGGCAGATGCTTGCCTGGCTTACCGCCGCACCCGCTCGATCAGCACGAGTCGATGTTCGAGATCCGTCTCCATCTCAGCACGTGGAGAAGCCAGGGCTTAGCGATAGTCGCAACTCGTAGTAGACGCGATGTCCCGGTCGCCGACGGTGCGCCCTGGCTGGGCACGGTGGAGGCAAACGTCGAAAACGATCTGGAGTCGGCGGTCGTGCTCGCCTACGAAGCGTAAGCCGACCGCGCCGTAGGCCTGCCGGGGCGCCGCTCCCAGATGCGGGCGAAGTGCTCGATCGCCGGAACTCTTCCACAGCGGTCCTGTCCCTACCTAGTCACGATCTCGCCGAGGACGGTGCGAATGAACTGCGCCCGCTGACATCAGCCGGTGATGGCGTGGAGGGCGCTGACCACGCCCAGGACGGTCATCACCAGTGCGGCGGCGCGGGTGACCCAGGTCAACGGAACCCAGCGCAGCAGCTGTCGACCACCCAGGATGGCCAGGCCTCCGACCGCCCACAGGCCCAACACCGCGCCGGCCCCGACGGTGAGCGGATCGTGGTACTTGGCGGCCAGGTTGGCCGTGGCGATCTGGGTGAGATCGCCGAACTCCGCAGCGAACAGCACCCCGAAGCTCGTCGCTACGACTTTCCAGAACCCGGCCGCTCGGACGGCACGCCGGCTTCGTACCCGGGTCAGGGAGGCCGCGACACTGTGCGGCGCGGGCTCATCGCCAGCGGGCACCGAGTCCGGCACCTGCCGTCGCGGCGGGCACGACGACGCGTGTCGGTCGTCGTGCCCGTCCGCGCCGCGGCGCAGCATCAGCGCCGCGCCGGCCAGGAACAGCACCGCCACGACGGCTTCGACGATCCGGCGGGGTGCCAGGCTCAAGGCGCTGCCGGCGGCCACGGCGATGATCACATGCAGCGCGAACGCCGCCGCCACCCCGAGGAACACGAAACCGGACCGGTAGCGGATGCCCAGCACCAGGCTCGCCAGCGCGGTCTTGTCGGGAAGCTCGGCCACGAAGATGACGCCGAACACCGCGGCCAGCAGGGTCAGATTCACCGTGGGGTTCCCGTCGTCGCCGGCCCCGCCCGGTACCGCCATGCCCGATACCGCCATGCTCACACACGACCGGCTGGTCTCGCCAGCGCGAGCCGGCACCTGGGCGAGCCGCGCCGAGGGGGTCTGGTCACCGGCCGGCGGGAGGCTGTTGGGCTACGGTTGGAGAACCACAGGGGACTTCAAGCCCGGAAGGTGCGACGTGGAGCTGGGCCGTGAGCCGGCGGAGCTCTCAAAGGAGCAACGCCAGCTGCTTCACCGTGCTCATCAGCACCTGCGCAACGCCTCGCACGCGCTGGAAGCGTTAACGGTGGTCGAGCCGGTCCGCGGCCGCTGGGTCGCCACGCCCGCTCCCGTCGAGGCTCTCGAGGCGGCGCAGAATGATCTCCATCGCGCGTGCCAGAAACTCTGGCGTGTTCATCGGGAGCTGCTGTGCTGCGATCCTCCCGCCGGCGCTCTCGACACCGAGTCCGGTGGACTATAGGACCGTGACCAAGACGAGAATGATGCCGCCGACCAGAGCCACGACCACTGCCAGCAACGCCCAGGCGACGGCCCCGCCCCGGGGGTCGTCCGTGCGGTCCAGCTCCGGCAAGTCGGACGCGACGTGCTCCGGCTCGATCATCATTCCTCCTCGTCGGCCTCCTCTACGGGGGCCGGCAGGACCGCTTCACCCGCAGAGGCTATACCCGTCGCCGACGTGATGTTGACTATCGTCGCTCACTCGCTCACCGGCAGGTCGGGCACTCGAGGACGGCACCCGGCAAGGACCCGACGCGCTCCGGTGGGGCTCGGTCAGCCGCCGAAGGTCTGCGTCCAGTAGAGCTTGCCAGAACCACTCTGAGCCACCGCCAGACCAGTCTCCTTGAACACGCAGTTCAGCATGTTGGCGCGGTGCCGAGGGCTGCTCGACCAGAAACTCACCGCTGCGTGAGCGCTCTGGGACTGGGCGACGTTCTCACCCCACCGTGAGTAGCCCAACCCGCTCAGCCGGCTGTCCACCGTACTGCCGTCAGCCCCGTCGTGACCGAACCCGTCGCGAGCGGCCTGGTCCCGGCTTTGCCGCTCAGCTGGAGTCTGCAGCTTCGGAACGACCCACAGGGAGGCACATCCCGCCCTGGCCCGTTCCCGGTTGACCATCGTGAGTGCCTGGCCCGCAGAAGCTGTGCCATCGGCACCGTCGGCTGAGCCGACAAGAGGGGTAACGTCGGCTGAGCCGACAAAAGAGGCACCGTCGGCTGAGCCGACGAGCGGGCCGAGGCTCGCCGCGACGACCGGGACGACGAGCGCTACCAGGCGATACCTCCACGCGCACATGATCAGCATACGCTCCCCCTCGTCGGGCTGTCACCGCCCCGCAGGGCGCAGCTGCGTCACAGCCAGCTTCGCCTCGACGACATCCGCGCCGCCACACGTGCCGGCGCCCGAGGGATTTTACCCGCGGCTAACCGGGCTCAGGCCGGGCGGTAACCACGTGCTCCGTAGCGTCTGTCCCATGACCCCGCAACTCACTCCCGCCTCTGGCCGCGAGGGCGACTGCTTTTCTCGGTCGCGCACCGGAAGCAACAGCGCTCCCACCGCGGCATGTCGCCGTGGTCTGGGTGTGCGGCCAGGCGAGTCGGACCCGGCCCGAATGCTGTCTGGGGTGCTGCTGCTCGTGGTCGCGACGATCACCATGGCGATGGCGATGGCGTGGTGGCTGGTCTGAGGTCCTCGGCTGAGCCCGGTCAGCCACCCGCGCGGCCGGCCGCCGCCAGCGGTACCGCGATGTCCTCCAGCGACCGGCCTTCGGCGGCGACCCCGAAGACCACCGCGACCACCCCACCGGCGATCATCACGAGCGCGCCGAGCAGATAGCCGAGAAACAGCCTGAACGGCTGCGAGCCATCACCGATGAGTGCGCCGTAGATGACCGGACCGAGCGCACCGAAGCACTGCGCGATGGCGAAGAACACCGCGATCGCCTTAGCCCGCACCTCGAGCGGGAAGATCTCGCTGACCGTCAGGTACGCGGCGGCGGCACCCGGCGAGGCGACGAAGAAGATCACGCACCAGGAGATCGTCTGGGTCGTCGCGGTGAGCAGCCCGGCATTGAACAGGAAAGCACTGATGCCGAGCAGGGCGCCGGAGATGATGTAGGTGCCGGCAATCATGGTCTTGCGACCGATCGTGTCGAAGAGATACCCGATGGTCAGCGGACCGGCCAGGTTGCCGACGGCGAAGGCGATGAGGAACAGCGGCGCCGACGTCGGCGCCACGCCGTAGAACTTCCCCAGCACCAGGGGAGAGGTGAAGAAGACGGCGTTGTACAGGAATGACTGGCTGATCATCAGCGACGCACCGAGCACGGCCCGGCTCGGGTACTCGCGGAACAGCACGCGGGTCAACGCCAGATAACCGATCCGGTCGGTCGGCAGCAGGTCGATCGCCTTGCCGTCGTCGACCGGCGGCACCGCCTTCCCGGACTGCGCCACCTCGTACTCGATGGAGGAGATGGACTCCTCAGCAGCCCGCTCACGACCGTTCATGACCTGCCATCGGGGGCTCTCCGGCAGGTTACGCCGCACCAGCAGGATGACCAGACCCAGTACCGGACCGATGAGGAAGCCTAACCGCCAGCCGATGCTGGGACTCATCACGTTCAGCAGGATCAACGTGCCCAGCGTGCCGAGGAGCACGCCCGCCCAGTACGTGCCGTTGACCGCGATGTCGACCCGCCCGCGGTACCGGGCCGGAATCATCTCGTCGATCGCGGAGTTGATCGCGGCATACTCACCGCCGATGCCCGTGCCGGCGATAAAGCGGGTGAGGTACAGAAAGGCAATCCAGCCGGCGCCATTACCCAAGGTCAGCGCGGTGAGACCGCTGCCGAACAGGTAGACACCGAGCGTGATCATGAATAGGTTGCGGCGCCCCAGCTTGTCCGACATCCGGCCGAACACCAGCGCGCCGACGACCTCGCCGACCAGGTACACCGTCGCGATGAACCCGACCTCAGCGGAGGACAGGTTGAGCGTCTGGGGCTCGTTGAGCACCGCCCCGACATCGGTAGCGACCGTGATCTCAAGACCGTCGAGGATCCACGCCACCCCGAGCGCGATCACCATCCGGGTATGGAACGGCGCCCAGGGCAGCCGGTCGATCCTCGCCGGGATCAGGCTGCGGACCGCACCAGGCGTCAGGTGACTCGCGGTGGTCATCGGTGCCTCCCGGCCGTGAGGGCGTCGAGCAAGGCTAGCCCGGCCGTCGAGCTAGTCGCCCGGTCCCAGTAGCCCTGTAGATGTTGAGTTCGGGAAGCTGGGCCCGGGAGACTGGGCGCTGGTGAGCGCTCCCGTCGGACCGGGACGGCGGAGCGCCACCTACCGGTGAACATCCTTGCCGACGCCGGGAAGGCCGGGAATGCTTGAGGCGGACAGTGACTTGTCTGCGACATACAGTGAGACATACAGCGAAAGGGGCTCAATGCCTAGCTCCCCGCCGGTGGCTGACGACCTCAGGGTCGCGAGCCGGATCGGCACCGGGCTGGCCCGGTTGATCCGGCTCAGCGAGCGCGCCGCCGTCGCCTACGGGGACGACCTCGACCGGCCGTCGTTCATGCTGCTCCACACGCTGGTCTGCGCTGGACCGTCGCGAGTCACCACACTCGCCGCCGCAGTGCACTCCGACCCCTCCACAGTCAGCAGACAGGCCGCACATCTCGTCGGTATGAGGCTGGTGGAGCGGCGTGCTGACCCCGGTGACGGGCGCGCGTCGCTGCTTGCCATCACCGACGCCGGGATGGCGTTGCTGGAGCACGCCCAGCAGCGCCGCGACGACCGGACCACGGCGATCATCGCATCGTGGGAGCCCGCTGAACGCGAGCAGTTCGCCGACCTGCTCGACCGCTTCACCGCCGGCTACGAGGCGAACTGGTGTGCCGGCCGGCTGGACACCGCACGGAGCTGAACCGTCAGGCCCCCGGATCGGGCTGGACGGCACTGGTTCGAGCCCCGTCGCGGGCCCGCTCCCAGGAGACGCGGATCTCCTTCTCCGCTTCGGCGCGGCCCACCCAGTGGGCTCCCTCGACGCTCTTACCGGGCTCCAGCGCCTTATACACCTCGAAGAAGTGCTGGATCTCCAGCCGGTAGAACTCATCGAGGTGCTGGATGTCGCGCAGGTGCTCCATCCGGAGGTCGGCGGTGGGCACGCAGAGCACCTTGTCGTCGCCACCCTTCTCGTCCCGCATGCGGAACATGCCGACCGCCCGGCAGCGGATCAAGCATCCCGGGAAGGTGGGCTCCTGCACCAGTACCAGCGCGTCCAGTGGGTCGCCGTCCTCGCCGAGGCTGTCCTCGATGAAACCGTAGTCAGCCGGGTACTGGGTGGCGGTGAACAACGTGCGATCCAGCCGGATACGGCCCGTCTCGTGGTCCATCTCGTACTTGTTGCGCTGACCCTTGGGGATCTCGATGGTGACGTCGAACTCCACTGTTCACGCGCTCCCTCCCGCCGACGGACGCTGTGGCGTGTCCATAGATCCGTGAGCATGTGGCCGGCGCTCCAGCTCCGGGCACTGGGACCATCTAAGCCTCCGCGAGCCGATCCTGCCTGATGACCCGCAGGCAGTGCTTACGGCCCGATGAGGTTGCGGATCAGCCGTCCCAGCTCGGTGTGCCGGTCCTCGGGTAGGTCGCCGAGGTGTTCGCGAAGCCAGCTCTGTGGGTACCAGGCGAGCCGGTCGAGCATGACGGTGCCGATTCCGGGGATGGGTTCGTGAAGCTCGGGGTCGCGCATCTCGTGGGGGTCGATCTCAGCGACGATGACGCCCAGGCCCGACTCGTTATAGAGGCCGCTGGACACGACGAGGTGGGGAACGGCGGGTAGTACTTCTAGCTGGATAGGGTGTCCGGCGGTCCAGACCTGGCCGAAGCTAGGCGGCACCCGTTCCCTCCTGGCTGGCGTGGTGGCGGACGGCGGCCCGTCGGGCCGCGTAGGCGGCGAGCCGGTGCTCGTTGTCGATGCCGGCGGCCCGGCGCTCGGCGGCGGCCCGAGCGTAGGCGCGGCGAGTGGCTTCTCGTTGCGCTACTTGCGCCAGCCAGCTGGAGATGTCCAGTCCGTCGTACTCGGCTTCTCGGCGGATCTGAGCGGCCGTGGAAGGTTCTAGACTGATCGTCATACGAGTTCGCACACGGTAGACCGTATCACTTGGCTTACCGGTGGTGAGTCACCTCAGGGTGGGCGGCTGGTGGGATGGGAACCAGTGATTCTCCGGTGTTCCGATCCCGCGCCCGAGGTGAGGTCGCAAGCTGGTCAAGTGGTACTCGTGGTCGCACAGCGCTTGGGCCCGACCCTGGTGGTGGCGGTGATGATGACGTCGGTGGGTGCGAGCAGGTGCAGGTGCCCGTCACCAGGTGCACACCAGGGTGTTGATCCGGTGCCGCAGGTGGGCGACCTCGTCGAGGTGCTGGTGCGCGACGGCGTACCGGCTGAGCTCCCGCAGGTCATCGGCGGCGAGGCGGGAGCGGACGGTGCCGGCGGTGTCCAGGGCCTCGGCGCCGAGGGTGGCGGCCTGGAGCGGGTCGCCGGTGGCCATCGTGAGACTGGCCAGCTTGGCCCGGCATCTCGCCAGGGGGCGGGCACAGCCGATGGTGAGCGCAGGTCACGGTGTCAGGTGAGGCTGATCCGTTGCCGGCGCGGGTGATGGTCCAGCGCCACCGCGCTCCGGTGCAGTCCCGGAACGCGGCTATTTTCCTCCAGGACACCGCAGGTGAGACGTGAGGAGACCCAGTGTCGGGACTTGGTGATCGGGTGGGTGCGGCGCTGCGCCTGCCGGCCCGGCGCGGCGGGCGGGTCGCGGTGGTCCTCACCCTCGTGCTGCTCGCGGTGGTCGCCGGGATCGGCGTCGGGCTGAGCGCCACCGTGCTGGCCGACCCGGTCGCGGCGGTCGTGCCGCCGCCCCCGCCTGTGGTACCGCATCCGGTGCTGCGCCCAGCCCTCGACGACGGCCCGGCGCCGACCCGCGCCGGGGTCAGCGCCGTCCTCGACCCGCTGATCACGGCGGGCGGGCTGGGCACGCTGTCCGGCCGGGTGCTCGACCCGGCGACCGGCACAGTCCTCTGGCAGCGCGACCCGGGAGCGGCGCTGGTGCCCGGATCGACCGCCAAGCTGCTCACCGCGTCGGCCGCCCTGCTGGCGCTGGACCACCAGGAACGGTTGCACACCACCGTAATGGCCGGTGCCGAGCCCGGCACCGTCGTGTTGGTCGGTGGCGGCGACCCGACGCTGTCCGCAGCGAGCCCCGGCACGCCGACCGGTTACCCGGGCGCCGCCCGGCTGGACGACCTGGTGGACCAGGTGCGGGCGGCGGCACGGGTCCCGGTGCGTCACGTCCTGGTCGATGTGAGCCGCTACACCGGCGACGCGCTGGCGCCTGGCTGGGTCCCCACCGACGTGGCCGCCGGGTACATCGCGCCGGTGGAACCGGTGATGCTCGACGGGGGCCGCGCGGATCCCAGCCAGGACATCTCCGCACGAGCCGCGAAGCCGGCGACCGCTGCGGCCGAGGAACTGGCCCGCCGGCTGGGGGCCGACCCCGACACCGTCTCGGTCGGCAACGCCTCGCCCGGCGCCGCGGTGCTCGGCGAGGTGTCCTCCCCGCCGGTTCAGGACCTGGTCGCCACCGCGCTGCAACGATCGGACAATGTGCTCGCCGAGGCCCTGGCCCGGGAGGTGGCGCGCGCAACCGGCGCGCCGGTGTCGTTCGCCGGTGCTGCCGAGGCGGTACTCGCCGTGCTGCGCCGCCACAGCTTCGACGTCAGCGGCGCCACCCTGGTCGATGGCAGCGGGCTGTCGGTCGACGACGCCGTCCCGGCGACGCTGCTCACCGAGCTGCTGGGCGCGGCAGCCGCCCCCGACAGGTCCAACGCCGATAAGGCTGGTAGGTCCGACGCCGACGTGGCCCGCCGGCAGCGGACCGCCGCACTGCGACCGCTGCTGGTGGGCCTGCCGGTGGCCGGCGGCAGCGGCACGCTCGCCGACCGCTTCCACGGCCCGGCTGGTGACGCCGGCCGAGGCTGGGTGCGGGCCAAGACCGGCACCCTGACCGGCGTCAACAGCCTGGCCGGCACCGTGCTGGACGCCGACGGCGGGATGCTGGTGTTCGCGTTGCTGTCCAATGGTCCCAACCCGGTGGCAGCTCGCCCTCGGCTCGACGCGCTGGCGGCCGAGCTACGGTCCTGCGGTTGCCACTAGTTCCGCGTTACCGTCGTCGGTATGGGACATCCCGCGCTCGACACCCCGCAGGCACCCCGGACGGGCCCGACCGGCTCCCCGATCGACTGGGCTGTGGCCGCGGTCACCGCGCAACGCCTGCTGCCCGCCGGCCCCGCCGTACCCGCCGGGGAGGCGGCCACGGCGGTGCGCCAGCTGCGCGCCCTGTCGGTTACCGCCGAGGAGCACGTGCGGACGCTGACCGGGCTGGATGACGGCCGGCCGCCCCGTCCCGCCGAGGTGGTGGACCGGCCTGGGTGGGTGGATGCGGCGACCGAAGGCCTGTGCCGGCTGCTGGCCGACTACCGGATTCCGGCGGGACGAGCCGGCCGTATGCTGGCCACCACCGCCGGCATGCAGGTGGGAGTCGCGCTGGCGTTCCTGGCCTCCCGGGTACTCGGGCAGTACGACCCGTTCGGTGGCCCGTCCGAAGACCCTGGGCGGCTGCTGCTGGTCGCCCCCAACGTGGTCACCGTGGGCCGGACGTTGGACGTCCCGGCCAGTGAGTTCCAGATGTGGGTCTGCCTGCATGAGGCCACGCACCGGCTGCAGTTCAACGCCGTGCCGTGGCTACGCGAGCATTTCGCCAACCAGGTACGGTCCTTCGTCGCCGCCACCGAGGACCCGGACACCATGGCCAAGATGATCGGCCGGCTGCCCTCGGCCCTGCGCGGGGCCCGGCGCGGAGAGGCGTCGGACGCGCTCAGCGTGCTGACCCTGCTGCAGGACCCCGAGCAGCGTGCGGTGCTCGACCGGCTACTCGCCTTGGCCACCCTGCTGGAGGGGCACGCCGACCACGTCATGGACGCGGTCGGACCGTCGGTGGTGCCCTCGGTACGGCTGATCCGACAGCGGTTCACCGCACGCCGGCAGGGCGGCGGTCTCGCCGAGCGGGTGCTGCGAGCCGTCCTGGGCATCGACGCCAAGCTGCGCCAGTACGCCGAGGGCGCGGCGTTCACCCGGCACGTGGTGAATGCCGTCGGCATGGACCGGTTCAATACAGTGTGGACCTCACCGGAAACGCTGCCCACCCGCGCCGAGATCGCCGACCCGGCGGCGTGGCTGTACCGCATGACGCCGGCCTGACACCGGCGCCGCACCCCGCGGTCAGCCAGGTGCGCGCCGCAGTCCGCCGGTTCCTGGCCACCCACGACACGGGTGACACCGTCGCGGTGGCCTGCTCCGGCGGTGCCGACTCACTGGCGCTGGCCGCCGCGACCGTGCACTGCGCCGCCGCGCTGGGCCTGGCGGTGCACGGCCTGGTCGTCGACCACCAGCTGCAGCCGGACTCGGCGGTGGTGTCGCAGGCCGCCGCCCAGGCGCTACGCCGGCTCGGCGCCACCGCAGTGCGGGTACTGCGGACCACCGTGGACGGCCCGGGTGGTCCGGAGGCGACGGCCCGCCGGGCCCGGTACGCGGCACTGCGCGAAGCCGCGCCGGCCGGAGCGCTGGTGCTGCTCGGCCACACCCTGGACGACCAGGCTGAGACGGTGCTGCTAGGGCTGGGGCGGGGCTCGGGGCCCCGGTCGGTGGCGGGGATGCGGGAGCTTGACCCGCCCTGGGGCCGGCCGTTGCTCGGGGTGCGCCGAGCCGTCACCGCCGCGGCCTGCGCCGCGCTGGACCTGGCCCCGTGGGCCGACCCGCACAATGCCGACCCCCGGTTTCAGCGGGTCCGGCTGCGCACCGAGGTGCTGCCGCTGTTGGAGGATGTGCTGGCCGGTGGGGTGGCACGGGCCCTGGCCCGTACCGCCGAGCAGCTGCGGGAAGATCTCGACGTGCTCGACGGGCAAGCGGGTGGGTTGCTGGCGCAAGCGCGACGGGGCGCTGATCTGGACGTCGCGGCGCTTGGCCGGGCACCGGCCGCGCTGCGCCGCCGGGTGCTCCGTCGCTGGCTGCTCGACGCCGGGGTGGCTGAGCTGACCGACGCCCACCTACGCGCTGCCGATGACCTCATCGGCCGGTGGTCGGGCCAGGGGGCGCTACGGTTGCCGGGCGCCTTCGAGCTGGTTCGGGCACAGGGGAGGCTGCATGTGTCCGGGTGACCGCCGGCCGAGCCGGCAATCCCACCCCGGTCTGTACCACGGTGATATCGCCTCCGTCCTCGTCACCGAGGAGCAGATCCGGCACCGCATCGCCGAGCTCGCGCAGCAGGTCGCCGGTGACTTCCAGACCGAACACGGCATGGGCGACCTGCTGCTCGTCGGCGTGCTCAAAGGCGCGGTGATGTTCATGACCGACTTCGCCCGAGCGCTGCCCATCCCGGTACAGCTGGAGTTCATGGCGGTGTCCTCATACGGCTCGGCGACGTCATCCTCCGGGGTGGTGCGAATCCTCAAAGACCTGGACCGAGACATCTCCGGCCGCAATGTGCTCGTCGTGGAGGACATCATCGACTCGGGGTTGACGCTGTCCTGGTTGTTGCGCAACCTGGCGACCCGCCGCCCAGCCGCGTTGGAGGTGTGCACGCTGCTGCGCAAGCCGGACGCGGTCCAGGTCGACGTGCCGGTGCGCTACATCGGCTTCGACATCCCCCGGGAGTTCGTCGTCGGTTACGGCTTGGACTACGGCGAGCGCTACCGCGACCTGCCCTACATCGGCACCCTCGCCCCCAAGGTCTACGCCGATTAGCGGTTCCCTGAGCTCCACCTGTGGTGTGAGCCGGGACCGATACCACCATTGGGGGTGCACATCGGCCCCGCAGCGTCGACTCCGGTTCATCCACCGGCCGAGCGCCCGGACCGCCGGGTAGGGTGGACCCAACGGGAGTGCTCTGCTGTCTTGTGATGGTGGAGAAGCGCCATCACAAGACAGCACAGTCAGCTCAGGAGGGTCGAGGCCATCGAGGGCCGTAGCCGAATGGACCGCAAGAAAATACTTCGCAACCCGCTGTTGTGGGTGGTGGCCGGGTTGCTGCTCTACTACGCCTTCGGCTTCCTGCTCGACGACACCCGGGGTTACAGCCAGGTCACCACCTCGCAGGCGTTGCAGCAGCTCAGCGCGCACAACGTCAAGCAGGCGACGATCGAGGACAAGGAGCAACGGCTGCGGCTCACGCTGGATCACCCGGTCCAGGGCCTGCAAGGCACCAAGGTGGTCACCCAGTACCCGGAGCGGAGCACCGACCAGATCATCCAGTCACTGCGCGATGCGCAGGTTCCGGACGGCTGGGACACCAAGGTCACCCAGCAGTCCCTGCTCGTCCAGCTGCTGATCTACCTCCTGCCGCTGGGTGTGCTGCTCCTGCTGCTGCTGTGGATGATGAACAACGTCCAGGGCGGCGGCAACCGGGTGCTCAACTTCGGCAAGTCCAAGGCCAAACAGCTGAGCAAGGACATGCCCAAGACGACGTTCTCGGACGTGGCCGGCGCCGACGAGGCCGTCGAGGAGCTGGAGGAGATCAAGGACTTCCTCGCCAACCCGAGCCGGTACCAGGCGCTCGGCGCCAAGATTCCCAAGGGCGTGCTGCTCTACGGCCCCCCCGGCACCGGCAAGACGCTGTTGGCCCGCGCGGTGGCCGGCGAGGCCGGGGTGCCGTTCTACTCGATCTCCGGATCCGACTTCGTTGAGATGTTCGTCGGGGTCGGCGCCTCCCGGGTCCGCGACCTGTTCGAGCAGGCCAAGCAGAACGCGCCGTGCATCATCTTCGTCGACGAGATCGACGCGGTGGGCCGGCAGCGCGGCGCTGGGCTCGGCGGCGGGCACGATGAACGCGAGCAGACCCTCAACCAGCTTCTGGTCGAGATGGACGGCTTCGACGCCCGTGGCGGCATCATCCTCATCGCCGCGACCAACCGTCCGGACATCCTGGACCCGGCGTTGCTGCGCCCCGGCCGGTTCGATCGGCAGATCCCGGTCTCCGCGCCGGACATCCGCGGCCGCCGGGCCATCCTTGACGTGCACTCCAAGGGCAAGCCGTTGGGTACCGACGTCGACCTCGACGGGCTGGCCAAGCGCACCGTCGGCTTCTCCGGAGCCGACCTGGCCAACGTCATCAACGAGTCCGCGCTGCTCACCGCCAGGGAAGGCGGCCGGCTCATCAACGGTGCCGCGCTGGAGGAGGCGGTCGACCGGGTGATCGGCGGCCCGCGCCGCAAGAACCGGATCATCTCCGAGCGGGAGAAGAAGATCACCGCCTACCACGAGGGCGGCCACGCGCTGGCCGCCTGGGCGATGCCGGACATCGACCCGGTGTACAAGCTCACGATTCTGCCCCGCGGGCGCACCGGCGGACACGCGCTCGTGGTGCCCGAGGACGACAAGCAGATGATGACCCGGTCGGAGATGATCGCCCGGCTGGTGTTCGCGCTGGGCGGACGCTCGGCCGAAGAGCTGGTGTTCCACGAGCCGACCACCGGCGCGTCCTCGGATATCGAGCAGGCCACCAAGATCGCGCGAGCGATGGTCACCGAGTACGGCATGAGTGCGCGCCTCGGCGCGGTGAAATACGGCCACGAGCAGGGTGACCCGTTCCTCGGCCGCTCCGCGGGCCGGCAGCCGGACTACTCACTGGAGGTCGCGCACGAGATCGACGAGGAGGTGCGGGCGCTCATCGAGGCGGCGCACACCGAGGCGTGGGACATCCTCAACACCTATCGAGACGTCCTTGACGATCTCGTCGTCGAGCTGCTGGAGCAGGAGACGCTGCATCGCAAGGATCTGCAGCGGGTGTTCAACCGGGTGGAGAAGCGACCGCGGATCACGGCGTTCAACGACTTCGGTGGGCGTACCCCCTCAGACAAGCCGCCGATCAAGACGGCCGGCGAGCTGGCCAAGGAGCGAGGCGAACCGTGGCCCCCGATCCAGCAGGAACGCCGACCCTCGCCGGTGGGGGTGGCGCCGGGCGCCGATGACCTGCCGGGTGGCCCGCCACACGCCCCACCCGTCCATCCCGGTCCCAACGGCGCGGGCCCACGCCCGGGCTACCCGGCGGGCGCATCCAACGGCGGCGCTACTGGGCACCCGGCACCTGGGCATCCGGTGCCGGGTGTCCCGGCACCTGGACACCCGGTGCCGGACCCCACGCAGGGCGGGTTCCCGCCCTATTCCCAGCCCTATCCGCTGCCGCCGCGCGACTCGAGCGGCCCGCCCGGCGGCGGTAACGGGCCACCGGACTCCGGTCCTCCGAACTATGGCGCACCGCCGGGGTGGCGCCCGGCTACCCAGCCGCCCGCTCCGTCCTGGCGGCCCGCGCCACCTGGCGGCCGCCCACCGAGGGAGGCTCCGACCGACGACCAGTCGCCTGCCGGCTGAGCCGGGGTTCGGCGTGGGCTCGCACCGAGTCTTCGACCACGCCCGAGCCGAGGCAGCGGTGCGTGAACTACTGATCGCTTGTGGGGAGGACCCAGACCGGGAGGGGCTGCGCGAGACCCCGGCCCGGGTCGCGCGGGCCTACCGGGAGATGTTCGCCGGCCTGTTCCTGGACCCCGACCTGGTGCTGGAGCGGACCTTCGACGAGGGGCACGACGAGCTGGTGCTGGTCAAGGACATCCCGATGTACAGCCAGTGCGAGCACCACCTGGTGCCGTTCCACGGCATGGCGCACGTCGGGTACATCCCGAACGCGGCGGGCCGGGTCACCGGGCTGTCCAAGCTGGTCCGGCTGGTCGACCTTTACGCCAGGCGCCCGCAGGTGCAGGAGCGGCTCACCTCGCAGGTCGCCGACGCGCTGGTGCGCCGGCTGCAACCGAGGGGGGTGATCGTGGTGATCGAGGCCGAGCACCTGTGCATGGCGATGCGCGGCGTCCGCAAGCCCGGATCGACCACCACCACCTCGGCGGTCCGGGGGCTGTTCAAGACCAGCGCCTCCTCCCGCAGCGAGGTACTGCACCTGATGCGGAGGTGATTGTGCATCCGGCGCTTCCCGATCCCGGCCGCTGCGTGGTGATCGGCATCCTCAACGTCACCCCCGACTCGTTCAGCGACGGTGGGCGGTACCTGGACCGCGACGATGCGGTGGCGCATGGCCTGGCGTTGCGTGCCCAGGGGGCTGACCTGATCGACGTCGGGGGCGAGTCCACCCGGCCGAGGGCGCACCGCGTCGATGCGCGCACCGAGACCGCCCGGGTGGTACCGATCCTGCGCGAGCTGGCTGAGCACGGTGTGCCATGCAGCGTGGACACCACCCGCGCGGTGGTCGCCGAGGCGGCCCTGGCGGCCGGCGCGGTCATGGTCAATGACGTCTCGGGCGGTCTGGCCGATCCCGCGATGGCGCCGACGATGGCCCGCTGCCGGGTGCCCTGGGTCCTCTCGCACTGGCGCGGGCACAGCGCGGGAATGGACGAGCTGGCCGGCTACCGGTGCGTGGTCACCGAGGTGCGCGCCGAGCTGGTGGCCCGGGTGGACGCCGCGATACTCGCCGGAGTGGACGCCGACGCGCTGGTGCTGGATCCCGGGCTCGGCTTCGCGAAGACGGCGGCGCACAACTGGGCGCTGCTGGGCCACCTCGACGCGCTGATCGAGCTGGGGTTCCCGGTACTCGTCGGGGCGTCCCGCAAACGGTTCCTGGGGGCCCTGCTGGCGGACGCCCAGGGCATCAGCCGTGACCGCGACAGCCGGGACACCGCCTCCGCCGCAGTGTCCGCGCTGGCCGCGGCCGCCGGCGTCTGGGGAGTCCGGGTGCATGACGCCGCAGCCTCGCGGGACGCCGTCGCCGTCGCCGCAGCCTGGCTGCTCGGCGCCCGCACCGCCGGTCACCCGGTTGAAGGCCCGCGGTGAGCCCGAGAACCGGTCCCGACCGGATCACCCTCACCGGGTTGCGGGTGCATGGCCGGCACGGGGTGCACGAGCACGAGCGAGCGCACGGCCAGGAGTTCGTCGTCGACGCGACGGTCTGGCTGGACCTCGGTCCCGCCGCAGCCACTGACCAGCTGTCCGCGACGCTGGACTATGGCGCGCTGGTCCGCCGCAGCGCCCAGATCGTCGGTGGGCAGCCCTGCAACCTGATCGAGACGGTGGCGGCGCGGATCGCCGGCGACGTGCTGGCCGACCAGCGGGTACAGGCCGTCGAGGTGACGGTGCACAAACCCGCCGCTCCGCTGCCCCTGCCCTTCACCGACGTAGCCGTCACAATCCGGCGCACCCGGGACTGGGACGGCGTGGGATGAGTGCGGCGGTGCTGTCGATCGGGTCGAACGTGGGGGACCGGCTGGCGTACCTGCGCGGGTGCGTCGAGCTGTTGGGGGATGCCGTGCTTGCGGCCTCACCGGTGTACTCGACGGCTCCGTGGGGGGGCGCGACGCGGGATGACTTCCTCAACGCTGTCCTCCTGGTCGAGGACCGGGACGCCGACGCGTGGGAGTGGCTACGCCGGGGGCAGTGTTGTGAGGCCGCCGCGCGGCGCGCTCGCGGGCTCCGGTGGGGGCCGCGCACCCTGGACGTCGATGTGATCGATGTGATCGACGAGGAGAGGATCCGCCAGGACGACCCCCGCCTGACCCTGCCGCATCCCCGGGCCCACCAGCGTGCCTTCGTGCTGGTGCCCTGGCTGGACATCGCGCCGCACGCGGTGCTTGCCGGCCGTGGCACGGTGGCCGAGCTGCTCGCCGCGTTGCCGGCCGCCGAGAGGCGAAGTGTGCACCGCCGCGACGACCTCAGGCTGAGGTCCCTGTGACCTTCACCCGGGCGCGTGACCTGCTCGCCGCCGCCGTCGTCGCGGGGGTGCTGGCGAACCTGCTGCTGGCGCTGTCATACGGCGAGCTGCCCGCGTTGCCGCAGCCGGCCGGCACCACGTTACTCGCATTCGCGATCGTCGAGGTGGTGCTGGGCAATACGCTGCGGGCGCGGATCCTGCGGCGACCGGGGACCCGGCCGCTGCAGGCGCTCACCGGAGCGAAGGCCGTCGTGCTGGCCAAGGCGTCCTCGCTGGCCGGCGCCATCACGGGGGGAGCCTGGCTGGGGGTGCTCAGCTACGTGCTGCCGCTGCGGTCCCAGCTGCTCGCCGCCTCCTCGGACACCATCGCCGCCTCGGTCGGGGCGGTCTGCTCGGGGGCGCTGGTGGCGGCAGCGCTGTGGCTGGAGCACTGCTGCCGAACCCCGGACGGCCCCGACGACCCGGAACCGGACGACGGTTGACCCGCCCGCACCTTCAGCGTCATCACCCGATGGCCGCCCGTCACAGGCGAGAGGCCTACACCACGGCGCGAGCCGGTACGGTGTGCGCCATGTCCGGGTCCGACGAGCATCCGTTGCCGCGCGGGAGCCGCCGGATCATGATGGTGAGCACCGCCGTCATGGCTGCGGCGGCTGCGGCCGTGCTCGCCCTGGGAACCCACGATGCCCGCCTGCTGAGGCTGGGCCTCGTCGCGGCACTGTGGGCGGCGCTGCTCGGAGCCTTCGACACGGCGCGGGCCCGGCGCGAGATCAGCTCGGGGGCCGAGCACGTCGATCAGTTGCGGACGGCTTACCAGCGCGAGCTCGAGCGTGAGGTGGCCGCCCGACGGGAATACACGCTGACCGCAGAGCGCGAGCGTCGCGAGCAGGCCGAGCTGTCGCAGCGGCGCGAGATCGTGGAGCTGCATAACGAGCTCGCGGCCATGCGGGCGAGCCTGGAGCGGCTGCTGGACGGGGACTCGCTGCTGGAGCGGGTCACGCTGCGAGCCGAGGCCACCCGCCTGCTCCCGCTGCCCGCCAACCCCCGGACGTTCGACGACAGTCGCGCCCGGGCCGCAGCGGCGACGACAGCGGTGGCGGCCCCGTCGACACGGAGCCCCATCAGCCCCGAGCTCCGCTTCGGCCCCAGCTCTCCACCGGCTTCGACCTGGGGATCAGCCCCATCCTCGGCGGGCAGAGGAGTCTCCCCCGGGGAGATCTCCCACGGGCAGGGCAGGCACGGTGTGCCGAGCCGGGGATGGTCAGGGTCGGACGCCGACGCCACCAGCTCCTACAATGGGTCCCCCCGCAACGGTTCCCCCACCAACGGGTTCTCTTACAACGGCGGTGGCGCCCGGCAAGCACCCCGACAGTCGTCATCGGCGCCGCTCTCGGTCCAGGCGCAACGGACTGTGAGCGACCTGCTGGCCGCCCATGGAGCAGCTTCGGTCCCCCGGCGCAGGCACAGCCAAGAGGACCTGCCACCCGCTTAGCGGACCCTCAGGCACCCAATCTGCACCAGCCCAGCCGAGTGAAGCTCGCGCCACGTCCGGTTCACCCCACCACACGAGGGTGCCCGTCCAGCCGCGGGAGCCCTGAGCGGCCCGACTCACGATGCTTCCGCAGCACGTGCCCAAGCATCCAGAGACCCGCACGGTCAGGTCATAAGGCGTACAAGCCTCCATGAGACCGTGCGGAGCGCGGTGAAGATGGTCACCCGAGGCGGCGTGACGGGCTCCAGCGGGGTTAGGGTGCGGAGGTCCGGTACCCGCGGCCAGCGCGGGACTGGAACATCTGGAGGGCGACGATGCCACGGTCGGGTCCATCCGCGTCCAGCGGCGTGGCCGACCGTCCGGCGCGGCTGGCCGTGGGCGTGGTCTCCGCCGGCCGGGTCGGATCGGTGCTCGGTGCCGCTCTGTCCGGCGCTGGGCACGTGGTGGTCGGAGTCAGCGCGGTATCCCGCTCGTCCCTGCGCCGGGCCGAGGAGCTGCTGCCCGGTACACCGGTGCTGCCGCCCGACGACGTGGTGCGGCGATCGGATCTGGTGCTGCTGGCCGTGCCCGATGACGTGCTGCCCGACCTGGTGTCCGGGCTCGCCGTGACCGGGGCGTTCCGGACCGGTCAGATCGCCGTGCACACCAATGGCGCTCGGGGGGTGGACGTCCTGGCGCCGGCGATCGCCGCCGGCGTGCTCCCACTCGCGTTGCATCCCGCAATGACGTTCACCGGGCGCGCGGAGGACCTCGCGCGGCTAGCGGCGGCCTGTGTCGGCGTCACCGTCGCCGACGGGACCGGCTGGAGCGTCGGGGAGGCGCTGGTGCTGGAGATGGGCGCCGAGCCGGTGCGTGTCCCGTCGCGGGCCAGGCCGCTGTACCACGCGGCGCTGGCGCACGGGGCCAACCATCTGGCCACTCTGGTGCGCGACGCGGTGGATGCACTGGAGCGTGCCGGCGTGGTGCCCGCCGAACGGCTGCTGGGCCCGCTGCTGGAGGCGGCCCTGGACAACACGTTACGTCACGGCGACCGCGCCTTGACCGGGCCGGTGACCCGCGGCGACATCGACACGCTCCGGCTGCACCTGCAAGCGCTCGCCCAGGCCGCCCCGGAGCTGGTCGCTCCCTACCGCGCGCAGGCGGCCAGGACCGCCGACCGGGCCGAGGCGGCCGGGCTGCTGGCGCCGGCCACCGCCACCCGGGTCCGCGAGACCCTGCGGGAACAACGGTGACCGGCTTGCGCTGCGGTGGGCTGACCGTCCACCACGATCCCGCTGCGCTGTCCGCCGTGACGCGCACGCTGCGCCGGGCCGGGCGCCCGGTGACGCTGGTCCCCACGATGGGAGCGCTGCATGCCGGCCACCGTGCGCTGATCCGGGCGGCCCAGGCCACCCCGGGCGCGAGCACCGTGGTGTCGATCTTCCTCAACCCCATGCAGTTCGACTCGCGTCACGACCTGGACCACTATCCCCGGCGGTCGGACGCCGATCTCGCCATGTGCCGGGAGGAGGGCGTGGAGCTGGTGTTCGTGCCCGGCGTCGAGGTGATGTGGCCGCCCGGTTCCGACACCACCGTGGCGCCGGGAGCGCTGGGGTCCGAGCTGGAGGGCGCCATCCGGCCAGGTCATTTCGTGGCGGTGCTCACGGTGGTGGCCAAGCTGTTCGGGATCGTCGGTCCGGATCGGGCGTTCTTCGGTGAGAAGGACTACCAGCAGCTGGTGCTCGTCCAGCGGATGGTGGCCGACCTGCGGATGGATGTGCAGGTGGTCGGGGTGCCCACGGTGCGAGAAGCTGACGGGCTGGCACTGTCGTCCCGCAACGTCCACCTGGACGGCGATGCCCGCGGCGCCGCCGCCGCATTGTCCGCGGCCCTGAGCGCCGGAGCCCGGGCCGGCGTGCATGGGCCTGACGCGGTGCTCGCGGCGGCCGGCGACGTGTTGGCCGCCCAACCCGCCGTCGCGCTGGACTACCTGGCACTGCGCGACCCACAGCTGCGCCCCGCGCCTCGGCGGGGACCGGCTCGGCTGTTGCTGGCTGCCACCGTCGGGACCACGCGGTTGATCGACAATGTCGACCTGCGGCTAGGTATCGCTGACGCTGTCCCCGACCTGACCAGGCGAGGAGGCCTGTGATGTTCCGGACGATGCTGAAGTCCAAGATCCACCGGGCCACTGTCACCCGGTCGGATCTGCATTACGTAGGATCGGTGACTCTGGACGAAGACCTCATGGACGCCGCCGATCTGCTCGCCGGCGAGCGGGTGGCGATCGTGGACATCACCAACGGGGCACGTCTGGAGACCTATGTCATCCCCGGTGCGCGGTCCAGCGGCACGGTCGGGATCAACGGCGCCGCCGCGCATCTGGTGGCACCTGGCGACCTGGTGATCCTCCTCGCCTACGGCTCGATGGACGAGACCGAGTCCCGGCGCTACCGGCCCCGGGTAGTGTTCGTCGACGCGGACAACCGGATCGTGCACCGGGGCAGCGACCCGGCACTCCCCCGGCAGGCGAGCTGCCCGCAGGCTGAGCCGGCAGCCAGCGCTCCGCCGGGCGGAGCGTGACCCCTGAGAGGCGAGCTGGGAGGGGCTGGCGGGTGCTGCTCACCGTAGACATCGGCAACACCAACATCGTCCTCGGGCTGTTCGGTGGCGATCGAGGGGGCAATCGGGGAAGTGATCGAGGGGGCGATCGGGCGGGCACCCGCGAGAATGCCACTCTGCTGCACGACTGGCGGATGCGCACCGACGCCAGGATGACTGCCGACGAAATGGCGCTGACCGTCCGAGGGCTGCTCGGCGAGTACGCCGACAAGATCACGGGTATCGCCGCGCTGTCCACGGTGCCCGCGTTGCTGCCTGAGCTGAGAGTGATGGTGAACCGGTACTGGCCGCAGCTGCCGCGGGTGATCGTCGAGCCCGGGGTGCGCACCGGAGTGCCGTTGCTCTACGACAACCCACGTGAGCTGGGCGCCGATCGGATCGTCAACACGCTGGCCGCCTATACCCTTTACGGTGGCCCGGCGATCGTGGTGGACTTCGGTACCTCCACCAACTTCGACGTGGTCAGCGCGCGGGGGGAGTTCCTCGGCGGAGCGCTGGCGCCGGGCATCGAGATCTCCGTGGATGCGCTCGCCGCCCGGGCGGCCCAGCTGGTGAAAGTGCAGCTCCTCCGACCTCGGTCGGTAATCGGCAAGAGCACCGTGGAAGCCTTGCAGTCCGGGTTGCTGTTCGGCTTCGCCGGACAGGTGGACGGGCTGGTGCAGCGGATCGCCGCGGAGCTGGCCCCAGGAGCCGAGGATGATGTGGTCGTGGTCGCCACCGGTGGGCTGGCGCCGCTGCTGATCGCCGAGTCGCGGACCATCACGCACCACGCGCCCCACCTCACCCTGCGGGGACTGCGGATGGTCTTCGAACGCAATGTCGGCTGACCGGGCGGCCCGTTCCCACCGCGCACCCACGAACTGACCGAGGAAACACGGGCCCGCCGGCGTTATCTCGGCGGCATCGAGCGGGTCTTCGAACTCAGCCGAGTGTTCGGCAACGAGGGCGCAGACCCATCCACTCGCCGGAGTTCCCATGCTCGAGTGTGCGCCAAGCGTACGAAATGGGATCTCCGCATCCGGTCCGCTGAGTCGGCCGCGGCCTACTCGGAGCTGCTCGCCCCCGTCGTGCGGCGGGAGCGTTTCGAGGCCCAGGCCGCGCTCATGGCGGCCGGCGACGGCGAGGCGATGCCCCTCGACGAGGACTTGCTGACCGCGACCGAGTACGGAATGCCACCAAGTGGCGACATGGGAATGGGATCGACCCGCTGCTCATGGCGCTCACGGGCTCAGGTATCCGCGAGACCATCGGCGTTCCCGCTGGTACGACCACAATGAGCGGACTGGACGGCGGGTCGATTTCGCAATCCTCCCGCAAATAGGCTAACCTGCTCGTTGTCGTTGTGGAGTCGTCGTGCGATGGCTCCGTCCACCACGTCCCTGAGGGAGGACGACGCGCATGGCGCAGAAGGTCACCGTAACCTTGGTCGATGACCTCGACGGAGGTACCGCCGAAGAGACCGTTGAGTTTGGTATCGACGGCGTGTCTTATGAGATTGATCTGTCGGCGGGTAACGCGGGGAAGCTGCGTGGCTCGCTGGCCGACTATGTCAGCAACGCCCGCAAGGCAGGCGGGCGTCGCAAGGTCACAGGTCCGGCTCGTCGGGCTGGTGGCGCCGGTCGCGCATCGGTGGACCGGGAACAGAACGCCGCGATCCGCGAGTGGGCGCGCAAGAACGGCTACAACGTCTCAGACCGTGGCCGCATCCCGGCTGAGGTGTTGGACGCTTACCACAAGGGGAACTGAGGCTCGGTATGCGCCGGTGCCGACCTGGCGACGCTTGGTCGCCAGGTCGGCACCGGCGTCTTGTGCGGGTCCGTCTTGTGCGGGTCCGGAAGTTCCTATCGGGCTGGCGGCAGCCGGCGGGTGCGCCCTAGTCGGTATGGTCCGCGCGACCGGGAATGAGCGCATCAGCCATAGCCGCCCGAGGGCGGTTGAGCACCCGGACTCCGTAGACAAAGGTGAGCGCGCCGCCGAGGTAGCCACCGGCCAACAGCAGCACCCAGGAGATGACACCCAGAGTCAGACCCGACATGATGATCTTGCCGCTGGAGTACCCGGGCAGCTGCAACGCGAACGTTCCGGCGAACATGCCGGTGGCGCTGGCCATCAAGGTCAGGTGCCACCAGCCGAGGGTGCGCGCGGGCGCATCCGCGGGAATACCGAACAAGTCCACCAGGCCGGTGATGATGGTCGGTACAGCGGCGATGAGTCCGACCGCGATCGTGATCACTGACGCGGTGGCCATCGCGGCTTCCCGGAACCCGGCGGCACCGGCCACGAGCATCGCGACGCCGGCGGTGTAGGCACCGATGCCGACGTCGGTCAGCGGCGCATGTGCGGGCTTGCCCGCGAAACCCTTCACCAGGCTCACCATCTCCACGGCTCCCCTCCATCGAGGCATGAACAACTCGCGGGCAGTGTCACCCGCATCACAATAAACGGGCAGCCCCCGGCCGCGGTTCGATCGTGCGCGCCGACGATACGGACCCGTCCGCCGTCGTCGACCACCCGAGGTGCTCGTTCACCCTGAGCGGACAGGTGTCCCGCTGCGGAATCCTGACCAGCGGTAGCACGTTGCGCCCGGGTGTGGGGCAGCAGTTCGAGAGCGAGCATGACCGTCCGGGAGCTACAGTGACGGCACGGACTGTCTGTACCCAGTACCGGCCGGGCCGCGATGGCGCGGCAGTCAGGAGTGCACCATGTTTGAGAGGTTCACCGACCGCGCGCGGCGGGTGGTTGTGCTGGCCCAGGAAGAGGCCAGGATGCTCAACCACAACTACATCGGCACCGAGCACATCCTGCTGGGTCTGATCCACGAGGGTGAGGGTGTCGCGGCCAAGGCCCTCGAGTCGCTGGGAATCGCCCTGGAAGGGGTGCGCCAGCAGGTCGAGGAGATCATCGGCCAAGGCCAGCAGGCACCGTCGGGGCACATCCCGTTCACCCCACGAGCCAAGAAGGTGCTGGAGCTGTCGCTGCGTGAGGCGCTGCAGCTCGGCCACAACTACATCGGCACCGAGCACATCCTGCTCGGGCTCATCCGCGAGGGCGAGGGTGTGGCCGCGCAGGTGCTGGTGAAGCTGGGCGCCGACCTCAACCGGGTGCGCCAGCAGGTACTGCAGCTGCTGTCGGGCTACCAGGGCAAGGAACCAGCGGAGTCCGGCTCAGGGCGCGGCGAGGGCACCCCGTCGTCCTCCCTGGTGCTCGACCAGTTCGGCCGTAACCTCACCGCCAGTGCTCGTGAGGGCAAGCTGGACCCGGTGATCGGGCGCGGCAAGGAGATCGAGCGGGTCATGCAGGTGCTGTCCCGGCGCACCAAGAACAACCCGGTGCTCATCGGCGAGGCCGGTGTCGGCAAGACCGCCGTGGTCGAGGGGCTCGCGCAGAACATCGTCAAGGGCGAGGTGCCCGAGACGCTCAAGGACAAGCAGCTCTACACCCTGGACCTCGGCTCGCTGGTGGCGGGCTCCCGGTATCGCGGTGACTTCGAGGAGCGCCTGAAGAAGGTGCTCAAGGAGATCCGCACCCGCGGGGACATCATCCTGTTCATCGACGAGATGCACACCCTGGTCGGGGCCGGTGCCGCGGAGGGCGCGATCGACGCCGCGTCGATCCTCAAGCCGATGCTGGCGCGTGGTGAGCTGCAGACCATCGGCGCGACCACGCTGGACGAGTACCGCAAGTACGTGGAGAAGGACCCCGCGCTGGAGCGCCGGTTCCAACCGATCCAGGTCCAGGAGCCGAGCATCGAGCACACCATCGACATCCTCAAGGGCCTGCGGGACCGCTACGAGGCGCACCACCGGGTGTCCATCACCGACAGCGCGTTGGTGTCGGCCGCCACGCTGGCCGACCGCTACATCAACGACCGGTTCCTGCCGGACAAGGCGATCGACCTGATCGACGAGGCCGGCGCGCGGATGCGGATCCGTCGGATGACCGCGCCGCCGGACCTGCGCGACTTCGACGAGAAGATCGCCGCGGTGCGTCGGGACAAGGAATCAGCCATCGACGCTCAGGACTTCGAGCGCGCCGCGAAGCTGCGTGACTCGGAGAAGCAGCTGCTGGTCAAGAAGTCCGAGCGGGAGAAGCAGTGGAAGGCCGGTGACCTCGATGTCGTCGCCGAGGTCGATGACGAGCAGATCGCCGAGGTGCTGGCCAACTGGACCGGGATCCCGGTGTTCAAGCTCACCGAGCAGGAGACCACCCGGCTGCTGCGCATGGAGGACGAGCTGCACAAACGGATCATCGGCCAGCACGAGGCGGTCAAGGCCGTGTCCAAGGCGATCCGTCGGACCCGGGCGGGCCTGAAGGACCCCCGGCGACCCTCCGGTTCGTTCATCTTCGCCGGTCCCTCCGGCGTGGGTAAGACCGAGCTGTCCAAGGCGCTGGCGCAGTTCCTGTTCGGTGACGACAACGCACTCATCCAGATCGACATGGGTGAGTTTCACGACCGCTACACCGCATCCCGGCTCTTCGGTGCCCCTCCCGGCTACGTGGGTTACGAGGAGGGTGGCCAGCTCACCGAGAAGGTCCGCCGCAAGCCGTTCTCGGTGGTGCTCTTCGATGAGATCGAGAAGGCGCACCAGGAGGTGTACAACACACTGCTGCAGGTGTTGGAGGACGGTCGGCTGACCGACGGCCAGGGCCGCACGGTGGACTTCAAGAACACCGTGATCATTTTCACCACCAACCTCGGTACCTCGGACATCTCCAAGGCGGTCGGCCTGGGCTTCTCGGCGAACAATGACGAGAGCTCGACCTACGAGCGGATGAAGAGCAAGGTCAACGACGAGGTCAAGAAGCACTTCCGCCCGGAGTTCCTCAACCGGATCGACGACACGATCGTCTTCCATCAGCTCACCGAGGAGGAGATCATCACGATGGTGGACCTGATGGTCTCCCGGGTAGAGGCTCAGCTGCGCAACAAGGACATGGAGCTGGAGCTCACCACGATGGCCAAGAAGCTCCTCGCCAAGCGCGGGTTCGATCCCGTCCTAGGAGCCCGGCCGCTGCGCCGGACCATCCAGCGGGAGATCGAGGACCAGCTGTCGGAGAAGATCCTGTTCGGTGAGGTCGAGCCTGGGCAGATCGTCATCGTCGACACCGAGAACTGGGACGGCGAGGGCTCCGCTGAGGACGCTCGACTCGTGTTCCGCAGCGCGGCGAAGGCGTTGCGAGTCCCCGACGCCCCCCTGTTGGACCTGGACAGCGCCCCCACCCCCGACTGATCCCCCAACAGCGCCGGTAGCCGCCGTTCGGAGCCCCGAACGGCGGCTACCGGGCTTCCCGGGACAGCCATTCCGAACGGCTGTCAGGAGGGCTCGGAGGACTGGACTACCTCGAACTCCAGCAGGGACGACCCGGTGGCCACCGGTTTCGCCCGGTCGCCGGAGTGTGCTTCCATCCCTGGGCCGTTGCGCCAGGACTGGAAGTGCTCTTCGGTCTCCCATTTGGTGTAGACGAAGTACCGGTCGTCCCCGGCTACGGGGCGCAGCAGCTGGAAGCCGAGGAAACCCGGGGCGGAGTCCACCGACCCGTGACGGGCCGCGAACCGGCGCTCCAGCTCGGGACCCGCGCCTTCCGGCACCTCGATTGCGTTGATCTTCACGACGGCCATGCCGCCAGCCTACGGCTAGGACCCCGGTGCCGCCGCGCGTTCTCCAGGCAGGGCGAAGCTGCCGTCGCGCGTCTGCTCCACCAGGCCGTCGACGAGCAGCGAGCCCAGACACCGGTCGCGCTGTGGCGCGTCCACCCAGACCGCGTCCAGCCGGGCTCGGGGCACCGGGTCCGCCGCTGCCCGCAGGACGTCGAGCAGCAGCCCGCGCACCTGACGGTCGGTGCCCGCGAAACGCTGCGCCGCTCGAGGGGGGGCGGTGCGCGCGGGCCGGCCCGCGCGCACCCAGGCGCACTCGCCGGCCACCGGACAGTCGGCGCAGCGCGGCCGGCGCGCGGTGCACACGACGGCGCCGAGCTCCATCAACGCGGCGGAGAAGCTGGCGGGCCGCGTCCCCGGCAACATACGTTCCACATCGGACAGGTCACGGGAGGTGGATGGCGGCCCGGAGTCGGCCATGCCGTGCACCGCACGCGCCACCACCCGGCGGACGTTGGTGTCCACCACCGGCACCCGGTGGCCGTACCCGAAAGCGACAACGGCTCGGGCGGTATAGGCGCCGATCCCGGGCAGCGCGAGCAGCACGTCCACATCGGCGGGAACGACGTCGTCGTGCTGCGCGGCGATGGCGGTGGCGGCCGCGTGCAGCCGCAGCGCCCGCCGCGGGTAACCCAGCTTCCCCCAGGCGCGGACGACGGTGCCTGGGGTCTCGGCGGCCAGGCTCGAGGGGGTGGGCCAGCGGGCCAGCCACTCGGTCCACACCCCGGTGACGCGATGCACCGGGGTTTGTTGCAGCATGACCTCGCTGACCAGCACACCCCACGGCGTGGTGTCAGGCTCGCGCCAGGGCAACGTCCGCGCATGGGCGTCGAACCAGGCGATCAGGTGGGTCGGGTTCACGGATGAAGCGGCAAGACCTCGGCGAGGTCGCCGGTGTCGACGTCCACGACGAAACCGCGCACCGCGGTGGTGTCCCCCAGGAACGGGCTGCGCCGCACCCTCTCCACCGACTGCCGCACGTCGGACTCGACGTCGCGGAAGGTCTCGACCGCCCAGGTGGGTCGCAGCCCGGTGGCTTCCTGAAGCTCAGCGGCGAAGTCCTCGTCGGTGAACGTCGCCATCCCGCATCCGGTGTGGTGCAACAGCATCACCTCGGTGGTGCCCAGCTTTCGCTGGCTGACAGCCAGGGAGCGGATCACGTCGTCGGTGACGACGCCACCCGCGTTACGGATCACATGCGCTTCGCCGGGCCGCAGCCCGAGCAGCTGAGCCGGGTCGATCCGGGCGTCCATGCAGGCCACCAGCGCGACACCCAGGCTGGGTCGACCCACCAGCGGGCCAGGGCCATCACCCGAGCGCCCGGTGTTGCGGTCCACCAGATCCTGTATCGCCGTCATGGGCCTCTCCTTCGCTGGTGTGGATGGTGGGGGACGGATGGGTGGTAGGCAAGGGCGGGAGCCGAATCTTAGGCCAACAGCAACCACGTCCCGGGGTCGACGACCGGTTTCCGGCCGCCACTCAGGGTGACCACCACGTAGTGTGATGAGGACGACCTCGGGTTGTGATGGCCCGGGTCAGTACCTACTCTGGAAGGTGGGGCTTGGCGCGGTATACGGGTGATCCGCCGGTTCGGTGGTGGGTCGCCGCTGTCTGTCGCGTCGAGACGAGGTGGTAGGTGTGCTGGTCGTCGGTTCCCGCGGCCGTCTCCGCACGATCACGAGAAAAGGGGTGTGGGGGCGATGACCGCCCCGGCACGGCGCTGGGCTGACGATTTCGCGCACCCGGCGCTCTTCTACCGCGGCACCGCAGAGTACCTCAAGGGCACGGTTCCGTTCATTCGCGAGGGGCTGGCCGCCGGCGAACCCGTGGCGCTGGCCGTGCCGGGCCCGAACCTGCGGCTCATCCTTACCGAGCTGGGCACCGACGCCGAGCGGGTCCGGCTGCTCGATATGACCCGTTCCGGCCGCAACCCAGGGCGGATCATCCCCAACGTGCTGCGCGCTTTCGCCGATGCGCATCCTTCCGGACGAGTGCGGATCATCGGCGAACACCTGTGGACCGGACGCACCCCCACGGAGTACCCGGCCTGCGCCCAGCAAGAAATATTGATCAATATCGCGCTCGCCGGTCGATCGGTCACCATGCTGTGCCCGTATGACGTCGACCGAGTGGGCCCACAGACTCTCGCCGAGGCCGAAGCCGGCCATCCGCAGCTGATCGATGCCAGCGGTGAGCGGGTGAGCACCGGCTTCGCGCCCGAACACGTCGTCACCGACGACGACCGACTCTGCTCGCCGGCGGGGGGTCCTGTCTTCACCTTCGACGCCACCAAGGCCGCACTCGCCGGACAGTTCGCCTGCGACCACGCCGTCCGACTGGGTCTGAGCGGCGATCACGCGGAGCTCAAGCTGATCGTCGGGGAGCTGGTGGCCCGTCGCCTCGTTCCCGGCGCCCTGACCGGCACGCTGCGCCTCTGGGCCGAGCGGGGCTACCTGGTGTGCGAAGTCCGGCACTCCGGACACATCGACGACCCGCTCGCCGACCACCCACCGGCTGAGCCCAGCCGGCCGGACGGCCGTGGCCTGCTGCTGGTCCACCACCTCTCCGATCTGGTCCAGCAGCGCACCCATCCGCAGGGAACCACCACCAGGGTGTATCTGAAGCTCCCGCCCGCCGAGGGGCTACCGGATGGCCCTGGTGAGCCGGCCGCCGCGCCGCCGCGTACCCGACCCGCACTGCCGGCCGGCCCGACGCCGTTGCCGTGGCAGACCTACGAGGCGCTGCACGCAGCTGAGCGCTTCGGGCGGTATGTCCCCCAGGACGCCACCACCGACACCACGCGGCCCGTCGCCGCGAGCAGCGACGCGCGCCTGGTCGAACCGGTGCTCGAGGCCTTGACAGCGGTGGAGACGCTGGCCCGGGTGGTGGACCGGTGGCGGGCCAGGCTAGTGCGGTTGGCTCGGACGCGTGGCGCGCCATGGATCGATATCGGCCAGTCGCTCGGGGTGAGCAAGCAGGCCGCGCACGAACGCTACGGGCGGGCCCGCCGCCGGTCGGCCGGTGGCCCTGGGCTGCCGGGCCACGCCTGCCCGCCACCGCCCGTTCGGGGCACGTAGTGTGTCGCCATGAGGCCCCGAGCCGTTATGAGGCAGCCGTTATGAGGCAGCCGTTATGAGGCCCAGACAGAGCGCAGCTCGGCATGCCACGGATACGGGTAAGCCTGGTCGATCAGGAAGCCCATCCCGACACCGCGGGCGAGGTACACGCTGCGCTCCAGCCTGCGGGTGACCGGGGCACCTGGGGCGCCGTGGTTGTCCCACCATGACTCCCACTGACGTATGCAGGTTCGCGCCCCGAGATAGGTGTTGCGACACGCGCTCGGCGGTGACCAGACCTGCGAATGGAAGAAGTTCTCCACCGTCTTGCCGCTGAGCCGCTCGGTGATGGTGCCCCACGCCTGGAGACAGTAGGCATGTGGTGCGATCTCCCACCGCACGTAGTGTTGGCGGCCTCCCTCCGACGGCAGCGGCGTCATGTTCCGGCAGGACCCGTCGCCGATCAACTCCCGGCTCACCCGCTGCACGTAGTAGGTGCCAGGATCGTGTCCCCCGTACCCGTCCAGCAGTACCCAGTCACCGGCGTGAATGAAATTCTCCACGCTGTCCGGTCGCGACGTCGATGGGTCTCCCCACGATATCTCCGACTCCTCGCCCCGGGGTGTCCATGACCACTGCCCGCCGAGGCTCCCGCCGGAGTAGAACTGTCCGGCATGGCGCTGCGTCATCAGGGAGTACTCACCATAGTCGTCCGAGGGCGCCGCCGCGGCGATCGGTCCCAGCGCGAACAGCAGCAACGTCAGCAACACGAAGAGAAACCAGCTACTGACTCTTCGTCGCATCACGGGCCCCCTATTAGCATGGCGCCGGTGTCACGACTGAGTGAGTTACTCATTATTCTTCGCACCATATCGTCGCTGAACGTTACCACAGGGGGGTTGGCTGCGCAGCTCTCAGCGTGGGGAGCGGAGTAGCGAGACCGCTCCGCCGGCTAGGGGTTGCGTATCAGTGTCCGGAACCGGGGCCCCCACCACGGCTTGCGACCCCAGGCCAGCAGCTTGCCTCGGGCGATCGCCGACCACTGGCTACGGCGGTTCCAGAGCACCATGAGCATCGCTACGGGGTCGGCCGAGAGATGGCAGTCGACCTTGCGCGGGGACGGATCCTCGATGCGGAGCACGCCATCGTCGAACACGAAATAGAAACGGTCCCCTCCCCGGATTCGCAGGTCGTAGGTGACCCGCAGGCCCGTCGCCTGCTCAGCGTCCACCATCGCCCGTGGATCAAGAGCTTGGACCACGGGTACGATGAATCGCCCCAACACCATGGCCGCGTGGGCCGGCTCGATGGGCCACGGGCGCCCGGCGGCATGCGCGATGTCGCCACCGTGCATGACGGTCTCGTTCAGCAGGTGGTAGGTCAACGTCGACTGGCGAACGGTGGCTCCTTGGACCAGCCAGGGACGTGGCGCGTCGGGGTCTGCTCCCACGCACTCGCTGAGGTACTCCCGCGCCCGGGCCTCGATGCGGTCAGCCAGGACACTCGGCCTCCGCTCGGGGTCGGACCGCACGCCGAGGATGGTCGTCTCACCCAGCTCCCACATGTCTCCGATCAACGAGTCGCCGGCGAGACTGGGCAGCACCTCGTAAGCCCGTGAAAGGTCGTGCCCGGCCAGGCCAGGCACGACTATCCAGGCCTGGGAGAGGTGCATGGCGACCTCACCGAGGCTCCAGCGCCCCACTGCGTGAGGCTCCGGATCCCGGATGGATCGCAGCAGAGTCGTCACCCGCCGAACCTCGTCACGAAGCGCGTCCTGACCCTGCTGCCAGCGAGCCTGCGTGTCACTTGTGACCATGTCGGGCCTCTGCACTCATCGCTCAGGTCGGGCATGGCGACCATAGCGAGGAGTCCGGGGCATCCGCATCCGTGATATGGCGGATCCTCCGGATGCGCGGGGGCTCGGTGGTAACCTCAGCTCGATGGCGTCCGCCGGTGGGGATCGGAGCACGGGCACAGGCCCGGAGGGCCCCAGCGAGATCATGATGAATGTCGATGACGTCACCCAATGCGGTGATGTCCGGCCGGGTGACGGCTGCCGAGCGCGGGTCGACGACGACCGCGAGGTGACCCTCGATGTCGCAGGAGTCGAGTGCGGCGAAGACCGCCTGCAAACCGATCGAGTCGTGGACGGTGACGGCGGACAGGTCGATCACGACATGCGGCCGACCATCGTGGACCGCTTCGCCGAGCTTGTCGGCGAGGTCCGGTGCCGTCGCCAGGACCACGCCGCCCACCACCCCGCACACAGTCGTGTTCTAGTGGGGGCCACCCACCGTGGTGATGACCATGGCCCCGCCCAGCGACGGTACTGGCGTGACGGTCTCAGGCTGGTCGTGCGTCACCGATGTCACAGGTCGACTCCTCCCCCCGGCATTACAGTCGAGACTCGACCGTACACACTCAGCAACGAAGGTTAAACATAGCGTCAAGCAAGCCTGACAACTGAAGTCGCCCGTTTTGTCCGAGATTCTCTGATCCTTGTCCGCGAGGTGCCTGGGTCCTCACCCCGCCTGCTAGTGCCCGACCCGGACCGTGGGTGGCGCGTAGGTCACCTGCTGTTTGACTAGAGAGTCGAAAGTGGCCAGCACCGCGTCGCGGTTCGGCCCGAACACCTCCACGAAGATCGCCCGGTTGTAGAGCACGTAGACCGCCCGGTACACCGTGGACTCCGAGCCCGGAGCGCTCCCCATGACCGCCACGCCCTGCAGCGCGCGGTTGTCGTCGGCCCTGAGCCCCCCGTCGAGCTGCGCGGTGGCGATCGTCTGCGCCACCGTCGTCGCGGCCTGCTGGTCAGGCATGGTGAGAGCGAACATGCCGATCGTGTCGGCGCCGGTGGTGGTGGTCTTGAGCACACCGTCGGTCATCTCGCCGGCTTGCAGCGCGTCCAGGATGGGGCGGGGCAGCAGGCCGGTGCTCCTCAGCTGGGGTAGGTCGAACAGGCCGCCACCGCCGCGGACCTCGCCGGGCGGATCGCTCAGGGCGTGCGCCGTGTCCACCGGTGGCGGGAGCGGGGCGGGTGGGGCGGGCAGGTCGTGAGGCGCCATCGTCTGCTGGGGCGCCGCGATCTGGTCGCTACTGACTCGGCCCGGTCCGGCGGTCAGGAAGTACGCCACCGCGGCGCCTACCAGCCCCATCACGACAACCGCCAGCACCATGACGCCGATGATCTGCATGGACCGGGACTGCATCGCGGGTGTCGTGAACATCTCGGGGCCCTTGCGCAGCCACGCGCTCTGCTGTTCGGCGATGGGCGGCAGGTCCTCCTCGGCCCACGGCGGTGCCGAGGCGTCCCGGGGCCTGCTGGTGGGCTCCTCGAGAGGCGGCGCGAACGGCTGGAACAGGTCCCCAGCCTGCTCCGGAGGCCGCTGGTAGGACGGGATGGCCCGCATCACCTCGATGCGCTCGGAGTCACCGGCCTCGCCGGTCCGCGTCGCCTGACCGGCCCGCGCGGGGCCATCCTGGGCGATGTCCCGTCCGAGCGCGCTCATGACCTGCGTCGGCGCCTCCGGCGTGGTGGCCTCCCAACGGAACGCCGGCGGGAACGGGCTGTCCGGCTGTTGTGCTCCCTGGGGCGCACTGTCCGCAGGCGACTCGTTCGGCTTCACTCTGCCACCCCCTGGGGCCGTCGGGTCGGTGTCACGCCATCGTCGGTGGCACGCCATCGGGTCGGTGGCACGTCATCGGGTCGGTAGCACATTGTGCACAGCGGCCACCCTCCGTTCACAGCCGACCTCCCTCTGTCAGCGGCGGGTGTTAGTCTCCCGCGCGTGCCGCTGTCCCCGAAGGCGCATCCGAACACCGGTTTCGCGTGGCTCAGGATGATCGGAGCGCTGGTCGTGGTGGTCGACCACTCCGCGTCGCTGACCGACGCCTCACGTCTGACGGTCTTCCCCACGTCGTGGAACCTCTCCCCCGGCTACATCGCCTTGATGGGGTTCTTCGCGATGAGCGGCTACCAGATCAGCGACAGCTGGCGCCAGGACCCGTGCTGGTGGCGCTTCAGCGTGAAGCGGGTGCTGAGACTGTGGCCTCCGCTGCTGCTGGTGGTGCTCGTCACCGCCCTGGTGATCGGACCGCTGGTCTCGACGTCCGACCTGTCGCAGTACCTCTCCGCTCGGGCCACCTGGGGGTACGTCGTCCACAATGCGGGCCTGTACACGTTGCAGCATCGGCTGCCCGGGGTGTTCGTCAACAATCCCTGGCCCTGGTCGGCGAACGGCGCGATCTGGACGCTGCCGATGGAGCTCACCGGCTACCTGTTGGTGCTGGGGTTCGGCGTTGCCGGGCTGCTGCGCCGGGCGCCGTGGTCGACGATCGCGCTGCTGCTGACGCTGGTCGGGCTGGACCGACGGTTCGAGGCGAGCATCGGCAGACCCGGACATGGCGGCTCGCTCCTGCAGGTACCGATCGGGTCGATGGTCTCGTTCCTCGTCGCGTTCAGCATCGGCATGGTGCTGCACGCCTACCGGGACAGGATTCCGCTGTCCCCGTTCCTGGCGTGGTCGCTGGTCGGGCTCCAGATCGCGGTGCACACCACCGCAGTCGGGGCTTTCACCCTGCCGTTCATGGCCGGCTACGGTGCGCTCGTACTCACGTTCCACTGGCCGGCTCGCCTGGAGGGCTACGACTCCTGGGTACTGGGTAGCTACGGCTTGTACTTGTGGGCGTTCCCGGTCCAGCAGCTGCTGATCATGGCCGGTGCGGACACTCAGTGGTTGCTGACGGTGACCGCGCTGCCCTCGGCCTATCTGTGCGGCTGGCTGTCCTGGCGCTACGTCGAGGCACCGACACTGTCGTTGCGCCGTTACCTTCCGCGCCGCGAGCCGCGCCCCACCGCTGCCCGTCCCATCACCACGAGCTCCGGGCCGCCCAGCCCTGATACGTCGAGGGCCGACCCTCGGCAGCGGCTTGCGAAGCTTCGCGAGCAGCCCGAGCCGGCCGAGCGGGAGACGACCGTGCCGGCAGCCTCGGCGTAATCTGGCGGCATGGCGTTATTCGGACGCGACAAGACCCGCATGGTGAGCGCCGAGGAGGCGCTACCCGGGCGGTCGACCCCGATGCCGGTGGCGCAGCGGCATGCCGTGAGCAGCCACCGCATCGTGCCCCCGTTCCCCGCGGGGCTGCGCACCGCAGTGTTCGGGATGGGCTGCTTCTGGGGAGCTGAGCGGATCTTCTGGCGCACTCCCGGGGTGTACTCCACCGCGGTCGGCTACGCCGGCGGCCACACCCCCAACCCCAGCTACGAGGAGGTGTGCTCCGGACGGACCGGGCACACCGAGGTGGTGCTGGTCGTCTTCGACCCGGCACGGATCTCCTACGGCGAGCTGCTGCGGGCGTTCTGGGAGGGCCACGACCCGACGCAGGGCATGCGGCAGGGAAACGACCGGGGCACCCAGTACCGCTCCGCGATCTACACCACCGATGCCGACCAGGCCGCCGAGGCTCAGGCGAGCCGGTCGACCTACCAGCGGGCGCTCACCGCCGCCGGGCGCGGTCAGATCACCACGGACATCGCTGCGCTGCGCGACTTCTACTACGCCGAGGACTACCACCAGCAGTATCTATCTGATGCCAAGAACCCCCATGGCTACTGCGGCATCGGTGGCACGGGTGTGTGCATGGGTGACCCTTCGGAGGATCTGACGGCCACCCGGCATCCCGTCCCGCCCTCGCCTCTGTGACCAGCCGGAACACCACAGTCGTTCCGATGCCGGCCATACCTGATGTCACTCGGTACCGCTCCGTTTCGGTGAGCACACCGCGCTAGGGCCGTATGGTGAGCACACCGCGCCAGGGCCGTATCTTGATCGTTGACAGTGAGGCACCGACGGTTCCCCACCGCTTTCTGAATATCACGACCATGCATATGACATGACAGGACGGAGAGCGGCATGACAGATGTTGCTGCTGACGACAGCCTGTGGCTCCGACGTTTTCATACCGCTCCCGCTCCTGTGCATAGCCCCGACAATCCTCGGCTGGTGTGCTTTCCGCACGCCGGAGGTGCCGCAAGCTACTTCTTGTCGTTTTCTCGGTCACTGGCGGCCGTGTTGGAAGTGGTCGCCGTGCAGTACCCGGGGCGGCAGGATCGCAGGAGAGAACCGTGCTGTGACAGCATGACCGAGCTGGCCGACCGGGTCCTCAGGGTACTCAAGCCCTTGACCGACCGGCCACTGGCGTTGTTCGGCCACAGCATGGGTGCGATCGCGGCGTTCGAGGTGGCTCGGCGACTCGAGAACGAGCCCGGTGTCAGCCTGGTCGCATTATTCGTCTCAGGTAGGCGAGCGCCCTCCCGATACAGGGCAGAGCGCGTGCACCAGAAGGATGACGCCGGGTTGGTGGCGGAGATCAGAGCGCTGAGTGGAACGGACGCCAGGATCCTGGACAGCGAGGAGCTTCTGCGGATGACGCTACCCGCGGTTCGCGGCGACTACAGGGCAATCGAGACCTACCGGTACCAAGACGGCCCAAAGCTTCGCTGCCCCATTCACTCGCTTGTCGGCGCCGCCGACCCGCAAGCGACGATCGAGGAGGTCGCCGCATGGGAGGAACACACGACGGGACGGTTCACGATTTCCGTCTTCCCGGGGGGCCACTTCTACCTCAACGAACACCAGGTGGATATCGCCGGAGCAGTGACGACGCATCTTGCGTGCGAACGGTAGGGCCGGCTCTTGAGGCTGCGCGCCGGCGCTGTGACGCAGCAGCCCGGTGAGCCCGGCGACCTGTGCGTCCGCACGGAGGTCGACAGCACCTGTGTGGTCATCGTCGCGCGCCGCCGCTGGGCCAGGTCGGCCTCTGCCTGGCGTGGCCACAGCTCGGCCAGGTCAGCGTCGGTATGGCGTGGCCGGCTCGGCCGAGTCGAACTCGGCGGTCGCGCCCCGACCCGGTAGCCCGGCCGGGATGACCGGATGCGCTCTCAGTGTTCCGGCGTACGCGACATCGCCGCCCGGTGGCCGGTGGATGGTCGAGCAATGGATGAGGAATGGAACTTTGGTTCTGCGTCACCTTCCATAGCCTCTTACAATTAGGGCCGACGGTAGAATTCAAGCTGCACCGGCGGGATGCACCATGCCGGCGGAAGGCGACTGATGATACTGGCCGAACGGGATGAGCACCTGGCTTCTCTTGGCCGCCTACTGGCTGAATGCAGAGCCGGAAATGGGCGGTTCGTCCTGGTCGAAGGCGCAGTGGCACACGGTAAGACCGAATTGCTGAGAACGTTCGCCGAACGCGCCGTGGGCGCTGGGGCTCTTTTCTTGAACGCCACCTGCTCCCAGGTCGAGAGCGCGCTCCCCATGGGAGTCCTGAGCCAGCTCTTCCACCACGTCGAGATTCCGCCCGGGTTTCGAGAGCGAGTGGCTGACCTGCTGGACCGCGGTGCGTCCATCTCTATCTCCAGCGACTGTGCCGAAGGCACGGTCGAGCCCGCTATGGCCCACGTCTTCCATGGCCTGTTGCTCATGCTGCTGGAGTTGGCCGGAGGAAAGCCCGTCCTGATCGGGGTCGACGACGTCCAGCACGCCGACACCACCTCCCTGCACGGCCTGCTCTACCTGGTCCGCCGGGTCCATTCGGCCCGGGTTCTGGTGGTTTTCACCGAGACCGCACAGCTGTCATCTGCGCGTTCGCCGCTCCATGCCGAGCTCCGTCAGCTGCCGCATTATCATCGTATGAGTCTGGCGCCATTGTCTCAGGCCGGTGTCGCCGGTCTGATTGCCAGGCACCAGGACAGCAGACAGGCACGTGTACTCGCCGAGAGCTTTTACGCGGCCAGCGGCGGTAATCCGATGCTCGTTCACGCCCTGCTCGAAGACCACAGCACCTCTGGCACCGGCCCGGGCCGGTGCTACCAGCAGGCACTGGTGAGCTGCCTGTATCGCTGCGACCCCACAGTACTGGACGTCGCTCGAGGCCTGGCGGTCCTCGGCGCAGACGCGTCATCGGTGGAACTGGGCGAGTTGGTCAGTGCCGGCCCTGAGGTGGCCGCGACAGCGGTGAATTCGCTGGCGACCACGGGTCTCCTTGAGGACGGGGTCTTCCGGCATCCAGCCGGAGAACGGGCGGTGCTGGACGAGGTGCCACCGCAGGACCGGGCGGATCTGCATCGCCGCGCCGCCCGACTGCTGCACGATCGGGGAGCGCCGGCAATCACGGTCGCCCGACATCTTGTCAGCGCGGGTCACATCGCTGACGCATGGGTTGCCGATGTTCTGGTGGAAGCGGCAGACCAGGCGCTGTTCGCTGATGAGGTCGCACTGGCCGTCGACTGTCTGATGTTGGCTGGGCGAGCCCTTCCCGACGGCAGGAGCAAGGTCGCCGTCCGGGCCAGACTGGCCAGAGCCGAGTGGCAGATCAACCCCTCCACCGCGCAGCGGCACTTCACGCCGTTGACCGCGGGCATGCGGGCGAACCAGCTGGATCCCCGCGAAGCCATCACGATGACTCGGCAGATGCTCTGGCACGGCCAGATCACCGAAGCGGTCGAAGTCCTGAACTGGCTGCGTGGCTTGGGCCCCGGTACACATGACGAGGTCGCCACGGAAATCCGCGACGTCGAGTTGTGGATAGCCTGTGTCTACCCGGCGCTGGAGCGCAGGCACCACATACCGCGCAAGCCGGTGGACGAGAAGAACACCTTGGTACGGCTCACGACGGATCCCTGGCTGCGCTCGACCGCCGCGCTGGCGGAGGGCCTGACGCGAGGGGACCGTTACGACGCGGTCGTCCGCGCCGAGTACTTCCTCCAGGAGGTGCACCTCAGTCACGCCACGCCGTGGGCTGAGGAGCCGGCGGTGCTCGCCCTCCTGACGTTGATCTACACTGGCCGGACCAGTGCCGCTGCGGGCTGGTGTGAGCGGTTGGTGAATGAGGCCGCCACTCGTCAGGCGCCGACATGGCAGGCGACGTTCAGCGCGGTCAGGTCGGAAATCGCTCTCCGACAGGGAGATCTCCGCACGGCGGTCAATCACGCACAGGCCGCGATGACCCACATGTCATCCAAGGCCTGGGGGGTGGCCGTCGGGTTCCCGCTTGGTTGCCTCATCCTGGCTGCCGCCAGGAAGGGCGACTACGAAGAAGCCGCGAAGCACGTCGCCCAACCGGTTCCCGAAGCCATGTTCCAGAGCCGATACGGCCTGCACTATCTGCATGCGCGAGGGCATCACTACCTCGCCGTGAACCACCACCACGCCGCGCTCGCGGACTTTCTCGCGTGCGGCGAGCTCATGCGCGGCTGGGGGCTGGACATGCCCGGCTTCGTGTCGTGGCGGACCAGCGCCGCCGAGGCGTGGCTGTGCCTGGGCAACCACGACCAAGCCAAACGACTCCTCTTCGACCAGTTAGCGAAGCCGGGAACGGAAGGTTCTCGCACTCGTGGCATGTCGTTGCGACTGTTAGCAGCGGGGAGCCAGGCGAGCCGACGGCCGCAGCTGCTCACAGAGTCCGTGGAGATCTTCGAAAGCTGCGGGGACCGTTTCGAGCTTGCCCGTGCCCTGGCGGAACTCGGCCACGCGTACCACGCGCTCGGTGAACACAGGCGGGCGCGGATGATGCTCCGCCGGGCGTGGCACGTGGCGAAGACCTGCGACGCCACGCCGCTGTGCCGAGCAGTGCTCCGGGAACCCATGACCGTCGACCTCACCATTCCACAGTCCGAGAGCTCCGCGGGGATCGACTCGCTCACCGGGGCGCAGCGGCGCGTCGCGGCGTTGGCGGTCGCCGGCTACACCAATCGGGAGATCGCCAACAAGCTGTTCATCACGGCGAGCACCGTGGAACAGCATCTCACCCGCGTGTATCGCAAGCTCAACGTCAAGTACCGCAGAGATCTCCCTACCGACCTGCACGCCGACATGGCCACCTCGGCATGAAGGGCTACCGCAGCCTGACTCCACCAGGGGAAAAGGTGTTTCCGGATGACCGACGAGAAGATCGTTGATTACCTCAAGTGGATGGCCACTGAGCTGCACGAGACCCGCCAGCGCCTCACGGATCTGGAGTCGGACAGGAGGGAGCCGATCGCGGTTGTGGGGATGGCGTGTCGGTTCCCGGGTGGGGTGTGCTCGCCGGAGGACCTGTGGCGGTTGGTGGCCGACGGGGTGGACGCGATGTCTGGTTTTCCGGAAGACCGCGGGTGGGACCTGGCCGGGCTGTACGACCCG
>JAFAUB010000002.1 GCA_019243635.1 Pseudonocardiales bacterium
GCAATCCGTGGTATACCGCCTGGTCAGCGCACCGCAGCCGCAGCGCTTCGGTGCTCCAGACAGCGCCCAACCCGGAAAACGATCAGTGTCGTGACCAGCAGCAACAGCCGCGTTTGTGGCTCATGACACCGTTGTTACCGACACCCCAAAGGCCGCACCAGCCGGCACGTCTACCTCTCCGCCGACGCCCGCGTCGCCCTGGCCGACTACCTCGAACACGAACGCCCCCGCGACACGGGGTTTGAGCAGCAATCGAACGGCCAGTGGCGGTAGCGAGGTTTCAGGACCGGTGATACCGCCGCTGGCCGTTCGGATGTGGTTCGGTGGTTCCGCTGGTTGATCAGGTGGCTGGTTTGTTGACCAGTTCGATCTCGATGGCGAGCACGCCGAGGGCTTCTTTCTCGGGGCCGTAGATGCGGCGGATGTTGGCGAGCTGTTGGTCGCGGGGGCTGGTCGGGTTGACGCGCTGAGGGCCTTCGGTGTCGAGCATTTCCTCGAAGGTGGTGTAGCGGGCGAGGCGTTTGACGCGGGTGAGGGCGTCGTCGCGTCCGCAGACGAATCGGATGTGGTCGCCGGCTTTGAGGTTGCGCAGGTTGGGGTACTGGACGCGGACTTCGATGGTCTTGCTGCCGTTGGCGACTAGGTCGAAGTAGCGGCGGTAGAGGTTCATCTCGCGGGCGCGCACGCCCGTGGTGGTCGCGGGTTGCGCGGTCATGATCCTGTCGAGTTCCTGGGTGGTGTAGGAGCGGTAGAAGTGTTTGGGGTCGGCGAGCATCTTGCTGACCAGCCAGACTATGGCGTCGACGTAGGAATCGACGTCGCCGTGCCATTCGGTGACGTCCAGCATCCACGCGTGGGTGCCGGGCGGCGGCGCGGCCTTGCCCTCGCGGATGAGGGATTTGGAGAGCTTGGCTCCGGTGTCGGTGAGCACCATCGGGGTGAACACCCGCGGCGGCGGCGCGAGAGCGGGCAGCTGCGCGAAGGCTTCGTCGACCAGCTGGCAGCCGTAGGTCCAGTCGCCGCCCTTGACCATCACCGAGAGGGTGACGTGGTCGCGGACGGCCAGGCGCTCCTTGACCAGATTCCGGTACAGGGTCGCGAGGTCGAGGTAGGCGCTGGTGTCGGCGGTGATCGCGACCTCGTAGTCGCCGTGGTCGGTGCAGACCGCGGCGAAGTCGGCGCCGCCCGAGCCGGTGCGCAGCAGCCGGGTGCGCTCGGCGCGTTTCTCGGCCCAGCCGCACTGCGGGCAGGGAAGGCGGATGTGGACCTGGCCGTGCGAGGGGGCGAGCGGCCAGCGGATCTGATCGAGCCGGCCGAGGGTGGCGAGGAACTCGTGCCGGAAGGCGGGGTCGGCCTGCTGGGCGGAGTAGGTCTCGATCTCGTAGTCGACTCCGGTGGCATCGGCCAGGGAATCGAACATCGCTCGGTAGTACTTGCCGATCAGGTCACCGACCGCCTCGGCGCCGAGGGCGTGGAAGTAGGTCTGCTGGTAGGCGTGGTGGGTCTCGGGATCCAGCTGGATGTCGTAGGGCGCGTTGTCCAACGCCCCGAACCGCACTACCGCGTCGACGTTGAAGATGCGCTTGGTGGCCTTGGCGAGCAGGAACGCCGCAGTCTGCACTAGAGAGGTGCCCAGGTGCGGGGCACCGTTGATCTGGGTGCCGACGACGAAGGCGACCCGGTCGGGGTTGGCGGCCTGCAGCCGGGGCCGGACCATGTCGACGCTGCGCAGCATCGCGTTGGCCAGCACATTGTTCGGGCTGATGATCTCCACACTGTCACTACGGCCGTTCATGGAGCTCTCCCGGAGAGTCAGGTGGTCGGCACGGGCAACTGGGCGAGGATGAACTCGACGCGGCGGCCGGGCTCGTCGGCGGGGACGAAGACGGGCCGATATCCGGCGTCGTAGTAGCCCTGGATGATCAGCTCGTGGACGCGGCGGATCTCGCGTTCCTTGGCCCACACCAGATCGTCCTCGGAGTCGAAGTCGTCCAGCGGGTCCAGCACGAACACCGCGTCGTACCGGTAGACCCGGGTCGCCTGCTCGAGTTCGGGGTAGGGGCCGAGGCCGAAGAAGGCGTCCCAGCCGTACCCGTCGGGGATGCCGCGGTTGTAGAACCGGAGCCCGAACTGGTGGTCGCAGTACTCGGCGATGAACGCCTCAAGGACGTCGCGGGAGTAGGCGTGGCGATCGCCGACCTGCAGGTGCCGGCCGAGCCGATCGCGGTGCTTGCGGTAGATCTCTCGGGCCGGTTCGCCCTCCGTCGCCGGGATGCCCCGCTGGTGGAGTTCTTCGAGCACGGCTTCCTTGCCGGCCGACGGCCCGCCCGTCACGACGTACCGGCGGGGCGGAGTATGTGGATCAAGGAGCTGATCGAGGCTCATGACGTGGTGGTCTCCTCGGGTCCGCTGTCGCGGCCGGACAGCGCCCGCCGCCATGCGGCGGCGAGCTCGGCACCGCCGTCGGCTGCGTCCAGCCGGGCGGTGAAGTCTGCGAATCCCTGCTCGGGGTCGGCGAGTTCGGCCAGGAGGAGTTCTTGGGCCGGGGTGAGCGGCGGCGTCCATCCGGCATAGGTCGCGATCTCCTGCGGGCCGAGGTCGGTCGCGGCGTGCAGCAGGGCGGCGCCGTAGGCGCGGCGGTAGCGGGCGGCGGCGGCCAGGACCAGGGCGTGCCGCCACAGCGCCACCGCGGCCGCGCCCTCGACCTCGGGGACGTCCATGCTGATCAACCGGGCGACCGTGAGCAGCTCGGCGCGCAGCAGGTAGACCGCGCCCCACAACGCGGCCACGGCGTGCTGGTGCTCGGCGGCCTCCCACGCGAACACGTCCGCGGGCAGCACCAACGGGCCGGAGGCGGCGTGCAGCTCGGGCGCCGTCGCGTGCCGGGCGGTGAACTCCTCGCTGTCTCGGCGCAGCTGCCAGGCGATGAGCTTCAGCACTTTCGGCTCGATCCGCTTCCGGAAGTGGTGCACCTCATACTTCGAGGCCTCGGCCGCAGCCTCACGGCGGGCCGTCAACGTCGCCCCGGACGTCGCCGGCTCCGCGCCGAACAGCAGCCGGGCCGCCCGGGCGAGTTCCGCGTTCTCGAACCGATCAAGCTGCTCTCGCAGCAGGCCGTCCAACGCGCGGGCCCGGCTGGCCGGGTCCTCCGGGCGCAACGCCCGCCCCCTCACCCCGCGCAACCCCAGCAGCGCCGGACCGCACAGCTCCGGCCCCCCCACCGGCAGCCCACTCCGCAGCAATGTTCGAATCTCGTCCGGCAGCACATCAGTGACCGCGCCCTGCCCCCCTTCAACCCACATGAGACCAGTGTCGCAGCGATGCCCACTTAACGCCCAGTACCATGCCCAGAAAATGCCTAGGATCTCCCCTGACTTGGGGTGTCGTTAACGAAGCTGCCAGGAACCGCAATCCGTGGTATACCGCCTGGTCAGCGCACCGCAGCCGCAGCGCTTCGGTGCTCCAGACAGCGCCCAACCCGGAAAACGATCAGTGTCGTGACCAGCAGCAACAGCCGCGT
>JAFAUB010000003.1 GCA_019243635.1 Pseudonocardiales bacterium
ACGCGGCTGTTGCTGCTGGTCACGACACTGATCGTTTTCCGGGTTGGGCGCTGTCTGGAGCACCGAAGCGCTGCGGCTGCGGTGCGCTGACCAGGCGGTATACCACGGATTGCGGTTCCTGGCAGCTTCGTTAACGACACCCCAACATCCATACAACCCCACTCACAGCGCCACCGGTACCTTCGACGGCAACCAACCAAGGTCGTCGCTAGCGCTCATCAGGCCAGGCCGTCGCACCACCCGGACGTGTCCCCGGCCGCGGTCCGGGTGCAGTAGGCGCCGGGTTGGCTTCCCCGTAGAGCCTTGCACCGTTGCCTACACATGCAGGCTTCGTCTGATATGGTGGGTGTATTGCCACCTCTGACCTCGACAAATAAACGAGGACCCCAGCGGGGGTATAGGCAATGCCCCCGCTGGGGCCGACCCGGGTTAGCTGCGGTTCTTGACAGGTAGAGATGCAGCTGTCCGGATAGCGAGCACGATGCCCGTAACGATCACCGTTGCGGGCATCAGTGCATCCACAGCCTGCCAGTAAAGCAGCGCGGTGAGTGCGACGTCACACCCATAGGTGATCGCGTTTCGGATCGGTTTGGACCTCTCCAAATCGGTCTCCTTTTTCGCGGGTTCTTTGGGCGCCCAAAAGAACCTTGGTGGTTTCCCCGCGAGGAAGGATCGTGCTCTGGCCGGACCGTAGAGACGCGAACGGCTCGTGAAGCCCGGTTACCGTGATGATACCCGGTTCCGCCACGGCTCGTACCTATCGGGACTCCGGGTTGGCCGTGGTGTTCAGCGGTTTCCCCGCAGGTCGGGGGACTGATCGACCCTCGGTGGTCTACACGGGGAAGGTGTCAAAGTGAGGCACATCACATTTTGTTCACGTTTCTGGCTCCCCCGGACTCTTCTACGCCGAGGCGCAGAACGCAGCATAATGCAGAATAATGCGAGCATAATGCGAGCATAATGCGAGTTTGGAGCGACCACGGACGCTGAGCTGGTGATGTCCGCGCTGCGGGGTCTGCCGGGCCTGCTGGAGGCGGGCCCGACCAAGTGGGTTCCAGCCGGCTGTCTGGATGCCCGCAAGGTCGCGATCGATGTGGTCACCCCGGGCTGGGCCTGTGACGAGGATTGGTGCAGGATCCTGAGTCAAGGCTCGATCGGAGGTTCAGTTTTGGTAGGGGCGGCGTAGCGCGCGACGACGTCGATCACCGAGGCCCAGTGGCTCGTCAGCCCGTACACGTCGTCTTCCAGTGCGCTTTGGGTGATCATTCCGAGCGTGGTGGTCTGCGACCAGGTGGTCACGAACCGCTCGTGCGTGAGCGCAGCCGCGTTCATCGCCGCGGTCAGCTCGACCAGCAGGGGATCACTCGATTCGCCCCGCAGTCGAATGCCGTCACGGAGTTGCTCGGCCAGCTCGGCAGCCCGGCGCACGGCCGCCGGTAGCAGAGTCAGGCTGTGCTCGGGCGAGTCCGCGGCCAGCAGCGCACACAGTGGATCTCCCAATCCGTCCGGGGGATCGGCGCGGGTGCCCTCGTGGCGGGTCACCGCGTGACGGTAGCGCAGGTCGCTCCCTTACACGCTGATGGTGGTCCTTGGGGCTTACGGTGGCGGCACGGCGCCCGTGGGCCTGGTGATGCGCTGCTGGCGGGTGGTCTTGTCGGGTTGCCGCCGGGGACCGTCCTTGGCCAGGTGGCGATAGATGGTCTTACGGGAGACCTCGAAAGTTTCGGCGATCTCGTTGACGGTGTAGCGGCGCTTGTCGTCGGCACCGAGTTCTTCGTACATGCCGCGAGCGACGTCGACCTGTCGAGCGCTCAGCGTGGGTGGGCGCCCACCTGTGCGGCCGCGGGCCCGGGCGGCGGCCAGACCCTCCTTCGTTCCCTCACTGATCAAGTCCGCCAGCATCTCGTCCATCGCGGCGAGGACGTGGAAGGTGAACCGCCCGGAGACGGTGGAGGTGTCGATGCCCTGCTTGAGCACCACGAGGTCGATGCCGCGTTCGGAGAGCGCGGCGGCGGTCTCGGTGAGGTGGCGCACCGAGCGAGCCATCCGGGACAGCCGGGTGACCACGAGCTCGTCGCCGGCCCGGAGATGATCGAGGCAGGCGTCCCACTGCGGGCGGCGGGCCAGGCGCCCGGAGGCGGTGTCGGTCCAGATGCGCTCGCACCCGGCCTCGCGCAGCGCGTCGAGCTGGGAGTCGGGTGTCGTTAACGAAGCTGCCAGGAACCGCAATCCGTGGTATACCGCCTGGTCAGCGCACCGCAGCCGCAGCGCTTCGGTGCTCCAGACAGCGCCCAACCCGGAAAACGATCAGTGTCGTGACCAGCAGCAACAGCCGCGTTTGTGGCTCATGACACCGTTGTTACCGACACCCC
>JAFAUB010000046.1 GCA_019243635.1 Pseudonocardiales bacterium
TCACCGAAGCGATGTTCTTCCAGGAACGCGCCATCCAGGCTGCGGCCGACGATCTGGGCATGGATCAGGCAGAGTTCCGGCGGATAAACCTGGTAAAGGACCATCAGTTCCCGTTCCGTACGCCCTACGGTTTCTTGTTGGACTCCGGACAGTACGAGAAGTGCCTGAATGTCGGGCTCCAGGCGATCGGCTATGAAGAATTTTTGCGGGAGAAAGAGGAAGCTCGCGCCCAGGGTCGGCGGCTCGGGATTGGTATCTCCACCATGACCGAGCCACTTGGTGCGGGTAACAGTCGCGAATACGACATTCTCGGCATCAAGATGTTCGACTGCGCAGAGCTGCGGGTACACCCGAGCGGGAAGGCGATCCTGAAGATCGGATCAAAGACTCAAGGCCAAGGCCACGAGACCACGTTCGCGCAGATCGTCACCCACGAGCTCGGCATTCCGGCCGCAGACATTCTCGTGCAGCACGGCGACACCGACAACACCCCGTTCGGCATGGGCACCTACGCCTCCCGTAGCACGCCGGTCGCGGGCGCGGCAACGGCCATGGTGGCCCGCAAAATCCGGGCCAAGGCGAGGAAGTTGGCGGCCCATCTCCTGGAGGTCTCCGAGGAGGATGTGGAGTGGGAGCTCGGGCGCTTCTACGTGCGGGGCGCCCCGAACAGGGGCGTGAGTATCCAGGAATGCGCGATGGCGGCATACAGCAACATGCCTGATGGCATGGAGCCGGGGCTAGAGAACAACGCGTACTACGACCCGCCGAACATGACATGGCCGTTCGCGTGTTACATCGTGACGGTCGAGGTCGATCCGGAGACCGGTGTGTGGGACGTGTTGCGCATGGTCGCCGTCGATGACTGCGGTGTGCGCATCAACCCAATGATCGTCGAGGCTCAGATCATGGGTGGGATGACCGAAGCCTACGCGATGTCCAACATGCAGTTCATTACCTTCGACGACGAGGGCAACTGCGTGGGCTCGAACTACATGGACTACCTGCTGCCGACGGCGTGGGAAACTCCGGGTTTCGAGCTTCACGAGGTCGTCACTCCGTCACCGCATCATCCGATCGGCGCTAAGGGCATCGGTGAGTGCGCCGCGGTCGGTGGGCCGGCGGCGTTCGTGAACGCGGTGATGAACGCCATCGACGACACGGGGGTGCGTAACATCGACATGCCCCTGCTTCCGGACCGCGTGTGGGAGGCCCTGAAGTACCGGCATGACATATCGGGTGCGCCTCCAGTCAAGACTGACGCCTAGACGGGTTGGACGGATAGGCCGATGACCATGGACGGGTGGGATGTCCTCGAGCGTGCCCGCGAGCTGTCGCTGCGGGGTGAGGCGTTCGCGCTGGCCACCGTTGTGTGGCGGCGCGGCCCGTCGTCGGGCAAGGAGGGTTGCCGGGCTGTCATCACCGCCTCGGGGCAGGTGTTCGGCTTCATCGGGGGCGCCTGTGCGGAACCTGTGGTTGTCCGCGAGGCGCGGCGCATCCTCGCCGAGGGTGTGCCGCGCCTCGTGTTTCTCGGCACCCCTGACGAGCTCGAGTCGGTGGCGGTGCGGGAGGGCATCAGCTATGTACCGATGTCCTGCCAGAGCGAGGGGGCTTTGGAGATCTACATTGAACCCGTGGAGCCCAAGACCCACCTTGTGGTGGTCGGGCGCTCGCCGATGGTCGAAGCCCTCGTGCAGATGGGGCAGGCGATCGGCTGGCGAACGGTGCTCGTCGACCCCGACGGCGGTGCTGCGGAGAGCCACCCGGCCGCGGAGTGCGTCGTCAGCGCGCTGGACTTCAAGGCGGCCGGCGTCGATGAGCGCTCGCTTGTCGTGGTCGCCACGCAAGGTCATCACGACGAGGAGGCCGTGGAGGGGGCACTGCTTGCGGGTCCCGCCTACGTCGGTCTGGTGGGTTCCCGGCCGCGCGCCAAGTCGGTACTGGAGTACTTGGCAGGGCGCGGGTTGTCCAAGCAGACTCTGGACCGGGTGAAGGTGCCGGCAGGTCTCGATCTGGGGAAGGTCTCTCACCGCGAGATCGCGGTGGGGGTGCTCGCTGAGCTGGTGAAGCTGAGGGCTGCTGGTGCCCTGGGCAGGGGCGTGCGACCGGAGACGCCCGAGGTCGAGGTCGCCGAAGCAGTCGACCCGGTGTGCGGCATGACAGTGGAGGTGGGGTCCGCACGCCACAAGGTGGATCATGACGGGACCACGTACTACTTCTGCTGTGCGGGATGCGTCAAAACATTCGAGGGGGATCCCGCCGCATTCGCCGGGTCGGGAGCAAAGTCGTGAAAGTCGGGACCCAGCGTGTGGTGAGGAGAGCGAGTAGTCGATGCTGATCGAGAGCGAGTTCGAGGTTGCTGCGCCGCTCGAGCAGGTGTGGCGGCACATGCAGGATGTACCACGGATCGCACCCTGCCTACCAGGTGCCGAGCTCACTGATGTCAATGGCGACGTGTACAAGGGGCGAGTGACGACCAAGATGGGGCCGGTGTCACTCAAGTTCTCCGGCACGGCCCGGATCGTACTGCGGGACGAGGCAGCCAAGCGGATCGTGATGAACGCGTCCGGCTCGGAGGAGAAGGGCAAGGGCCAGGCCACCATGTCGGTGACCTCGACGATGGTGCCCTCTGGAGCGGGAACGCGCGTCAAGGTGGCCCAGGACCTCCAGCTCTCCGGTGCGGCTGCTCAGTTCGGCAGAGGCATGGTCCAGGATGTCACCAGCGTGATCATGAAAAGTTTCGCCAAATGCATCGCGGATGATATTGGGCGTGCCTCTCGGGGCGAGGCGCCCGTACAGCGTGACGCTGTTCCAGTGAAGGGTTTCAGCATCGCCATGCAGGCGACTATGACCGCGCTGAAGCGGTTCTTCGGTCGGCTGTTCGGCCGGAGGAAGTCATGATAACGATCATCCATGACGGAAAGAGAGACCGGACATGATCTTGTGGTGGATTGGTGATCTCATCCTGCTCTTCGTGGTGCTACCCATCGTTGTGGTGTTGATGAAGCGCATCGTCACGCCGGTGGATCGAATCCGGGCGACAGTGGACGACATCCTGCACAACGGCGTTATCCTGACCGGGGAGCTCGACAACGTGCCGAGCCTGTTGGCCGAAACGGACAGCACGGTCAAGGAGGTCGGCATCGGCGCAACCCGCTACGTGAAGCGTGTCGGTCATCTGCTGGGTGCCCTGGGTGTCTAGCGGTACCGGGTGTCTCGTGGCGAGTGACCTGAGGGAAACATCGATGAAGAGGAGGAAGCCATGCCTGCAGCCGCGTGGGTCACGCTGTTGGCCGTCGCGCTGATCGTGGCCGTCGTCGGCCTCTCGCTGTTGAGAGTGATTTCTCAGCTGAGGCACGTCGCCTGGACACTCGGCGCGGTCATCGTGGGAGTCAACGCGATCGCCTACCAGTTGAGGACGATTCCCGAGGTCCTGCCTTCGGTGAACGCCAACCTCGCACCGGTACGATCCATGGCAGAACAGGTTTAACGACCGCCGTCCAGTCGCCGACGATCAGGGTTCGTCTTGGAATCTAGTCGAAGGAGTACGGAGATGCATGAGTTCATGTGCGGTCACCAGGAGTGCAGCTCGCAGTTCACCTCGTCCGACAAGGACGTCCTGATGCGGCAGGTGGCCGACCACCTCAAGGAGGCGCACAACGTCCAGACGGCGACCCAGACGCTCCTGGGCTACCTGGAGACGACCTGTGTGACGACCACACCGGACCGTTAGGTCTAGTGACTCCGTAGTAACTACTGCTACCGAAAGGAGGGCTGCGGGATGGTGTTGCTTGCGGAACAGGCGCCCGGGCCCGGTGAGGCACATCTGTTCGGTTGGTACCTGGGGTTCGCGATCGCTGTCGTAGTGATCTCGGTAGTGGTCGCGCTGGTATCCCCGATCCTGGTCCTCGCCGCGCGGATCGCCCGTCAGGCACCACAGATCAATGCGGCGCTGCAGCAGGCATATCGGAACACGCTCCCGTTGGCGGACCTACGACAGACGATCGACCATGCTGAGGTCATCATCGGAGGTCTGGAACGCGGACGCGCTCGGCTGGGAGGTTAGCGATGGCATTTCTACTCGGGTACGCGGGTGGGCCTGATGGGTATGCGCCTGAAGAGATAACCTTCTGGTGGGTCGCGGTAGGGATGGCATTCGGTGTTACCCTCGTCGTGATCCTGCTGCTGAGTTCCCTCGTGTCGATGGTGAGATCTATCGACCGAAGCGTGGTGGGCGTTCGGGACACCTTACGGGCTATCCCGGAGAACACCGCAAACTGCGCGCTTATTCCTATCACGGCTGACAGGGTTGACGCAGTACTGGCAGAGGGTCTGCAGCATCACCTGTTCCTGACCAGGGTTTTGACTGGTTCCGGAACGCCGGCTGGAAAGGGCTAGAGATGACTCTCATCATCCTAACGGTAGTCATCATCGGGTTGCTGACTGCCGTTCTGGCGATCTATCTCTTCGTAATCGGTGTGCTGCTGAACCGCGTCGCGGACAATCTCGATGACTGCTTGGTAAACGTGAAGACGATCGCCAAGCAGGCCGAGCCGGTTATTCCTGGCGTCGAGCACATCAACCGAACAGGTGGGGTAGTGGCAGGTGCGCTACCGCTGCTGTACGGGGGCGCTGAGAAGATCGCGACCAAGTTGGCTCCTCCGACACCAGCTCCGGTCAACGGGCACACCAATGTTCCGGCCTCTGGTCGGCGGCGGTCTCGTCTGATGGACACTGTGGGTTTCCGAGGTCGGCAGCATTAGACCTCGCTAGCAAGGGCTTTGCCGTCAGGTAGGGAAGGCCAGCGTAGTCCTCAGTCCTGCGTCGGTAGCAGCTGAGATCGACAGCACTACTCTAGTGGGCAGCGGCCATGTGGCCGCTGCCCACTAGCACACATGGACGACGGTTAGCGCGGGAACGACGGTCAGCGGGGGGCGTCGTCGGGGCCCCGTTGGGCGAGCGGGCCGGTCAGCTCGGACTGGTACGAGCCGATCCAGTGGTCCTGCCAGGACTTGTCGTACTTCACCTCGTTGCAGTACGGGTTGTAGATGGCGGTGAGTTCCTGGGTGATCTCTTCGCGGTGAGGTCGTCCCCACCCCTGGACCTCGTAGGTGCAGATGTGCAGCTTCCACCGAGAGCCGGCCCGGGCGATCCAGCAGTTAGCTCGTGGATGCTTGAACGGGAAGCCGGCTTCCGCCATGCTGTCGGCGTGGCCGACGTAGATGACCGCGTAGCGGTCGGGCTTGGTCTCGGGATCCGGCTTGTACATGATGGCGAAAACCGCTGGCCTTTTCGGAGGCGTCCAGCCGCCGAGGATCCGCGGCCCCTCGAAAGAGTAGCCAGCGAGTGATCCGAGGCGGATCATGTCTCCACCTGCATGTTCATCTGATGTGTCCTCGTGTCATGAGATATCGACGTCCGCTCCGTCTTCGTCCTCGCTGATCGCCTCGACGCGCACGATCGGGTAGACCGGCAACCCTGCTTTCTGTACTGCGCTAGCGAAATGTTCCTTACCCTTAGTGATAGCGTCCTCGCGGTTGTCCGCGAACACGACAACCTGCGCGCCGTAGCGATTAGTGCCGATGCCCGTGGCAATGCCACTGATCGGTGCGACCGCATCGGCCAGCTCGACGACTTCCTCGAGCCTCATGATGCGGTCACCCTCCGCCTCGATACCGACACTCCACCTCATCAACATAGGTTCTGGCCTCCTAGCCGAGCTTGGGGAGCAGCGCGGCGAGCTCTTCAAGGCTGCTGAGGTCGTGGCCGGACAGGAGCACGTCGATGTGTGGCTCCGCGGCCATCATGCCGACGGTTTGAGGCACGTAGTCCGCGTTGTCGCCCTTGTGCGGGTTCATCCACACGATTTTGTGACACAGCCGGGAGAGCCGCTCCATGGAGTCGGAGAGCAGTTCGGGATCACCACGGTCGAGCCCATCGGAGCAGATCACGACGACGCCGCCACGGCACATCCCTCTACGACCCCACTTGCGCACGAACTTGTCGATCGAGTCGCCGATCCGCGTGCCGCCCTCCCAGTCGACCACGAGCTTCGCGGCGCGCTCGAGCGCCTCGTCCGGTTTGCGGCTCTGCAGCGGCTTGGTCACCTGGCTCAGCCGGGTACCGAAGCAGAACACCTCGACCTTCTGGGAGGCGCGCTTCGCGGAGTAGGCGAATTGGAGCAGCGCTCGAGAGTAGTCCGACATCGACCCGGACACGTCGAGGATGAGAATAAGCGGACGCAGCCGCACGCGCCGCCGCCGCCAGTACAGGTCGACCATCTCGCCGTTCGTGCGCAGTGACTCGCGGATCGTCCGGCGCATGTCGGGTTTTCGCCCGTCGGACGCCGTCTTCGTACGACGGGTGCGACGTTTGGGCGGGGTGAACTTGATACGCGCCATGATACGTCGTATCGCGGCGAGCTCTTCCTCGGTGCACTCGCCGAACGACCGGTGCTTGAGGGTCTCGACGTTGGACGCCATCAGGCCGAGGAGGGTTTCCTCCTGCTGCTCCTTGCCCGAGGGTTCGGTGGCCGGAATCTCGAAAGGTGCCTCTGCCTGGGCAGCGGACTGCGCCTTGACCTTCAGCATCTTCTGGACGGGGCTGTCGGACGCGAGGAAGAACGACCTGAACACCTCGTCGTAGACCGGGATGTCCTCACGGCGCACGATCATGGTGGTCCGCCCGGCCCAATAAAGATCGACCAGGTCCGTCGGATCCAGCGGGGCCATCGCCGAGCAGTAGCTGAGGATGTCACCCGAGCCGATGGCTAGTCCCTTGGCGCGCAGCGCCCGCCCGAAGTCGACGAGCACGGTAGTGAAGCCATGGTTGTTTCGGGACATCGGTGTCAGACGAATCCGTGAGGCATCTCAGGCATTGGACGTCACTTCCTTGAGGTTGTCCCGCACCAGCTCGAGGTCGTCGCGATCCTTGAGGATCGACCCGAGGGTGACATCGGCGGCGCTTGCGCTCAAGCCGGTCTCGCCGAGGAACGACAGAGTGCGGGCCCAGTCGATGGTCTCCGCGACGCCTGGAGGCTTTGCGAGATCCATTTCTCGGAGCCGGTTGACCGCCGCCACCACCTTACGGGCGAGCCCCTCGGACACGTCTGGCGCCTGAACGAGGATGATCTCGACCTCGCGGTCGGAGTCCGGGTAGCCGATCCAGTGGTACATGCAGCGTCGCTTCAAAGCGTCGTGCAGGTCCCGGGTACGGTTCGACGTCAAGATCACCAACGGTGGGCGTTCCGCCTTGATGGTGCCCACCTCGGGAATGCTGATCTGGAAGTCGGACAACACCTCCAGCAGGAAGGCCTCAAACTCGTCGTCCGCGCGGTCGACCTCGTCGATGAGCAGTACGGCCTGGTCGCCCATCTTCATGGCCTGCATGAGGGGACGCTCGAGAAGGAACCTCGGACCGAACAATTTCTCGACCGCATCTTCTCCGGCGATGTCACGAGCGGACAAGGCCCGGATGTAGAGGAGCTGGCGGGCGTAGTCCCACTCGTAGAGGGCCTGGTTGGTGTCGATGCCTTCGTAGCACTGTAGTCGAATCAGCGTACGCCCGAATACCGAGGCCAGCACCTTGGCGATCTCGGTCTTGCCGACGCCCACCTCGCCTTCGAGGAGAATCGGTCGCTGCAGGGACATCGCCACGAACACCGCCGTCGCCAATCCCCGGTCGGCCAGGTAGTCGCCCCGACGCAACGTCTCGGTAAGTTCTTTGACGGTATTCGGATAGTTCATCGAGCGGTCTCCTTGGCAACGCCGGCGGGCGCTGGGTGGCGAGATGGATCGGGTTGAGAGCTAATCAGTTGATCGTTTCGTAGCCGCGGGCATTCCGTTGCATGGCGTTGACGTAGGACGTCGTCCTGGGTGCACCGGTGGTCTCCGGCGCGGCGTCCTGGTCGGTTCGGTACGAGGTGACGCGGTCCGACTCGGTGGTCTTCTCAACGGGCTTCGCGTCGACCGTCGGCCTCTTGCGTCCAAACATGAGCCCTGTCCTCCCTGTGTGCACGACCTCCGCCCGAACGAGCGGGGCTCCCTGCTCTTCCGGGCTACTCGTTCTGGTCGGACGAGCCGAAGACGAGATCCCGCACGCTGCTCGCCTCGGAGTTCAGCTTGCCCTCGCGCTCGAGCTTCGTCTTCCACGCGGCACGGAGGTTGTTGCCCACCGACGGGGTGGCCGTGGTCTGTTCTTCGACGCCGTCGGCCAGCCCCTGGAAGCCGACGGCTTTCATGCTCCTGCACGCCTTCGTGTTGCCACATGCCTCATCAAGGGCAGCGCTTGTCTGGCCCTGGGCCTTCCAGATGCCACGCAGCGCGGAGAGCGCTTGGGTGCCCTCGTCGTCGGTTGGGCTGTTTGTCTGCTTTGCGTCCTCATGCTCTTCGCTCACGTCCGCGCACCCTCTCCGATGCAACCGCTCAGTGGACACTAGGTTCAAGGGATAGCTGTGGAAACCGTACCTGCCCCAGTGCGCTCAGGGGAACGCCCGGCACGTATCGGAGGCAGCCCAGCCGGCTACGACCGCGTCGTCTCCTCGAACCGACGGCTCACCTCGTCCCAGTTCACGACGTTCCAGAATGCCTCGACATAGTCGGCGCGTGCGGCCGGGTACCGCAGGTAGTAGGCGTGCTCCCACAGGTCGAGCCCGAGGACCGGGGACTCTTGCGCGGTGAGCGGGGAGTCCTCGTTGGGAAGGCTGTAGACCACCAGTCGGTTGCGTACCCGTACCAGCCAGGCCCAGCCGCTGCCGACGTGCGTGGTCGCGACCCACGAGAACCGGTCTCGGAACGCCGTGAATGAACCGAACTCCTCCGTGATGGCCTCGGCGAGACGGCCGGAGGGCTTTCCACCACCGTCCCTGCCCAAGGTCGCCCAGTAGAAGGAGTGGTTCGCGTGCCCGCCGCCGTAGTTACGCACCGCATTGCGAGACTCTTCTGGGACCTTGCCGATGTTCCACAGCACGTCATCGATGGATTGCTCGTCCGCTGAGCGCAGGCTAGCCGTAGCGCTCAGAGCCGTGTTCAGCTGATCAATGTAGCGGCGGTGGTGCTGAGCGTGGTGTAATTCCATGGTTCGCGCGTCGATGTAGGGCTCAAGCGCGTTGTAACCATACGGCAGGTCGGGGAGGCTGTAGGCGCTCATGGGCCCCTTCCTGAACTGGGGACTCTGGTGATCCTCAGTTGTCCATCGTACACGGAGAATCAGCGCGGGCGCGTGTCGTGACCCGCGAGAGCCGACTCGGTGATCACTGATCCGTGATCGCGCTTGCAGAACGTACGTATGTGGGGTGCGGATCGGTTCGGCTGCGGCTCGTGCCTTGCCGGTGGCAGGGGCGGCCGGCGGTCGGCCGGCGCCGATGAGGCGGTTCGGCTGAGGAGGGTGCCGAGCAAATGGCCGCACGGCTGCGGCGTTCGGAGTAAAGAGCGACTTCTCGTCGCCGGGAACGCACCTGTGGGCGCCCTCCTGTGTCGAGGGCTCTCAGGTCCGGACCAGCCGGCGACCGCGCGTCGTAGTGTCCGCCGCGGCGACGGCTCGTCACCAGGACTCAAGCGACTCGAGCCGCAGCGCCGACGGTTCCTACCAGGCACGTCCGGCAGTGCACCCCCGGTTCGGTGTGCTCGCGCCGCCGCGCGCCGGCGGGTGCCGAATGCCGTGAAGTCGGTGGTCAGCGATGGCCACCGCCCCACTCACCTTACTCGTAGAGAGGTGGCGTTGGTGATCTCCACACCACGCTTCGTCCGCTGGAGCCTGTCTGCCGTCGCGGCCGCGCTGCCGATCGCAATGATTGCGCCCTGGCAGGCGCAGGCCGGCCCCGAGCCGGTTGCGCCGGCGAGTGCTCCGGCGAGCGGCGCTGCCGGGACCGGTGCCCTGACCGCCGACGAGTCGGACCCCAACCCGAACCCGGAACCCGACCCGGCCCGTAAGGGGCGGAACAATGAGCGTCACCGGAACCTGCGGGCCGCGCCGGGTGGCGGCGCAGGTCTGGCGCCCAACCCGAGCTGCACGCTGATCGTCCCGCCTGCGCCGATGACCGCGCAGGGCTTGGCCACGCCCTACCAGCTGGTGGCGACAAATCGCCGCAACGGCGCTTGCCATGAGATCAACGCCAACCAGTCGGCGTTCGTTGAGGCCACCATCATCGATCCGGCGACGGGTGCATTGGCGATCTACCGGCCGCTGGTCGTCGACCGGGGGACCCAACCGGCGGCCCCGCCGGTCGTGCCGAAGCTACCCGCGGGTTCCGTGGTCGGGCTGTGGTTCGGTTTCCAGGGCAACACCTTGACCCTGCGTGGGGCCACGGACGGCTGCGTGAACGGGTTGCCCGGCTCGCTGTTCGGCCAGTTCGCCTACTGCGGCGCCCCAGAGTTCTTCCGCGCGGCCAACGCCGCGATCAGCGCCGGCAAGCTGAAGGTGCCACCTGTCCGGATGGCCCGCGATGGCCGGCCCTGCCCGACCACCCGTGACTTCGCGGTCGTCGACCAGGACCAGAGCGACAACCTCGACACCAGCTACCTGGCGCTGGCCGGCGGGCGCACCGCGCAGAACAACGCGGCGAACATCGCGGCGCTGCCCGTGCGCACCGTGCTCACCAACGCTAGTGACAACGGGCTGTTGACCAGGTTCATCGACCCGGCGCTGGGCTGTGCGCCCTTCACCGCACCCGACCTCACCGCGGGTGGGACACCCGCGCCATCGTTGGCGCTCGACGAGCTGCAGGCCGCAGCCGCCCAGACGCAGCCGATGGCGCTCGTCCCGCTCAGTGATCCGATGACGAAGGTCAAGGGCAGGCCGAGCGTGGCCAAGGTCAACCTCTACCGGGCCGGTGTGGACCAGCCGCCGCTGAACCCCGTGCTCGACTCCCCCACCGACTACTGCCGCGACCTGGCCGGCATCGCCCCGGCAAGGTTGCTCCTCGATCGGCCGTTGACCATCGTTGCCCAGTCCCCGGATCCGGCCGCAGCGAGGAATCTGTTCGGCTTCCTGCGGCAGCGGCTGAGGGCTTCGCTCATCAACCTGCGCTGCGTCCCCGTGCGCCGGAAGGGCTGAGGACGGTTCCTCGGAACCGTTGGTGGCATCAATGGTAAGAGTGGTAGTGGACAATATTCTCAAATCCGTACCAGATATTGCGGAGAATTTCGCCGAGCCGGTTAGCGGCCTCCGGAACCGAGTTCGCGATGAAACCCCCCAGTAAATCCAGGAGAAGGAGGATCAAAATGAGAACGACGAAGAAGGACAGCACCTTCTCTATCGACTTTACCATCGATTTTCCTTTCTGCGCGGGTAGAGCGATCGGACGGTGAGCTCGACGGGAACCATCTCACAGGCGCGGTGTGCAGTCGAGACCTGGCCGAGTGCCGTGCGGCTGTGCTCGTAGGTCTGGCGCATGGCGATCCGGGTCAGGGCCGCGTAGCGGCCCTGACCCGGATCGCCATGCGTGATCACACGCACCAGGGTACGGCCTGTGTCCAGATCTCCACACACCGCGACGGAGTCCACCCCCAGACGTGCCACGCCGGCCCATGCCTGCGCCCCCACTACCGCGGGGCGGGGGCTTGGGCGTCGTCGGCGTCGGAGGGGGCACAGTCGGTGTCGGCACCGTCGGAGTGGACGGAGAGGTAGGTGTGGATCAGTCGCAGGAGCAGGTCGGTGTCCACCGGCTTGGTGACGTAGTCGTTCGCCCCGGAGGCCAGGCTCTTCGCTCGGTCCTCCTGCATCGCCTTCGCGGTCACCGCGATGATGGGTAGGTCGGCGTAGCGGCTCAGGTTGCGGATCGCGGCGATCGTCGCGTTACCATCCAGCTCGGGCATCATCACGTCCATCAGGACCAGCGTGATGTCCTCGTTGCGCTCCAGCGCGCGGACTCCGGCCACACCGTTGTCGGCGAAGACGGTGTGCAGGCCGTAGGCCTCGAGCATGCTGCTCAACGCGAACACGTTTCGCAGGTCGTCGTCGACGATCAGGATCTTCTCCCCATGGAAGTGCGGCGGCGCCTCATCGCGCGTCGAATGTAACCGCGGCAGCGACCGGGCCGCCGACACCAGCTCCGGCTGCGCGGGCTGGTCGATCACCGGGTCTGCGGTGCCCTCGGGAACCGCCGGTGCGGACGCCTCGGCGACTTCGGGCAGGTAGAGGGTGAACACGCTGCCTACCCCGGGTTCGCTGCGGACCACCAGCTCGCCGCCGAGCAGCTTGGTCAGCTGGCGGCTGATCGACAGCCCGAGCCCGGTGCCGCCGTAGCGCCGGCTGGTCGTTCCGTCTGCCTGCTGGAACGCTTCGAAGATCACGGACAGCTTGTCCGCGGGAATCCCGATACCGGTGTCCTCCACCTCGAACGCCACCCGGGTGGGTGCGGCGCGCAGCGCGTCGCCCTGCACCTCTGAGGCGGACGCCGGTCGGATCCGCAGCGCCACCCCGCCCTCGTCGGTGAACTTCACCGCATTGGACATCAGGTTGCGCAACACCTGCTGCAGCCGCTGCTCGTCGGTGTGCAGAACCTCTGGCAGCGCGGGATCGAGCTCCACGGTGAAGTGCAGCGCCTTCTCCGCGGCCAGTGGCTCGCACAGCGTCGTGACGTAGTTCACCACGGAGGTCATCGCCACATCGGACAGCGACGGGTCCATCCGCCCGGCTTCGACCTTGGCCAGGTCCAGGATGTCGCTGATCAGCTGCAGCAGGTCGCTGCCGGCGGAGTGGATGGTGCTGGCGAACTCCACCTGCTTGTCCGACAGGTTGCCGTCGAGGTTGTCGGCCAGCAGCTTGGCCAGCACCAGCGCACTGTTGAGCGGGGTGCGCAGCTCGTGGGACATGTTCGCCATGAAGTCCGACTTGTAGCGCGATGCGGCGGCCAGCTGGGCGGCGCGGTCCTCGATCTCCTGGCGGGCCAGCTCGATCTCGGCGTTCTTGATCTCGATGGCGCGGTTCTGGGTCGCCAGCAGGGCGGCCTTCTCGGCCAGCTCGGTGTTGGACTTCTGCAGCTCGTGCTGCTGAGCCTGCAGCCGCTGCGAACCTGCGGTCAGCTCCCGGGTCAGCCGCTGCGACTCGGCCAGCAGCGCCTCGGTGCGGGAGTTGGCCAGGATGGTGTTGACGTTGACGCCGATCGCCTCTCGAAGCCGTTCGAGCAGGTCCCGGTGCACGGTGGTGAACTCGTTGACCGAGGCCAGCTCGATCACCCCCAACGCCTGGTCCTCGAACAGCAACGGCAGCACGAGCAGGTTGGTCGGCGCGGCGTGGCCGAGGCCGGAACTGATCGCGGCGTAGTCCGGCGGCGCGTCGGTGACCAGGATCGTCCGCTTGTCCAACGCCGCCTGCCCGACCAGCGACTCGCCGAGGGTGAAGCGACGGATCGCCGCGGGATCGTGGATGCCGTAACCCGCTGTGAACTCCAGGACGGTCGACTCCGTGTCCTCAGAGCGGTCCTCAGGGCGGTCCTCAGCGCGGCCCTCGGAGCGGACCAGGAAGAAGGCACCCTGCTGGGCCGACACCAGGGGGGCGAGCTCGCTGAGCACCAGCGAGGCGACGGTGGCCAGGTCGCGGTGGCCCTGCATGAGATCGGACAGTCGCGCCAGGTTGGTCTTGAGCCAGTCCTGCTCCTGGTTGGTCCGGGTGGCCTCCTTGAGGTTGCCGACCATCTGGTTGATGTTGTCCTTGAGTGCGGCGACCTCACCGGAGGCGTCGACGGTGATCTGGCGGGTCAGGTCGCCCGCCGTCACCGCGGTGGCCACCGCGGTGATCGCGCGCACCTGGGTCGTGAGGTTGCCGGCCAGGACGTTGACGTTCTCGGTCAGCCGCTGCCACGTGCCGGACACGCCGATCACCTCGGCCTGCCCGCCGAGCTTGCCCTCAGTGCCCACCTCGCGGGCCACCCGGGTCACCTCGGAGGCGAACGCGGACAGCCGGTCCACCATGGTGTTGATCGTGGTCTTGAGCTCCAGGATCTCGCCGCGAGCGTCTACGTCGATCTTCTTGGACAGGTCGCCGCTGGCCACCGCGGTGGTCACCTGGGCGATGTTGCGCACCTGGCTGGTCAGGTTGTGGGCCATGAAGTTGACGTTGTCGGTGAGGTCTTTCCAGGTGCCCGCGACATTGGGTACCCGGGCCTGGCCGCCGAGGGTGCCCTCGGTGCCGACCTCGCGGGCCACCCGGGTGACCTCGTCGGCGAACGCGCCCAGGGTGTCGACCATCCGGTTGATCGTCTCGGCCAGCGCGGCCACTTCGCCCCGAGCCTCGACGGTGATCTTCTTCGACAGGTCACCGCCGGCCACCGCGGTCGCCACGGTGGCGATGCTGCGCACCTGGCTGGTCAGGTTGTCCGCCATGCCGTTGACGTTGTCGGTGAGCGCCTTCCAGGTGCCGGCCACCCCCCGCACCCTGGCCTGGCCGCCGAGCTGGCCCTCGCTGCCCACCTCGTGCGCCACCCGGGTGACCTCGTCGGCGAAGGCGGAGAGCTGGTCGACCATGGTGTTGAGGGTGTTCTTGAGCTCCAGGATCTCGCCGCGGGCGTCCACAGTGATCTTGCGGCTGAGATCGCCCAGAGCCACCGCGGTGGCCACCTGCGCGATGCTGCGCACCTGGGCGGTGAGGTTGCCGGCCATCACGTTGACCGAGTCGGTGAGGTCCCGCCACGTCCCGGCCACCCCGGGCACCTCCGCCTGACCACCCAGCCGGCCCTCGCTGCCGACCTCGCGGGCCACCCGGGTGACCTCGGCGGCGAACCCGGAGAGCTGGTCGACCATGGTGTTGAGGGTCTCCTTGAGCTCCAGCAGCTCGCCCGAGACCTCAACGGTGATCTTGCGGCTGAGGTCGCCGCGGGCTACCGCGGTGGCAACCTGGGCGATGTCGCGCACCTGGGCGGTGAGGTTGCCGGCCATCACGTTGACCGAGTCGGTGAGGTCCCGCCACGTCCCGGCCACCCCGGGGACGTTCGCCTGGCCGCCCAGCCTGCCTTCGGTGCCGACCTCGCGGGCCACCCGGGTGACCTCAGCGGCGAACAGCGACAACTGGTCGAGCAACCTGTTGACGGTGTGCCCCAGCCGGGCGAAGTCGCCCCGCAGCAGCTGGTCGGACACTCGTGAGGACAGGTCACCCTCGGACACCGCGGCCAGCACCCTCGCCAGCTCGGTGGTCGGCCGGGTCAGGTCGTCGATCAGGCCGTTGGCCGCTGCGGCGGCCAGTGACCACCCGCCGCCGCTCTCGTCGGCGAGCCGCTGGCCGGTCCGACCCTGCTGGCCGACCGCCTCGCGGACCGCGACCAGCTCGCCGACCAGCGACTGGTTGCGCTCCGCGATCTGGTTGATCACTGTCGCGATCCGGCAGGCGACGCCGCCGTCGGTGACCACCAGGCGGCGCCGGAAGTTGCCGTCGCGAAGCTCCTCCAGGGCCAGCAGGATTCGTTCCAGCGCGGCGGGGTCGAGCGGATTGTGCCGCTCCGGTTCCGCGGCCGACGCGGGCTGCGCGCTCACGGTGAGCCTCCCAGGACATCGCGGTGCTTGATGCGCGCAGCGTGCCACGATTGGCCTTGGGTTGCGACCGGGGCACGGACTCGGGAGTACACCGGTGCGGCGGACTACCCTCGTCGCCACGCGATCGGATCGGGTGAGGAGATGCGATGGCATCGGACGTGGACCCCGTTGCCGATCTGTTGGTGCCGGAGCTGCCCGGACTCCTTGACGACATCGACCAGGCCGTGATCGTGCACGACGCGTCGGGCCGGGTCCAGCTGCTCAACGCGGCGGCCCGCCGGCTGTTTCCGGACCTGGGCCTGGGCGATGAGCTCAGGGCCGAAGTCCTCGGGCGGTGGGTCGGCGGACGGCTGCGGCCGCTCGCCGACGGCTGGCAGGCCTGGGTGGTCAGCGACACCGGTTGTGGCGACACCGGTTGTGGCGACACCGGTCGTGGCGCCGGTGGTCTGGACACCCGGCTCCAGCCTGTTGACCAGCGGGACTTCATGCTGGAAGCAAGCCGAGCGCTGGCGGCTGGGGTGGGTCACGATATGGCGGTGGCCGCCCTGGTCAGGTTGGTCGTTCCGGTCGTGGGGGAACGGGCCGCGGTGCTCCTGCCGGCTCCGAGGGCCCGGGTGTCCTGGTGGCGCTCTGCCGGCGGTCCGGCCACGCCGGCTCACGGCGTGACCCGGGTGCCCGCTCCGCGAACGGCCCCGGTGCTGGCCGGCGCGCTGTGCGGGGCCTGTGCCGACACCACTGCGGTGCCGCCTGGCGAGCTGGCCGAGCTGGCCGCGGTGTTCGGACCCGACATCACGGAGCGGTCCCCGGTCCTGGCGGCACCCCTGCGGGGCCCGGACCGGACCGAGGGACTGCTGATCGTGGTCCGGCCCACCGCGGCCTCCTTGCTCGCCCAGTTGGCGGCGCTGGCCGGGCCGACGATCGGGGCCAGTCGCCGGCGGCGCGAGCAGGCCAGAGCGCTCGCCCAGCTGCAGGCCCCGCTGCTGCCACCGGGGCCGGACGCGCTGCCCGAGCTGTCCGGGGTGCAGCTCGGGGTGGCCTACCGGGCTGCCGGTGAGCTGGCCGTGGGCGGTGACTTCTACCTGGTCCGTCCCACTCCGGACGGGGGCGCCCTGCTCGGGCTCGGTGATGTGTGCGGCAAAGGTGCTGAGGCGCTGGCCGAGAGTGGCCGGGTGCAGCACTCGCTGGCCGCTCTGATGGTCATCGAGCAGGACCCGACCCGGTTGCTTTACCTGCTTAACCAGGCGCTGCTGGCCGGCGGGCGGACCGTGTTCACCACACTGGTGCTCGGCGCGCTGCGGCCCGCCGACGTCGGGTGCCGGCTCACGCTCGCCACCGGCGGCCATCCGGCACCGATGGTGCTGCGCGGCGGCGGCCGGGTCGAGGAGGTCGGGGTGCCCGGAACGGTGGTGGGCATTCTGCCCGGTGCCCGTTTCGGCCGGACCACGATCACGCTGGCGCCGGGGGAGACCTGCCTGCTCTACAGCGACGGCGTCACCGAGGCCGGCCGGGCCACTCCGGCGGATCAGGAGCAGTTCGGCCCGTCTCGGCTGGCCGCCTGCCTGCGTGACTGTGCCGGGATGACCGCGCAGGTGATGGCGACCCGCGTCGAACGCACCGTCACCGCCTGGCAGGGCCGCAACGACGGCGACGACATCGCCGTGCTCGCGGTCCGCGCCGTTTAAGGCGGTGCGTGGCCGTCACACCGGTCGGGTTCACCCAACCCGTAATGGGCCTGCTGAGCCGTGACCTCTATCGTAGCGAGGGTGGACAGCGACCTCCCCGCCCAGGACTTCCCCGCTGACATCATCGGCTTGCGGGTTGCCGAGCATGGTCCCGATGCGCGTGTGGTCACTGTGACGGGGGAGGTCGACACGCTCACCGCGCCGAAACTGGCCAGCTTCCTGAACGAGCAGCTCTCCGCCGCCCGCGTCGTGGTGGTGGACCTCGACGGTGTGGAGTTCCTGGGGTCCGCCGGACTGTCCGCACTGTTCGAGGCGAACGAGCTCGCCACCCGTGAGCGTCGCGCCCTGCGGCTGGTGTGCCACTCCCGAATCGCCAACCGGGCCTTGGAGGCAACCGAGCTGCGGGACCAGTTCACCTTCGCCGACACCGTGCCCGATGCCCTGGTGAACTCGTTCTGAGGAACTCTCGGCGTGTTGTTGACGGAGTTCGGCTTGCACCGGCGGGAACACAGCGGGCATGATCGGATGCGCCTAGAGGACCATATTAAATAAGCCGAGGACTATCAAGGAGACGAGGATGGTCGCTACACCCGGGAGCGTCGCATCAACCGGCGCTACCACGGATACGGCCTGATCACGGTGACATACGTGGACAGAGACTGCGGGATCCCCCCCCACGGCGGTGGCTGGCCGCTGCATGCCCCCCGCGAGGAGTCGGTGTTATCCCTTGAGCTGCGAGCCACAGCCATCCCCAGCGCGATTCCCACGATCCGCATGGTCGCCGCCGACCTGGCCGCTCGCGCCGACTTCGATCTCGACTCGATCGACGACCTGCGGATGGCGGCTGATGATCTCTGTTCCATGCTGGTCCGGATCGCCGCCGGCAACGCGGTGCTGAGGTGCAGGTTCACCGTCCGGCCTGAGCGCATCGAGGTCGCCGCCGAGGTCGACGTCGACGATGGGGTGGATGCGTTACCCACCGGGTCGTTCGGCTGGCGGATCCTGGAGTGTCTCGCGGACCGGGTCAGCGCCGTGTCGCTGCCCGCTGAGCCAGGCCGAGGTGGCCGGGTGCGCATCACCTTGATGAAAGACGCTATGCCGGCGCAACAGCTGTGACTCCGTCTGTGTCCTCGGTCGGCACCGAACAACAGGGCGAGTACGCGCATCTGGCCCCGCTGCAGCGCCGCTACGGTGAGCTCGCTGCCGACGACCCGCAGCGGCAGCGGTTGCGCGAGCAGCTGATCAGCGGCTATCTGCCGGTGGCCGAGCACATCGCGCGCCGGTTCGCCGGTCGCGGTGAGCCGCTGGAGGACCTGGTCCAGATCGCCACCGTGGGACTGATCAATGCCGTGGACCGCTTCGAACCGGACCGCGGCTCGGACTTCTTCTCCTTCGCGGTACCGACGATCACCGGTGAGGTACGCCGGTACTTCCGCGACCACGGCTGGTCGACGCGGGTGCCGCGGCGGCTGAAGGATCTGCACATCGCCATCAGGGGCACGCTGGCGGAGCTGTCCCAGCAGCTCGGCCGCGCTCCTCGCCCCAGCGAGATCGCGGACCGGTTGGGCTTGCCGCTCTCGGAGGTGATCGAAGGGCTGCAGGCCGGGGAGGCGTACCGAAGCGCGTCGCTGGATGAGATGCTCGGCTCCGGGGACGGCAATGCCACCTTGGGGGAGTTCATCGGCGGCCTGGACACCGAGCTGGACCTGATCGATGACCGCGAGGCGCTACGCCCCCTGCTGGCCGAGCTCGCGCCCCGGGAACGGACGATCATCGCATTGCGGTTCTTCCGACACCTGACCCAGACCCAGATCGCCGAACAGGTCGGTATCTCGCAGATGCACGTCTCGCGAGTGCTTCGCCAGACGCTGGCATTCCTACACGAGCGGATGGCCGGTCCGGACTGACTTCCCGCGCCGCGTCTCGTGGTTTCGATGCGCGCGCGCCGGGTACTCCCACGTCATGAGCACTTCCGCAGCTCGCGGAACCCTGAGCACCGGCCGGCTGGCGGCGCTGCGCGCCGGCCGGTGCTCGCCATGCGGTCGAGCAGGAGCATGACGTGCGCGACGAGGAGTTCATCAGGGAGATCCAGGCGCGCGCCGGGTTGGGCACCCCACAGGACGCCGAACGCGCCACCCGCGCGACGCTGGCGGTCCTCGGGGAGCAGCTACCGGATAGCGTGGCCGGCGCGCTCGCCGCTGCCCTCCCGGAGGGGCTGGGGGAGTACGTGTGGGCCCAGCGGTCGCGGTCGCGTGAGACGGCGGCCCAGGCGGGCCAGCTGAGCCGAGGGGTAGCGCGAGGCGAGGGCAGCTGGCCCGGCGACGAGACCATCGCCGACGCCGATATCGATGGGCCCCCGGCAACACCGGCCGGGGTGGGAGTAACGAACGCGAACGTCGAGGGTCCCCGTTAGTGGGGAAGGGTGGACGGTGAACCCAGGGGAGAGGGGGGCCCCGCCGTAGGCAGTGGCCCCGGTCCGGGCGTCGACCCCGGGACGCCCCGCGCGCCGGCGCTGCCCGCAGCTCCCGCAGTCCCGGTTGCGCCAGGTGCGACCGATGCGCCCGTGACACCCGGTTTGACGGTAGCGCCGGGGGTAGCGGGCCTCAGCGGATGGCCGTTCGGTTTGTCCGTACGAGGCGAGGAGGTGGGGTGGGCAGCGGAGGTAGCCGCGGGAGAGGGGGTGTACGCCCCGGGGCGGCCGGGCTCATCAGGAGTGAGGTGACCGACGTGCGCGGGTGCGGGGGGAACCGGGAGGGGTGGCGGTGGCTGAGAGCGCTCCGTCGAGGGTGCCACGTCGACTGCGGGGGGAGAGGCCAGCGGGATCGGCCAGTCGGAAGGGGCTCCCTCGGGCACAGCGGCGTCGCTCTGGCCGAGCAGGGCCGACGGGCTGGTGGTGGGCGGCACGAGATGTCCGTCATTGACGGTGGCGGTGACACCCAGTACCGCCCCACAGGCCAGTACGAAACAGGCCACGACGGCCGCCTTGGCGGCGCGGGTGTTGGCGGGCGACGGCAGATCGGTCTCGCGTCGCCGCCCCGCGGCGGCAGCGAGGGCCCTACGGAGGTGGGGGTCAGCGCCGACCCATGCGATCAAGGCACTGGCTGGAGGTCCGGATCCAGCCTTACGACGATGGCGGGGAGCCAATCCGTGCACTGAGGTCTCCGAGTGCGTCAACCCCGCCTCATCTACGTGGATACGCCGCTTCCACTTCCGGGCGGCAGCGTGGTGCTGTCGCTCAGGTGAACTCTGAGTGACGCCCGACGTGATCGTCTGTGGCAGCGGATGACCAAGGCCGGGAGGATCTCCAGCAGGTCGGCGAGAAGGTCACCGACGCCGGTGAGCCCGCTGGAGCGGAGTCGCTTGGTGACTTTCCGCCGCACCTGCCAGGGAGAGCCGCAGAAACCCCGCAACCAGGAGAAGGACCGCTTGCGGCGTATGAACGACAGGTGTACTGATATGGGGCGGAGAAGGTGAGTGTCATGCGGACCACGTTCCACACCGAGCTCGACGAGCTGATGACCGACCTCGCGAGGATGGCTCGGTTGGCAGCCCAGATGGTGATCAATGCGTCGATCGCGCTGCACCAGTCCGATATCGCGCGCGCCGGTCTGGTCGTCGCTGACCGTGACCAGATGAACGCCATGCACGATGAGACGGAGCGGCGGTGCATCACCCTGCTCGCGTTGCAGGCCCCGGTGGCCGGGGACCTGCGGGTGGTGGTCGCAGCCTTGCATGCGGTGGGTCACTTGAAGCGGATGGGCGACCTCGCCCGGCACATCGCGACCGTTGCCCGGCTCAAGCACCCGAACCCGATGATCTCCGGGAAGGTCCGGCCGGTGCTCGCCCGGATGGGCCTGCTCGCCGGCCAGCTCGCTGAGGATGCCGCGACCGCGATCGAGCACCAGGACCCGCTGTCCGGCTGCCGGTTGGCTGCGGCGGATGGCGAGGTGGACGCGCTGCTCCGTCACCTGTTCGGCATCCTGTTCGCCGAGGACTGGTCACACGGCGTGGAACAGGCCGTGGACGCTGCTCTCATCGGCCGTTATTACGAGCGCTTCAGTGACCACGCGGTGGCCATTGCGCAGCAGGTCTGCTACGTGACCACCGGGTGGGTATCCGAGCCCGAGGACTGGGAGACGGCCGGCAGCCCAGCCTCGTGTGCACCATGAACGCTTGAGGACAACCCGATGCCGGCGTGATCGGACATCGCACGGCGCGCAACGATGCCGGCCTGGCGGCCGACCCTCGGGCGCTCGCCCGAAGCTGATCCACCACATCCTGTGGAGGATGCACGGTCGGTGACTTTCGGAGCCGACATCCGTCCCTGATGGATCGATCTCTGTCACTCCCAAAGAGCAGAATCCACACTTAAGAGTGATGGCAAAATTGTTATGTAACGATACGTAGCCGTCTCTTGTGGGGTTTGTCGTAATCCTCCCGCCGTCTGCGGGACCTCCACCGTTCACCTTCGGAGGGGAGCGTCCCCCCAGTCACATCGGTGTGTGTGGGAGGCGTGATGGCGTCAGCTCGGTTCCAGGTGGTCTCGGTGGCGCGCGTTACGCACGTGCCGGTTCCACCCGAGCCGGACGCCGACGCCGGATCTGTGGCGGAGCCGGCGTCATCCCAGGAACGGGCGTTCACCTGGAGGTTCATGTCCGCCAACAACCGCAGCCTCGCGCGATCAGCACGGGTCTCGCCCGACGTGGAGTCCTGCCTGGCGACGATCCGCACCTTGCAGGCATGCCTGTCGCGCGTCGTCTCTGAGACGTCGCGAAACGGGCACGGGCAGTGGGTGTGGCGGGTTCGCGTGGCCGACGAGGTGCTCGCCACCGCAGCTCGCAGCTACCCGCGTCAGGTCCGGGCCCGGATGACGTGTGAGGCGTTCTTGCAGCAGGTCAGCGAGATGGGGGGCGGGGCCCCCGTGCAGGTGATGTACCGGTGACCACCGTCGGGACGGTGCCCGCGTCCGGCCCGGCGGACCCACCGGAGTCGGCGCGGCGGGTGCGTTCCGCCGCCGGCGGTGCGGACCGAGTCTTCCAGCTCGCGCTGCTGGGCGCCGGTCTGACGGTGTTGTTGATCATGGTCGCGACCGGGGTGTTCCTGCTCGGCCAGGGCTACCTGGCGCTCGCTGAGGATGGCCTGCGGTTCCTCACCACCCAGGACTGGGAGCCTGACACGCACCACTTCGGCATCGCGGCATTGATCCCCGACACGCTGCTGATCGCCGTGGTGGCGGTCATCTTCGCGGTGCCGCTGGCCACCGGAGTGGCGCTCTACATCTCCGAGTACGCGCCACGGCGGCTGCGCCGCGCCCTGATCAACACTCTCGACCTGATGGCTGCGGTGCCCGGCGTGGTGTACGGGCTGTGGGGTTTCTTCTACCTCCAGCAGAAGGTCATCCCGCTGGCCAGGTTTCTCTCGCACTTCGGCTGGCTCCCGTTCCTGGCCATCCCCGGTGTGAACCCCAACGACCCGTTGCAGACCGCCACCGTCTATGAGAGCTCGACGTTCATCGCGGCGATCGCGGTGGCGCTGATGATCATGCCGATCATCAGCTCATTGATGCGGGAGTCCTTCGCGCAGGCCCCGGCCGGGGAACGCGAGGGCGCCTACGCGCTGGGCGCCACCCGGTGGGGGATGATCCGCAGCGTCGTGCTGCCGTTCGGCTGGGGTGGGATGATCGGCGGCACGATGCTCGGGCTGGGCCGGGCGCTGGGCGAGACGATCGTCGTCTACATGCTCATCAGTCCGGTCTTCCGGATCCAGCCGGAGATCCTGCGCAGCGGCGCGAACTCGGTGGCGGCGCTGATCGCGCTGCAGTTCGAGGCGGCGAGCCCCTTCGGGCTGTCGGCCTTGTTCGCCGCCGGGCTGGCGCTGTACGCGCTCACCCTCATGGTTAACTTCGGCGCGTCGGCGGTCATCGGGCGCACCCGCTCCGGCCGGCTGAGCGAGGCCTGAATGACGACGACGTCCCCTCCGCGCGCCGCCGAGGTCCGTCGCTCGACGTCGCCCCGCGGTCCCTCGGACGCCATCGTGCTCGCCGGGGCGGGTGCGGCCGCGCTGAGCCTGGCGGCCCTGCTGGCTACCCGGGTGATCCCCTCGGTCGACCCGGGTGGCTTCGTAGTGATCGCCTACGTGCTCTTCCTGGTGCTGTACGGGGTGCTGGTGTCGCTGGAGGACGACGGCCGCACGGTCGTCCGGGACCGGCTTGCCTCCGTCGTCGTGCACAGCCTGGCCGTGCTCGCTCTGCTCGCTCTGCTCGACGTCGTCGGCTACACGTTCTGGCGCGGGCGCGAGGCGCTGCCGCACCTGAGTTTCCTCACCACCGACATGCAGCTGGCCGGCCCGCTGGACCCGCTCACGGTCGGCGGCATCCTGCACGGCGTAGCCGGCACCCTCATCGAGATCACGATCATGTTGCTGATCATCGTGCCGCTGGGTCTGGCCGGCGCGGTGTATCTCAACGAGACCAGCGGGGCGTTGGCGCGCTTCGTGCGCACGGTCGTCGAGGCGATGACCGCGCTGCCCTCTATTCTGGCTGGGCTGCTCATCTACGGGTCGTTGGTCCTCACCCTGGGTTTCGTCAAGTCCGGTCTGGCCGCCGCACTGGCGATCAGCGTGAATGTGTTGCCGATCATGATCCGGGCCTCCGACGTGGTGATCCGGCTGGTGCCCGGGTCGCTGCGGGAGGCCTCGCTCGCGATGGGCGCGTCGCGGTGGCGCACGACATGGCACGTCGTGCTGCCGACCGCTCGTTCCGGCCTGACCACGGCGGTGTTGCTGGCGACGGCGCAGGGGCTCGGCGAGACGTCACCGGTGCTGATCACCGCCGGCTTCGGCTCCGGTCTCAACCTCAACCCGCTGTCCGGACCGATGGACTCATTGCCGCTGATCACCTTCATTTTCTCCCATTCTCCGGAGCCGACGATGATCGCACGCGCTTTCGGGGCGGGCGCTGTGCTGATGGCGCTGGTGCTGGTGCTGTTCGGGCTGGCCAGGGTGCTCGGCGGCCGGCCGGCCGGTGAGCTGTCCACCCGGGCCCAGCGCACGAGGACCCTGCAGTCACGGCGCGACCTCGCCCGCTTCGTCGACCGGGACCTCCCGCGCCGCCAGCCGGGGGCCGGCCATGCCACGTAGCACACCGGGGCGGCACCGGCTGGCCGTTCTGGTGGGGGTGCTGGCCATCGTCGCGGGGACACAGGCCCTGCTCGCGCCGAGCGTCGACGCGGCGGTTTTCGTCCCGATCAGCGGCTCCGGTTCTACCTGGAGCGAGAACGCACTGGACCAGTGGCGCAGAAACGTCGCCACGAACTATGGCATCACGGTGAACTACTCGCCGAACGGCTCGACCAGCGGCCGCAACGACTTCCGCTACGGCCAGGTCGACTTCGCCGTCTCGGAGATCCCCTACGGCCTCACCGACGGCGGGACGTTCGACCCGCCGCCGACGCGGAAGTTCGGGTACATGCCGATCGTCGCGGGCGGCACCTCCCTCATGTACAACCTCAAGATCGGCAACAACCGGGTGACGAACCTGCGGCTGTCCGGCGAGACCATCACCAAGATCTTCACCCAGCGGATCACCAACTGGTCCGACCCACAGATCAAGGCCGACAATCCGGGGCTGACCCTGCCCGCCATCAAGATCGTGCCGGTGGTCTACTCCAACGGCGCGGGGACCTCCGCGCAGTTCACCGCCTGGATGGCCGGCCAGTACCCGGCCTTGTGGGACGACTACTGCCACCGGGCCGGCCGGAAGCTCACACCGTGCGGGTTCACCTCCTTCTACCCGCTGGGCAACAGCGACATGGTGGCCAAGGCGCAGTCGCAGGGCGTGTCCGGGTTCGTCGCCCAGGACTCCAGCGCGGGCGCGATCACCTATGTGGAGTACTCCTACGCCCGCAACGCCGGCTTCCCGGTGGCCAAGATGCTCAACAAGGCGAACTACTACGTCGAACCCACGGCGGGCAGCGTCGCCGTCGCGCTGCTCAAGGCGCAGATCCACCCGGACCTCACCCAGGATCTGAGCCAGGTCTACGTCGACCCCGACCCGCGGGCCTACCCGCTGTCCAGCTACAGCTACATGATCATCCCGAAGGACACCACCGCGAACTTCGACAAGCCGAAGGGCGCCACCCTTTCTACGTTCGCGTCCTACTTCCTCTGCGAGGGGCAGCAGCAGGCCGACATTCTGGGCTACTCGCCGCTGCCGGTCAACCTGGTGCAGGACGGGGTCGACCAGATCAACCAGATCCCCGTCCCCGACGGCTACACCCGCACGCTCAACCGCAACAACCTGAGCGGGTGCCACAACCCGACGGTCGCCCCGGACGGCGGGAACCTGGTGGCCGAGAACGCGCCGCGACCCGCCCCGTGCGACCTCAACGGCCCGACGCAGTGCGTCACCGGCACTGGCGGGGCGAAACAGTCCACACCGACCAGCGGTGGCTCGGGCGGTGCCGGGGCTACCGCGGGGGCGGCGGGTGGTGGGAGCGGTGGGGGGTCAGGTGGCGCAGCGGCTGGGGGAGCAGGTGGCACCGACGGGACGGCCTCCGGCGGCGCCAACGGGGTGTCCGCGGCCGGAACGAGTCCTATCGCCGCCGCGTCCGGGACGATCGACCCGGACACCGGGAAGGTGATCGGTGGCTCGACGTCGACGAGTGACTCCGGCGCCTCCGCCGTGCCGGTGTCCGTTGATATCGCCGACAACCGGCGGCAGATGGTGTTGGCGGGCGTGGCCGCCGTCCTGCTGTTCGGGCTGATACTCGGCCCACCACTGGTGGCGAGTGCGATGCGCAGCCGGGCCGGGTCCCCTGACGGACCACCGCCATGAGTGGGACGAGTCCGCAGCCTCCACCGGGGTCGGTTCGCTCCCGGCTTCCCGACCGGGCACCACGACGGACACGACCCCATCGGCCCGCCCCTTCATCCGAACCGCCCACGGAAGATGCATTGACGCTGTTCGCGTCCTTATGGGCGGTTGTCGCGCTTTTCCATGTCCTGACGAGCGGCCACGCCGAACAGATCGTCAGCGACGCCACGACGCTGGGGCTCAGCTACGTTCTCCTGGCGATGTGCGCGTTCTGGCTCCTGGCCAGGCCGGCATACAACCTCCCGCTGATGCTGGTGGCGGTCCTCGGGTTGGTCACCGCCTGGCAGGAAGCACCCATACTGGGGAACCACTGGCTCCTGGTGGCCTTTGTGGACCTCGCCTTGCTGCTGTCCGCGCCGGCCGTGTCGGGAAAGGGGGGAATAAACAGGGACAGGCTCGCCGAGGTGTTTCTTCCGCTCGCCCGATGGTGCCTCGTCCTGTTCTACTCGTTCGCCGCCTTCGCGAAGTTGAACTCGGCGTTTTTTGATACCGCGGTTAGTTGCGGCACCTATTACTTCGATGAGACCGCCCGCTCCTGGGGTTTCGACACTCCGCTGGCGGTAGGGGCGGGAGGGCCGGCCAGGCTTCTTCCGTTCGTGACGGTCGTGACCGAGCTGTCGATTCCGGCTCTCCTCCTCAACAGGCGCACGCGAAGCTTCGGGGTTGTGCTCGGCCTGTGTTTCCACAGCCTGATCGCTCTCGATCGCCTGCATCAGTTCGTCGACTTCTCGTCGGTCCTGGCCGCTCTGTTCGTCCTGTTTCTTCCGGCGCGGTTCGCGGCGAGCGCTCTTGGCTTCCTCAAGGGAAGAGGCGCTCGGCTTCTGATCTTGTGGGTGGCCCTCGCCAGCCTGGTCATCGCGGCCGAGTGGATCGGAAGCAACATCTTCTTCGATTTCGTCTTCCTCGAAGGCCGGTTTTTCATCTGGTACGTCTTCGACGCCACCATCCTGCTGGGCGTGGTTATGTGGTCGGTTCGGCACCGACGGCAGGCCCTCGAACGGCCGTTCACCTTCCAGGGTAGCGGGTCGATCTGGCTCGCGGTGGTCCCTGTGCTGTTGGTCGTGAACGGCCTGCTGCCTTACTTCGAGCTGCGGACCGCTTACGCATTCACCATGTACTCGAACCTGAGGATGGTGGATGGGATGAGCAACCACCTCATTGTCGGGTCCTCGCTCCCGCTCGCGAGCCGGCAGGTTGATCTGGTCAAGGTCGTGGCTTCCAGTGACCCGGGCTTAGGCCTGTACGCCACAGACGACTATCTGCTGCCCTGGGACTCGTTCCGGGCGTACCTGGCCGAACACCCTGAAGTGGCGATCATATACGAGCGCGGGGGCAAGGGATATGTGGTTCATCGGGCCTCCGATGACCCCGAGCTGGTCACTCCGCCGCCCCTGCTCGTCCAGAAACTTCTAGCGATGAGGGCCGTCGACGGCAACGACGAACCCAGATGCCAGGACGTTTTCTTCCCGGCTCTGTGAGCAATGCCGGCGCCGGCAGGACGGACTCATGTCCCCAATCGGCGGATCGATGCTCACTCTTGTGACGATGGCAAGATCATGCGATACGTGGCCATCCCTCGTGGGGCATGCGGTCGTCCCTTGGTCGAGTACTGGACTTCTCTAGTTCACCTACGGGGCGCAGCATCCTCCGACTATGCAGCATCCGTCAGCTGGTTCAGCGTCCGCGGGAGATGTTTCCGTAATGCAGCTCAGCCGCGGCGTGTCGGCGACCTTCTCGCCGGTTATGCAACCGCGCGAAGCGGCGACAGACGGGTCGGACGGCGAGTGACTCCTCCGCCCGAGCGCAGCGCACGACGGCCCGCGGCGTGCGCGGGTACCGCTGCCGTGAGCGCGCGCCGCGTGGTAGCCGGACTGCTGGCGATGATGCTGGGCGCCGCCGTGCTCAGCATCATCGCCAGCTCGCCGCCGCCGGCCGCTGCCGCCGCGGATCCAGCGCAGACCGGCTCCGCGGTCACAGTGCCGGGAAAGGGCGACTTCGCGCACCTCACAGTGACCGTCAGCCAGACCCGGAACCTGATCAACCAGACGGTCACCGTCTCCTGGACCGGCGGCACGCCGACGGTGAGCAACACCGACTTCGCTGTCGACTACCTGCAGATCATGCAGTGCTGGGGTGATGACCCGGCGGGCCCGGACCGCACCCAGTGCCAGTTCGGGGCGGCCGGTAGCCAAGACGCCGACGACTGGGTGGGGACCCGGCAGGTCTCCTACGGCTACACCCTGACCGACCCGAACGAGAGGACATTCAAGCAACCGAAGAGCAGCTCCGACCAGGCCTACGTGCCGTTCTGGGCAGTGGGAACGACCGCGCCGACCGTCCCCGCCACGTCCAACAGAAACGACTTCTTCGACTCCCAGGTCACCAACGAGATCCCGTTGGCCCGCACCCATGGGGATGGCACCGGCCAGGAGTTCTTCGAGGTCGAGACCGTGCGCGAGGCTGCGGGTCTCGGCTGTGGCGACCCGGTCACCACCGGAGGAGCCACCACCGGGCGGTCCTGCTGGCTGGTGGTCGTGCCGCGGGGCGACAAGGAGGTGGACGGCTCGATCCGCAACGGGAGTGGTACCAGCCACCTGTCGTCCTCGCCACTGAGCCAGTCCAACTGGAACAACCGGATCATGGTCCCGCTGAAGTTCCAGCCGGTGGGCCAAGCCTGCCCGATCGGCTCGCCGGAGCGTTCCCTGATCGGTCATGAGATGGCGGTCGAGGCGGTCACCTCGTGGCAGCCGGCGCTGTGCGCGGGCGGCGGCACTCTGTTCAGCTATACCCAGCTGACCGACGACGTGGCCCGCAGCCAGGCGCAGAATGGCCGGTTGGCGCTGGTGAACGAGCCGATCCCCGCCGACCAGGTGCTTGCGGGTCATCCGCTGGTCTACGCGCCGGTGGGGCTGTCCGGGCTGGCCATCGCCTTCAACATTGACCACCAGCCACCCGCCGACGCACCCGCTGACGTCCTGCAGCTCAACGGTCAGCGGTTCACGTCCATGAAGCTCACACCGCGGCTGGTGGCCAAGCTGCTCACCCAATCCTACCGGAACGCGGTGGGCACAGGAGTCGCGTTCTCGGGCTACCTGAAGAACAACCCCTTCGGGCTGCTCGCAGACCCCGAGTTCCTCACCCTCAACCCCGGCTACAAGGGGTTCGTCGACCCCGGAACGACGGTGCCGGACGCGCTGGTGCAGCTCAACGGAGCGGACGTCACCTCACTGCTGTGGAGCTGGGTCAAGGCCGACCCGGACGCCAGCGCGTTCCTGGCCGGCAAGAAGGATCCGTTCGGGATGGTGGTCAACCCCCGCAACGTGGATCTCGCCCTCCCGACATCCACCTTCCCACGCAACGACCAGAGCTGCGACATCCTGACCGACGGCCCCGTCTCCTACCAGCAGTGCGCGCTGGATAACCACCCGTTCGCCACCGACATGCACGACGCCGGCCGCTCGGCCAGCCGCGGCGACTCCCTGGCCCGCAACACCGTTGTCGACCCCACCACCGGCCAACCGGTCTCGACGAAAGGCCCGCGACAGCCCGCGGGTCATCAGGCGTTGCTCGCGGTGGTGGACACGGCGAGCGCCGCCCGGTACGGCCTGCCGACCGCGCAGCTGCTCAACGCCGCGGGGACGTTTGTCGCCCCCACCACCGAGAGCCTGCTGGCGGGCGAGGCCGCCATGACACCCAGCGCGGTACCAGGCGTGCTGACACCCGACCCCACCGCTACCGACCCGGCGGCCTACCCGCTGACCGCACTGAGCTACGCGGTGACCTCACCCTCGATGCTGGACCCGGCGGCGGCTAAAGACTACGCGACGTTCTTGCGCTACGCGGGTGGCAAGGGCCAGCAGCAGGGTCTCGACCCCGGCCAGCTCCCGTTGGGCATGGTGCCACTGCCTGGTTCACTCAAGGCGCAGACCATCGCCGCCGCCACCACCATCGAGGCGCAGACCACCCCCAGCCCACGGCCGACCACCGGGACTCCCCAGAACGTGACCGGCGGCCTCCACGCAGCGGCGAGAGCCGGCGGCGACGCGACGAACTCGGGCGGTAGCCGGTCCACCGGGATGCCCGCGGCCGTCGCCGCCCCGAGCGGTGGCCCGCCGGCCACGGCGCCCAGCGTGGCCCAGTCGCCGGTCGCCCGGGCGCGGCGGACGCCGTCGCTGCCGGCGACCGCGGTGGGCGCCTTGCTGGTGGCCATCCTCATTGTCGGTGCGGTGGCGACGACGTCCGCGCCGGTCACCCAGTGGCTCAGCGGCGGGCTACGACGTCGCCGCCGAAGGGGGGTGACGCCGACCGAGCGATGACCGGGAGTCCGCGGCTCCCGGCCACCGGTCCGACCCACTTTCTGTGCGCAAGACCTTTCTGTGCGCAAGACCACAGTGACGGCGTGGTTGGCATGCCACTGGTTCGCCGGCACTGACGTAATGCCCGGACAGCAGTCCGTGCATCCCTGCGTTGAAAAGGATATCCGCAATGCGGAAGAGAAGACTGTTCCTGGCCCTCGGCGTCTGTCTGGCGACGGTGGTCCTCACGACGGGCACGGCGTTGGCCGATCCCGTCCCCCCGCCGAACCCGCCCTCCGTCCCGTACCCACCGATAGAGATCGGTGGCGCGCAGACGCAAGAGGGCCTTACCGGCGACTTCTGCAACAACGTCGCCACTGGTGTCCCTCCCGGCAACTTCCCGCCCTGCGGGTCCTGGGATGTGGAAGGGTCGTCAACCGTCACCACGAGGGACCCGTCCGCGCACCCTGAATGCCAGAACATCCCCCGACCCCTCCAAGGCGGTGACGGTTTCAACCGGCTGATCCAGTTTCCCACGTGTTGGGATGCCGCCCGGGTGGTGACCTCCACTGATAGCGGCACCCGTCCCCCAGGATTCACCTATATCCCGGAGGCCACCGACGCTCTCACCTACGCGGTCCGCTCCGATGGAACTGTTCCCCTGAACCTCGATATCCCGACTCTGAAGAGAATCTACCAGTGCGATCCCGCGCTTACCTTCCCGTCTAACCCGAACGGGTTCAAGCCGTTGATCGGGCAGTTCGGTGCCGGGAACCGGACGTTGTTCTTCAACAAGCTCGGGATCACCGATTCAGCCACCTACACCACACAGTTCCCCTGCGTCAGGGACAAGGACTCGAACGGGGTCGGGCTGCTGGCAAACGACGGGCGCGTGCTCACCGACCCGGCAAACCTGATCACGTACTCGTCCGCGCCGTACCTGGCTCAGGTCAACCGGGTGGAGCAGGATATCCACGGCCTAGCAGTTCTCGGGTCGATCAACGGGATCCCGCCCGAGACCCTGAACCCGAGCTCGGCGATTTCGCGGCTTGTTTACAACGTCGTGCCAACCACCAAGGTCACCAGCCCGACCGGCCTGGGGACGATCAACGACTTGTTTGTCGGCCCGCAGTCCGAGCTCTGTAAGAACCCCACCCTGATCCAGCAACATGGCTTCAGCGTGGCCCCGAACTGCGGTGACACCAGCCTCGTGACGACCAATTAGTCCCCTACCTCTTCGTGGAAGTGAGTTCATCGTGCATAAGAGAAAACTATTGACGCGGCTGGGCTCGGGGGTGGTGGTGGCCGCGGTCACGGCGGGGTCGGCGTTGTTGGTGAGTGGGGTGGCCGGCGCCACCGTACCGACGGGCTCGCTGGGTACCGACACCCTCAACCCGGCGACCGGCGCCGACACGACCGCCATGAGCGGCACCACCTCGGCTCCCTGCCCGACCGGGACACAAGCGGTCAACCAGACAATCGTCGGGCCGGTACAACCGGACGGGACGGCTCCGGACTCCGCGACCTTCCCCGACAGCAACCCGTTCCCGGTTACCGGAACCACCAGCAGCAGCGCCGCTTTCTCCACCAGGTTCCCGTTTACCCTGCAGTTCTCCGACACCCTCGTCAACGACGCTGATCTCCGCGGCAAGACGATCCAAGTCGGTGAGTACCACGTGACTTTGCATTGCACCGATAACATCGGTCCGGCGGGGCAGCAGTTCGGCACCTTCACCGGAGGCCTCATCTTCGACACCCCGACGCACTACACCACCATTCCGACAGCTACCCCTACGCCTACGCCGACCCCGACCCCGACGCCGACCCCGACCCCGACGCCGACCCC
>JAFAUB010000103.1 GCA_019243635.1 Pseudonocardiales bacterium
ACCCCGACACCCTGGCCTCGGCCGGCAACCTCGCCGCCGTCCTGCATGCGCTGGGTGAGTACCAGCAAGCCCGGGACCTGACCGAGGACACCCTCACCCGCTGTCGTCGAGTCCTGGGCGAGGACCACCCCGACACCCTGGCCTCGGCCGGCAACCTCGCCGCCGTCCTGCATGCGCTGGGTGAGTACCAGCAAGCCCGGGACCTGACCGAGGACACCCTCACCCGCCGCCGTCGAGTCCTGGGCGAAGACCACCCCCACACCCTGACCTCGGCCAACAACCTCGCCGCCGTCCTGCATGCGCTGGGTGAGTACCAGCAAGCCCGGGACCTGGAGGAGTGGGTCACACGCCAACGTGGCGCTTGACCTAGTGTCCCCACCGCCAGCCGGTGGGTGTGTCACCCGAGGTGGTCCCCCCGTGGCGGGGGCATGGTCGATCTCCGCCACCCCGGATGTCGGTGCGACGGGTGCTCACCGCGAGCCCGAGGTCCTCGCCGAGAGCCGCCGTGAGACCGCCGCCGCAGCGCAGACGAGAAGCGGGAACGACCAATGACGGTCATTCCGATGCCTCCAGCACAGCGGCAGGGGAACACGGGGAGGCCGCCGATGGCCGGGCGACCCTGGGCGCCCGCCGAGCCGGCCCGCGCGAGCACGGCCGCCAGGCCGCGCGCAGCACGCGGGACCGGCCCGGCGGGCACGCGAGTCGAACGACGAACTCCGCCACGTCCCGCGCCGCCGCAGGCGGCGCTTCTTGATCCCATAGAGCCAAATTCGGCAACGCACGCGAGAAGGTGCACATGCGCACTTGATGCGTGCCTCTGGTGGGGCCCTCGGACTAGCCGGGGCGGGTAGGTGTCGATCAGGTCAAGCAGCCGGTCCACGTGGTGGTGATCCGGTGTGTGTCTAGATCTCGCTGGGGACCTCGGGTTTTGTGGGTTCTTGCTCGATGTCGTAGTCGTCGATGACGATCACGCGGTCGGCTGCCCAGACTGACTCGGAGATTTCCAGGATGTCGCCGTGCTCGTCGCGGGCGGTGTGGACGACGTGCATGACCGGCGCGCCGGTGGGCAGTTCGAGGATGACGGACTCCTCAGCGGTGGGCATCCGGGCGATCCATTGGTCACGGGCGCGGGTGTAGCGGCGGCCGGTGAGCTCTTCCACGCACAGGAACAGGGCCTTGGGAGCGACAGTGGGCTCTTCGAGAAAGGTTCCCCCGCCCAGGGAGGTCAGGAAGTAGCTCGCGCCGATCTCTTCGGGTGCTCCGGTGTCCTTGTCGAAGAGGTTGCGGCGGCGGATGAGAACCTCGGTACCGGGTTCGATGCCCATGATCTCGGCGATGTGGGTGGGGGCTGGGCCGCGACCAGCGAAGACGATCTCGTGCCGCAGGTGGTGGGTGAGCAACCGCTGGTGTTCTCGGGCGCTGCCGTAGCGGCCCCGGGAGCGGCGTTGCAGCCGGCGTTGCTCCTTGATGAACGTGCCGACGCCGTGGCGTGACTCGATCAGGCCTTCCGCGCGCAGCACGGAGAGTGCTTGGCGGATGGTGGGCAGGCTGACGCGGAATCGCTCCACGAGGGTGGTCTCGGCCGGGAGTCGTTGGCCTGGGTGGAGTTCTCCGGTGCGGATCTCGGTTCGCAGAGCGTCCGCGACGCGGTGGTACTTCGGCACTCGCGCGCTCAGCTCGTCCACTGCTCGACATCCTTCCTGGTCGGTCCGTGTCTGCGTGCCATCACCAGTGTAGTCCTCATGAGGACTTGACGACAGTCGGATCTCGGCCTACCATCACAGCCGCAAGCAACTCATAATGAGGAGTTGAGGACAGGTTGACAGGAGGACTGCAGTCATGCCAATGATACCTACCAGGTTTCCAGTGAGCTTCGGGGAGGTCTTCCCGGAGGGGGTGTTCATCCTCGGCGTCGAGCCAGCGCTGGAGTTTTCCGACGATCGCAACGCGCCCAAGCGGCAGGAGCGTGACAAGGACACCAACCAGCTCCTGTGGACGGTGCGAGCGCTGGACGCGAACGAACACGCCGCGCGGTTCGGGGCCGAGGTCAAGGTGAAGCTCACCGCACCGCACCAGCCGGTGCCACCGCCGAAGACGCCGGGTTTCCCGTACGCCCCGGCGGAGTTCGAGGGCTTGACGATCACCCCGTACGCCAACGCCAAGGGCCGCGTCGCGTTCAGCTTCCGGGCGACCGGCATGCGGGCACCCGCTGGCGCCAAGAGCGGCAAGACGGCACCGCCGAGCGCTGATACGCCCACCAGGAACGCGGCGTGAGCGGGCAGGAGACATGCGCAAAGGACGCATTGACATGAACGTACAGGTGACGCTCACCCCCAACGCTCCGATGGCGTTAGGAGACAGCGGACCATGGCCAGACCACCGGGTCGCCACCTTCGTATTCGGGAGCGGGAACACCAGCCGGGTGGCGATCCGGGTAGGAACGGCCGATCTGCCCCGGCTGGCATCCCTCGTCGCGCTGGCGCAAGCCCGCGCCAGCGAGGGGGCACCATCATAAATCGCGACTGGGGAAGGTCGTGGCGGAACGCGTTTTCACTCATCAAAGAGAGGCCATGATGAACTGGCATAGTTACCATGTCAACGGTCCGAATAAGCGCCGTCGTAAGGGGATACCGGCGTCGTGTCAGCTACATCGAGGTCCGGTGGGTTTCGCCAATCTTCTGGTGAGCATGCAGGAGGGGTCGATTGTGTTCGATCCCCATGTGACGGGTGCCTGTGTGATGGCTCTTGATGAGGAGGGTGCCAGGACGCTGCTCTATGTCTTGACGGAGTGGCTGGGGTGAGCTGGGTAGCGGTCGCGGCAGTGAGCCACGCCGCCGCCTGACACGAGAGCCAATCAGGGAGGGGAGGTGAGGGTGATGGGGTTGCGCCGGTGGTGGGCCGCGCGGGTCGAGCTGCGGCGGAAACGCGCAGCTAGGGTGCGGGTGACGTGGCGGACCTGCGGTGGGTGCAGGCGCTACGGGTATCAGACGGGTACGAGCGGGCTGTGCGAGCGCTGCTTGAGCTGGCGACAACGGAAACGATAAGAAGATTCGGGAGGTTTACCGCGCCGGGGGTGGTGCGGTAATGCCGCACGCCCTCATCAAACGCAACTACGGCGTACGCGCAGAAGCGGAAACTACGGCGACCAACCTGTCCGCTTCTGCGCTGTCCACACCAAAGACCGGAGTGAACAATGAGAAGTATAGAACACCACGCCCCGAGCACGCCAGCCCACACCACTCCCCAAACCGAATGCCCGGCCCGCTACCGATTCGCCCAGTTGTTTCCCGGTGACACCGCGTGTGCCTCGTGGGTGGGCATGCTGCCGGTGGAGCTGCCGTACGGGGGTGGCCGGTGATGCGCCCGGACCGATACTCCCGATGGGTTGACCCGGCTCCGTTGGAGGTGGAGCGGCCCCGGTTGCCGTGGTGGACGCTGCTGCCCCGCAAGGTCCTCCTGGCCGCCTCGCCGATCATCCTGGTGGCCGTCCTGACGACGGTCGTGGCGTTCGTCGTCCGCCGGGTGTGGCGCTACCCGCTGTTCCTGATCGGCACCGTGATCCTGGTCGTTGTCGGCGTGGGCTCCTCGTGGTGGGCCTGTGCCAGGCTGGTCGGCGGGCTGGCGGCACTGGGTGGACTGTGGGGCTGGCAGCACCCCGAGTCCTTCACCCGCACCGTAGTGCGGCAGGTTCGCTCGGAGTGGCGCCGCGCGGTGGTCTACGCCTGGCCCTGGCGCCGAGTGATGCTCTTCACCGAACTGACCAAGCACACCGGGCACGCTCAGCGCAGGGTGCACTACCCCACCCTGCGCCGGGTCCGCGCCGACGGCTGGCGCGACCGAGTGTCAGTCAGGCTGTTGCACGGGCAGTGCCCTGGCACCTATGCTGCTCACGCTCAGGAGCTGGCGAACTCCTTCGGCGCTGGCTCCTGCCGCGTCCGGGTCGACAAGCCCCGGCGGATCTGGCTGGACCTGATCCACACCGACCCCCTCGCCCAACCCGTCCGGGTACCCGCCCTGGCCGACCCCGGCACAGCGGTGGATCTGGCCCGGGTGCTCATCGGGCGGACCGAGACCGGCCGACCCTGGGCACTGCGCCTGCTGGGCCGCCACATCCTCGTCGCCGGGGTCAGCGACGCCGGAAAGTCCTCGGTCATGTGGGCGGTGCTGCGCGCGCTGGCCCCCTGGATCCGCGCCGGGCTGGTGCAGGTGTTCGGGATCGACCCCAAAGGAGGCATGGAACTAGGCCGCGCACCCGGGCTGTTCCAGAAACTCGTGTGCGACAACGGTGTGGAGGCCGTCGAGCTGCTGGAACACGTGGCCACCCTGACCCGCCAGCGCGCGGAAGCCTTGCGCAGGCAGGGCACCCGGAAGTGGAGCGCGGCATCGGGTCAGCCGTTCGTGCTGCTGATTATCGATGAGCTGGCCGACGTGATCGCCTACCAACCCGATAACACCCTGCGTAAACGCGCCAACGCGGCCCTGCAGTCCATCCTCTCCCAGGGCCGGGCCCCCGGAGTCTGTGTGATCGGGCAGATCCAGGACCCCCGCAAACAGGTCATCGACTGCCGCCACCTGTTCCCCACCAGAATCGCCATGCGCCTGGACGAACCCGAACAGGTCGACATGGTCCTCGGCGACGGCGTCCGAGAACGCGGCGCGGCAGCACACGAGATCAGTGAGGACACCCCCGGAGTCGCCTGGGCCAAGGTCGACGGCTACCGCGACCCCCACCGCGCCCGCGCCTTCCACACCACCGACACCGACCTCGACGAGCTCTCCGCCTACGTCACCGCCGGCCACCGTGCCGCCCCCCGCCCGCTCACTGGAAAAGAGGCGGCATGAGCACCACCGTTGACCTTCTCGATGTGACCCGCGCCCACCTCACCGCCTTCGAGCTCCCGCAGCTGTACTCGGTGAACGTGGTCACGGCCGTAGGCGGACCGACCGTGACCGCGCAACTGGCCGCCCACCACTCCCCCGAGATCGACATCAGCCTGCTGGCCTGGGCCGACACTCTCACCGACGTCACCGCTGAGGCGTGGCGGGTACCCAGCGGGGACTCGATTCACCTCTCGGTGATCGGCCGACTCCCCGGTGACGTCACGATCCGCGTGTACGGCGGCCTGCCGTTCACCCCGCATGGGATCGGCGCTGACCTCGCACCCGATGCCAGCACGACCGTGCCGCTGGTGGTCCTGCGCCACCTGGGCACTCCCGGCGAGGTGACCCTCTGATGACCAGCCCCGACCCCACCACCCTGGACGCCGGGCGGCTGACCCGGGCACAGCGGGCCAGCCTGCCACTGGCAAGCGACGTCGCTCACGCCCTGGCCGAACAACACGGTGTCTGCGTCCGGCCGCTGGCGATGCGCCGGATCGACACCACCACCGGCCGTGTGGAGGTCGTCCCGGTTCCGTGCGGGTCCACCCGGGAGGATCAGTGCCCGCCGTGCGCGGAGAAGGCGCGGCGGTTGCGGATGGTGCAGTGCCGCCAGGGCTGGCACCTGGAGGCGGAACCGGTCACCCACCGCGCCACCCCGAGCGAGGACCACACGGCGCTGATGGCCACCCGCGCCGATCTGCTCACCGCCTACGCCCAACGCCGAGAGGCCGGTGATGAGACCTCGTGTGAGCAGATCGCCGAGTCCGTCGCCGACCTCGACACCGAACTCCGCGCACTCGGGGTGCGCGGCCGGCTCACCCCCCTGGACCCGCCGCCCAGGTCGGTGAAGCGTTCGACTCGTCGCCGTCAGGATGCCCCGGACCTGCCCCGCCGACCCGTCGAGCATCGCACCCTGGGGCGGGTGTTCGCCGGCCGGTACCGGCCCTCCACCTTCCTCACTCTCACCCTGGACTCCTACGGCCGAGTCGATAGCGACGGGGCGGCGGTGGACCCGGACCGGTATGACTATCGGCGGGCCGCTCGGGACGCGATTCACTTCCCCGCGTTGTTGGATCGATTCTGGCAGAACACCCGGCGCTGCGTCGGGTGGGAGGTGCAGTACTTCGGCACCGTGGAGCCCCAAAAACGAGGTGCGCCGCACTTCCACGCCGCCATCCGGGGCGCGATCCCGCGTGCCGAGCTGCGGGCGGTCACCGCAGCGACCTATCACCAAGTGTGGTGGCCCGCTCATGACCAGCTCCGGTACGAGGGTGAACGGCTGCCGGTCTGGGACACCCGCGCCAAGGCCTTCACCGACCCCGACACCGGCCAACCACTACCCACCTTCGACCAAGCCTGCGAGGAACTCACCGAACCCGCCCACGTCGTGCGATTCGGCGAACAGGTGCATCTCAAGGGCATCCTCGGCGGCACCGAAGAAGCCGGACGCCACATCGGTTATCTCACCAAATACCTGACGAAAAGCGTCGGACAGGCCGCCGGCCTCACCGACACCGCGACAGATCGGCAACGCGATCATGTCCACCGGCTGCATGCCGAGTTCCAGGTCACGCCGTGTTCGCCTCGGTGTCCGGTGTGGCTGCTCTACGGCATCCAACCCCACGGCGCCCGACATTCGATGACCCCGGGGCACTGCAAGGGCAAGGCACACAAGCCCGAACACCTGGGTATCGCCGGACGCCGAGTGCTCGTGTCGCGGAAGTGGTCGAACAAAACCCTCGACGTACCGTTATGTAGTACATCTACCCGAATAGCCCAGCGGCGGGTACCCGCAGGTCAGTCACCGGTCGGCAGTGCAAGCGGTAGCGGTGGTCACCTGACCTGGTTGGTCGGGTTCGAAGCGGCCACCTGCGAG
>JAFAUB010000128.1 GCA_019243635.1 Pseudonocardiales bacterium
GTGCTGCGCGGTGAGCAGCTGGGCCAGCCCGAGGTGCTCACCGCGGCCTACGCGGCCACCACCCGCGCCACCGTGGCGGTGCTGACCACCCTCGACGAGCAGGTCAAGGTCCTGCAAGGGCAGGTTGATGCGCATTTTGGTCGGCACCCGGACGCTGAGATCATCTTGTCCCAGCCCGGCCTGGGGCCCATCCTTGGTGCCCGGGTGCTCGCCGAGTTCGGGGACGATCCCGACCGCTACACCGACGCCCGGGCGCGCAAGAACTACGCCGGTACCAGCCCGATCACCCGCGCCTCCGGCAAAAAGAAGGTCGTGATCGCCCGATATGTGCACAATGACCGGCTCATCGACGCTCTCATGACCCAGGCCTTCAGCGCACTCAACGCCTCACCGGGCGCTCGTGCCTACTACGACCAGCTCAAGGCCCGGGGCACCGAACACAACGCCGCGCTGCGCCAACTGGCCAACCGGCTCGTGGGCATCCTGCACGGCTGCCTCAAAACCCGCACCTGCTACGACGAAGCCACCGCATGGTCACATCACGTCGAGCAGGCTGCCGCTTGACATTCAAGCTCCTGGGATGTCTGTCAACTTGTTGGGTGTCGAGCGTGGTGAGGGTGTCGCGGGGTGCGGGGTGCCCTGATCGGGGTTGTGTCAGCTAGCCGTGATCAGCCCGGTGACCTCGTTCCAGGTGGCGAAGCGGGAGGGGTGGTCTCTAGTGGTGAGCGCGACACCGGCCTTGACCTGGGACCCTCGCGAGGGCTCACATCGAGCTAATAGCGGCAGGCCAGAGGCTGCCCGATGCGCGGGCCAGCTTACGAGCCCTCGCCCCAGGTCAAGGCCGGTGTCGCGCTCACCGTTTGAACTCAAGCTCGCCAACCGTCGATGGGAGGAAGACCGGGGAGTAGCGAACTCCATGATCTGCGGAGATCGTCGTACTCCCGAGGCGATCCCCGGCTCGGCCCTGTCGGGATCATTGGGACAAGCACGTTCCCACAGGGCGTCGAGCTTCGCCAGGTTGGCTGCTGCCCGGTCCATGGCCTGCAGCAGATCGTCGAGGTTCACCGGTAAATGCTCTCATCGCATCCGATCACCGGTGACCACGAGGATCGACAGGCAGACGCGCCGATCCACAGGACTCTCCAACCCGCCTAACCGCTGCACAAACCCGGTGCTGTCGCCTGCTCTGCGCCAAACCGTCGGTGAGCGCCCCAGCATCCCTACTCGGCGGCCTCTCGCGCTACGGGTGCAATCCGCATGCACTGCCCGGTCACCGACCGGACCCACACGGCAGTCTTTCCAGCACACCTTGGAGACGTTCCAGCAGGTCACAGCGGTTCGAATAAGCGCGTGCCAGGTGCCCCAAAAATCCGGCAACCCCAGCACGCAGGACGGTGTGCCCCGGCAGGCTGGCTGCCAGGGGTGCGGGTGAGGCCGTTATGTAACGGGGGAGATCCGTCGTATGCCTCGCTCACGGAGAATCTGCTTAACGCTGCTCTTGCTGATCTTGAAGTGTTCGGCCAGTTCCCGCGCAGTCGTCCCGACACGGTAGCTATAGACAATGCTATGTATGTCCCTCTCGGTCAGCCGATCGCTGATCCGCCAGACGCGTGGAGCTTGCTCAGAGCGGACGCTACGGCCAGCATCTGCCGTCCGGGCATCCTTGACCTGTAGACGCTCCACTGCGCTGACCAGCTCAAACAAGAGGTCAGAGCGTTTCAAGTAAGCTCCCAGAAGGTCCGGCCGGGTGAATGTAGGCGCCTCCGGGAACCCGGACTGCACGCGTCACAGCAGCAGATCAGGATGTCGCGCGGTCCCCCGGTTGCGCAGCTCGGTGAGATCGACAGCCAGAACTTCGCCAAAACCCTTCCGGCACCCCACGGCGCAGCTACTTGTTAAGACTAGAGGTTAGTCCGGTGCGGAACTCGACCACGTCGCCGTCGGCCATCACGTAGTCCTTGCCTTCCATCCGGACCTTTCCGGCGGCCCGCGCCCGCGCCATCGAACCAGCCGCGACCAGATCGTCGTAGGACACGATCTCGGCCTTGATGAACCCGCGCTGGAAGTCACTGTGGATCACCCCGGCGGCCTCCGGCGCGGTGGCCCCGGCCCGGATCGTCCACGCCCTGGCCTCCTTGGGCCCGGCCGTCAGATACGTCCGCAACCCCAGGGTGTGGAACCCGACGCGAGCCATCGCATGCAGCCCCGGCTCGGGCTGCCCGATCGAGTCCAGCAGATCCCGGGCGGACTCCTCGTCGAGCTCGAGCAACTCGGACTCCACCTTGGCGTCCAGGAACACCGCATCGGCGGGGGCGACCAGCTTGCGCAGCTCGGCTTGGCGCTCCGGGTTGGTGAGCACCCCCTCGTCAGCGTTGAAGACATACAGGAACGGCTTGCTGGTCAGCAGGCTGAGCTCGGCGAGCGCCGTGACGTCCAGCTCTGTGCGCGCGCCGAACAGGGTCCGCCCGGTGTCGAGCACCTCCCTGGCGGCCTGCGCGGCGGCCAGCGCGGCGCGTCGCTCCCTGGGGTGGGTGCGGACCTCCTTCTCCATCCGGGGCAGCGCCCGGTCCAGGGTCTGCAGGTCGGCCAGCACCAGTTCGGTTTCGACGGTGGCGATGTCCTCAGCCGGGTCGACCCGCCCGTCGACGTGCAGTACGTCGGGATCGTCGAAGACCCGCACGACCTGGCAGATCGCGTTGGCCTCACGGATGTTGGCGAGGAACTTGTTGCCCAGCCCCGCGCCCTCGGAGGCCCCCGCGACGATCCCCGCGATGTCGACGAACGAGACCGTCGCCGGCACCACCCTGACGCTGTCGAAAAGCTCGGCCAACCGCCCGAGACGCTCATCGGGCAATGGCACCACCCCCACGTTGAGCTCGATGGTGGCGAAGGCGTAGTTCGCCGCGAGGACGTTGCTGCGGGTCAACGCGTTGAACAGGGTGGACTTGCCCACGTTGGGCAGCCCGACGATGCCAAGGCTGAGGCTCACGAGACACCAACCCTACGGCTCCCCGCATTGAGCGGGCTGAGCGGGGCTATCGGGTGCCGCTTTACCCCGCTGAGCCCGCGCGATGCGCCAGGGCGGCGTGTCTCGGCGATTTTGTCGGGGGGGTGTTGCAGGGTGTGACGCGTGGATTACTCCTTGTTGATGTGGTTGGTTGTCGGGGTGGGGGTTGGCGGGCTGGCCGGCTGGCTGGTGGGCGCGGCGCTCCGCCGCGCCGCGGTGGCCGAGGCCGGGCGGACGGCGGACGCCGCCAGGGTCGGCCTCGAGGCCGAGCTCGTCGCGGCCCGTCGGGAAAGCGAGAGCGCCGCTGCGGCCAGGGACGCCGAGACGGCCCGGGCGCAGCAGTGCCACCAGCGTGCCGAGGAAACCGGTGAGCGGCTCGCGGCGGCGCGGGCGGACCTGGCCGGCGTCCGCGCGGTGCTCGAGGCCGAGCGGACCGCCGCCGCCGACCGGGAACGGCTGCTCATCCACCGCGAGGCCGAGCTCAAGGACAGCTTCCAGGCACTGTCCGCGCAAGCGCTCTCGCGCAACAACGAGGCGTTCGTCCAGCTCGCCGAGGCACAGTTCACCAAAGTCACGGCGGCGATGTCGGCCAGGTCAGACGGCGACGCCACCCAGCGTCAGCAGGCCATCGAGGCGCTGCTCGGCCCGATCACCCAGAGCCTGCACCGGCTCGACGGTCAGCTGCGCACGGTGGAGAAGGAGCGCGAGGCCGCCTATGCGGGGTTGCGCGAGCAGGTCGGGGCGATGCACCGCACCTCCGAACAGCTGCAGAGCGAGACCCGGCAGCTGGTCACCGCGCTGCGCGCCCCGCAGGTCCGCGGCAGGTGGGGCGAGCTACAGCTAGAGCGCATCGTGGAGCTGGCCGGCATGGTCGAACACTGCGACTTCTCCCGGCAGCTCACCGCCACCGACGCCGGCGGCGACGACGACGCCCTGGTCCGCCCCGACCTGGTGGTGCACCTGGCCGGTGGCAAGCACATCGTGCTGGACGCCAAGGTGCCCTTCGGTGCCTACCTGGAGGCCGTCGACGCCACCGACCCGGACCGCCGGGCCGACCGGCTGGCCGCGCACGCCCGGCACCTGCGCACGCACGTCGACTCGCTGGCGCACAAGTCCTACTGGCAGCGCTTCGACGCCACTCCGGAGTTCGTGGTGTTGTTCGTCCCCGGCGACCCGTTTCTCGAGGCGGCGCTGCAGTCCGACCCCGCCCTGCTCGAGCACGCCTTCGAGCGCAACGTCGTGATCTCCACTCCGACCACGCTGATCGCGCTGTTGCGGACGGTGGCCTACACCTGGCGCCAGGAGGCACTGGCGCGCAACGCCGCGCGGGTCCAGGAGCTGGGCCGTGAGCTGCACTCCCGGCTGGCCACGATGGGCGGTCATGTGGCGCGGCTCGGCAAGCAGCTCGGTGGTGCGGTCGAGGCCTACAACCGCACGGTCACGTCGCTGGAGTCACGGGTACTGGTCACCGCCCGCCGGTTCGGTGAGCTCGGCGTGGTCGCCGAGCAGCTGGACACACCCGAGCAGGTGGAGCGCAGCCCCCGTGCCGTGCAAGCGGTGGAGCTCCTCGCATCCGCGACGGACTCGCTCGTCGCGCTGGAGCCGGGGCCGCGGCTGCATCCGGGGCAGCGGTTGGAGCCGGGGCAGCGCAGGCAGGACGCGGACCGGGAACCGGACTCCGAGCGCCGCGGTGAGGACTGGGGCTGGGTCGCCGAGGCATTGCACCAGGCGGGAGGCGACGAGCAGGAGCGGTCTACTGTGAACGAGTGACGGGCACCCGATCCCGAAGCACCACGCAGCGCGGGTCGTGGGGCGAGCACTCATTGCTGCCCGATCGCCCCGGGACACCCTGGTGGGCGGCGATGTCATGTGCGCTCGGGCTCACCGCGATCGGCGCATTCGCGGATATCGAGCGGCTCAACCGGCTGGGCGTCGTGTTCCAGGCTTGCTATTTTCTCGGCTGCCTGCTTGCCGTGGTGATAGTGCAGCGCAAAGGGCTGTTCGGACCGATGGTGCAGCCTCCGCTGATCCTGGCGGTGGCGGTGGCGGGCGCTGTCCTGGCGGCTGACTCGCACCCCACCGGCGGGGGGATGATCGCCACCGCGCTCGCGGTCGGCACTCCCCTGATCAGCGACTTTCCCGTCATGGCGATCACCACCGGACTCACTCTCACGATCGGCATCCTCCGGCTGATCATCCAACGGAGGCCGACCCCACGCCATGACCTCTGACCCTACCCGGCTCCGGATGGCCCGGTATCGGAGATCGAGCGCTTGAGCTCACGCGGCAGGGAGAACACCAGCTTCTCCTCCGCCGTCATGACCTCCTGCACCTCGGCGTATCCCCACTCGGCGAGAAAGTCCAGTACGCCGAGGACCAGCACTTCGGGCACCGAGGCGCCGCTGGTGACACCGACTGTGTGCACTCCGTCCAGCCAGGCCGGGTCGATCTCCCGCGCGTAGTCCACCAGGTAGGCCGACCGGGCACCGGAGCCCAGCGCGACCTCGACCAACCGCACCGAGTTCGAGGAGTTCCGCGACCCCACGACGAGAACCAGGTCGCAATCGGCCGCCATCGCCTTCACCGCCACCTGCCGGTTCTGGGTGGCATAACAGATGTCGTCGCTAGGCGGGTCGGCCAGCTCGGGGAAGCGTTCCCGCAGGCGTGCCACGGTGTGCATGGTCTCGTCCACCGACAGCGTCGTCTGGGACAGCCACACCACCCGCGAGGGGTCTCGCACGGTCACCGAAGCCACCGCGTCCGGTCCATCGACGAGCTGAACCTGTCGAGGTGCCTCGCCGGCGGTGCCCTCGACCTCCTCGTGACCCTGGTGACCGATCAGCAAGATGTCGTAGCCCTCGCGGGCGAACCGCTTGACCTCCTGGTGCACCTTGGTCACCAGCGGGCACGTGGCGTCAATGGAGCGCAGGCCGCGCGTCGCGGCCCGCTGGCGCACCGCTGGGGACACCCCATGCGCGGAGAAGACCACGATGGCGCCCGCAGGCACTTCGTCGGCCTCATCGACGAAGACCACCCCTCGACCCTCCAGGGTCTTCACGACGTGCCGGTTGTGCACGATCTGCTTACGCACGTACACCGGCGCCCCGTGTGCCTCGAGAGCCTTCTCGACGGCGCTCACCGCGCGATCGACCCCAGCACAGTAACCGCGGGGCTTGGCGAGCAGCACGCGCTTGGTCATGCCCTCCACCCTACGGGCGGCGTCATCGCAGGCCGGGTGACACCCGCGCGGCAGGCGGGTCGCACACCCGGGTAGGCACAGGCCCGATGGCCGCGGCAGGCTTGACGACCATGAGCCACGTACCCTTGCCCGTCCGGGTCGCCCTGGGCTTGGCGGTCACCGCCGTGGAGCAGGCCCGCAAACTGCCAGAGCAGCTCGCCGATCTCCCTGTCACGGCGGCCAGCCGTGCCGTGCAGGCCGGGATGCGGGTGCAGCAGCGGGTCACCGAGCTGGCGATCAAGGGCGATCAGGTGTTCTCGCTGTTCCGCCCGGTTGAGGACAACCCGGCATGGGCCAGGTTCGATGAGGACGACGAGCCGAAACCACCTGGCGCCGAAGCGGGCACAGGCACCGTGATCGAGTTCGGTGAGGCCAACGACGGTGCGACGGTGGTCCCCGGCCCGGGGTACGACGAGCTGTCGCTATCCCAGCTACGGGGCAGGCTGCGGGGGCTGTCACTGCCCCAGCTGGGGGAACTGCTGGCGTACGAACACCTCCACCAGGATCGGCCCGCGTTCGTCACGCTGCTGTCCAACCGGATCTCCACGGTCCGCTCCCACATGACCGAATCCCCGTGACCGAGCCCGCCACCACGCCGGAGGCACCCTGGCCGGTCCGCACCGTCGCACGCAAGATCGCGGCATGGATCGATCGGCTGGGCGCGGTCTGGGTCGAAGGGCAGATCACCCAGGTCAGCGCCAAGCCGGGCACCGGAACAGCGTTTCTCACACTGCGCGACCCAGCGGCCGACGTGTCGGTAACCCTGACCTGCCCGATCGCGCTGGTGCGCGACCGACAGCCGCCGCTGGCGGATGGCTGCCGGGTCGTGGTGCACGGCAAGCCGTCATTGCACCCCAGGCGCGGCACGCTGAGCCTGCGCGTCGACGAGATCCGCGCAGTCGGCATCGGTGAGCTGCTCGCTCGCATCGAGCGGCTCCGACGGGTCCTGGATGCCGAAGGCCTGTTCGACCCCCGGGCAAAGCGCCGGCTGCCGTTGCTGCCCGGCTGCGTCGGGCTGATCACCGGCCGGGCCAGCGCGGCCGAACGCGACGTGCTCAGCAACGCCACAGCCCGCTGGCCCGCGGTGTGTTTCCAGGTCCGCAACGTGGCGGTGCAAGGTCCGCTCGCGGTGGACCAGATCATCGACGCACTCACCGCGCTGGACGCCGACCCATCGGTGGACGTCATCGTGCTGGCTCGGGGTGGCGGCAGCGTGGAGGACCTGCTGCCGTTCTCCGACGAGGCGCTGTGCCGCGCGGTATCGCGGTGCATCACCCCGGTGGTCTCGGCGATCGGCCACGAGCCGGACACCCCGTTGGTGGACCACGTCGCGGACAAGCGCTGCTCCACCCCCACCGACGCCGGCAAGTGCGTGGTACCCGACGTCTCAGAGGAGACGGCCACACTGCGCCAGCTGCGCAACCGATGCCGCCGCGCGCTGCACGGCTGGGTGGACCGGGAGCGGCGGCTCCTCGAGGCGCTGCGAACTCGCCCGGTGCTGGCCAACCCGATGCGTCCACTGGCCGAACGCGGCCGGATCGTGACCGACTTACGGTCCCGCGCCGACCGAGCCGTGTTCGGCGGGCTGCGAGCGGCGCGCGAAGGGCTCGAGCACACCGCGGCACGCCTCACGACCCTCGGGCCGGCGGCCACCCTCGCCCGCGGATACGCCGTGGTCCAGCGGATCAAGGGTGACCAAGCACAGATACTCCGATCGGTCACCGACGCCCCGGAGGGCACCGAACTGCGGGTGCGACTGTCCGATGGGGCCCTACATGCGGTGGTGACCGGTGGCTGATGATGACGGCGTGCATGATGACCCTGCGGAACTGGGCTACGAGGCCGCTCGGGACGAGCTGGCCGAGGTGGTGCGCAGGCTGGAAACCGGCGGGCTGAGCCTGGAGGACTCCCTGGCCCTGTGGGAGCGCGGCGAGCAGCTCGCCGCAGCCTGCGAGCGACACCTCGCCGGCGCCCGGGAGCGGATCGAGTCGATGATCGCCACCCGGGAGCAGCGGGCCGCCGAGCCACCCCCGGTGGCGTGACGGTGTCACCGTGGAACACCTCTCCGAAATCACAGCGAAAAGCTGATCTCCTGAACCGGTGGAGGAAAACGCGCCGGGTGAGGGTCGTCAGGGTTCGAGGCGGTTCGGTCCCCGGAACAGGAACGTCACCTCGCGGATGCTATCGAGGCCGAGCAGCACCATTATGATCCGGTTGAGCCCCCCGCCGAGGCCGCCGTGGGTGGCATACCGAAGCGGAAGCAGTCCAGGTATGAGCGCAGCGGCTCCAGACTCAGTCCCTTCTCCTCGGCCTGCTTGCACAGCACGTCGTAGCGGTGCTCACGCTGTGCGCCGGTGGTGACCTCGATACCCTTCCACAGCAGGTCGAAGCTCGCGGTCACGTCCGGGTTGCCCGCAGGCCGCGGTGGTAGAACGGGCGAGCCGGTCGACTGTGGCTCCCACGGTCCGAACAGGTCTTTCATGTCGTCACGGTCGACGCGGTACGCCCAAAACGGCCGGGTTCTTGGTGGCCGACGTGCCGGATATGGGCCGGGTCAACGTCCTCGCGTCGCCTATGCAGGCACAGCAAAGGGTGAGGCGATGAGGACTGACGTGTCTTTCTTGTGGCTTGAGATCACGGGAAAATACCGACTCCACCGCACTCACTGCTACGCGGACTCGGGATCAACGGGAACGCATGGAGCGATGACCGGGGACGGTTGGTCACGGGTGATTGACGAGGCCAGAACATCCGGCGTGACCATGGTGCGATTTATCGGCGGTGAGCCGACGTTGCACCCAGACTTATCCAGGTTGATGCGGCGCGCGTTAGGCCGTGGATTGACAGCCGAGGTGTTCAGTAACCTGGTCCGCGTGACACCGCAGCTATGGGACATGTTCAGCTTGCCCGGAGTCCGGTTGGCCACAAGCTACTACTCCGATGACCCCGCGCAGCACGAAGAAATCACAAAGCGGCGCGGTAGCCGCACGCGCACCAAGGGGAATATCATCGAGGCGCTACGTCGCTCTATCCCCCCGCGAGTCGGTGTGATCGACACGCACTCGGACCAACGGGTGGAACAAGCCGTCATGGAACTGGAAGCCCTCGGTGTGGCCGATATCGCAATCGACGATCTGCGACAAGTCGGTCGAGGTGCCCGAGACGACAGACCTGATATTGACCCACTGTGTGGTGGATGCGCTCGGGGGAAGGTGGCTGTAGCAGCCGACGGTGAAGTATGGCCGTGCGTATTCGCTCGATGGATACCACTCGGGAACGTACGGACAACTCCTTTGGATGAGATCGTCACCGTACCGAGAATGAAAGAGGCACACTTGCGACTCTCCGCGATCGCAGCGGGGTGCACCCCCGGCTCATGCGACCCCCAGTGCCCACCATCGTGCAGTCCAAGCTGCATACCAATGGGCAACCGCATCCCCGCCGGCGGTTGTGGACCCGACTGGAGGTAAAAGATGCCAGATGCTCGTCCGACGCGCGTATATACCTGAACGGTTGCGACCAGTGAGCCGTGATGTCTGGCCGTACACGGTGCCCTGTGTTGCGGAATTAGCCGATGACGGACTGGGCTTCACCTCTCCTGTCACTTTTCTCGTCGGCGAGAACGGCTCAGGAAAATCAACTCTTATCGAGGCGCTCGCCGAGGCCTTCAAGTTCGATGGGCGAGGTGGTCGAAATCTCGGCCCTTATGCGACCAACCGACCGAAGAGCACGCTCGGTAGCGTGCTCCACCTGGATTTAACCAGCAAGGGTGCGGCGGTCCTGCGCGGGCACCGTAGCAAGCGGAGAGGTTTTTTCCTGCGGGCCGAAACCGCACTCGGGTTGTTTGAAAGAAAATCTGGAACACTCGGATACCGGGGAGACGACACAGCACGATGAGCCACGGGGAAGGGTTTCTGACCGTGTTCTCCACCATGTTCCCAAGAGCCATTGTTGTACTTGATGGATGAGCCGGAGGCGGCCTTGTCCTTCACGTCATGCCTACGCCTGGTGGGCCTTGTGCACCAACTGGGAGACGCTGGTGCACAAGTTATCCGTGCTACCCATTCACCGATTCTCTCCTCGGTCCCCGGGGCGGACATCATCGAAGTAGGCGAGCACGGTTCTCGTCGTACCGAGTGGAAAGACCTCGAACTGGTCGACCACTGGAGGCGATACATGGAAAACCCGTCGTCTTACTTGCGACACATCACCGAGTAGCCGGGGGCATCTCAGCCCCCGGCCCTCACAGATCCGGACGTGAACCTCTCGGTTCATCCGGCTCGTGCCGTCCAATTGTCAGGACGTGTACCGCAACTCCCAGTGTGCGAACAGTCGAGGTTCCCGTTTCCGGACACCT
>JAFAUB010000004.1 GCA_019243635.1 Pseudonocardiales bacterium
GGCGATGCGCTCGAGCACCCGCACGTTCAGCACCTGGCGGCCCTTGATGATCTCACTCACCTCCGACGGGGACTGGCCGGTCAGCTGCGCGATCTTGCGCTGGCTCACCCCGACGCGGCGCAGGAGGCGGTAGAGCGCGCCGATGTCCCGGGCGGCCAGCGCGGCGCGCACCTCGTCGTCGAAGAACTCTGGGTCGAGGGGGCTCACCGGTGATCACCTCTCCCCGTTGGCGGCCGGGACCTCCCGGACCTTCGCTGTGTCGTCGTCGACCGCGTCGGGTCCGGCGGGTAGTTTGACACAGGTGGGCTGCGGAGTCTGATCCGCACGGTGATGGCGCTTGGTCGATCATCTCGTGGAGGCGGTGTGGATGAGTGGTGACAGCGATCCGAGGGGTCCCCGCGATGTCCGGACCGTACGGTTGAGTGACGACGGGCGCCGGTTCGCTGACGTGTGCGCGGTCTTGACTGGTTTCGCGCCGTACGACCTGTTGGCGACCGGTATGGCTGATGTGTACCTCGCCACGGCGCGGGAGCAGGTCGGAGCCGCGGTCCTGGACGCGGTCCTCGCGGGGGTGGGGGAGGACCTCGACGCTCTGAGCGGCGTCGAGCTGGAGGTGGCGCGTGCGCTGACCTACCTGTGGTACACCGGCGCCTGGCCGAGGCTTGCCCCCCAGGCGCACGGGTTGCTGCGTCGTGAGGCGGCCAACGTCGAGTTCGTCGTCTCGGCTGAGACCTATACCGAGGGGCTGGTCTGGCGGACCTTCAATGGTCACCCGGCCGGCGCCAAGGCGCCCGGCTTCGCCACCTGGGCGTTGCAGCCGCCACCGCTGTCCTGGCCCGAGCCGCCGGTGCCGGTCGCCGCGCCCGGACCGCGCCTGATGTGGTCGGACTTCCCCTCGGCGCTGCCGCCGTCGGTCTTCTCCCACGCCGAGGGGCCGCACGCCGCAGGGTCACATGCCGCAGGGTCACATGCCGCAGGGTCACATGCCGAGGGGTCCCACGCGGCGGGGTCCGCAGACGTGGGCGGTTCCGAGGACCCGCGCGGCTCTCGCATCGAGGAGCCGCCCGCGTGAGGGTCAGGACGGCGAACGGAACGCTCGCGAGCCGGCGGCGCTATGACGTGATCGTCGTCGGGGCGGGCATCGCGGGAAGCCTCCTCGCCAAGCAGCTCGGGCTGCGGGGTTGGCGGGTGCTCGTCCTGGAGGCGGGTACCGGCGGGCGCGAGACGTGGGAGGGCTACCTCGATGCGGTCGAGACTTTCCGCTCGGCGGTGGCGAAGGTGCCCAACTCCGCGTTCCGGCGCAACGTCGCCGCATCGTCGCCCGATGTCCTCGACCTCGCCCCCGACGGCGTGGGCTTCACGGCGAACGGCTATTTCGTCCAGAACGGCGAGCTGCCCTACGGCACCGACTACCTGCGCGCGGTCGGCGGCAGCGGTATGCACTGGCTGGGTATCTGCCTGCGCATGCACCCCGACGACTTCGCCGTCAAGACGCGGTACGGCTACGGCCGCGACTGGCCGATCGGCTACGGCGACCTGGAGCCGTACTACGCCGCGGCCGAGCGGGAGATCGGCGTCGCGGGTGATGCCCAGGAGCAGCGGGCACTGGGTATCCCCTCGGAGGAGGACTACGTCTACCCGATGCAGAAGATCCCGCCGAGCTACATCGACGAGGTCTGCCGGAGCCTGGACGGGCGGATGGTCCACGATCCGGTGGCGGTCGAGGACTTCACGCTGAGGGTCGTCAGCGTGCCGCAGGGCCGCAACAGCACCCCCGACCCCCGCTACGCTCGCGGCTCGGGCTACCTGCCCAAGGGGGCCGTGGGCTTGCCGAACTACGGCGAGCGCTGCGTCGGCAACGCCAGCTGCGTGCCGTTGTGCCCCGTGCAGGCCAAGTGGACGCCGCTGCGCACCCAGGCGGAGTTCACCGAGTCCGTCACGCTCTCCCCGCGCTGCGTGGTCACCCGGGTGATCGACGGAAATGACGGGCGCATCAGGGGCGTGGAGTACCGGAGGTATGACGACCCGGCGTCGGCGGCGAGCAGGCCGTGCCGGGCCGAGGCCGACGTCGTCGTCGTAGCCGCGCACGCGATCGAGAACGCCCGGCTGTTGCTCGCCTCGGGTCTGGCGGGGGGCAGCGGCGAGCTGGGCCGCAACCTGATGGACCATCCGACGCTGCTCAGCTGGGCCCTCGCCCCGGCCGCCGGAGGTCAGATCGGCCCGTTTCGCGGCCCCGGGTCCACCTCCGGCTGGGAGGCGTTCCGCTTCGGGGACGCGCGCCGGCGGCGCGCACCGTTCCGGATCGAGATCGGCAACTGGGGCTGGGGCTGGGCCGCGGGAGCACCGATGAGCAACGTGGGCACCGCGCTGGGCGTCGGTGGCGATCGGCAGGGCAGCATCGTCCCGGCAGCCGTTTTCGGGACGATGCTGCGCCACGCCCTGGGAGATCAGATCGGCCGTCAGCTCCAGCTCCAGCTCGCCGTCGAGCAGCCCGCGGACCGTGACAACCGGGTGACGATCGACGACCGGTATCGCGACGCGATGGGAAACCACCGCCCGGTGCTGACCTACAACCTCAGCGACCACGTCAAGGAGGGGCTGGCGGCGGCCAAGCGCGTCGCGTCCGCCGTCTACGCCGAGCTGGGGGCGCAGGAGCACACCGACCACAGCCCCCGCGACGGCGTCGCCCCGCTGGGCTACTTCCGGTATCGCGACCACGACTACGCCTACAAAGGAGCCGGGCACGGCGCGGGCACGCACATCATGGGCAGCGACGCGAAGAGCTCGGTCGTCGACTCCTTCCAGCGCTGCTGGGACCACCCCAACCTGTACGCGGTGGGCTGCGGCAGCATGCCCTCCATCGGCACGTCCAACCCCTCGCTGACGATGGCCGCTCTCGCGCTGCGCAGCGCCGAGCAGATCCACCGCGACCTCATCGAGCGGCATCGCCCGGTGAGCCTCGGCACCGCGGGAGCCCGACCGTGACCGCGACCCGTCGCCCCTCGCAGGCGCACGGCGCGCCCGGAAGCCGGAGCGAAGGCATCGTCCTGGGCGACCGGCAGCTGCCGTTCACGCTCCCCAAGACCCTCTCCGAGCTCCGGACCTACCTCCAGGGCGCGCTGGAGATCGAGCACCTCACGATCCCGCCGTACCTGACGGCGATGTACAGATACAGGCCGGTACCAACAGGGCCGCGTACTACGCGATCCGCAGCGTCGTGCTGGAGGAGATGCTGCACATGACACTCATCGCCAACCTGCTCAACGCGGTCGGCGGCCGGCCGAGGGTGGCTCATCCGGACTTCGTCCGCAGCTATCCGGCGAAGCTCCCCTACAGCGCCCTGAACGTGGAGATCCCGCTACGGCACTTCTCCCCGGAGGCGATGCGGACCTTCCTGCTCATCGAGCGGCCGCGGCGCCGTGACGACGGCCCGCTCCAGCCCGAGCGGGGCTGGACCTCGATCGGGCAGTTCAACGACTTCATCCGGCAGGGACTGCTCGCGCTGGTCACCGAGCTCGGCGAGGACACCGTCTTCTGCGGAGCCAGGGAGCGGCAGGTCGGCCCGGAGGACTTCTACAACTCCGGCGGCGAGGCGTTCCCCGTCACCGACCTGAGGTCCGCGCTCCTCGCGCTGCGCGTGGTCACCGAGCAGGGGGAGGGACTCAGCGACTCCATCTTCGACAGCGACGACCTGCTGTTCGGAGAACAGCGCCAGGTCGCCCACTACTTCCGGTTCAACGAGATCCTCACCGGGCGCACCTACGGCCCGCACGACACCCCCGCCGCGCCGCCCACCGGCCCCGAGATCGATGTGCGCTGGGACGACGCCTACCTCATCGACCCGAAGGCCTCCCTCGCCGACTACGCCCGGTACGACGACAAAGCGGTGTACGAGCACGCGGTGGCCTTCAACGCCGCCTACGCGCAGCTGCTGGCCCACCTGGAGATCGCCTTCAACGGCACGCCCCGCTTCATGGTCCTCGGCGTGCCCGCGATGCTCCGTCTGCGCGAGCACGCCGAACGGCTTTACCACAACCCTCACCCCGACCCGGACAAGGGACCGCGCGGATACTTCGCCAGCGCCACCTTCGAGATCGACCACCACCAGATCGAGTACGGCCACGAGGTCGTCTCCGCGAGGATCCGCACGACGAACCTGAACGCCGACGAGCCCGTCGACCTCTCCGCCGTCGAGCCCTCCTGAGGCGGTACCGCTCAGTCCGGATCCTCCCGCGCCCACCGACCGGGCGGGCCATGACCCGGCCGAGGTGTCGAGTAGTGCTGGTCAGGGTCGGTTAGGGCAGGTCAGCGACCATCCACGTTGATTTCGAGGGTCACCCGGTGATGGGCAGTGTCGGGTTCGCATCAAACAGCGGGCGTTGAATGGACCGCACCGAGGGAACCGGACCGTGGGCGACTTCCTCGGCCGGCTGAAGCCGGCAGACAGCGAGTTGTCGGCGTTCGAGTTCTGTACTGACGAGCAAGCCCGAGAACGGCTCCGGCCGTACGTCTGGCGACGGGTAGCCGTGGCGCTCAAGGCGTCGGAGACGGGGCGGGTGCAGTATCCACAGGATGGCTATGCGCCTGGATCGGCTCCGTCGAGTGTCGGGCGGTGATCGCCCCGTACTCGCTGCTGGTGGATCATCCGGTTGATCAGTGGGGTCGGTGTCTGTCCTGCCGCCGCTCGGCCGTCTCCTGCGCGCAGGACAGGACCAGCTCGGCGAAGTCCGCCGGGTGGCTCAGGTGCGGGGCATGCCCGGCGCCGCGCAGCACCCGCCGGCGTGAGCGTGGCAGCGCAGCGACGATCAGCTCGGCGATCAGGCCGTAGGTGGGCAGGCCGGTCGCACCGTGGCTGACGACGAGCGGGTGCGGGTAGTCCGCGAGCAGCTCCGGCCGCACCGCCAGCCTGGTGGGGTCCCCCGACTGGTCGAGCCAGGTGTCGGCGTTCGCCAGGCAGGTCCGCCGGATCTCCGAGGTGAACAGCATGTCCCATGTCCCCGGCCCGAACGCGGCGTGGTCGACGAAATGGCGGACGCCCTGCGCCACCGCTCCCGCGGTGATGAGACCGGCGGCGCGGCGCAGGTGTTCGCTCGCCTCCTCGGCCAGATGCCGGGTCGACGCGTCGTCGCGCAGGAGGGCGAACAGCGGGGGCTCGTGCACCAGCAGGCCGCCGGTCGAGCCGGGGTACCGGGCGCCGAGCAGCAGGGTGATGCTGGAACCGTAGGAGTGGCCCACGACCAGAGGCGCCTCGAGTCCCAGGACGCCCAGTACGCCGGCCAGGTCCTCGACGTCCTCGCTGATCCGACCCTGGCCAGGCGGACAGCTGCTGTCGCCGTGGCCGCGCCGGTCGTAGGTGACGACCAGATGCGACTCGGCGAGCCGCGGCAGGATCCGTTCCCAGGCCCGATGGTCATCGAGGGAACCGTGCACGAGCACGATCGGCGGACCGGATCCGGCCACCTGCACGGCGAGCTCGACCCCGTTCACGGGGATCCGCGGTGCGGCGACGTCACCGCCGGTCATGGCGCCTCCGCTCGACCACCTGAGACGAGGAGGTCACGGCGCAGGACACCGAGGGTCCAGCGTTCCCATTCCGCGATCGACCAGCCGCGTTCGGTGACCAGCACATGGAACAGCTCGGGGCCGAGCAGCGCGTAGCTGATGTCGACCGCCTGGCCGAGCCGCATCCCCGGGGGCAGGCCTCCCTTGCGGCGTAGAGCGATCATGAGCTGACGTTGTAGGGCGCGTCGCCGGCCCTGGTTGGCTCGCCACAGCTCGGCGACCGCGGGGTCGGTGTCACTGGCGCGGTGCAGCACGCTCAGCAGCGGGGCGACCCGACGGTGGATGGAGGCCGTTCCCTTGACCTGGAGCTCGAGCTGGCGGGCGGGATCGGGCTCGGCGAGCGCCTTGGTGACCCACGCCCGCTCCAGCGTCGGAGTGGGCTGGGTGTCCCCGGCCACGTTGATGTCGACGAGCTGGATGAGGATGTTCGCCTTGGCGCGGAAGCTGAAGTAGACCGTCTGCACGGCGACCCCCGCCTCCCGCGCGATCATCTCCACCGTCGTGGACGGGTAACCCTGCGTGACGAAGAGCCTCATGGCGGCGCTGAGGATTTTGTCGCCGGCGGTCGGGCCTGGATCTTTCCGGCCGCCTGTGATGGTCATCGAGCGCTCCTGGGGCCGGTCGCTCCCGGCGTACCGGGGCCTGGAGGTCGGCCGCCCGAACCGCGAGCGGGATGTCCGGGCGTGGGCCACCGGAAGCGATCTTCGTCGTGGGAAGCTCAGTGTAGGGGCGGACTCGGCCCAGGCTCGGACCCGACACGCTACCGGTACCCTTGTTACCCGGCCATGTCCAGGATCGTGCGGATGGCGGTGGCGATCGCCGCCGCGGGATTCGGCGGTGGGTCGGTACAGCGCCAGCCGACGTGACCGTCCGGCCGGACGAGCACGGCGCCTCGGCTCAGGTCGTAGACCTCAGCGAGGCGTGCCCGGGTCGTGGCTCCGGTGGTCGGGGGCAGCGCCGCCACCGGCAGGTCGAGCGCGGCGACCGCCGCGGCGACGTGCTCCGCCCAGCTCGGGTCGGGCCCCACCAGGGCGAACCCGTCGCGATGGAGATCTATCGTGGACGTCTCGTGGTCGTCGAGCCAGCAGTGCGGGGCGCGGTCCCCTGGTCGGGCGGAGGGCACGTACTCGGCGTAGTCCGGTTCGGGGGGGCCCGGGTCGTCGTCGGGCAGCACCGCTCTGGAGCGGTAGCGGTACCCGAGCAGGAGCCCGTCCTTGGTGCGCCGCCGGGGTAGCTCCACGCTCCACCGTCGCCATCCGCTGTCGTCCCGGACGGTCGACACGTTGCGGCGGTCCTCCTCGACGTTCCACAGCGCCACCGGGCGCCGCTCCTCCTCGTAGCTGGCCACCAGCCGCGGGCCGGCGTGTCCCCGCAGCACCGCGGCGAGCTTCCAGGCGAGGTTCGCCGCGTCCTGCACCCCCAGGTTCATCCCTGACCCGCTGAACGGCGACACCACGTGCGCGGCGTCGCCCGCGAGCAGCACCGGGCCGTGCCGGAACCACGGCGCCACCACGCTGCGCATCGTCCAGTCGGTCGTCTCCAGGACCCGCACGGCGATGTCGGCGCCCAGCACTCCTCGCACCGCGGCCGCGGGATCGGTCCGGGCGAGCGGCTCCCGGTCCCCGGGTGACCGGTCTTCGGGTGACCGGTCTTCGTGTAGCTGGTTGAACGTCCACCGGTGCGGCTGCGCGGTCGGCTGCAGGTAGCCCCGCACCCCCTCGTGGTCCAGAAAGTAGATGGCGCTGCCACATTCCGCGACGAGCTCGGTGAGGTCCGCCTCGAACAGCACCAGCGTGTTGACGACGGCGGGCCCTGCCGTCGCACCGGACTCGTCAGCCGGCCCGGTGGGTGGGCCGCACGCTCGGCGCAGCGGGCTCGAGGCGCCGTCGGCGCCCACCACGTAGCGTGCGGGCAGCGGGTTGCCCTCGGCGGTGTGCAGCAGCGCTTCGTCGCCGTGCACGTCCACCCCGCGCACGTCCACCCCGCGCCGCAGCCGGATCGAGGGGGTAGCGGCGACTCGGGCCAGCAGGATGCGCTCCACCACGTCCTGCGGGCACATCACCGTGGTGCACGGGCTCTGCTCGGCGCGCGTGCCGCGGCGGAACATGGTGGTGGTCCGCGCGGGCGCGGCCTCGGCGAGGGTGCGGGCGAAGGTGAACGGCAGCCCGGTCCGCTCGCTGGCCACCGCTGCGGCGGTGACCTCCTCGGCCAGGCCCAGACCCCGAAGAACCTCCATGGTGCGCAGCGTGACCGCCCGTGCTCGGGGAGTCCGGGACGGCGCGGGGCGCCGCTCCAACACCGTGCACGCCACGCCGTGGTGGGCCAGCAGCAGCGCCGTCGTCAGCCCGGTCGGGCCGGCGCCGACGACGATGACGTCGGGGCTCACTGTCCTCCTCACCGGTGCGACCGGTCTGCGCGAGCACCCGGGCGGCCCCGAGCTGAGCTATGCCTCACCGGCATGGTGGCATGCTATGAGACCGGCGCGGCGACGCTCGCGTGACCGAGCCGCCGCAGGGCCGCCGCGCAGCCGGTGGCCAGCAGGAACGCCCCGATCACCAGCACCCAGGTGGCACCGAAGCCCGCGGTGTCGGCGAGCAGCCCGGCAAGCGGCGGGCTGACCACGAAGCCCGCGAAGAACCCGCTGGAGGCCAGCGCCGAGGCGTGCCCCACCGGGCCGAAGCGGCGGTCGTTGATGACGCTCAGCATCGAGACGGCGTTCGCGGCCACGGCGGTGGCCCCCACCCCGATGGCCCCGGCCCACACCAGCGCGAGGCCCCCCGCCGGGACCACACCGCTGAGCCACAGGGCAGCCGCGGCGACCGCGGCGAACAGCCCCAAGAGGAACTGCAGGCCCAACGGGTCGTCGCGGCGGCCGGCCACCGATGTCCACAGCACCCGGGAGAGCACTCCGGAGACACCGAAGCCGGCGAGCACGAGCGCGCTGTGACGATCGCCGGCGCCCAGGTCCTGGTGAGCGTAGAGCGGGATGAACGTCGTCACGGCGGCGAGCCCGGCGCCGAGGCACAGCTGCATGGCGAGCAACCAGCCCAGCGCCCGCCCGGGTGCGGCGGGCAGCAACCGCCCGCCGCCGGTCCTCGGTCTCCGAGCCACATCGCGGGCTGCGGGGAGTAACCGGAGCGTGGCGAGCAGGCAGGCCAGGGCGACCGGCGGCACGCACGCGAACGCCGCCTGCCACCCCCACACCGCGGCGACCGGCGGCAGCGCGGCACCGGCGACCAGGGCGGCGAGCTGCACGCCGGACTGCTTGACCCCGACCACCGTGCCGCGGGCCCTGACCGGCACACGCTCAGCGATGATTCGGTTCGTGACCGGGTTGGCCAGAGCCTGTGCGATCCCGCACGCCGCGACGGCGACGACGAGCAGTCCGAGGCCGCCTGCCAGCGCCATCGTGGCGAACGAGACGGCCACGATGACGAACAGCGCCGCGCCGGCGCCCCGGGTGCCCACCCGGTCGACCACGCGGCCAGACCACAGCGACAGCACCGCCGCGACCGCGAACCCGGCCGCGGGCACGAGGCCGAGCTCGGTCCGATCGACCCCCAGGCCGGTCACGAGCCGCGGCCCGAGGGCCCCGATGGCGTACAGCACGAGCATCGGCAGCGTCATCGCCAGGGTGAGCACGACCACGAGTGCCGGCGGTGCGCCCTCCGCCGCCCCGTCCTCCGTCGAGCGCGTCATGACCGTCCCCTGAGCCGTCGAACCCTCTGTTGACTGTAGTGAAACTCTAGTGTTAGACACTAGACCTGGTCGTGTGACAGGGCATCGCCGGAGAGGTGAGACCGTTGACTTTCAGTGACGCTGGCCGACCCTCGTCGTGTGTCATCCGCGAACGTGGTGCCGGTGTGCCCTACCGGGTGTCGGTGCCACCGACCCGAGCTGCGCTGGATAGGTGCCTGCGCGCCGCGGCGAGCCGGCTGCTGGCGGCGACGGGTGGTGGACCACCCGGGCCGGCCGACCGTGCGGAGCCGGTGTCGGACGCTCCGTCGGGCACCGGGCTGCGGGTCCTCGGCGCGCACGGCAGCGCCACGAGTTCGGTGCGGGGGTGGCGAGCCGAGCGGGACGGCCCGTACGACGAGCTGGCCGCCCAGGCCGCGTTCGGGCTGATGGCGGTGCACGGCCGCGCGGCCGGCGGGGTGGAGCCGATAGGGGCGCCCTACGTCTGTGCCACGGCGGCGAGCCTGGCGCTGCAGGGTGCGTTGGCCGTGGTGGTGGGGCGGCTGCGGGGGCTGGCCGTGTCGCACGCGTCGGTGTCCCTCCCGGCGGCCGCCGCCCTCACGGTGAGCCAGTACCTCGCGGCCGCGACGGCCGCCGAAGACCCGGAGACCGGCCAACCGCGGCAGCCACCGGGAACCGTCCGTCCCCCTTTCCGGTCCGCCGACGGTGTGCCACTGGAGCTGGAGGCCCTTGATGCTGCGCCCTGGCGGGCGTTCTGGGAGCGGCTCGGCACCGACGCGGCGGCGGTCAGCCGCAGCTGGCGGCCTTTCGTCCTGCGCTATCCGAGTGCCACCGCCGGCCTGTGTCCGCAGCTGCACCAGGCGATCGCCGGGTGGGCCTTCGCCGACCTCGTGCGCGTCGCCGCCGAGACCGGGATGAGTCTGTGCCCGGTGCGCGGTGTGGCGCAGCGGCGGCGCGACCCCGACGTCCTGGCTGCGGCCGGTCCGCCCGCGCCGTGGCGGCTGAGCACCCACACCGGCGCGTCCGCGTCGGCCTCCGCATCGGCCGCCGGCGAGGCGAGGGTCGATGCGGGGGAGCTGCCGCTGACGGGCCTGCGAGTGGTCGAGTCCTGCCGTCGGGTGCAGGGGCCGCTGGCGGGCCGGCTGCTCCTCCTGCTCGGCGCTGAGGTGGTGCGCATCGAGCCGCCGGGTGGGGACCCGCTGCGCGGGATGCCCCCGATGGTCGGCGACTGCTCGGCGCGGTTCGTGGCGTTGAACCACGGCAAGCGGGTGGTGGAGGTGGACATCCGCACGCCGGCGGGCCAGGCGCGGGTCGGTGAGCTGGTGCGCGACGCGGACGTCTTCGTGCAGAACTGGGCGCCGGGCGCCGCGGAGCGCTACCGGCTCGACGCCGACCACCTGGCACGGATCCGCCCGGAGCTGGTGTACGCGCAGGCCTCGGCGTGGGGCGGGCTCTGGGGTGGCGCCGACCCGCCGCTGGGGACCGACTTCATGGTGCAGGCCTACTCGGGGCTCGCCGAGATGATCGGCGAGCCCGGCTCGCCACGACCCTCGCTGATGACGCTGCTCGACCTGCTCGGAGCCCAGGTGTGCACCGAGGGTGTGCTCGCCGGCCTGGCGCGGCGCCACCTCGACGGCAGCGGCGGGCGCGTCGAGTCGTCCTTGTTGGGCGCGGCCGACGTGCTGCTCGTCGAGGCACTGGGCCCGGACGCGCTGAGTCCGGGCGCACTGGGCTCGGGCGCACTGGGCCCGGACGCGCTGGGCCGGGACGCGGGCCGGGTCCGGTCGGTCACCGGCTGCGGCGCCGCGCCCCGGCCGGTCACCGGCGTGTTCGGCACCGCCGACGAGCCACTCGCCCTGGCCGCCCGGTCGGCGACCGCCATCGACGCGCTGTGCCGCGTGGTCGGTGTTCCGGCGCCCATGCACCCGCGGGACACCGCCGGGCTCCGCGCCCGGCTGGAGTCGCCGCTACGCACGCGGCCGGCGGGCTCCTGGCTGGAGCGCCTGCACACCGCCGGGGTACCGGCGGCGGTGGCGCACAAGGACCTCACCGCGCTGCTCGACGACCCGCGTCTGGCCGGCTACCTCACCCACCACGGGTGTGCCCTCCTCACCTCACCCTGGAGGTTCTCGTGAGCCCCGCCCCGCAGTCAGATCGTCGGCTCAGCCGACGGTTGCCCGACCTGGTGCCGGCGGCGCTGCGCCGCGAGTGGTCCCGGGCCGGCTACTACCCCGACCGGGACGTGTTCGGATTGTTCACGGACCTGGTCGCGACGGATCCGGACCGGGCCGCGGTGCTCGACGCCTCTGGGGTGCACAGCCGCGTCGAGCTGCACGACGCCGCGCTGCGGCTCGCCCGCGGCCTGCGCGAGCTGGGCGTCGAGCCGGGGTCGGTGGTCTGCTGCCAGCTGCCGAACTCCTGGCGCTCGGTGGTCGTGGACCTCGCGGTCGCCGCGCTGGGTGGTGTCGTGCTGCCCTTCCCTGTCGGGCGCGGCGACCGCGACGTGCGGGCGCTGCTGGGCAGGTCCCGGGCCGGCCTCGCGGTCATCTCCCGGTACTACGCCGACGTCGACGTCGCGAAGCTCTACCAGGGCGTGCGACCTGAGGTTCCCGACCTCGCGCACATCGTGGTCGACGGCCCGGCGCCGGCGGGCACCACGAGCCTGGACGACCTGCTGGCCGGGCCCGCGCTCGAAGCCGACACCGTCGAGCCCATCGACCCGGACTCGGCGGTGCGGCTGCTGGTGTCCTCGGGCACCGAGGCGGAGCCGAAGATCGTGGCGTACTCGCACAACGCGCTGGTCGGCGGGCGAGGCCGGTTCCTCGCCCGGCTGGCGCCGCCCGACGGCTCCCCCCTGCGGGGCCTGTTCGGTGTCCCGCTCGGCTCGTCGTTCGGCTCATGCGCGACCGTCGGGGTACTCGTGACGCTGGGTGGGTCCCTGGTGCTGCTCCCGAGGTTCGACCCGGGGGAGGTGCTCGCGGCCATCGCCGGGCACCGGCCGACCCACGTGTTCGGGGTACCCACCATGTTCCAGCGCCTGCTCGGTCACCCGGACCTGCCGCGAACCGACGTGTCATCGCTGGTGGCCGTGGTCAGCGGCGGCGCGACCATCGACCCGCCGACCGCGCAGCTGTGCGTGCGGCGTCTAGGCTGCGCCTTCGTGAGCCTCTACGGCTCGGCCGATGGCGTGAACTGTCACACGCTGCTCGACGATCCCCTCCCGGTGGCCCAGCACACGGTCGGCAGGCCCAACGCCACGATCTGTGACATCCGCATCGCCGATACCGCCGACCACCCGGTCCGGCGGGGCGAGGTCGGCGAGATCCTCGCTCGCGGACCGATGTCCCCGTTGTGCTACGTGCACGCACCGGAGCTCGACGAGCGCTACCGAACTCCCGATGGCTGGGTGCGCACCGGCGACCGGGGCTTTCTGGACGCCGAGGGCAGGCTGCGCCTCGTAGGGCGCGGCAAGGAGATCGTCATCCGCGGCGGCGCCAACATCAGCCCCACTGAGGTCGAGCTGGCGGTGGCGGCGCATCAGGACGTGGTCAGTGTCGCGTGCATCGGGGTCCCCGACGCGGACCTCGGGCAGCGGGTGTGCGCGTGTGTGGCGCTGCGGGCGGGGGCACCACCGTTGGACATCACCAGACTCGGTCCGTTCCTCGACGCGGCCGGCCTGGAGCGGCGCAAGTTCCCCGAGCAGCTGGTGGTGCTCGATGAGCTGCCGGTCACCCCGGCGGGCAAGGTCGACAAGCGGGCCCTGCTCGAGCTGGCCACCAGGCCCGCCCGCACCGGGGCGACGCCGAGGGACCCGGTGTCCGTGCGCGAGGCCGTGCGCCGGTTCACCGAGGAGGAGATCCTGCCCCGCGAGGCTCTGCTCAGCGGTCCGGAGGGCCCCGGAGTACTGGCCGAGCTGCAGCGGCGGGCGCGGTCGGCCGGTCTCTGGGGGCTGTACTACCCGCCCGAGCTCGGCGGCGGTGGGTTCACCCTGCCCGAGTACCTGGCGATCGGCGAGCAGGAGGGCCGCACGCTGCACGGACCCGGCGTGTTCGGCGCCGACGCGACGCTCGACGTGTGGATGCTGCACGAGTCGGGCTCCGAGCGCGTCCGCCGGGAGTACCTGGCCCCGCTCGCGGCGGGAACCGCTGTGGCCGGCTACGGCATGACCGAGCCCGGGGTCAGCGGGTCAGACGCCAGCCTGCTGCGCACCGAGGCGCGGCTGGCCCAGGGGATGTGGACGGTGCACGGGCGCAAGTGGTTCACCTGCCGAGGGGGCCGCGCCACCTTCACCACCGTGGTGGCCCGGACCGAGGCGCTGGGCAGGCCGATCCGCGGCGCGTTGTCGCTGATCGTGGTGCCGGCGGGCACGCCCGGCTTCCGGGTGGTGCGGTCGCTGTCCGTGCTGGGTCTCGAGTCCGACCAGTGGGAGCTGGAGTTCGCTGACGCGCGGGTACCCGAGGACCATCTGGTGGGCCGACGGGGAAGGGGCAGCGCCGTGATCGGGCGGCGGTTGAACCTCGGGCGGCTGCTGCGCGCGATGCACTGGTCAGGCCAGGCGCAGCGCGCGTTCGACCTGATGTGCCTGCGGATGCGCCGGCGCCGCACCCTCGGCGGAGTGCTCGCCGACAAGCAGCTCATGCACCAGCACGTGTTCGCGGCCTATACCGAGATCTGCGCGGCCCGCAGCCTGCTGCGCCGGGCCGCCGCGGTGTTCGACGCCGGCCTGCCCACCACCTCGGACGTGAGCGCGGCGAAGGTCGCGGCCTCGCGGATGGTCAACGACGTGCTCGACCGGGCGGTGCAGGTGTTCGGTGCCGAAGGGCTCCTGCACCCCTACCTCTCCGTGGCCCACCGCACCGCCCGGGGGACCCGCATCTACGACGGACCCGACGAGATCCACATCACCACGACCGCCCAGCGGATCCTGGCCGCCTACGACGACACCACCGCTTTCGACTTCACCGACCCCCTCGACGGAGTAGCCCGCCTCCCGCAGGTCCCGAGCGTGGCCCCTAGCTCCCCTCTCCGGTGACCACCCTACTGCCGCCGAGTTCAGGGCGACGGCGTGAGCAATGCGGTCAACCGGCGACAGCACGGGCAACCACACCACCGAGCCGCCGCCACCACAGCGCGAACGTCGGCACCATGTCGTTGGTCTTCACGCCACCGCGGGCCGGATCCCACCCGGAGGACCGCCTCGATGACGTCGGGCTCCGAAGCGGCCACGGCGGCGCGCGCAAGCCTGGTGACGCGCGCCGCCTTGGCGGCGAACCAGCGGCACATGGCGCACATGGTGAGGTGCGCGTCGATCACATCCCAGCCCACCGCGCTCGCCTCGTCCTCCTGTCGAGCCGAGAGAGCCTGCCGACACTCCGCACAATCCACACGACAATGGTCGCCCCCAGGATCGCCAGGGTTCCCCGAAACCCACCCCCGCACGATCTCATGGAGGCTTGTGCACCTTCTGCCCGCCCCTACAGGGTCTTATGGAGGCTTGTGCACCTTTCTGGCCCCCGTGCAGGGTCATATGGAGGCTTGTGCACCTTCCGGGTCGGCACGGGTGACGATGCGCGAGAAGGTGGCGGCCAGGACGAGCGCGGCCCCGTAGAAGACCTGGTTGACCCATCCGGACAGGCCGAGAAGCTCCAGGCCGGTCACGCCGGTGGTGAGGAAGTACACCGCGGCCACGGTGCCCCAGGCGTTGAACCGGCCCGGGGTGATCGTGGTGGCGCCGAGGAAGATGCCGGCGAACACCGGCAGCAGGTAGGTCGGGCCGATGGTGGGATCTGAGGAGCCGAGCGTGCCGGCGAGCAGGATACCGGTGATCGAGGCGATCACACCGCTGTAGACGAGCGCGGCGGTGCGGTACCGGGTCACGTTGATGCCGGTGAGGCGGGCGACGTCGGGACCGGCGCCGACGAAGAACAGGTGTCGCCCGGTGGGGGTGTAGGTGGCGAAATACCAGGTGCCGAGGGCCAGCGCGAGACCGAGGTAGAAGATGAGTTGAAGCCCGAGTACCGGGTGCCGGGTGAGAGTGACCAACCAGGCGCTGATGCCCGCGGTGGGCACGATGTTGATGCCGAGCGCGGCGCCGCCGAGCAGGGTGCCCGTGCCGAGGGTGACCACGATGGGATCGCCGCCGAAACCGACGATGAACGCGGCGTTGAGGCTGCCGATGAGCGCGCCGCACGACACGATGACGGCGGCCGCGGCCCACAGCGGCCAGTGGTGCACGGCGTTGAGCTCGCCGAGCAGGGTGTCGGCGATGCCGAGCGTGGCCGGGGCGGACAGGTCGAGGGTGTCGGCGGTCAGCGCCGGGAGCAGCCCGAGGGCGAGGATGAGCAGCGGGGCCTGGGAGCTGAGGATCGCGCCGACGGTGCCGGTGGTGAGGAACTCCTCGGGCCGGAGTACGCCGAACACGGCGATCATGACCGCCCAGATGGCGAGCAGGCCGAACCGCCGGACCACGCCCGCTCGCCCGGGGGTCACACCGTCTCGTCGGGGGTCCGGGTGTGCTGGTAGCACGCGGTCAGCATCCGCTGAGCGGTCAGGGTCTCGCCGTGGAGCCGAGCGGTGATCCGCCCGTTGGCCAGGACGAGCACGGTGTCGCAGACCGCGACGAGGTCGTCGTGGTCGATGCTGGCCAGCACGATGGCGGTGCCGGCGTCAGCCAGCGCGGCGAGGCGGGTGAAGATCTGCGCTCGGGACGACACGTCGACCCCGTGCACCGGTTCGTCGAGGAGCAGCACCCTGGGCGCGCGGGCGAGCCACTTGGCCAGCACGGCTTTCTGCTGGTTGCCGCCGCTGAACGTGCGGAGGTCGCGACCGGGCGCGAGCGGCTGCACGCCGGCCTGGTCCATCAGGGCACTCGCGTGCGCCACGACGCGGTCCTGGCGCAGCAGCCCGCGCCGGACATGGCGAGCGAGGTCGCCCAGGGTGATGTTGTCGGCGGCTGGGGCGTCCAGGACGGCGGCGTGTCGAGCCCGGTCGCCGGGGACCAGACACAGCCCGGCCCGGATCGCGCGCGCGGGGGTGAGACGGGGCAGCGGCAGCGGGTCGCCGTGCACGCACGCTGATCCGGACCGGGCCGCGGTGGCACCGAACAGGAGGTAGGGAACGCGCTGGAAGCCGCTGCCCATCAATCCGGTGAGACCGACGATCTCACCCGCCCGCACGTCGAAGGACACCCCGCGGGTCCCCGCGCCGCCCAGGTCGCGAACCGCCAGCGCGACCTCGCGGGAGCGCGGCCGGCGCGCCCGCGAGGTCGTCTGCGCTCCCACCGGTTCGGTCACCATCGCGGTGACCAGCCGCTGAGTGGTGAGCGCGGTCGTGGGCTCCTCCAGCACCCGGTGCCCGTCGCGCAGCACCGTGATCCGCTCGGTGATGGCGAGTGCCTGGGGGATGTTGTGGGTGACCAGCAGTACTCCGACACCGTGGTGGGCGACGGTCCGGATGGCCGCGCACACCCGCTCGACCCCGTCCTGGGGCAGGAACGCGGTGGGCTCGTCGAGGACGAGCACCCCCTGTCGCCGGTCCGCCAGGCGATCGAAGGCTCTGGCGATGGCGAGTATCGCCCGGTCGGTGACGGGAATCTCCGCGATCGTCCGATCCGGGGGCAGATCGACGCCGAACCGAGCCAGGGCGGCGGCGAGCTGGGACCGCTCCCGGCGCCAGGAGATCCTCCCGCCGAGCCCGGTGAGGTAGCGGCCGACGCCGAAGGTCTCCACGATCGTGGCGGTGGCGACCAGGCCGAGGTCCTGATGGACGAAGCTCATCAACCCGTGTGCCGGATCGTGGCCGGACCGGGTGAAGGCCACCGGCTGCCCACACACGGTCAGCGCCGCGCCGGGCTCGGGCTGGTGATAACCGGACAGGATCTTCACGAAGGTTGACTTCCCGGATCCGTTGTGCCCGAGCAGGCCCCGGACCTCGCCTCGGTGCAGGTCCAGGTCGAGCCGGTGCAGCACGGTGCGCCCGGCGAACCGCTTGCTGAGGGCGCGCGCGACCAAGGCGGGCGCGGCGTCGGTGCCCTCCGGCGGTATGGGCTCAGCCGGCGACGCTCGGGTCAGGACAGGCCCCACAGCATCAGGTACCGGGTGGCGAAGTCCGTGCCGCCATACCAGGTCGACGGGTTCTGGCTGAGGTCGAGCGTATCGATGTCGGTGGGGGTGAACGCGCGGAAGCCGATCTTCTCGTCGGCGAGCGCCGGATGGTTGGTCAGGGCGCGGAACACCTCGTCCATGCTCGCCCAGCCGATCCACGCGCCGTTGACACCGACATCACCCACCCACCGGGGCGAGCCGGCGTTCTTCATGTCCTGAAGCTGCGCCTGGTCACCGTTGGAGCTGACCAGCTTGACCCGTCCGGTGGCGTTCGCGGCGGCCAGCGCGGGCACGATCAGCGGGGAGGCGGTGTCGAACACCGGCACGATGTAGCTCACCTTCGGGTCGGCCGCCGCGGCGGTGGCGATGCCGGGGATCTGCGTGCCCCACTGCGCGATAGGCGCGTCGGCCACCGTGGTGGTGCAGCGTGGGCAGTGCCGGCGCATCTCCGCGGTGAACCCGTCCGCCTCCAAGGTGGCGATGCCGACATCGGGTGCGTTGACGAACACCGCGTCCGCCCCGCCGCCGGAGTCGCGGATGACGATATCGGCCATGGTCGCGCCGATACAGCTGTAGCACGGGCTGACGTAAGCGAACACACCGGCGCCGGCCGGGGGCGCGCCCGGGTCGGTGACGAACAGCTGGACCACGGGGACACCGGCGGAGTGGGCCTGCTGGAGCGGGGCGGCGATCTCCGCGGTGGTGAAGCCGACCGTGATGACCGCGCTGGCGTGCTGGGTGATCGCCTGGGAGATCTGGCGAGCCACGTCCGCCGCGCTGCCGGCCGGACTCGAGGTCAGCGTGGTCATCCCGGCCTTGCCGGCCGCCGCGCTGATACCGTCCTTGATCGACTGAATGAACCCGTTGATGTCCCTGGTGATGACCGCGACCCGCCTGCCCCGCTCACCAGTGCCGACGGTGATCAGGGGTGCCGAGGACAGTTGCCAGGCCACCGGCCGCTCCGCCGCGCTCACCGCGGCGGCGACCGCGTCCATGCCGATCACCGACGGCCCACTCACCGACGGCCCACTCACCGACGGCCCGGTCGACGACGGACCGTTGGCGCCCCCGCATCCGCCGAGGGCGCTGATAAGGACAAGGCCACCGGTCAGGACGGCGGCACCCACGCCCGCCCACCGCACCGCCCGCCCGACCGCACCCGCGTCCACCTTCATCACCGATGGCCACTCCCTTCACCAGCTCCGTTGCGCTCGCCGATCGGCGCGACCACGACTCCTCGGCGCGCTGACCTCTGACGCAGTAGTCGCCCAGGGGTGCCCGGCTAGTTCCCGCCGGGGGAAACCGGAAAAAAGATGACATGCCTGCGGGTGGACCCATCGGGGGACGTTATGAACCTCAGAGGTCGAGGGCGGCCCGCAGAGCGGCGACTAGCACCGAGGTCCACGTGAGAGCGGTGGGAGTTACCCGGCTCGGCGCTGGAACCCGCTTGCCGGGTGCCCCAGCCGCGACAAGTCAGAGTAGTTCTTCTGCCTCGCGGCCCGTAGCTCGAGCAGTTGCCGAGAAAGAGAGAGCTGCGCTGCCACCTGTCGTCTCGCTCGCACCTCCATCCGCCACTGACTGAGTCTCCACCCTATGAACACCCCCACAACCACCAAGACGAACGCCGCCAGGACGATCGGTCCTCCAGCCATCTCTCCTCCTAAGCCTCAGAGCTTCCTAAGCCTCAGAGGTGCCCCCTTCGGGACACCGGGTTGCGCTGTGACGGCCCGGCGCCCGCTCCGGGAAAGCCGACCGTAGGTTGCAGTCAGTTACCCCCGCCCACCTCGCAGTAAACCCGGTCCCCACCGGCATAGCTCACCTCCCCGGTTCTGTCGTGCCGCTCGGCAGCGTCCCGGACGCGGCGAGGTACTCGCTCAGCAGGGCCACCGATGGCGCGTCGAAAACGGCGCTGATCGGCACCGCCACGCCCCACTCGGCCTGGATCCTGGCCACCGGCCTGGTGGCGGGCAGCGAGTGCCCTCCCAGGGCGAAGAACGAGTCGTCCATACCCACGGCGGGCACGGACAGCGCGTCAGCGAAGAACCCGCGCAGCATCTCCTCCTCCGGGGTGCGCGGGACGCCTTCGCGGCGCAGCACCTCCAGCACACCGTCGCGGCGCCGGCGGGCCCGCTCACCAGTCCGATGCATCAGGCTCCCGGCCGGACCGAACGGGCACGGCACCAGCTGGCCCTCGGCGTCGTCCTCGGTGGCGATGTACAGGTCACCTGTCACACCGGGCGGCACGAGGCGCAGCGCGTCGTCGAGCACATGGGCGCGGCCAGTCAGGGTGCGGTCCGGGAGCTCGACGCTGGTGGGCGCCCAGTCGGCGAGCAGGCGCCGCTCGGCGTCGTCGAGGACGTCCAGCGGGCCGACCGGCTGGTCGGGGGCGTCCACCAGAATGCCGAGCAGGCGGACGAAGCGGCTGACGATGGCATCGACGGTGCCTGCGTCGTAGAGGTCACGGTTGAACTCGGCGACCCCGGCGAGCCCGGCAGGCTCCCGGTCGGGCATGCGGTGCTCGGTGAGGAACACGCCGAGGTCGAACTTGGTCGTCCCGTCTGCACCGGGTATTCGCGGACCGTCACCTCGGGCAGGTCGAGGGTGACCGCGGTCGCGCACCTGTACGCGCTGTCGCTGATCTTCGGCACGGTGGCGCGGGCATCCTGGGCGGGCTGCCGGCACCCAGGATCAGCAGGCGTGTCCCGTTCGACCGGGTCGTCGGCTCGCTCGTGGTCTGGGCCGCAGCCATGCCGCTGCTGCCGCTGGCCTGGACGCCCACCGCCATGATCGCGGGCTGGGTGCTGGTGACTCTGGTCAGCCCGGTGTACGACGTGACGCAGCTGTCGTACCGGCTCTCGCTGGTCTCGGACGAGCTGCAGGGCCGGGTCAACAGCACCTTCCGTTTCATCGCGTGGGGCCTGCGGCCGGTGGCGATCGGCATCGGCGGGGTCGCCGTCGCCGCGCTGGGGCCGCGCCCGACCCTGTGGATCATCGCTTGCGGGATGGCCGTGCTGGCTGCGGGCACTGCTCTGGCAACCAGTCGGACGGCGAAACAGTGCGGACCTCAGCGATGGCCGAGCCCGGCAACCTGCGGCAGCGGGACCGCCGCGATACCGGTGTGAAAAGATGAACGTCATCGGAACGATCATGCGGGCCTACGCGGGTGCGGCGGATCTGCGGGCAATGCAGGAGCTGACGCAGAGAGTGTGGTCACCCGCCAGCCTCCACCACGTCGGGGACCTGGCCTGGGGCCGGTTCATGTATAGCCCGGAGCTGGTGGACTGGCCGATCGCCCTGTGGGAGGACGGCGGCCGCGTGGTGGCATGGGGCTGGGCCCACTTCCCGGACGAGCTGAAACTGCAGGTCGACCCGGCGCGCTCAGAGCTGGCCGACGACGTCCTCGCCTGGTTCGACGAACTGGCCGGCGGCGGCGTACGTGAGTTCGACGTTCTGGACAACCAGGTGGAGCTGCGGGAGGCTGTGGCGCGCCACGGGTACGAACGGCCGGAGGACGCGCCGTATTTCGCTTACCACGCCCGCTCGCTGCTCGACCTGCCCAAGCCCGAACTGCCGGAGGGTTTCACCGCACGCGCCGTCCGGGGAGAAGAGGACCTGGCCAACCGCGTCGCCGTGCATCAGAGGGCATGGAACTCCACCCGCGTGACCGCGCAGTCCTATCGCGACGTCATGGCCGCCTGGCCCTACCGGTCCGAGCTGGACTGGGTGGTGGAAGCTCCGGACGGTGAGTTCGTCGCGAACTGCCACATCTGGTATGACGAGGGCAATCGCGTGGGCCTGATCGAACCCGTCGGCACGGCGCCGGACTTCCGCCGCTGTGGCCTGTCCCGCGCGGTCTGCCTCGCCGCGCTGCATGCCCTCCGTGAGGCGGGCGCCGGAATGGCCGTCGTCTCTCCCAGGGGCGACGAGGTCTACCCCATCCCCCAGGCGCTCTACCGCAGTATCGGCTTCCAGTCGTACGCCCGCACCCACACCTACGTCAAGAAGGACCCCGCCTGACGGGGGCTTCATGGGTGCGAGGCTGATGCGCGTCAGCGTGGCCGCCTCGGTGAGGGGCGGACGCCCAGCACGGCACTGCTGCTTGCCGTGTCCCTGCGGCGACCTCGTCCGTGCCGGAGACGAGAGCCAACGCCCCGGTGAGGCCTGCCACGGCGCACGCGAGCGCGAACGGCCCGCCCTGGGAGTTCCCGACCATGGCGGGGCGTCGCAGCCCGCGCCGCGCGGCGAGGTGGCGGATGTCCTCGGCGAACTCGGCGAACGACCGGCCGGGTGCTGGTATCGAGGTGCCCAGGCCTGGACGGCTCACCGAGACCAGGCGCACCCCGAGTGCCTCGACAGCGCCGGCTCCGACGCCGAGCCAACGGCTGGTGGCCGCGCCCGGACACAGCAGGACCGGAACACCGTCTGGCCGTCCCCGTTCCGCCCAGCCGAGCAGCCGCCCGTCGGACAGCCGGCTCTCCCCGAGCCGGGCGGGAGAAGCGACGAGCCCACTCACGACCCTCATCATGACCGCGGGTTGGTCACCGGCGCTCTCCACTGGTTGGTGATGGCTTCTCCGGCTCGGGTCTTGACGCCGGCGCTGTGGAGGTGGGGTCCTAGTTGGCGGGTGGGCCGCGACGGTGGTGCCGTCGCGGCCCACCCGCTTGGCCGTGCCGGTCAGACCACCTGGAGTAGGGCCTGCATCTCGCTGATCTCGGCTTGCTGCGCGCTGATGATCTGTTGGGCGAGGTTGTGGGTGGCGGGGTTGCTGCCTTGGGCCAGCTCGGTCTGGGACACGTCCACCGCCCCCTGGTGGTGAACGATCATCGTCTGGAGGAACATCCGGTCGAACCCGGTGCCGTTCACCATCCCGGGCATCTGACCGTGGCCCGTGCCGCTGACGGCCCCCGTGCCGCTGACGGTCCCCGTACCGCTGACGGTCCCCGTACCGCCGGTGGTGGTCGGCGACGGGACCCCCCATTCCGTGAGCAGGGCACTCATCTGCTGGATCTGCGGGCTCTGTTCACTCTCGATCCGGGCGGCGAGATCCTTCACCTGCGGTGAGGTCGCCTGGTTGCGGGCCAGCTGGGACATCGTGATGGCCCGGGTGTGGTGGAGGATCATGTTCTGGAGGAATACGACGTCGGCTTGGTTGTGCGACGGCTGGGTGGTGGCCGGTGCACCGTTCGCGGCCGGCGGTGGTGCGGTAGCGGGACTGGTCTTGCCGCCGCAGCCGGCGAGTAGCCCCCCGGCGACGGCCGCAGCGGTGAGCACGCCGGCCACTCTGTGGATACGCATCGTTGATCGGTCTCCTTCGCTGAGTCCCGTGCTGCAGGCACGGGTGAGAACGCTCTCACTAAGCGAAACGAGGTGATCGCGCCGGTGAGACGCCACGGCACCGGCCGGTCATAACCGAAGAAGCCCGAGCTGGACAAACGCCATCCGCTCGACGGAGCAGTCGACACGCCGAGAGTCCTGTCTACAATCCCGCCGGGTCAGAACCCCTCTGCGAGGGGTCAGTCCGGTAATACCGGCACCAAGATCACGAAACTTCGGTTGAGACGGGTGTGTCGGTGAGCTGGTGGGCGAGGTCACCGGTGGTGGCGTCGCCGAGTCCGCCGGGTGTTCCGGTGGAGGGTCGCCTGTTGGAACACCCCGTGCCTCACGCCATCGCCCACACCGCAGCGACACCTGGCCGAGGTCGCCAAGTACGGCACCGCCCATGTCAAACGCGCCTACGGCGACTGGACGGGCACGAGCCTGAGAGGCTGGAAGGACCAGCTGCTCGCCCAGTCGATCCAGCCGATCCAGCAGTTCGCCTACACCACCGGCAAGAACGCCACCGACGCGGCGCTGGTCATCGACGCGATGGACCTGCTGTACTCCGGGCGCCTCGACGGATTCTGCCTCGTGTCCAGCGACAGCGACTTCACCCGCCTGGCCGCGCGGATCCGTGAGTCGGGCCTGACGGTGTACGGGTTCGGTGAGCACAAGACGCCCAAGCCCTTCGTCGCGGCGTGCGACAAGTTCATCTACCTCGAAAACCTCACCTACGGCCACAGCGCCACCGCGCTTTCGGGTGTGGCGGTCAAGCCGGCATCACGCACCCCGGCCGCGAAACTCACGAAAGACACCGCACTGGTCAACCAGCTCCGCAACGCCGTCGAGGCGTCCTCCGACGATGACGGCTGGGCCCACCTCGCCCACGTCGGCCACATCCTCACTCAGCAACGCCCGGACTTCGACGCCCGCAACTACGGCTACACCAAGCTCAGCGACCTGGTGGCCGCGACGGCGCTGTTCGACCTGGGTCGCCGCACCCCTGGCGACGGAAAACCGGGGGTCATCCACGTACGCGGCAAACACCACCAGAACAAAAGACCCATACCCGCGCCGGTCAACCCAACGGGCGACTCACCGACCGAAGACGCGTTCGACGAAGGCGGCGTTCCCGGTGGGTCTGAAGCGGCAATAGCGGGCACGAGCGTCGAGGCAGATATCTCCGAGTAATGCCTGGCTCTGGGCGGGGTGTCGACGCTGTCGGCACCCGGATCGCGGTCAGCGCCCCGGCCCGGTGCAACCGGGCCAACTCCGATCGCATCCCGCTCATCCGTCTTCACCCGATCTGAGGGCCCCTTCGGAACCAACGACGGCGCGACCACCTCACAGGCCACCCCCATCGAGGTCAACAACCGATGCAGCTCATAGCCACCCGGCCCAGCCTCATAACACGCCGACAGCTGTAGCCGATCAGCAAACCGCCCGATCAACCGCCGTATCGACTCCTCATCGTTGAACACCCGCCCCACGACCGGCATCTCCTCCCCGGGACGCAGCACCCCCACCACGATCGTGTTCACCGAGGTGCCCATCCCAGATGGATCAACTCCGCCGATGGCATACTGGACATCACGGTCGGTTCCCCTCTGCCGGTGGCTCCGCCCACCCGCCTGGTTGCACACACCCACCAGCGTCGGACGACCCACGACACAAGCCAAGTGGCTACCGGCGGAAACCGGAGCCGGCCGTTTCATACTGACTTCCCGCGAGGCACTGGCCTTGGCCCTCGGAGAACGTCGAGTGGCCAAGGTCTGCGGCGACTCGCCCGACACGCCGCAACACCCGCAGCGATCATCGGACCCTGCTGATGACCACGTCGACAACACCGTCCTTGTTGAACCACCGCTGGTCACAACGATGATCATCTTTCGGCTCAAGATAACATGCGGTGACCGAGGCTGGGCCGGTCGAGATCGACGTGCCACGGGATCGGGAGTCCACGTGTGAGCCGGTGATCGTGGCTAAGCGCCAGCTACCACCGCTCTGACCCTCCGTCGACGGTAAGCCTCGGTCATTCACCGAGATCAGAATGATCTTTGCTTGGTCGGCGTTCTGATACGCGAAAAGTGCCTCTGAGCTGCGAAGATAAGGGTGTTCGACGTCCTTGTTCCCGCCAGCGTGAGAAGCACTTTTCAGATGGATGTTACCGCGTGGTCGAAGGGTCTGTCCGTGGAAGTGGGCGGCCATGGTGTGGTGTCGCATGTTGGGTCGGGGTTGCTGCGGTTGGCGGCTGATCGGGTGGGGCTGACCGGGGCGTTGTCCAGGGCGCTGGCTCGGCCCGGGTTCTGGCCGGTGCATGATCGGGGTCGGGTGCTCTTGGATCCGGCGGTGATGACCGCCGATGGTGGCGCGACGATCAGTCAGATCGACACCCTGCGCCACCAGGGCGAATTGTTCGGGTCGGTGGCCTCGGACACCACCGTGTGGCGGGCGTTGGAGGAGCTCACCCCGGCCAGGCTGGGGAAGGTCGCGGTGGCGCGGGCGCGGGTACGAGAGCATGTGTGGAAGCGGATCGTGGCCCGGCACGGGCGGATCCCACCCGCCCGTGCGGCCGGGCGGGATCCGGGTGAAATGACGGTGATCCGGTTGGACGCCTCGATCGTGCCGGCCCACAGTGACGAACAGCAGGCCGGGCCCCCCTTCAAGAAGACGTTTGGGTTTCATCCGCTGACCGCATGGTGTGACAACACCGGCGAGTCGCTGGTGATCAGGCTGCGGCCGGGGCGGGCCGGGTCCACCACGGCCTCCGACCATATCGAGGTGCTGACCGAGGCGATCGCCCAGATCCCGGTCCGGCACCGACGCCGGATGCTGATCACCCGCGACGGCGCCGGGTCCACCCACGCGCTGGTCAGCCACATCAGCGCGCTCGACACCCGCCCGGGTTTCCCGGTGCACTACTCGGTCGGATTCGACGTCGACGAGCGCATCCGCGCCGTGCTCAGCACGCTGCCCGCCACCGCGTGGCAGCCGGCGCTGGACGCGGCGGGCGATCCCCGTGAGGACGCGCAGATCGCCGAGCTCACCGGGCTGCTTCGCCACAGTGTCGGTGGTGACCGCCTCGCCGGCCGGCCGCCCGACATGCGAATCATCATCCGCCGCGAGAACCCCCACCCCGGCGCGCAACCGTCCCTGTTCGAACAGCACGCCGGCAAGCGCTACCAGGTCATCGCCACCAACACCCCCAGCACAGACATCCAGTTCCGGGAAGCCGCTCACCGCACCCAAGCCCGGGTCGAAGACCGCATCCGCCGCGGCAAGAACACCGGCCTGGCGCATATGCCCTCCCGGGACTACGCCATCAACCAAGCCTGGTACGCCGCGGTATCCCTGGCCTGCGACCTGCTCGCCTGGCTCCGACTGCTCGCCCTGACCGGCGACCTCGCCAAGGCCGAACCCAAGACGCTGCGCTACCGGCTGCTGCACACCTCCGGGCGCATCGTGCGTGGTCAACGACGCAGACGCCTGAGAATCCCCGAAGCCTGGCCCTGGGCCCACGACCTATGCCAGGCCTTCACCGCGATCCTCGCCCTGCCACCACCCTGACCAACCCGATCCGACCCAACGACCCCAGGAACCCACCCGGCCCGTGGAACCGGCGCCCACCGACGCGACAGTCGGGCACCACACCCCGCCCACCACCCAACAAAAAGATCAACTAGAGAGGTCGGTCGAGGCTCCCGACCAGATGATCATACCCGCGAATAGGCGAGGT
>JAFAUB010000135.1 GCA_019243635.1 Pseudonocardiales bacterium
GCACACGCAGACGACATCGCTCGCACCGAGGTCGACCAATCCTGGCCAGGACAGCAACATCGCGTCAGTCGACGGAGGGTCACACCCCAAGCGAGCGGTGCCGCCCACATCCCATCTCACTGCCGACGGGACGCCACACGGCACCCAACGTACAAGATCATCCGTGGTCATCGGGCAGCAGAAAAGCATCACGACCTCCAGCACGCCACCACACGAGCCGACACGGCCGAAGCGCGAAGAGATCAGGCCGTGTCCAGGCCGTCAGACGTCAAGTCACGTCCGGACGCAACAGGACACAACGAGCACAAACCAGCAGGCCACAGCAGGTCGACCGCCCGACCACCGCAGGTCAGCCCACCAGACTACGAAAAGTCGGGCTTCTCGTTCCGGCTTCGCTTGAGCTCGAAGAAGTGGGGGTAGGTGGCTAGCAGCAGGGTGCCGTCGAAGATCTTCCCGGCCTGCTCGCCGCGCGGGATCCGGGTCAGCACCGGTCCGAAGAAGGCCACTCTGTCCACGTGGATGGTCGGTGTCCCGACGTCCAGCCCGACCGGGCCCATGCCGGCCTCGTGGCTGGCCCGCAGCTCCTCGTCGTACTCGGTGCTGTGCGCCGCCGCCGCCAGCTCGGCGGGTAGCCCCACCTCAGCCAGCGCGGCCGCGATCACCTCATCGAAATCCTTGTCGCCCTCGTTGTGGATTCGCCTACCCAGCGCGGTGTAGAGCGGGTCGAGCACCTTCTCCCCATGGTCACGGGCCGCTGCGATGCACACCCGGACCGGCCCCCAGCCCCGGCCCACCAGGTCCCGGTACCGCTCGTCGAGCTCGCGGTCCTCGTTGAGCACCGACAGGCTCATCACCCGGAAGTGCACGTCGATGTCCCGCACTGCCGCGACCTCGAGGATCCACCGTGAGGTGATCCATGCATACGGGCACAGCGGGTCGAAGTAGACCTCGACCCGTGCGGCTCGGGCTTCGGTGCTGTTGCCGGCGGTTACCGTCATCACAACTCTCCGTTCCTCGTTGAGTCGTACAACCCATCCGGGTGGTCACGTCTTCCCCGGGTCCTACTCACCTGCGGGCCGGACCTCACCCATGATTGGATCTCAAAGAACCCCGATCCGACACCCGAGGTGATCCGTGGCCGTCCCCAACCTCACCCAGGAGCAGGCGCTCGAGCGCGCCGCCCTGCTCGACGTCGACTCCTACACGGTCGACCTTGATCTCACCGACGGAGGCGGAAGGCCGGGCGAAGGCACGTTCCACAGCACCACCACAGTCCGCTTCTCCTGCCGCACCCCGGGGGCGTCCAGCTGGATCGACGTGGTGGCCGCCCGCGTGAGCGCCGCGACCCTGAACGGAGCCGCGCTGGACATCGCCGGCTACGACGAGGCGAACGGGATCACGCTGCCCGCCTTGGCCGCCGACAACGAGGTCATCATCGAGGCGGAGGGCCGCTACATGAACACCGGCGAGGGGCTGCACCGCTTCGTGGACCCCGTCGACGGAGGGGTGTACCTCTACAGCCAGTTCGAGACCGCCGACGCGAAGCGGATGTACGCCTGCTTCGACCAGCCTGACCTCAAGGCGGTGCACCGCCTCCGGGTCGTGGCGCCGACTGAGTGGGTGGTGGTCTCCAATGCGCCGTGCCGGCGCACCGAGGCCCTCGCCGGTGGGGCCACGCGCCACGTCTTCGCCGACAGCGCACGGATCAGCCCCTACATCGTGGCGCTGGTCGCCGGTCCTTACGCGCGGTGGGCCGACGAGTACACCGACGATGAGGGGACGGTCCCGCTGGGCATCTACTGCCGATCCTCGCTGGCCGAGCACATGGACGCCGAGCGCCTGTTCACCGAGACCAAGCAGGGTTTCGGCTTCTACCACCGCGCCTTCGGGATGCACTACCCGTTCGAGAAGTACGACCAGTGCTTCGTGCCCGAGTTCAACGCCGGAGCGATGGAGAACGCCGGCTGTGTGACCTTTCGGGAGGACTACGTCTTCCGCAGCCGGGTCACCCGCTACCTCTACGAGCGGCGCGCCGAGACGGTGCTGCACGAGATGGCGCACATGTGGTTCGGCGACCTGGTGACCATGCGATGGTGGGACGACCTGTGGCTCAATGAGTCCTTCGCCACCTGGGCCTCGGTCCTGTGCCAGGCGAGGGCCACCGAGTACACCGGCGCGTGGACCACCTTCGCCACCGTGGAGAAGGCCTGGGCCTACCGGCAGGACCAGCTGCCCTCCACCCACCCGATCGCCTGCGACATCCCCGACGTGCAGGCCGTCGAGGTCAACTTCGACGGCATCACCTACGCCAAGGGTGCCAGCGTGCTGCGCCAGCTGGTCGCCTACGTCGGCCTGGAGGAGTTCCTCGCCGGTCTGCGGATCTACTTCACGCGGCACGCCTGGGCGAACGCCACGCTCGCCGACCTGTTGGCCGCGCTGGAGCAGGCGTCCGGTCGCGATCTGTCCGGCTGGAGCGCGCAGTGGTTGGAGACCACCGGGCTCAACACCTTGCGACCAGAGTTCACCGTCGACGGTGACGGCGCGTTCACGTCGTTCGCGGTGCTCCAGGCCGGCGCCCACCCTGGCGCCGGGGAGCGGCGCACGCACCGCCTCGCGGTCGGCGTCTACGACTCCCCCGCAGCCGGTCCGCTGGTGCGCACCCACCGGGTGGAACTCGACGTCACCGAGGAGCGCACCGAGGTCCCCGAGCTGGTCGGGGTGCCCGCAGGTCAGCTCGTGCTGGTGAACGACGACGACCTGACCTACTGTGCGATGCGCCTCGACGAGAGGTCGCTGGCGACGCTGGTGAGGCGGATCGGCGACATCGCTGAGTCGCTGCCCCGCTCGCTGTGCTGGTCGGCGGCGTGGGAGATGACTCGCGAGGCTGAGTTCAGGGCCAGGGACTTCGTCGCGGTGGTGCTGGGCGGGCTGCCCGCCGAGACTGAGGTGGGCGTCGTTCAACGACTGTTGGCGCAGGCGCAGACCGCGCTGTCCGCTTACGCCGATCCGGCCTGGGCCAGCGAGGAGGGCTGGCCCAGGTTCACCAGCACGCTGATGAACCTCCTCAGCACGGCCGACCCCGGCTCCGACCACCAGCTCGCTCTGGTCAACGCGCTGACCGCGGCACTGCTGAGCAAGCCGGAACTGGATGCGATGGCCGGTTGGCTGGCCGGGGATGGCGTGCCCGAGGCGCTCGTGGTGGACACCGACCTGCGCTGGCGGTTGCTGCAGGCGCTCACCGCTCACGGCGTGACGGGCGAGGACGAGATCGCCGCCGAGCAGGAGCGCGATGCCACCGCGACCGGACGCCGACAAGCTGAGCGAACCCGCGCCCTGCTGCCCACCCCGGCCGCCAAGGAGCGCGCCTGGCAGCGAGCGACGCGCGACGACGAGCTACCCAACGCTATCAGCGAGGCGATCATCGGCGGCTTCAGCCACCCCACGCAGAGGCAGCTACTGGCCCCCTACCTGGACCGGTACTTCGCTGAGATCGCCGACGTGTGGGACCGCCGGACCTCCGAACGCGCTCAGTCCTGCGTGCTCGGGCTGTTCCCCTCGTGGGTCCTCGAGCAGCGCTGTGTGGATGCCGCGAGCACGTGGCTTGAGTCCGGTGAGCACCCACCCGCGCTACGCCGGCTGGTTTCTGAGGGCCAGGCCGGCGTGGTCCGCGCATTGGCCGCCCGCGCCTTCGACGCGGGCGGCTCGTGAGTGCGTAACAGCGTCACTGTTACGCACTCAGGAGTCTGTGTGGTCCACGAGTAGCCGGAGCCCCGAGGTCAGGCCTCCGACGAGGTCGCCCTCCTTGAACGAGGAGACCATGCTCTCCACCGCGAGCTTGCACCCCCGGTCGGGCAGCCGGTGAGCGGCCTTGCCGCCGGTGACCACCTCCACTACCCGCTGGCCAGGCGAGACGGCCACCAGCACCGCATCGTCGGCCCATTCGCCCATCGAGTCGTGTAGCTCCTCGGCCCGAGTCCGGGTGTCGGCGCCCAGGTCACCCAGGTATATGCCGAAATGCAGGCTGGCGTCGCGGCTGGCCCAGACCAGCGCGTCGTCGAGGCTCGCGAGCTGCGAGCGGGTGAAGGGCAGCGTGCTCAGCACCGGTCTGACCTGCCGCGCGGCGGAGATCCGGCCAGTGCCGACGGTGACCTCACCGGGGACCTGCCCGGGGGCCTCACCGGGCGCCGCTTCGGGCTGGGACCCGTCGCTGTGGGAGTGCTCACGCCGCGCGGGATCCTGGTGCTGCCCCTTACCAGTTGCCACGGGCACCTCCGCGGACTTCACCGAGTCCGTCCCGGCCGCGGCGCCGCGCCGCCCCGTCGCGCAAGGCCTCGGGGTTCGCCGTCCACAGCACCGGTGGGTGACTCCACTGCTCGCCGGGACGGTAGCGGCGGGTCCGAACGAACTTCGGCCGTAGCGTCAGCAACCCCAGCAAGATCATAATGGCCAGCGGGACACCGGTCAGGACGAGGATGACCTCCAGCGACGTCACGCCCATCACGGTAGCTGACCGGTCTGCGCGGCACGTCAGGCCACCTCCCCGAGGTAGGGCAACCACTGCGGGTCGGCGTCGGGCACTGTGGCCAGCAGCCGCCAGTGCTGCCCCCGGGGGGCGCGCGGCGTCACCCGCAGCTTCCAGCCCAGCTCGCTGAGCAGTCGATCGGCCTTGCGGTGGTTGCACAGAGAGCAGCACGCCACGCAGTTCTCCCAGCAATGCTCGCCGCCGCGGCTGCGTGGCACCACATGGTCGATGGTCTCCGCGCGGGCTCCGCAGTAGCCGCAGTGGTAACGGTCCCGGTGCATCAGTGCCGCCCTGGTCATCGGGACCCGTGCCCGGTACGGCACCCGCACGAAGGTACACAGCTTGATCACCGAGGGAGCCATGACGCTGGCCGTCGCGGAGTGCAGCATCAGGCCCGCAGCGTCACCGTGCACCACATCAGCCTTACCGCACACCACCAACACGATCGCCCGGCGCAACGGCAGCGCGGTCAGCGGCTCGAAGCTCGCGTTGAGCAGCAGTACCCGTCGGCGTACCCAGGCCGGCATGCCCATGGCCGCGGGCTGGTCCGCGACCCGGGTGGTGGTTTCGAGAAGCCCGGTTGAGGTTCCTGAGCGCGAGGCGGTCCGCCGGTCCGCCCCCGCTGGGTGACCCTCCGGGCTGGGTTGTCGGTCGTGCACGCGACCACCTCCGCCGATGCGCGGGACTAGTCCACCACACAAGGCGGTGATCGCGCACGTGTGACGGAGCCGACTCGTCGGTGACCACCGGCCGAACCGGCCGCCGGCGGTAGGCGGACCGTGGCCGGCACATGACGCCGATACAGTGCGCCGGGTGACCGTTTCCCAGCCAGGCTGCTTCCGGGACGAGGGCTCGTGGTGCGCGCGCATCTACCGTCTCACGCACAACGACCTGCTGTCCCGCTACGCCGATACCGTGGTAGGAGCGGGGCTGCGAATCCTGCTGATCCTCCTGCTCGCGGTCCTGATCCGACTGACGGTGCACCGGGCGATCACCCGGTTGACCGAGGTGAGCGCGGAGGGACCACCTCCCGGGTTGCTCCGGCCGCTGTGGGAACGGCCCCCCGCCTCCCCGCGTGGCGCGGGCGTGCCGCCGAAACGGCGATCCCAGCGGGCCCGCACGATCGGCTCGGTGCTGCGGTCGGGCACCACGTTCGTGGTCTACGGGGTGGCGGGCACCCTGGCGCTGGGCGAGCTCGGAATCAATCTCGGGCCGATCATCGCCTCGGCCGGCATCCTCGGCGTCGCGCTGGGCTTCGGCGCGCAGAACCTGGTGAAGGACTTCCTGTCCGGGATGTTCATGATGGTCGAGGACCAGTACGGCGTCGGCGACGTGGTCGACCTCGGTGCCGCCACCGGCACCGTGGAGGGGGTGGGACTGCGGGTGACCACGCTGCGGGACGTCAAGGGCACCGTGTGGTACGTCCGCAACGGCGAGGTGCTGCGCGTCGGTAACTCCAGCCAGGACTACTCGGTGGCCATCGTCGACCTGCCCATCGGGCATGACGCGGACATCCCGGCATGCACCGAGCTCGCCGGCCGCACCGCCACCGAGCTCACCGCCGACGGCAGCGAGCTGGCCACCGATGTGCTGGAGGCCCCCCAGATGCTCGGCGTCGAGTCGATCAGCTCGGAAGGCGTGACACTGCGGATCACCACCAAGGTGCGGGCCGGGCGGCAGTGGGCGGTGCAGCGGGCGCTGCGGACCGGCATCAAGGCGGCCTTCGCCGAGGCCGGGATCCCGCCGCCCTCGCCGGCCGGCGTCACCGCCCCGCCGTCGTGATGCCTTCGCCCCCGGCACGCGGCCGGCAGGGCAGGATGAACAGATGGCTGCACCGGAGAACTTCTACCAGGCCGTCGGCGGGGAGCAGACGTTTCGTCGGATCGTCGGCCGCTTCTATGAGCTGGTGGCAGAGGACGAGGTGCTGCGCCCGATCTACCCGGAGCAGGACCTGGGTCCCGCCGAGGTGCGGCTGCGGCTGTTCCTCATGCAGTACTGGGGTGGGCCACACACCTACTCCACCCAGCGTGGACACCCGCGGCTGCGGATGCGTCACGCCCCGTTCCGGATCGGGCCGACCGAGCGCGACGCCTGGCTGCGCTGTATGCGCGTCGCGGTGGACGAGGCCGACCTCGGCGAGGCTTACCGGGCCGTGCTCTGGGACTACCTGGTGATGGCGGCGAACAGCATGGTGAACTCGCTGACCTGAGCGACGACCACCGCCGCGACCTGACTGGCAGGATTGACCCTTGTGCGACGCGCCGACGACCGCCACCTGGCCCCCGACGACGAGGCCTGGTGGCGCAATGCCGTGTTCTACCAGGTCTACATCCGTTCCTTCGCCGACGCGAACGGTGACGGCGTGGGTGATCTGGAGGGCGTGCGCGGCCGGTTGGGCTACCTGGAACTGCTTGGCGTCGACGCGCTGTGGCTCACCCCGTTCTTCCGTTCCCCGATGGTCGACCATGGTTATGACGTCAGCGACCCACGCGACGTCGACCCGCTGTTCGGTGACCTGGAGACCTTCGACCGGCTGGTCGCCGACGCCCACCGGCACGGGCTGCGCGTCACCATCGACCTGGTACCCAACCACACCTCCGACCGGCACGAGTGGTTTCAGGCGGCCGTGACGGCCGCGCCGGGCGGCCCCGAGCGGGCCCGCTACCTCTTCCGGGACGGCCGCAGCTTCGGCGGGTCCCAGCCGCCCAACAACTGGACCAGTGTCTTCGGCGGACCGGCGTGGACCCGTCTGCCCGGTGCCGACCAGTGGTACCTGCACCTGTTCGCGCCCGAGCAGCCCGACCTGAACTGGGAGAACCCGGAGGTGGCCGCCGATCTCGAGCGAACCCTGCGGTTCTGGCTGGGCCGGGGGGTGGACGGGTTCCGCATCGACGTGGCCCACGGGATGGCCAAACCCGCCGGGCTGCCGGACATGCCGCACCAGGTCGGGGTCTGCCCGAGCCTGCTCGAACGCGACGGCGCCGATCCCCGCTTCGACGCCGACGGTGTGCACGACATCCACCGGATGATCCGCAAGGTGCTCGACGAGTATCCGGCGCGGGTGGCGATCGGCGAGATCCGGGTGGCCGACGACGCCGCGTTCGCCCGCTACGTTCGCCCGGGTGAGCTGCACCTGGGGTTCAACTTCCGACTGCTCGAGGCGGACTTCAACGCCGACAGCGTGCGCGCGGCCATCGAGCATTCGCTGGTGGCTGTCCAGGGCAGCCCCGCACCGGCCACCTGGACGATCTCCAACCACGACACGGTTCGTCCGGTGACCCGCTACGGCGGCGGCGAGGTGGGCCTGGCGCGGGCGCGGGCGATGGCGCTGGTTCAGCTCGCCCTGCCAGGCCCGGCATACCTGTACAACGGCGACGAGCTGGGCCTGCCCAATGTCGAGTTGCCCGACTGGGTGCTCCAGGACCCGGTGTGGAAGCGCTCCGGACATACCGAACGCGGACGTGACGGCTGCCGGATCCCGCTGCCGTGGGAGAGCGGCACCTCGCCGTACGGGTTCAGCGCAACGCCCGGCACCTGGCTGCCGATGCCGGGGGACTGGGCCGGCCGGACCGTGGAAGCGCAGCTGGAGGACCCCAGCTCGACGCTGTCGCTGTACCGGCAGGCGCTGGAGCTACGCCAGAGGCACACCGCGTTCACCGGCACCGAGGTGGAGTGGTACGGCGCGCCACCCGGATGCCTCGCGTTCCGCCGCAGGGGCGGCGGGCTGGTCTGCGCCCTGAACGCCTCCGGCGCGCCGGTGTCGCTGCCGGCCGGACAAGTGCTGCTGGCCAGCGGCCCGCTGCGGCCCATCGGCGACCCCCTGCCCCCGGATACCGCCGTCTGGCTGAAGGAGTAGTGATCGCCCGTGGGCCTCATCGATTCTGAGTTCTTCGAAGACGACGCTGTGCGCGCCGCCTTGGCCGCCCGCGACATCGGCGCGCTGTACCACCTCCTGCGGCGCGTCGAGCTGAGCCAGCGCCGGATCGCGGACCTGACCGGGCAGTCCCAGTCCGAGGTCGGTGAGATCCTCAACGGCCGCCAGGTGCGGGACGTGCGGGTACTCGAGCGCATCGCCGACGGTGTCGGCATACCCCGGGCGCGGCTGGGCGTGAGCTACGGTGAGGACACACCACCCGCCGCGAAGGAGGTGAACGAGGACACGAAACGCCGCGTCCTGATCGCCGCCACCATGACGGCGGCTCTGCGCCAGGCGACGCAACCCCTGGGCGAGCCCCTCCAACTGCCCCTGCTCACGGAAGAGTCGCTGCCCGCACGGCTGGACATGTCCCACGTGCACGCCGTGCGAGTGTCACTGAACAACTGCGCGGGATGGCCCGATACCAGGGCGGGCAGGGCAACCTGTTCAGCGCCGCCGCGACGCTCTACACCCGCTGGATACAGGTCCCCACCACCGAGGAGGTCACCGCGCGGCTAGCCGCCGCACTGGCCGAGCTGCACACCGAGGCGGGATGGTGCTGTTACGACTCCGGACTGGACGGCAAGGGTCACTTCACCCGCGCCTTGCGACTAGGCGATCAAGCCGGGGACGCTCACGGCGTCGCTAACGCCGCCCTGCACGCCGGAGCGACGCTGGTCCGCGATGGGCATCCCAACGACGCGCTCACGCTATTTCAGCTCGGACAGCTCCACCTCGGCGGGTTCCGGCCCAGCAGGTCCACGCCGGCAACGCCGCACGCCGACGATCCCCGACTACCGACCCTCACCGCGCAGCTGAACCGGCAGTCCGCAACCGCCTACGCTGTCATGAAAGGCGCCGGTGAGGCCGCCCGCTGCCTCACCGAGGCGCGCGACGGGTGGGAGCCCCACCATGCGTTCCAACGCGCAGGCGCCGATCTTGTGTCTGCGGGGATTCAGCTCGACCTGGGCCAACTCGATACCGCCGAGCAGTCCGCCGCCAGCGCACAACGCACCTACGGCGAGGGCCACCACCACCGGGGCCGCATTGAGGCCGAGCTCCTGCACGCCGAGGTGCACATCCGAGCCGGCGAACCCCACGGCCTGACCCTGGCCCACCACGCCATCAACGAAGTGCGCACCCTGCACTCCGTCGCCATCCGCCGGGAACGACTGATCCCCCTGGCCACCGCCCTGGAAACCCGACCCAGCACCGACACCCGGGACTTAGCCCGGACCGCCCGCCAAATCGCCACAACCCGGATCCAACGGCTTTCTCTCTGCGTAGGGAGGTAGCGAAGTAATCAGGAAGTGCGCTACACAAACCGGTCGCGTCGGTGTCAGTGCCGCACGATTTGAGGCGGTGAACAGCAAGAACATCAAAAAACGCGAGCCAGTATGGATGAAGAACGGCGGCGGCATCCCGCACCCCCAGCGCTTCATCCCGGCCCGAAGAGTGCCTAAGCCGCGCCTCATGTACGGCTAACAGTCGCGCTTGCGCCAAGGGACCGACATCTGATGGCATAGCAGCGCGGGGTTCACCGGCCCCGTCGCCGTACCGGCCGACGATCCGCGGTACGCGGCGAACATGACGGCTTATGCAGAGCAGACCGCAGCTTATGCTGAAGCGGCCCAGACGGTCTCCGAGGCTCGGGCCATAGAGACCGCCGTCCACGAAGATTTGCAGCGGAAGTTCACCAGTTGGGGCACGGTCTTCGAGGACATCGAGAGCCAGTGGTACTGGCTGGCCGCCGGCAACACCACCGGCCCGGTCGGTGCCGCCTTGGCTGAGGCCAACAAGTGGTCCAGGATTCCCGCAGCCCGCGCCACCCAGCTCGATGTGTTCAAGCGGATCGCCGCCGAAGCCGGGGACCCCTTCGAGGAAGCCGCAGCCGCGCGCGTGGTCGGTGTCTTCGAGAAATCGGAAACCGTTGCGCTCAGCGCCGCCGAGAGCAACGCCAAGGTCGGTCTGGGGTTGGTCGGAACGAAGGCTGGCGGTTTTCTCGCGAGCGATGCCGGCAGCTTCTTCTCCAAGGGCACCGCCTTGGGGAAGATCGGTGAAAAGATTCCCCTCGTAGGTCTGGGCATCGCAGGTGGCCAGTTTGAGCGGCCGCCTTCGGCCTGGCTGGCGGGCCAGTCACCCTGGCCGCCGTCGGCGTGGGCGCCGGAGTCGCCTACGGCGTCGGCTACGTGGTCAACCACTGGGGCGAAATCAGCAACGACGTCGGCGCGGCGGCCGACGCCGTGGGGCACGTCACTGAGGCAACGGGCAGCACGATCGCGCACGGCGCCGAGGCCGCGGGACACGCGTTGGGCAACGTGGCATCCTCGGTCGGCCACTTCATCAGCGACGTCCTCTGACGACTATAATTCGAGAGCCTACAGATGAATCCCGTGTACTTGCCGCCCCAATCCGACTGTGATACCGGGCAACCCCGGCCACCCATCGCCCCGACGAAGTTCCCCTCACCCGAAACCACACCCCGAGATCATGAGCCCAGGAAACACCCACCGATCCCTGACGGGCAGGGGCCCGCCCTGGAATGGCGCCAGGACAGCACGACCTGGGCGATCATCAGCGGACTCATTCTCGCCGGCATCATTATGTCGGTGTGCACCGTGGACGAACACGGACTCGGTTGGGTCACCATATGGTGGACGTGGCTCCCGCCCATCATCTTCGGGGTGGCGATCTACCGAGGGACGAGCAAGAGCTGGCTGGCTGCCGGCGCGACCTGGCTGCAGAACGGCGACGTCTGGGTCGACGTCTACGAGCTGGTCACCATCGACGTCGAAGTCAGCGGCGCCAAGCTCCGTCTACAGTTGGCCGACTCCGCCAGCCGCACGATCGGCTCGTTGTCACTCGCCGACGCCCAGCGCAATCAAGCCCTCTAGGACCTGGTCTACAACGGCATCCTGCACTCCGTCGCCAGCGGCAAAGCAGACCCCCCCACCCGACGTCCGCACCATCCTGACACTACCCGGAGGGCGCGGACAACACCGTGACGGAAGCTAAGCCGTATCCCCAAGCTCACCTCAGATCAGAGGACATCTTCGGCTGCGGCGTGAGTACCCGTGAAGCCCATGCCCGACAAGGCGAACAGGCAGCGCAGCGATACCCCCACGTCGAAACCGGCCCCACTGACGGTGATCAACCTGCTGATCCAGCAAGGCGGAGGTCGGCGAGCACCTGATCCACCTCGACGCCAGCCCCGTTCCGGAGGCAGTGCGCAGCGCCACAGCGCATCCTTCGCGGGCCCGGGATCGATCACTGCGGCACTGTCACACCAGAGTCTTGATCCGATGCCGCAGGTGCGCGACCTCATCGAGGCGCTGGTGCTCGACGCTGTAGTGGACCAGTTCGCGCAGTGCCTCAGCGGCGAGGCGAGAGCGGACGGTGCCGGCGATGTCCAGGGCCGCGTGTCCGATGGCGGCGGCCTGGAGCGGGTCGCCGGTGACCATACGTGAGACTGGCCGGCTTGGTCAGGCAGATCGCCCGGTAGCGGCGGTGGCCGCCGGGGTACCCGGCGACTGCCGCGGTGAGCCGGTCGGTGGCCTGCGCGGGGTCGCGGCCCAGCATCGCCAGGTCAACCAGGGGCTGTCCGCTGAGCTGAGCGTGGCGTGCGGCGTCGTAGCACGCCACGAACGGCGAGTCATCGTCCGGAGCGGAGTGGGCGAAGTGCTCGTCGGCGGTGCCGATGGCGGTCAGTGTCCCGTTGACCCGGCGCATCTTGGCCAGCGCGCGGGCCCGGTCGGTATGCAACAGCGCCTGATCGGTCGCGGTAAGCCGGTCAGCGCGGACCAAAGCTTGCTCGGCCAGCGTGAGGCCCTCGTCAGGCTGCCCGGTCCGGATCGCCTGCTTCGCCATGCTCGACAACACCTCGGCGCGCAGCGGCCAGTCTTTGGCCTGCTCGGCGCAGGCCAGCGTGAAGTGGTACACCCGGCGAGCTTCCTCATGGGCTCCGGCGTCCTGGGCCTGTACCCGGCGGTGGTGGCGAGATAGCCGACCGCGGAGAACAGCTCAGGGCGCAGCCGCTCCGGGCAGGTGGCGTCCAGCGGAGCGGCTGACCAGCGCAGCCGGCCCATGACGGCCTCTCGGACTAACCCGCCACCGTAGGTGCTGCTCCATGAGTCGAACACCAGTGTGGCGTCGTGGATCTGTTCGATCTCGGTCGCGCCGATCCGTTTGGTGATCGGAGTGGGTTCACTGTCTCCTAGCAGTGCCGCGAGTGGCTCCCCTAGGGCGAGGGCGCCGACACCGAGGGTGGTGGCGTTGTCGATGAGTTCTCGCCATTTCACGTTGCCGGCCTGCACCTTCGTGTTGTCGTGGTGCTCTCGCACCCAGGTGTTGACCAGCTCGGTGAGTTCCTGACGGGTCAGGCACTCACCCGGATGGGTGAGTGAGGTGGTGCGCTGCCGCGCCGCCCGGAACTCCTCATTCGGCGTCGCCAAGGCCCCGCCTCCTGGTGTGTCGGCTGAGCGCCCGTGGTGAGCACTGAGCATGCCTCCCTTTCGTGTCCAGAGATGCGACACTTGTTCTGCCCGATGTCATCCCCTGTGGGACGACATCGTGTCGCGGTGTGCGGGGCGGGTTATCGATGGCCGTCGTCGTTGAGGTGGGGGAAACCGAAGTGCGGCTCACCGAGACGCTCGACGTCGCGCTCGTCGCGGGCTGGCCCGGTCGACAGCCGGTCATGGGTGGCGAGCAGTTGCTCGGCGTCCTTGCGCCAGGTGTCGGGGTGCTCGCCGCGGCGGCACTCCCCCGGTGAGACCCCCAGCAGCCGGTCGAGTCGGGTCCGGAAGCCGGGCAGGTGGCGGCCGTAGTAGTCGCTGGCCGGCGCTGGTGAGGCTTTCGGGTCCAGGTGCGCGTAGTACCACATCCATGTCCGAAGTCGGCGCCGGCTGCGGTCGCCGCCGAGTGGGTGCGCAGCGTGGCGAGCTCGCGTTCCCGGGCCCCGGCGACATACCGGGCCACCTCCTCGGCTTCCTCACCGATCTCGTGGTCGACCCTTGCCGACGCCTACTTCGGCAAGGTGCTGCGCAAGGCCCGCCCGGCAACCCACACCGGCCGGGCGGCCGCGTCGGCGGTGTTCTTCGAGTTCCTCGAGCTGCGTCACGAGGTTGAGCTGCACAACCTGACCGGCCGGGTGGTCGAGTGCCCGCTGGACGAGATGAACCGGCTGCGGGCCTCGGTGGATCCACAGCTTCGGGTGCCACCGACCGAGGCCGAGGTCGAGACGTTGTTTTCCGGGTGGCGCGCTGAGCTGGCCCCCTGCCGCAAGTTGGGCCCGGCCGCGCGCAACTACGCCGCAGCCCGGCTGGCCTCGGACGTGGGACTGCGGATCAACGAGGCCCGCATGCTCGACCTGAATGACGTGCGCTGGGAGCTGGGCCGGTTCGGCAAACTCACCGTCCGCCATGGCAGGGGCTCGCGGCGGCGGGGTCCCAAGCCCCGGCTGGTGCCGCTGATCAACGATGCGGATCGCAACCTGCGCTGGTTCATCGAGGATGTGTGGGGCCGGTTCGACCTCGATCACACCCGGTCGGGTGCCCCGCTGTTCCCCTCCGAACGCCGCGACGCCGACGGCTCCAGCGTCCGGGCGACCGCTGAGGTGTTCCCGCCGGTCGCTGGGCGAGGCCACCGCCGCGCACCTGCCAGCGTGGGCTGGCAAGCTGACCCCGCACGTGTTCGCCACTACTGCGCCTCCCAGCTCTACCGGGCCGGCGTGCTGCCGCGCCGCTTCCGCTCTGCGGCGCGCTGAGCAGGCCTGCGGTGCGGGTCGGCTTGCCTACGAGCCATGTGGGCGCCCCAAGCGATGCATGCCGCACGGCGTGCTGGGCCGGCATTCAGACAGTTCTAATATCCGACTGCGCCATTACGCGACTGAGGTAGAGGGGTAGGTCGCGGATGTCCTCGCCGCCGTCGGTGAGAAACGTGACCTGCTGGTCGGTCTGCATACCCTGGGAAGAGAGGATCTCGAACAGCCCGTGTTCGGGTTTCTTGTCGTCAGGTCTGGACATAGCTGAAGCACCTGACCGGCTCCTGGTCGGGGACGACCTTCCCGGCGATCACCTCGAACCAGCCCTCGCGCCGGGTCCGCCGCTGGGAGGAGCACACGTAGCCGCGCGGGCCACGAACGCGCCGAGGTCGTCCCGCTCGACCGGAACGACGGACCACAGTTGCGCCACCGGTACCCCGACCTCGCTCACAGGCGCGCCAGCGCCCGAACCGCGACGGACAGGGTCGCCAGGTCCAGGCTTGCGGCATCGGAGATCTCATCAAGGGTCGCCCTGGCCCGGGACAGCCGCGAGGAGTTCTCCCGTTCCCACTGCGCGATCACCGTCGCTGGGGCGCCCCCGACGTCACCGACGTGCAGCGCGTGCAGGGTGATCCCCCGCAACGCCGCGTAGAGGTCGTCTCGCAGCGCCAAGCGAGCGAGCCCATGCCAGCGGTCGCCGCGTTCCAGCTCACTCACCAAGCTCAGCATCCGGTCGATGTTCAGGTGGGCCGACAGCGCGTAGTACAGCCGCGCAACCCGCTCGGCGTCTTGTTCAGCCAGCTCAGCCACCTCGACGACGTCGAGCAGACCGAAGCCGGCCAGCCCCGCGCTCACCCGGCGCGCCAGCTCGTCCGGCACCCCCCGCTGGGCGAGCCGGCGGGCGGCGACCACGACGTTGTCCATCTCGCGGCCGGCCAGCCAGTCCGGCACCCGCGGCGCCAGCGCCCGCACGATCGGACGGAACCGGTCGATCTCGGTACCGACCGCGAGCGGCTGCGGCCGGTTGAGCAGCAACCACCGGCTGACCCGGTCCAACAGCCTACGCAAGGCGAGCATCATGGCGTCGGTGACCGCCACAGGCACTGTGCCGCCTGACATCGGGTGGCCGAGGTCGGCGGTCGCCCGCCAGGCCGCTCCCAGGTCGAACACCTCGACCGCGACCGAGTATGCCCGGACCGCGTCGGCGGCCGAGACCGCCAGCTCCTCGGCCAACCGGTAGGCATAGGTGATGCCACCTCGGTCGACGACTTCGTTGACCAGCAACGTGGTGATGATCTCGCGGCGCAGCGGATGCTCGCGGATGGCTCCGGCGAACCGGTCGCGCACCGGGGCGGGGAAGTACTCCGGTAGCCGGGCGCGGAACACCTCCGCGTCGGGTACGCCGCTGGCCAGCACCTCGCCGGTCAGCCCGAGTTTGACGTGCGCCATCAGGGTGGCCAGCTCCGGCGAGGTCAGCCCCTCCCCCGCGGACTCCCGCGCCCGCCACTGCGCCCGGGTCGGCAGGACCACCAACCCGCGGTCCAGCCCGTGTCGCTCCTCCAGATACGTCACCAACCGGCCATGCACCGACACCATCGACGCAGCGTGCGCCCGGCTGACTCCGAGCTGGGTGTTCTGGTCGGCGTTATGGGCGAGCACCAACGCGGCGACCTCATCGGTCATCTCGACCAACAGCGCATGACGCTGCGCGGTGTTCAGCACGCCATCAGCGACCAGCCGGCCCAGCAGAATCTTGATATTGACCTCGTGGTCGGAGCAGTCCACCCCGGCGGAGTTGTCGATGGCGTCCGTGTTGATCTTTCCGCCGGCCCTGGCGAACTCGATCCGGCCGCGCTGGGTCAGCCCCAGGTTGCCGCCTTCGGCGACCACCCGCACCCGCAGTTGCGCACCGTCCACCCGGACCGCGTCGTTGGCCTTGTCGGCGACCTCAGCGTGGGTCTCGGTGGCGGCCTTGACGTAGGTGCCGATCCCCCCGGTGAACAGCAGCTGCGCCGGGCTGAGCAGGATCGCCCGGATGAGCTCCGGCGGGGACAGCTCGGTGATGTCCCCAGGTATGCCTTCAGGTATGTCCCCAGAAACGCCTAACGCCCGGCGCATCTGCGCGCTGACCGGGATCCGTTTGGCGCTGCGGGGCCACACCCCGCCGCCGGCGCTGATCAGCGAACGGTCGTAGTCGTCCCAGGACGAGCGCGGCAGCTCGAACAGCCGGCGCCGCTCGATGTACGAGCTGGCCGGGTCTGGATCGGGATCGACGAAGACATGCCGATGATCGAATGCCGCGAGCAGCCTGATGTGCTCGGAGCGCAGCATTCCGTTGCCGAACACGTCACCGGACATGTCCCCGATCCCGACGACGGTGACATCCTCGGTCTGAACGTCGACGCCGAGCTCGCGGAAGTGCCGCTTGACGCTCTCCCAGGCACCTCGGGCGGTGATCCCCATGGCTTTGTGGTCATAGCCCGTCGAGCCGCCGGAGGCGAACGCGTCACCGAGCCAGAACCGGTAGGACGCGGCGATCTCGTTAGCGATATCGGAGAACGTCGCGGTGCCCTTGTCGGCCGCGACCACCAGGTAACTGTCCTCACCGTCGTGGCACACCACCTGGTCGGGATGCCGACTCACGCCATCGACGAGGTTGTCGGTGAGGTCGAGCAGCCCTGATACGAACATCCGGTAGCAGGCGATGCCCTCGGCCTGGACGGCCTCCCGATCCAGCCGGGCGTCACCGGTCGGCGCCGGCGGACGCTTCACCACGAACCCACCCTTGGCACCCACCGGCACGATCACGGCGTTCTTCGCCGCCTGCGCCTTGGCCAACCCGAGCACCTCGGTTCGGAAGTCCTCCCTGCGGTCTGACCAGCGCAACCCACCACGGGCGACCGGACCGAAACGCAGGTGCACGCCCTCCAGCCGCGGGGAGCAGACGAAGATCTCGAACGCCGGTCGCGGCTCGGGCAGCTCCGCCACCGCCTTCGGGTCGAGCTTGAGAGCCAGATAGGGCCGGGGACTACCGTCGGAGTCGGACACGTAGTGATTGGTGCGCACCGTGGCATGGATCAGGGTGAGCAGGCTGCGCAGGATACGGTCGGCGTCCAGCCCGGCCACCCCGTCGATCATGGTGGGGATCCGCCCGGCCAGCTCGTCGTACCGGCTGTCCCGAGTGGCGACATCCAGCGCCGGATCGAAGCGGGCCTCGAAGAGAGCGACCAGGGCGGCGGCGATGCCGCTGTGCGCGAGCAGCACGTCCTCGACGTAGTGCTGGCCGTAGGGGCCGCCGGCCTGCCGCAGGTAACGGAGGTAGCCGCGCAGCACCGCCGCCTGCCGCCAGTCCAGGCCGGCCCGCAGCACCAGGGCGTTGACATGGTCGACCTCGCAGGCGCCCCGCCAGGCGGCCACGAACGCGTCACAGAATCGCCGCCGCATGGCCTCGGCTTCCTGACCGGCCAGCTGTGCTAGCGCGGTGGCAGCCACCCGCAGCCCGAAGTCGTAGATCCAGCAGTGCATACCGTCGCCGCGGACCACCTGGTAGGGCCGCTCGTCGAGGATCTCGACGTCCATCTGCTGCAGTACCGGTAGCACGTGGGACAAGGTGATCCGCAGCCCCGCCAGGTAGAGTGTCAACCGTCCCTCCCCCGGCGCCACCCCAGGCGTGAGGTCGAAGCGCAGGTCCAGACCGTCCGGCGCGGCGAGTGCCTCCAACCGGCGGATGTCGGCCAGGGCGGTAGCGGCGTCGAAGTCCTCCTTGTAGGCCTGCGGGAAGGCCGCCAGGTAACGCCGCGCGAGGTCAGCGGTCGCCGCGTCGCAGGTCAAGGCGGCGTCGAGGAGCCGCTCGTCCCACGTGCGGACGGCGTCCTCGAGTCGTTCGGTGATCACCCGGACGTCCGGTCTGGTGGGCACGCCTGGATCATCAGGGGCGGTGTGCACGGTGAAGTGCACCCGAGCGTGCATGGACTCACCGATCTGGGCGCTGTACTCCACGTCGGTGCCGTGCAGGTCGCGCATCAGCACGTCCCGCATCGCCAGCCGCGCGGCGGTGGTGTAGCGATCGCGCGGCAGGTAGACCAGGCAGGAGAAGAACCGGCCGTAGGGATCGCGCCGACAGAACAGCCGCAAGGTGCGCCGCTGCGCCAGCGACAGCACTCCGGTCACCGTCTGGTAGAGCGAGTCCGGATCGGTGGAGAACAGCTCGACCCTGGGGTAGCTCTGGAGCACATCCAGCATCCGCTGGCCCGAGTAGGAACCAAGGGGGACGCCGGCCCGGTGGATCACCTGCAGGACCCGGCGGCCGATCACCGGAATGCCGAGCACGTCCTCGTGCAGCGCGGTGGTGGTGAGCACCCCCAGAAAGCGATGCTCACCGGAGACCTCACCACGCTCGTCGAAGGTCTTGACCCCGATGTAGTGGGGATAGACCGGGCGGTGCACAGTGGCGGGCGCGCCGGCCTGGGTGAGCACCAGCAGACTCCGGGCCAGCGGGTCGACGTCAGGCCCGGTGCTCAAGGCTCGGGCGGCCACACTGTCCCCCCGCAACACACCAAGCCCCGACGCGAGCACTGCCCGTAACCTGGGCTCGGCGTCATCCCCACCAGCCGGTCGGAACACCAGCTCATAGCGCCGGTAGCCGAGAAAGGTGAGGTGTCCGTCGGCCAGCCAGCGCAGCAGTGCCGCGCCGTCGGCCACCTCCTCGGCCGGCAGCGCAGGCGGCGCTGTCTCCAGCTCGTCTGCGAGAGCGTACGCGACATCAGCCATCCGCTGGGTGTCTTCCACCACTTCCCGTACATCGATGAGCACCCTGAGCAGTCGCCGCTCCACCTGACGGGCCCGGCCAGGATCGGCGATACGGTCGAGGTTCACATACATCCAGGACTCGACCAGGGCATCGGTGGGCGCTTCGTCGGGGTTGGAGCCGGTAAGCACCTCACGGAGGACTCCGGTGAGATCGCGGCGGACCACGACGATCGGATGCACGAGCCGCCGTACCGAGACCTTGACCCGGGCCAACTCGGCGACCACCGAGTCCACCAGGTAGGGCATATCGTCAGTGACGATCTGAACGATGGTGTCCGGGGAGCTCCAGCCGTCCTCGGCGAGGGTGGGATTGAGCACCCGGACCAGTGCCCGACCGGGCACCCGCTCAGCGGCCAGCGCGAGATGCGACCGGACCGCTTCCGCCAGCTCAGCTGGGTCGGCACCAGCCAGCTCGTCAGGTGGGACAAGCCGGTAGTACAGCGCGATGAGCTCGGCGAGATCGCTGCGCAACGGGGGCTGGCTGTTAGTCGCCGAGGGCGGACCGGCGGACCGGCTCGGGCGGCGCCCACTGTGGTTCGGCGGTGAGATCGGGCAGCCGCAGCAGCGGGTTGGTGACCGCCTCAGCGGGATCGTCTCCCTCTCCCTCGAGCGGCTTCGGGGCAAGCGTCAGGCCAGCCGCCCGGCGCGTTCCCAGGACGCGGTAGTGAGGCAGGTCCCGGCTGGTTTCGGCATCAGCCGTAGTGGAACCACCGTTGCCGCCCATCCCGGTAGGGCGGGCGTCGGCGGGAACATCACGGCTTTCCTGGTACGCGGCGAGTGCCTCGGCCAGCAGGTCCCCGAGGCCCATCTGGGAAGGCTCCTCATCTGCCGGGTCCTCATCCTCAGGACCCCATTCCAGCACCCGTGGCGTCGGGGCAGACGGCGGTCCGGAGGCCGGGATCTCGCCTAGGATCGGCGGGAGCTTCTCGGAGTCTTCCACCGGGACGCTGTCGGTGGCTTCGCCCTCCGGGGTGGCCTCCGAGTCCGGTAGCGGCTGGGCCTGGCGCATCTCGGCGACGGATGTCTCCTCAGCACGATCCTCGGCGGGTTCCACAGCGTGGCGCCGGCCGGAGCGTCCGGGCGACACCGCAGACGCGGGCAACAGATCACTCACAAACACCAGGGTGCCGGCACCGCGGCGATGCCGTGCCGCGGGCTGCCAAAGATCGAGCCCGCTCGAGGACTCGGCGGACTGCACCTCGGCGGGTTCTCGCGATACCGGGTCTGGGTCGTCGACCACCGGTCTCACCACGACCGGGGAGTCCACCGGTTCCGGCGAGGCCACACCCGACCGGCTGGTTTCCGAGTGGGTGGCTTCCGAGTGGACGACCGCCGACTCGGCGACCTCCTCCGACTCGGCGGTCTGATGCGTCGCAACGCCGACGGCGATCTCGATGCTCAGCGGACCGTTGTCTGAGTCGAGTCCAGTGCACCCCGTCCCGGCGTTGCCGAGCAGCACGGCGACCTGGCTGACCAGGCGCGCTTCCTCGCTGCCCGCAGTCCCGCAGTTCTCGACCAGTGTGGAGCGCGCAGCTTCCACGTCACGGCGGTGCCGGCCTTCAGCCGCGCGGGCCGCGCGCATGCAATGCAGGGCATCGGCGAACTCGCCCCGAGCCTCATGCACGTGGGACAAGCCCTCAAGACATTCCGCGAGGACCGCGTCCACCCCATGGCGCTGGGCTCCCTCGACTGCATCGGCGAGCAGGGTCAGCGCAGGCTCGTGACGGCCTTCGGCGAGATGCACCCGGGTGGCCAGCGCCAGCCGCAGCCTTCCCACCGCGCCCGCTGCGGCGGCGCGCACCGGACGCCGCAGCAGTGGCCTCGCTTCCTGCGTTGCGGCGTCGCCCGCGTGACGGTCGAGCAGAGCGAGCACTATCTCGAGCATCAGCCGCGCGCTCACCTCGCCGCTGTCGTGCTCGGGATCGGCCAGCCCGGCCAGCAGCTCGTGGCCTTCCCTGGCCTTCGCCTCGGCCTGCACGGTCGCGGCCCGGCGACGGTGGCGCATCGCGTCCGTCGCCCGAGCGGCAGCCCGCAACAGCAGCGCGGTGTCATGGTCGAGGCCCGAGTCCTCACGGTAGAGTTCGTCGGCCTCATCGAGCGCGGACGTGACAAGGTCGTCACGGCCGAGCGCAACCGACGCCTTCGCCACGGCGACGAGTGCGCGGCCCCTCAGCACCGGAGCGACGTCGTCGCCCGCAGCCAGCACGGCACTGACCGCGCCGAGCGCGGTAGCGGGTTCACCTAGCGCGGCCGCGCAATGCGCTAGCTCCACATGCAGCTCGTGCCGCAACCCCGGTGAGGTGTCAACGTCTCGAACCGCCGGGAAGAGTCGGTGAGCCGCTTCCCCGTGCCGACCGAGACGGTTGAGGGCGAAAACCGCGAGGTGGTCCGCCTGCAGGACGGCCATCTTGTCGTCCTGCGCGGCGGTCACGGCCCGATCAGCCAGCAGGAGCGCCAGCTCCGGGGCTCGCCAGCGCAACAGCATCGCGGACTCCACCAGCGATGCGGCTTCGCCCCCGTTGGTCGGCATGCCGGTCCGGACTCCTTCGCGCGCCGTGCTGCTCACCTTCCCCTCCCCTCGAGGTTCCCGATCATCGAACGCCCGTGTCCGGTCAATTGCGCGTCAGCCTGCGGTGCATCACGCGGTGTGGCCGCGCCGCCTCCGCTCCGAGCCGTTCGATCTTATGCTGCTCGTAGGCCTCGAAGTTGCCCTCGAACCAGAACCAGGAGGCGGGATTCTCCTCCGTGCCCTCCCAGCTGAGAATGTGGGTCACCACCCGGTCCAGAAACCATCGGTCGTGGGAGATCACCACCGCGCAGCCGGGGAACTGTTCCAGCGCGTTCTCCAGCGAGCTCAGCGTCTCGACGTCGAGGTCGTTGGTGGGCTCGTCGAGCAGGATCAGGTTGCCGCCCTGCTTGAGGGTCAGCGCCAGGTTGAGCCGGTTGCGTTCGCCGCCGGAGAGCACTCGTGCCGGTTTCTGCTGGTCGGCGCCCTTGAATCCGAAGGCGCTGACGTAGGCTCGGGACGGCATCTCGGCGTGACCAACCTGGATGTAGTCTAGCCCGTCGGAGACCACCTCGAAGACCGTCTTGTTCGGATCGATGCCCGCGCGCTCCTGGTCGACGTAGGACAGCTTCACCGTCTCACCCACTCTGACCGTGCCGGAGTCGGCCCTCTCCATACCGACGATGGTCTTGAACAAGGTCGTCTTGCCGACTCCGTTGGGACCGATGACCCCCACGATGCCGTTGCGAGGCAGCGTGAAGGACAGATCCTTGATCAGGAGGCGGTTGTCGAAGCCCTTGTCCAGGTGCGACACCTCCACCACCACGCTGCCCAGCCGAGGGCCCGCTGGGATCTGGATCTCCTCGAAGTCCAGCTTGCGGCTGCGCTCGGCTTCGACTGCCATCTCCTCATAACGCTGCAGCCGGGCACGGGATTTGGCTTGCCGGGCTTTTGCTCCCGATCGCACCCAGGCGAGCTCGTCGCGCAGGCGCTTCTGCAGCTTCTGGTCCTTCCTGCCCTGGACCTCCAGGCGGTCGGCCTTCTTCTCCAGGTAGGTGGAGTAGTTGCCCTCGTAGGGGTAGGCCCGGCCGCGGTCGAGCTCCAGGATCCACTGAGCGACGTTGTCCAGGAAATACCGGTCGTGGGTGACGGCCAACACCGCGCCCGGGTAGCCGGCCAGGAACTGCTCCAGCCACAGCACGCTCTCCGCGTCCAGGTGGTTGGTGGGCTCGTCGAGCAACAGCAGATCGGGCCTGGACAGCAGCAACCTGCACAGCGCGACCCGACGCCGCTCTCCTCCGGAAAGGTGGATCACTGGCTCGTCGGGCGGCGGACACCGCAGGGCGTCCATGGCTTGCTCGAGCTGTGAGTCGAGATCCCACGCGTCGGCGTGGTCGAGCTCCTCCTGGAGACGTCCCATCTCGTCCATGAGCTCCTCGGAGTAGTCGGTGGCCATCTTCTCGGCGATCTCGTTGAACCGGTCGAGCTTGGTCTTGACCTCGCCCAAGCCCTCCTGGACGTTGCCCAGCACCGACTTGTCCTCATCAAGCGTGGGCTCTTGCGACAGGATGCCCACCGTCGCGCCCGGCGCCAGGAACGCCTCCCCGTTGTTTGGTTGGTCGAGCCCAGCCATGATCTTCAGCACGCTGGACTTGCCGGCTCCGTTGGGCCCGACCACGCCGATCTTCGCGCCGGGATAGAACGCGAGGGTGACGCCATCGAGGATGACCTTGTCGCCGTGCGCCTTGCGCACCTGCTTCATGGTGTAGATAAACTCCGCCACGGCCGCGATCGTAGAGGGGGCCGCCGGGGCCGGGCAGCGCGGCCAGCCCCGGCGCTGCGCTCACGCGGGAACGCCCACCAGCGGGCGGGCCGCCTCAGCCAGCTCGGACAGCTCTGCCCCATACGGTGGATCCACGTCATCAAGCAACTCTGAGGAGTCCGGATCGGGTGAGTTCGCAACGTCCGCAGCTGCGCCACGCGCAGGCTCCTCACGACGCTGCTTGCGCACTGTAGCGGCGCATCGAGCCAGGTCCGGGCCGACCGCGTTGGCCTCCAGCTCGACGACCGACCGGCGCTCGCCCTGCTCAG
>JAFAUB010000126.1 GCA_019243635.1 Pseudonocardiales bacterium
CGTTCGGCGACCAGGCGGCGCCGTGTGACGCTGCCGTTGTGGTCGTCGACGTCCGCTTGCAATCCGCACGCCAACACTCGCACCGTACGGTTGGCGGAATGTGAGATGTGAGGAGAAGCCGTTGACTCGATCACGAGCCGTGTCCGAGTGGATCACCCGTGAGCTGCCAGAACTCGTGGACGAGCACGGGGTGCCTGGCGCGCAGGTCGCGGTGTTGGTGGATGGTGAGGTGGTCGACGCTGCGGCCGGTCTATGCAATGTCGCCACCGGGGTGCCGGTCACGACCGACGCGGTGTTTCAGATTGGTTCGATCACCAAGGTGTGGACGGCGACGCTGGTGCAGCAGCTGGTCAACGAGGGGCTGCTGGAGCTGGACCGGCCGCTGCGCGAGTACCTGCCGGAGTTCCACCTCGCCGACGAGACGGCGGCCGCGACGGTGACGGCACGGCAGTTGCTCTGCCACACAGCGGGCTTCGAGGGCGACCTGTTCACCGACACCGGCGGCAACGACGACGCGGTCGAGAAGTACGTGGCCACCCTCGCCGGCGCCGCGCAGGTGTTCCCGCCGGGAGAGCGGTTCTCGTACTGCAACAGCGGCTATGTGGTGCTGGGCCGACTGGTGGAGGTCTTGCGGGGCAAGCCGTTCGCCACCGTGCTGCGCGAGCGGCTGATCACACCGCTGCGCCTTGAGCATGTCGCGACGAACATCGCGGAGGCGATCCTGGAGCGGCCGGCGGTCGGTCATGTGCGCGTCGCGCCGGACGAGCGGCTGCGGCCCGCGTCGGTGTGGTCGCTGCCGCCGTCGAACGCACCGGCGGGGTCGACGCCGGCCATGTGCGCCCGGAGCCTGCTCGGGTTCGTGCGGATGCACCTGTCCGACTCTGGTTTCGACCTGATGCGCCAACCGCAGGTCGTGCTGCCCGATCTGGGGATGCCGCGAACTCACTGCGGCCTAAGCTGGATGCTGCTCGACTACCCGGGCGGCACGGTGATCGGCCACGACGGTGCGACGATCGGGCAGTCCGCGTTCCTGCGTGTCGTGCCGGAGGCCGGTATCGCCGTGGCACTGCTGGCCAACGGCGGTGACGTGGTGCCGGTGTACCACACCGTGTTCAGCCACCTACTGGCCGAGCTGGCAGGGGTCGAGCTGCCCGCGCTGCCCGTCCCGCCGGCTGACCCCCAGCCCGTGGACGCCGACCGGGTCAGCGGGACCTACCGGACCACCATGGCCGAACTGGAACTGAGCGTCGATGCCGAGGGCAGAGCGTGGCTACGCACCGAGGCGCGCACCGAGGAGGCCAAGCGGGTGATGCCGGAGACGACCGTGGTCGAGGTGGTCCGGCTGCATGACGACGCGTTGGTCACGGTGCAGCCGCAGGCAGGCATACACCAGGTCATCGGCCTGCTCGGCGCGGACTCCAGTGGCCGGGTGAGGTTCCTGCACAGCGGTGGTCGCTCCGTCGCGCGAGCGCCGACCTGAGCCGCGGACTCAGGGCTGGAGTGCGGGGAGTATCTCGGGCAGCTCGCCGGGGTGCACGACGCACAGTCGATGGGTGGTGCGGGTGAGGGCGACGTAGAGGTCGTTGAGGCCGCGCGGTGACTCGGCCACGATCGCCGCCGGGTCCAGGAGCACCACCGCGTCGAACTCGAGGCCCTTGGCCTGGGCGACGGTCAGCACGGTCACCGGCGCGTCGAGCTCCGCGCCACTGGCGGCGGGCATGATCTTCGCCAGCTCGTCCACCGCCCCGGCCGGCCCGAGAACGCCCACCCGGCCCGCGCCCACTGCGGCGACCTCGTCGGCGACCACCCCGGGTAGCTCATCCGCTAGCGCGCGGACCCGGACCGCGCGGGGCGCCACGCCGGTACGGCGCACCGACCTCGGTGGGGTGATGTCGACGTCGATCGCGGCGAGCACCCCATCGGACAGCGCCGCTACCTCGGCGGGGTTCCGGTAGTTGATCGTCAGCTGTTCCAGCCGCCACCGCTGCGCCACGTAGGGGCCGAGCACGTCCTGCCAGGAGCCCGCGCCGGCCCGGCTGCCGGTCTGGGCGAGGTCCCCGACCACCGTCATCGAGCGGCTGGGGCAGCGCCGCATGAGCACCCGCCACGCCATCGGGGACAGCTCCTGCGCCTCGTCGACGATGACGTGCCCGTAGGTCCAGGTCCGGTCGGCCGCCGCGCGCTCGGCGGTGCTGCCGTAGCGGCGCTGCCGCTGCCGGTCGGCCAGCCGGTCGGCGTCGATGAGGTCAGTGGCCCGCAGCAGCTCAGGGTCCAGGTCCTCGTCGAGGTCCAGGATGTCCAGCACCCCCTGCGCGTACTGCAGCTCCGCGCGCAGCGCGGCGGCCTCGCGGGCGACCTGCTCGCTGCCGTCGGAGCCGAGCAGCTCGGCGGCCTCGTCCAGCAGCGGAACGTCGGCGGGAGTCCACACCTGCTCCGGGTCGGCCTCCGGGTCCGGCGCGGCCCGGGCCAGCAGGCCGCGCTCCTGGGGGTCCAGCGCCCGGGTGGCGTCGGCCAGCCGCCGAGGGTCGGCGTAGAGGTCGGTGAGCAGCCGCTCCGGCGACAGTGTCGGCCACAGCGCCTCCAGCGCGGCGGTCAGCTCAGGACTGGCCCGCAGCTCGGCGCGGATGTCCGCGACGTCCTCCCGGCTCAGCAGGTCCCGGCCCGGGCCGCCGAGCCGGTCCGCGACCTGCGCGGCCAGTACCGTCACCACCTCCTGCTGGAAGATCCTCCTGGCCTCGTTGTGCGGCCGGCGGGAGCGGCGCGCCCGGGTGCGGGCCGCCGTACTCACCCGGTCGTCCAGCCGGACGAGCCGGCCCTCGACGGTGATCTCGATCGGTTCCGCGGGCACCTGCTGGCGGTCCCGGATCGCCGCGGCCAGCACCTTGGTCATCTCCAGGCGGCCTTTGAGCGCGGCGGTCTCGTCGGGCTCGACGCCGCGGGCGTGCAGTCCCGGATGCAGCTGCGCGACCGTGCACAGCAACACGCTGGTCTCGCCCAGAGAGGGCAGCACATGCCCGATGTAGCGCAGGAACGTCGCGTTGGGTCCGACGACGAGCACTCCCCGCTTGGCCAGCTGCCGGCGGTGCGTGTAAAGCAGGTACGCCGCCCGGTGCAGCGCGACCGCGGTCTTACCGGTACCCGGCCCGCCCTGCACGACCAGCACCCCCTGGGGCTTGGCGCGGATGATCCGGTCCTGCTCGGCCTGAATGGTCGCGACGATGTCGGACATCTGGCCGGTCCGGCTCTGCGCCAGCGCGGCCATCAGCGCCGCCTCGCTGGTCAGGCTGCTTCGAGTCGGATCCTGCCCGGCGCCGCCGTCCAGTCGGAGGTCGAGCACCTCGTCCTCGACGGCGAGCACCGTTCGGCCGCGGGTCCGGATGTGCCGGCGGCGGCGAACGCCCTCGGGGCGGGCGGCGGTCGCGGTGTAGAACGGGCGCGCCGCAGGCGCCCGCCAGTCGATGAGCAGCGGTTGGTAGTCGTGCTCCTCGTCGAGCAGCCCGAGCCGCCCGATATAGCGCCGCCCGTCGGAGTCATCCTCCCCGTCGTGGTTCCTGCCGTCGCTGTGCAGGTCCAGCCGCCCGAAGCACAGGCCCTGCTCGACACCGTCCAGGGTGGCGAGCTGCTCTGAGTACATCGCCGCGGCCGCGTCCCGCTCACTGAGCGCCTGGGGGGTGCCGGTGGTGGGAACTCTCAGAACCTCGGCGAGCCGCCGCGAGGTGTAGCGGCGGCGCTCGTCGAGATGCCGGTAGAGCAGGGTGAGGTAGTCCTGCTCGGCCGCCACCTCGGAATGCGCCAGGTCAGGGATTGGGTGAGTGACCGACACGCGATGCATCGGATCCACGGTAACCCATCCGCGCGGTGACCCCTCCGCTCAGCGGCGCAGGAGATCATCCGATGTAGGCGCGGCCGGTGTAGCGCTCTCCGATCAACGTGGGCAGTCGGGTCCACCCGGCTCGCCGCGGGTGCTCGACGCGCAGGTCGACCAGACCGACCGGGTGCGCGTAGCGGACCTCCTCGACATGGCCCCAGCCCAGCGAGGGCAGTCCCGGTGGCGAGAGCCGGGTGGGCAGCTCGAGGAACGTGGCGGTGCGGTCCACCTGCAGCAGCGTGCCGCCATTGTCGGGAAAGGTCGAGATGGAGGTGGTCGAGTCCTCCAGCCCGTCCGCGACCCGCAGCCGCATCACGGGCGGCTGAGCCAGGCCGTCGCGCACGGCGACCTGGTCCTGGCAGGGCCACAGCCCGGCGGACACCTGGTCGGCGAACACCGGCCGGCCGGCGAGGACGTCGGTGACCGGTTGTGGCGCGGTCAGCCGCGGTTGCGCGAGCGCCAGCCAGCTGCGCGGACCGGCGAGGCGGTCCTGGGCCACCACCCGCACCGCGGTCGGCGCGGCCAGGCCGGCGTCGGCCAGCGCGACGGTGACCTCGGTCCAGTCAGGTTTGTCCCCGACGGCGGGCAGCCACACCGTACGGATCTTCTCCGGAGCGGCCGGGTCGCCGGTTCCCACCTGCACCGCGAGCCGCTGCGCCGCGGTGAGCCTGCCGCGCAGCGGCACCGTCACCCAGCCGTCGGGGACGCGACCGGGTAGTGGGTACCAGGGAGTCCAGACGGTGCCGATGCCGCTCCCGCCGGACACGTCGTCGTGCCACACGGTGGCGTTCGGTGCGCTGAGCGGTACCGGAGCCGGCTCAGGCAGCGGTGCCACCCGCATGTCCCCGGTGAGCGCGGCGGGTCCGGCGGCGGGACCCAGCCCGGGCCTGACGTCGGTGAGCACCCGCACCGCCGAGGCCAGGCCGCAAGGCCGTCCGGTGAGCGCGCGCAGGTTCATCAGCGCCACCGAGGTGCCCGGGTACTGGCGCAGCGGGGCGATGGTGAACACCACCAGCATCAGCACCACCCCCAGGCCGGTGGCGGTGACCAGCACGGCCCGATCCGGGCCCCAGCGCCGGCCGAGCCGGCAGTCCGGCCACCGCCGGCCGAGCCGGCAGTCCGGCCACCGGCGCGCCCACCGCCACCCCACCGCCGCGACGGCCAGCCACAACAGCGGGTTGCGTAACGCCATCGGTCCCAGCGACGGCGCGAGCAGGCTCTGCACATACGGGGTCTCGATGAGCAGGTGGTTCCCGAAGGGCTGGCCCCAGTCTGAGAGGGGACGCCACAGGTTGGGGCCGGCGAAGGCGACCGACGCGGCGGCCATCAGCCCGGCGGTGCTGATAGCCAACGTCGCGGCGCCGGCCCGTCGAGGTACCGGGGACCGGATCATCGCGGCGGCCAGCGCCGCGGTGGCCGGGGCCGCGACGGCCCCGAAGTGGTTCACCCACTTGGTCGGGGTGAGCGCCATCGCGGCCAGGCTCAGCGCGGTGACCGCCGCCGCGGCGCCGAGCAGCCGGCCGCCGCGCCCCGCGGTGCCGGCGCGCCGACCCGCCCCGAGGGCCACCGCGAGCAGCATGCCCAGGGTGAGCAGCACCGGCAGCCGCTTGCCCCACGCTCCTCGCTCGTCAGCGACCAGCAGGTTCGCATACGGCAGGTACTCGTCGTACCAGGCGTACTGGCGGTAGTACCAGCGGTGCACCGCAACGGACTCCAGCACGTCGCCCAGCGTGGCGTCGGCGAAGGCGACCGGGATGACGATCGAGGCGGCCGCACCCATCAGCAGCGCCGCGGCGGCCCGGTCGCGGAGATCAGCGACCCGCCACCATCGCCACAGCCAGGGCAGGCTCAGGACCAACGGCGCGGCGGCGACCAGGCCGGTCGGGGAGGCCGTGACGGTGAGCGCGGCGACGGCGGTGGCCGCGGCGAGCACCCCCACCGAGCGGCGCCGACGGGCCCACTCGGCCAGCACCAGCACCGCCGCGCTGCCCAGCGCGATCAGCGGCTCGGGGCGCAGCGTCATGCCGTAGGGCAGCCACCACAGCAGGTGCGCGGCCGCCACCGCGCTGGGCACCAGCGGTCGCCGTGCCACCCGTCCCAGTACCGTCGTGACCAGCACCCGCAGCAGCGCGTAGGTCGCCAGCCCGTAGGCCAGCGGCAGCAGCCGCATCCAGGCCAGGCTCCAGTTGTCGGCCACGCCACCCCAGAGCTGCATGACGTACTGGCCGGCGACGAACGGGTTCTCGGTGACGTTGAACTGGTAGATGACGTTGCCGATGTAGCCCGACTGCATCGCGTTGCGTGCCATCAGCAGATACCACGAGTCGTCGATGTTGATCGGACCCGCCACCACCCAGCCCAGCGAGACCGCGACCACCACCGCATCCGCCCATGACGGGCGCGGCCGGAGCAGTCCGCCTCCGGTGCCCCGCCACCACCGCCAGGCCAGCACGAGCAGTGTCAGGAGCGCGAGACCATGCGCGAGGAGCAGTGCCGTCTTGAGCATCGTGGGGCGTGACTGGTACCGCGCGTCGGTGTGCAGCCGCACCGACAACCCGGTGGTTCGCGCCACGGCGTCGGTCGCCAGCTCGGCGACCTGCGGTACCAGCAGGTCCGCCCGGGTGCGGAGGGTGGCGCCGTCCCGGGACACCCCGACCCCACCGGCGTCGGCGAGCACCCGGTAGGAGCAGTCCCCAGCCGGCAGCGGCGTTCGCAGCACATCGGCACCGGAGGCGGTGACCGTCACGATGCCCTGGGTGACGGCCACCACCAGACCCTCGCCTGGAGTGGCGCCCACATCGGCGGGCAGTGTGCGCAGCGCCTCACCTCCCGCCGGGCGGCCGTCCAGCTCCCGCAGCGTCGCGCACGGGACCGTCGCCGTGAGCCGCAGCGGGCGGTAGGGCGACAGCGGCAGCACCGTGGAGGTGGGCTGGCGCCCGGCGCGTGGCCAGCTCACCACCGGATCGTCGGCGACCACCGGGGCGAGCGCCACGAGAATCCCCGACATCCCGGTGAGCAGTGCCAGCGCCACGAGCACCCACCCCCGCAGGCGTTGACTCACAGCGTCGGGGTGAGCACGGCTCGGCACCGCGGCAGGGTACGACCAGCCTCCCGGTCACCCGTGGTCGGCGTCGGGAAGCGCGCTGACGGCAAGCGCAGCCCGTGCGGGTCAGCGAATGACCCGCACGGGGATGTCGATGTCGAGTCCGGCCCACACGGTGTCCGCCGTGACTGTGGTGAGGTCCAGTCGGGCGGCCAGCGCCAGGCAGCATCGATCGGCCAGGGACAGGCCCGCCGCGCGGGTGCGCGTCCACAGGCTCGCGGCGGTGACCGCGTCGGCCTCCGTGAGCGGTTCCACTCGGACCCCCAGGGTGCGCAACCGGCTGGTTGCTCGACCTGCGTCGGCGCCGTGCTGGTGCAGCTTCTGCCAGGTTTCCGACCAGTTCGCCGCAGACATGATCGCGCCGGGGAGCAGCGGGTGAACCACGCCCGCCCCGGGTTCATCGCGCAGCCACGCCAGCACCGCCGAGCTGTCCAACACCGCCGTCACTGTTGAGCCTCACGGGCCGCGTCCGCGCGGCGGTCGGTGATCAGTTCGTCCACCACTGATCCCTTGCCGGTCCAGGCTGCGGCGACGTCGCGGCGAATGCGGTCGGCGAGCCGCTCACGGGTTTCGATCACCACGCGTCCGTCTTCCACGTACGCCACCAGGGGCACCCCGGCCTCGATTCCGGCTGCTCGACGAACCTGGGCCGGAATCGTCACTCGACCCTGATCATTGACGAAGACCTCGACACCAGGGCCCTCAGCCGGAACATGCGTCACAACACGAGAATACCTACCACACGGCGGCTTTGCTCGACACATGCCCACGGATGGTTCCCCGGAAAGGCTTTGGTCTCAGCGACCTGACGCGGTCCCGCCACGCCTCCGAACGAGGACCGCCACGTCATGGCTCTTCACTCATCGCGGAGCACCATGTACTCCGCGCGCCGACCCCTGATGAGCTACCGCTGCCGGACGGTGCCGCAACCGGGCCGGACCGGTTGGACGGTCCGGCTGAGTGTGTCGGGTTCGGGCTGCCCCTCCGACACCACACCGCAGGTGGTTGTCGGCTCAGCCCGTCTCACCCCCGTGGTACCTCCTGTCGGCGAGGGTGGGCAGCCGCGCCCAGCCGGGCCGCTGGAGCGTGTCAACACGCAGGTCGACCAACCCGACGGGGTGGTCGTAGACCACCCGCTCCACGCGGCCCCAGGGCAGGGCGGGCGGCCCGCTGGGCACCAGCCGGGCGGGTATCCGCACGATGGTCGCGGAGCGGCTCACCGGCACCAGCGTGCCGCCCCGCAGCAGCTCGAACGCGAGATCAAGAAACCCTCGGCCGAAACCCTCGTCGCTCAGCACCAGCACCGTCGGTGCCCGCACGATGCCGTGCTCGACGCTGACCTGCTCGACACAGGGCAGCAGGGTCGCGGTGAGCTGGTCGACGTACACCGGCGCTCCGGCGGTCAACGCCGCCAGCGGGCGCCACCCGGCCAGCCGGGGTTGGCCTACCGCGAGCCAGCTGTCCGCGCCGGTCACGTAGTAGTCGCGAACCACCAGCCGCACACTCGACGGCCGCCGCGGGCCCAGCCGGTTCAGGGCGATGGCCACCTGTTGCCATTGGGTCTTCTCCAACCGGGTCTCCTCCAACCGGGTCTCCTCTACCCGGGTCCTCTCCAACCGGGTCCTCGGAATGGTCGGGTCCACGTACAGCGGCATGCTGCCCGCGACGGTGGGGCTTCGCCCCGCGACGGTGGGCCCGGCGTACTCCAGAGTCAGCTGCCGGCCCGCCCGGGTGCCGATCAGCGGGACCAGCAGGGTGGTGCCGCCGTCGGCGGGCAGGGTGAACCAGGGCGTCACGAGCAGGCCCCCCGGGATCGTCAGGGGGCCTGTGTCCGGGTCGCCTCCGACGTCGTCGACGGCGTCGTGCCAGATCAGCGTGCCCGGAACGGGGACGGACACCGGTGCGGGCCGGTCCGCCGCGGCGGTGAACGCTCCTTCGGTGACGGCCAGGCCGGTGGGCACCGGCTGCGCCGGGGTGGCGAGGAGGACCTGGGCGTAGTCGGCCAGCACGCACGGCTCGCCCCGCGCCGCTCGAAACGCGGACAGGGCTACCGACCACCCCGGGTACTGACGCAACGGCGCCCACACGAACACGACGAGGGTCATCACCACGATCGCGGTCGACCCGGCCAGCAGCACCGCCCGGTCGGGAGTCAACCCACTGCCCCGACCGCGGCGACGCCGCCACCACACCCCGCCGGCCGCGGCGAGCGCGACCGCCACCCAGAGCGCCGGGTTGGCCAGCTGCACGGGTCCCAGACTCGGCCGCATACCGCCGAGGTCAGGGTGGTCCTGGGCGGCGGTGAGGTGGTCGCCGAAGGGCTGGCCCCGGTCGGAGTAGGGCCGCCACAGGTTCGGTCCGGCGAAGCTCACGGACATCGCTCCCACCAGCAGTACCGTCCCCGCGGCGACCGCGGTCACACCGGCGCGGCGGGGCAACGGGGAGCGCAGCAGGGCCGCGGCGAGTAACACGGTCGGCGCGGTCGCCACCGCTCCGAAATGGTTGACGAACTTGGTGGGCGTCGGCGTGAGCAGCGCCAGGGCGATCATCGAGCAGGCCGCGCCGCTCACCAGCAGCCGGCGCACAGGGTCGTTGCGGGCCGGGTCGTTGCGGGCCGGGTCTGTGCTGACGTGGGGGGCACTGCCCACCGCGACGACGAGCAGCACCGCGATGGTGAGCACGACAGGGGCCCGGCGGGCCCACTGGCTGGAGTCCTTGAAGCTGAGAATCGTCTGGTAGTGGACCTTCTCCTGGTACCAGGAGAAGGTCTGGTAGTACCACTGGTGCACCGCGGTGGACTCCAGAACGTCCCCGAGCGTCGCGTCGGCGAATCCCGCCAGCACCAGGCTGGTGGCCGAGGCGGCCAGCAGCAGGATCGCAGCCACCCGAGCCAGGGCACCCCGCGCGCGCAGCCAGCGCCACAGCCAAGGCAGCGCCGGCACCAGCGGGGCGGCGGCGACCAGCCCGGACGGGGAGACCGACATCGCCAGCGCGGCGGTAGCGGTGGCCACGGCCAGCGCGCCGACCGAGCGGCGGCACCGGGCCAGCTCAGCCAGCAGTAGCGTCGCCGCAGCGAGCAGCACGATCAGCGGCTCCGGGCGCAGCGTCATCCCGTAGGGAAGCCACCACAGCAGGTAGGCCACCAGCAGCGCCCATGCGGCCCGGCCGGTACCCCCCTCACGACCGAGACCCGCGACGAGGAGCACGCGCAACAGCAGCCAGGTGGCTAGCCCGTAGCCCAGCGGCACCAGCCGCATCCAGGCCAGCCCCCAGCCCGTCCCCAGCAGCTGACCCAGCCAGCCCCACGCCTGCAGCACGTACTGGCCGGCCACGAACGGGTTCTCGGTGACGTTGAACATGTAGATCGCGTTGCCGACCGAGCCGGAGACGTTGGCGCCCCGCGCCATCAGCAGATACCACGGATCATCGAAGTTCGTCGGAGCCAGCAGCACCCACACCGCGCAGACGACCACCAGCACCGCGTCCGCCAATCCCGGCCTGGGTCGCCGGATGCGCGTCCCCTCGCCCCCCCACCACCGCCACGCCAAGGCGAGCAGCGCCAGCAGGGCCGCCGAGCACACCACCAGCAGACTGGTCTTCAGCGCTGTCGGGGTTGACTCATAGCGGGCATCAGTGTGCAACGAGACCGCCAGACCCGCGCTCGCCGGTTGACCGTCGGTGTCCGTGACCAGCTCACCGACCTCCGGTACGCGCGGCGCGGCAGAGCCCCTCGGCGTGGTGGACCCTCGCGGTGCCCCGTCGCGCAGCACCCGCACCCCACCGGCGTCGGCCAGCACCTGATAGGTGCACCCACCGGCGGGCAGCGCCTCCCGCAACAGGGTCCGGCCCGAAGCGCTGACCCGCACGACGCCGCGGCGCACCGCGACAACCAGACCCTGACCGACAGTGCCCGGCTTACCGGCGGTGGCGGGCAGGGTGCGCAGCGCGTCGCCGCCGTCGGGCCGTCGGTCCAGCGCGGACAACGCCGTGCACGGGACCCGGGCGGCCAGGCTCAACGGCCGGTAGGGCACCAGCGGTAGCACGGTGGAGCGAGCCGGCTGACCAGCCTGCGGCCAGCTGACCACCGGGTCGTCGGCGACCACCGGGGCCAGCAGCACCCCGACCGCCGCGACGAGCGTCAGTACGGCCAGCCCGGCCAGCACCCCGACTCGCCACCGCGCGGTCGACCACGCCATGGCCCGTTCGGAGTCGGCAGCCGGGAGCCCGGCGGGAGTAACCGGCCACCGCCCAGCGCGAGATGTGTCGAGTGCCGGCACGGGCGCAGGGTAGTCGGGCGGTAACGGCGCGCCGTGTCGGTACCCTGCTCGGACCTGGTCCCTGCGGTGAGGAGCACCGGAGGGGAGCCCGAAGGAGAACACCGTTGGCCGCTCCACCCGCGGCGCGGCTGCGCCTGTCCACGCAGCTCACCCGTTTTGCGCTGGTCGGTGGAGTCGCCGCCGTCGTGGACTACAGCAGCTACCAGGCGTTGCTGGCCGCCGGCCTGTGGGTGCACCTGGCCAAGGCGCTGGGGTTCGTCGCCGGCACCGCCACCGCCTACCTGATCAACCGCCGGTGGACGTTTCAGAGCCGGGGCTCTCGCGCGCAGCTCGCCTCGGTCATGACGCTGTACGGGGTCACCTTCGCCGTCCAGGTCGGGATGAACGCAGTGATGCTCGCGCTGCTGCCGCCGATACGCGGCGAGATCACCTGCGCGTTCGTCGTCGCGCAGGGCATGGCCACCTGCATCAACTTCGTGGTGCAGCGTAGCGTGATCTTCCGGTACTGATCTGTCACCGGCTTGCCCGAATGGGTGGCGACAGCGCCACGCCGCAGCGTAACGTGCGCGCCACGCCGGGGTATCACTCGCATGGACCATTCCCCTGGTGGCACAATGAGTCATGCGGGTTCGGGACCCCCAGCCGGATCCGCCGCCCCCCGCGGAACACCTCCCCCTCGTTTCCGCGGGGGGCCCTCCCTCGCGACGGCTCCCGCCGGCCCAGCTGAACGGGCTGTGTGGCGGTGGCTCCGCCGGCCGTCGAGCCACTCCGCGGCACCCCTTGACGGCGCTTCCGGACGAAACGTACGAACAATTCGGGGCGGGGAGCGGTCCACGTCGCAGGGCTCTCCTGAGCGGGGGACGGCCGGCGACTGACGCCGATCGGGCCGTCGCCCGAGGAGTGCGACGTCATGACGAGCCCCTGGCTGCCGACTTGGCTTGGTCTCGCCATGACAAGCGTGTTCGCGCTCATCCTGGTCGTCCACCTATGGCACGTCATCGTCATGACCGGGCGCGACCGCCTCTGGCACTGCGTGCATGTCCTCATGGCCAGCGGCATGATCGTCATGTTCGCGCCGACCAACCCGAGGACCGTACCGAACGAGGTCGGGGTGGTCGTCTTCACCGCCGCCGCGGTGGTCGTCGCGGGCCTGCTCGCGGGGGACCACGTCAACCGGCACACTGTCGGCGGCCAGCGGTCCCACCACAGTTACGGACATCGCATCCACCAGGACGATGCCGCGCACCGAGCCGTCATCCGCGCCACCTTCGCGCTCATGAGCGGGGGATTGGCCTACATGCTGATCACGATGCAGTTCGCGATGGCGACGATGCCAGGTGTGCCCGGGCATGTGATGACGTTCGGAGCCGGTGGCCGCGAGCGGCGCGGGCCAGCATGGCGCAGGGGAGTCGCCTCGATCGGCTGAACCCGGCGCACCGTCGTTCGTTCACATTTGCTGGCCGCAGTTAACGCAGCGCCACTCGCCCTTCGCATTCTGCTGGTAATTGTGGCCCCTGGGGCTCGCACAACCGTCAGAAATTGGCGGGCTCCTCGAGCTCCGCGCAGACGTCGAATACTTCCGTTCGCGTGACGTGAACGGAGGTATAGACGCTGCGCCCCTGCTTCGCGGCGGAGCGGTACACATTGTCGGGATGGGTCATGAGCTTGTTCTTCATCTGAGCGTCCGCGTCAGCCAACCTGGCAAGCTCGACAAGCTTCCGGCTAATCCAGTTTCCTACCTCCTCGGGAGAGGAGAGCGTGATCTCCGGCTCGCGAGCGAGCCGCGCGTGCCGGCCGTCCAGCTTTCGGTCTGCATCGATCATGTCGTGGTGCTCAACATACCCGTTCCACTGAGCCATGGAGGTACCCTACTGTGTCCGATTCTTGGGCACTAGACCTCTCTGCGCGTAGCCGCTCGGCGCGAGTGGCAGCCGGAACCGCACCCACACCACTTCGGTGATCAGTGTCTGGTCGGTGTAGACGGCGTGCAGCACTGGCTCCGCTGGCCCTGCTCGACGGCTCTGACTGGCGGTACGCCCAGCCCGGGATGGTAGGAGCCCACCTAGGGGTGCCACCGGGTGCGGGCGAACACCGCACGCCACGCCGGAGTGCGCAGCGTCCCGTCGAGGGTGAACTGATCGGCCGGCTCACCCAGCCGGGACCGGGCCGGCTCCAGCTCGGGCGGGCTCAGCTCGGTGGCGTCGGTGGGCACTGTGGTCGGCTCCGTTCGCGAGAAGGTCGGGCCAGGTTATCGGTCGGATCAGCGTGAGCGAGGTGGTCCTGCACACGGGCGTGGCGGAACTGGTACATCGCGCCGGACTGCCGCAGCACTCCCCTGCGGTGGGCGTCCTCGAGGAATCGCATCAGCCGCCACGGCTGGTCACCGCGCAGAGCCAGCCAGATCCGGCTGACCGCATAGAATCCCCACGCCCTGGACAGCAGACCCACGCATCCGACGGCGAGTCCGAAGGTTACCCCGTAGGCAGGTCCGAGGATCGCGTGCGCCTCGGTATCGGTCGGCTCGAACGCGAGGCCACTGACGACGGCGCCGGCGAGCGCGAACAGGCAGCCACCCACGCGCCCATACGCGCGGCCACCCAGGACCCCACCCGCGATTGCACCCACCAGCGCACTGGCCAGTACCGCCACGACACCCCCGATGACACCGAACGCGAGTCCCGAGGGGAGCCCGGTCACGAGACCCCCGAGAGCCCCACCGGCAGCGCCAGGACCAGGCCAAAGAGGAACGCGGCCGTGCGATCCTGCTTCAGGATGACTCTTGGGCTGGATACCTGGGTCACTTCGGCCGGGACGTCCAGCCATACCGGCGCCGTGAGGGCGAAGCCGAACGGTAGCCCAGCCGCGAGCGCCCCTTCATACGGAAGGCCAACCCCGAGACCGAGACCGACACCCATCGCGAGGCCGAGCGCGAATCGACGAAGGAACCGCGCCGGCGTTCCCTGGAACCGCGTGCCGATACGCAACGGTTCCGGCCGCTTGCTCACACCGTAGGACAGGCCGGTCGCCAGACCGAACACGAGACCCGACACGAGGCCGTCCTCGATGCGGTAGGTGAGGGCAGCGACACCCGCCCCACCGAGGACACCAGCGAACCCGAAGACCAGCCCGGCAGTGAGTCCGACGGACATTCCGCAGGTCGATCTGGGGATGGTGTCGACCAACTGCCACCATGCCAGGTCCCTGGTGGTGAGCGTGTCAAGGTGACGGGCGAGGAACGTCAACCACTGACGGGCCTGTTCTGGCGGGTACCGCCCTAGCGCCGAGGTCGACGGTGTTCCTGGTGCGGTGGGAAGATCCTGATAGGCAGCGGGGATGAACTTCTCGAGCAGGTGGTATTCGACCGCGGCCTGGTCGGGGAAATCGAGCAGCTGTCTAGGATGATCAGAAACGGGGGCGGCGTAGACGGTTCTGGCCAGACTGACCATCAGGGGGCTGGTCAACGCTCGCGCCAGCGGTACGTCAGGACGCAAGCGCAGGTGACCCAGCACGGGACTCCAGCGGTCTAGGGCCGATGGGCCCGTCGCTATCAGGAACGTCGCCGCGTCGTCAAGGTCGACGGGTTCGATCTCCACCACAGCTGCGCGCGCCAGTATCGCGCCACTCCCGGCCACTGCGGCCTCATACTCGTCGCCGCGGCAGGTCACCACCAACGGATGCTTGTCGGCGACGGCGCGATCAAGGGCGTCGATGGCCGTCGGGAGCAGCGCCGCAGGCATCTCGTCCAGGCCGTCCAGGACCGCCATGACCCGTCCCTGGATGACCATCCGCTCGGCCGCGTCGGGACCGTAGACGTCGTGGTTGGCCAGCGCCGGATACTCCTCGAGGATCCTTCGCGCCAGCCAGGTGTGCAGGTGCTCGGTGCGTGGATCCCAGGAAGAAGCGGTCAGCAGCACCGGCACCGGCTCACCCGGCAGGAGACCCTCCAGCAGACCGAGCGTGAACAGCAGCGCCAGCACGGTCTTCCCCGCGCCCGGCGCCCCCAGGACCACCAGCTGTCGGGCCCGGATCTCTCGGAACAACTCGACCACGTGGTGCACGTCGTGGCGCAGCCGCACCGGGCGGCCCGGCACCACACCCCCGGTCAACACGTCCGCCAGGCCGGCCGCCACCGGCCGACCGGTGCTCGACCACCGGATGCGGATCGGCTCAGGACGTCGCAGGGACCGCACCGACGCCTCCTGCGTCCACTGGCGACGCACCGCGTCGGCGAGGTCTGCCACCGCCTGGTCCAGCCGCGTGCTCTCCTCGACGACCACCGCGCCGTTCGCGGTCGGCGGCATCACGGTGGCCCACGCCGCCTGATCCGATCTGGCGGGCTGCCCCACAGCGGCGCGCTGTCTCCGCCACCACCTCAGGAGAGTGATCAGCGCACCCGCGATGGCCAGACTCGTGCTGAGCACCGACGCCCAGCCGGCGGCCTGCCGCACATCCCGAGTGACGGCCAGAACCACGGCCAACAACACCAGCCCGGCCAGCAACACCAGCAGCCCCGCCCCGAACGCGAGGCCCAGGCCACGGTCTGGCCGCTGTCGGGTGAGCACGCAACGTATTCTGCCCGTCACGGTCCGCGACCGGCCGGGAGCGTGACGATGGCTGCCAGTCGTGGCGGTTGGGGGCGGGTGACCACGAAGAACGCCGAACACACTCCCGCGACCACGATCGGGATACCGGAGAGCAGGTGCCGGCACGGTGGTAGCCGGTCCCAGGCGCCGAGGTAGACGCCCAGGAAGATCGCCTCGATGAGGAACGCGATGCCCTCCAGCGCGAACGGTAACCCGATGACCTGGCCGTAGCGGCTGATTGTGCCTGGTGGGAGTGGATGTGGGGCTGGCCGTCACCGAGAGCTCGGGACGGGGCACGATCCGGCTGGACCGCCATGCGCGCCGCTGACCTGGTCGCGCTGATGGAACCCGACGAGGCGGCCCGGACACCGCCGGTGGCGTGATGAGCACCGCACTGGTCATCGCCTCGGGGGCGGACACGGTGGAGCACGCGCGCCTCCTCACCGACGATGTCCTTCAGGTGCTGCTTGCCTGGTCCTGAGCCTTCCGCGTCCCCACCGGTCTACCTAGAGTGAGCCCACCGCACCGGAAAGGAGCCTCGATGGGTACATCAGCCCCTTCCTCGCCTACCACCGTCGGAGGCGCGAGCCTGCCCTCGGGTCCGGGCTCAGGCCGTTGCGGTTGGCGGGTGCGCCTGCCTGCCCTGTTGGCGGTCACCGGCCCCGGGCTGGTCGCCGCTGCGGCCGGAAACGACGCGGGTGGTATCGCCACCTACGCCTCGGCCGGTGCCCAGTTCGGCTACCACACCCTGTTCCTGATGGTGTTCATCACCGTGGTCCTGGCCCTCGTGCAGGAGATGTGCGCCCGGCTCGGCTCCTACACGGGGAAGGGTCTGGGGTCGCTGCTGCGAGAGCAGTTCTCGCTGCGGGTGACCGCGGTGGTGCTGGTGGCCTTCCTGGTGGCCAACCTCGGAGCGATGGTCTCGGAGTTCGGGGGTATCGGCGTCGCGTTCGAGCTGGTGGGGGTGGGCCGGTTCGTGTCGGTCCCCATCGCGGCGAGCATCATCTGGGCACTGGTGGTCTTCGGCTCCTACCGGCACGCCGAACGCGTCTTCGTCGGCTTGGCCCTGGTTCTCCTCGTCTACCCGGTCGCCGCCATCCTCGCTCACCCCGATCTACGGGAGGTGCTCAGCCAGACGGTGCTGCCCAGCTTTGTGCCCGACCAGGCGTTCCTGCTCCTCTCGGTGGGTCTCGTCGGAGCCACGATCAGCCCGTACGTCCAGTTCTACGTGGCGAGCGCGGTCGCGGACAAAGGCGGTCGTCCCGTCGACTACCCTCGCCGGCGCATGGACGCGATCCTGGGCGCTGTCTTCGCCAACGTCATCAACATGTTCATCATCATCGCCGCCGCGGCGGCCATCACCACGCGCGCCCCACTCCGGTCAGCCCAGGACGCCGGGCAGGCGCTGCGTCCGGTGGCCGGGCCGTTCGCCGCCGAGCTGTTCGCCATCGGCCTGCTCGGCGCCTCCGCGCTGGCCGCCGCGGTGGTGCCGCTGTCCACCGCCTATGCGGTGAGCGAGGCGGTCGGCACCGAGCGCTCGGTGGGCAGGTCCTTCCGCGAGGCGCCCCTGTTCCTGTGGCTGTTCACCGTGCAGATCGTGGTCGGGGCCGCGGTCGCGCTGCTCCCGGGCAACCTGATAAACCTGCTGATCAAGACTCAGATTCTCAACGGTGTGATCGCCCCGATCCTGCTCACCTGCATCCTGGTGCTCACCAGCCGGAGTGCGCTGCTCGGGAAGGCCGCCAACGGTCCGGTCCTGCGCGCGGTCGGGGGTGTCTTCATCGGGATCATCGCGGTCATGGCCGTGGCGGCCGCAGGGATCAGTGTCACCGGATGGTTCGGCGTGGGCGGCTGAGCTCCGCCGGCGAACGACGGCTCCGCCTCAGGCGGGACTGTTGTCCTCCACGTGGGACCCCGCCCGGGAGGAGCTGTCGATGTCCACGGTGGGGCGACCCTCGGTGGTGTTGTTACCGACCACCAAGCAGCCGGCGGAGCCATCGATGACCAGTACCGCCCGCGTGAGGTTCGGGCCGGAGAAGGTGTTGTGGAGGACCTGCACGCGCGGCCAGCGCCGCAGGTTGACCGCCTGAGCACCGTTGTTCGCGCACTTGTTCCCCTCGAAGGTGATCGTCGGGACGTCGGCGGGGGCGCCGCTGTTACTGTTCTGGTCGCCGGTGGCGATCAGGCATTGCGCATCGACGTTGCGGCAGGTGTTACCCGAGACCACCACATCGAAGGTGGGTGGTCTGTTCTGGTCGAAAGTCTGGAAGCAGTCCGGGTGCGGCGGGCTGGCATAACCATCCGCGGAGATGTCGAAGATGGTGTTGTCGGTGAGCCGATGACCATTGCCGTAAAACCGCACGCCATCAGCGTCGCCACCCTGGACGGGCACCGTGTCGCTGATGGTGTTGGCGTGCACGGTGATCCGCTGCCCGGTGATGTCGATGCCGTTGGTGGCGGCATGGCGCATCGTGTTGTGCTCGATGGTCGAGTCGGTGCAGGGATGGCAGGTGATCCCGCCCTGTTGGGTGTCGTGGACGGTGTTGTTCCTTACGGTGATCCCGGCCCCCTCCAGCAGCACCCCGCCGCCGCCGGCGACGGTGAAACCCTCCACGGTGACGTGGTCGCCCCTTACCTGCACCTCGTGCACGGTGCCCCCGTCGGAAACCAGCGTGATCGGCGCCGCCGCGGTACCCGAGCGGGTCATCGACAGGTTGGTGTCCGTGAGGTCACCGCCGGAGAAGCACAGCGTGTCTCCCGGCGAGGCGGATTCCAGCGCCGACGGCGCATCATCGCCCCGGGTGATCGTGCGGGTGCAGGTGGAGGGCAGGCCCTGCTGAGGCCGGCCGGCCGAGGGGCCCTGCCCGGCGGAGGGACCCTGCCCGGCGGAGGTACACCCGGTGGCGAGCCCCACCAGCAGTACCAGCCACACCGACACCACCCGCAGCGCCCTCGACACCATCACCGGCGCACCCCGGAGGGTGCGCCCCGGCCCGCAGCAAGGGGTATCCACCGCAGCGACGGTAACAGCCGTGACGACGGACAGTGAGGGGCCCTCTCTTCACCGTAGTGGCCGAGGTGTTCTCGGCCGAGGTTGTTCTTGGACGAGGTGTTCAGGCGGGGAGGCGCTGGGAGATGAGCAGGGCGGACCCGGCGGTGGCCAGGCAGGCCAGGGTGCCCAGGACGAGCCAGGGTTTGCTGGCGTCGCGGTGGATGGTCTGGTAGCCGATCTGCTGGGCCAGGGTGTCATAGACCTGGTGGATCTGCTGGTTGCTTTGGGCCGGGTAGAACCGTCCACCGGAGAGTTGGGCGACTCTGGCCAGTGAGTCGTCGTCGACGGGCACCGGGACCTGCTCGCCCTGGATGGTGACGGTGCCATAGGGGGTTCCGAAGGAGATCGTGCTGATCGGAATGTGCGCCGCTCCGGCCTGGGTGGCCACGGTGAACTCGTCGCGGCCGGTGTTCTGCTTGCCATCGCTCATCAGGACGATCCGTGCCGGTGGCGGTCCCTGGCCTGAGCCGGGGATGAGCTGGTTGACCGTGTCGATGGCGCCCAGCGCGGCCGCGAGGGCGTCTCCGGTGGCGGTGGACTCGGCCAGTCTCAGCGACTGGATGGCCCGCACGGCCTGGTCCCGGTCGGTGGTGGGGCTGACCAGTACGGTCGCCGCGCCCGCGAAGGACTCCACCCCCAGGTTGATCCCGGCGGGCAGACTGTGGACGAAGGAGGTCGCGGCGTCCTGTGCCGCGAGCAGGCGGGTGGGGGTGACGTCGGTGGAGTTCATCGACAGCGACACGTCGATGACCAGCATCACGGTGGCCCGGTTCCGGGGGACCTGGGCAGCCGCGGTGGGGCCGGCCAGTCCCAGCGTCAGCAGCAGCAGGGCCAGGACCAGCAACCCGGCGGGGATGTGGCGGGGCCAGCCCGGCCGACGGGGGGCGATGCGCTCCAGCAACTCGAAGTTGGCGAAGCGCAGCAGATGGCGGCGGGCCCGCCGCTGGACCCACACGTAACCGACCACCACCGCGGCCACCAACCCCAGTAACCCGAACCAGCCGGGTGCGGAGAACCCGCCCAACGCCATGCCAGGCCCTAACACCATGCCGGGCAGTGAACCCAACCGGTCATGCAACCCCGGTGAGGCGAGTCGACGCGCCTGTTCCTGCTGTGTAGCGCAGCACACCTACCTGCTCTGCCCGTCGACGCCAGCGGCCAGGTCTTCCTCGATGAAGGGTATCTTCGTGACAAGTTGCCGATATATGGTGACCACGTCCCTGACCGACAACTGGCCGAACTCGAGGAGTTCCTGCAGTCCTTCCAGGTCTGTACCACATGCCTCCGCCGCGCCGATACGAGCAGTCAGATCATTGGACTTGCATAGGTTGGCGAAAATCGCCGCCACGACGGACAGGACCACGGCCGCGAAGCAGAGCACTCGCCACACGATCGAGGACTGCGGCAGGGCGAGCGCCTTCTGTACGGCCTGCACGAATGTCAGACCACCCACCGCGGGTCCGGCGGTCAGGGCTACCACGACAGAACTACTCACAATACTGATATTGGCCAGGCGGCGACTGCGCGGACGATTTTCTCTCAGGTACGCGTTGATTCTCTCCCGGCGAGCCCGGATCCTGCCCAGCATCTCCTGCCGCTCGTGAACATCGTCGCCCACCGGTCTCCCCCTGCCCTTGATGCTCAGTCGGTGACGGTGGTGAGGAACGTCCGCCAGGTCGAGAGGACGACGGCCACGGCGGGGCCGTCGGGGTTCTTGGAGTCACGCACCAGGACCCGCCCCGGCGCCGGCGCGACCTGGACGCAGTTACCATGTCCAGCGGTGTAGCTGCTGGTGCGCCAGACGATGGCGTCCGGCTCAGGCGCGGTCATCGTGGTCCTCTCCATCCGCATCGAGCTCGGTTGCCACAGCGGCAATCAGCTCCCGCGATTCTTCCTCACCCAGCGCGGCATCCGCCAGGGCCGCCGGGATGCGCCGGTAGGAGACGATCTCCTCCCGTTCTCCAGGAACAGGCTGGAGGTCTCACTCTCCAGGTAGATCACCGGCTTGGACTCCGCGAACTCCATCAGTCTGAACGCCCCGGTCATCGCCGCGTACGCGCCGAGCGAGGCCGGTACCACCTGTGACGTGACGTGGGAGCGCACCGACATCCGCAGCAGGTGGTGCAGCTGGTCGGACATCACCGCCGCCCCGCCGACCCGCAGCCGCAGCACGAACTCGTGAACGTAGAAGGTGAAGCGGGCCGGCCGTTCGCGGCTGAACAGGATCTGCCGGGCCAGCCGAGCGGTCACCCACTCGCCGACCTCCGCGGGCGGCACATCGACGTCGCAGCTGATCACGGCACGAGCGTACTCCGCAGTCTGTAGCAGGCCGGGCACGAATATCGCCTCGAAGGCGCTGATCGCGACCGCCTTCTCGTACTTGATCAAGGTCATGAGCTGCGTGGGCAGTGGACGCGTGGGTCACCATCCCCTACATCACGCTGCTCGGCACCGAGGACCAGCCCGGCGAGCTCGCCGGCTACGGGCCCATCCCCGCCGCGGTGGCCCGCGACCTCGCCACCGGAAGCACCTTGCGACACATCCGCACCGACCCCGAACCACTCACCCCACACCCGACCCGGAGGAGCCGCCGCCCTGGTTGCTCCCCTCGGACAACGACCTGGAGCGACACTGGACGTGGTGGCAGCATCTCATCGGGATGCTCTTCCTCGTGCTCACAAGCATAGGTTTTTCTGTACCTAGCATGGTAGAGTAAAACCATGGCTAGTGGCTCGGGGCCGCGGATGACGTTGCCGACACGGCTGGTGCTCCAGGCGATGCTCGACGACCCCACTCAGGAGATGTACGGACTGCAGATCGGCCGAGAAGCCGGGTTGCCCAGCGGCACCATTCATCCGATATTGATACGTTTGGAGGGGTACGGGTGGTTGGAGAGTCGCTGGGAGGACATCGAACCAGGCAAGGAAGGACGCCCGAGGAGGCGCTACTACCGCCTCAAGCCCGATAAGATCGCACACATCGGCGCCGCTCTCGCTCGCGTTCCCGCCCAGGCTTCCCTGAGCCGGCTGAACCCTTGGTTCGCTGGAGGTGCGCCATGACCCGTCGCGCCACCGCCCTGGATCGGGCTCGCGTCACCCTCGACCGCTGTCTCGTCCGCGCTGTGGTCCGCGCGCTCCACCGCGCCCGCGAGGTCGGTCCTGTCGCCGTTCGTGACCTCTTCCGGCTCGCCCGCGACCTGGCCCAGGAACTCGAGTTCGGCCGCGATCTGGCCCAGGAGCTCGAACTCGCCCGCGCCGGCAACGCCCGCGAGCTCGCCGGCACCCTCGAGCTTGTCCGCACCCTCGAACTCGCCCTCGAACTCGCCCTCGATCGCGAGCTCGACCCCGGCGGAGCCACCGCACCGGAGCCCACCCGAGCCGCCGCGCCGGACCTCGACCGCGAGCTGGCGCTTGAACGCGAGCTCGAGCTCGCTTTCGAGCGTGCCCCCGCTTTCGTCCGTACCACCGCCTTGGTTCGCATCCTCACCCGGGTCCGGGCCCTGGTCCGCGCTCTGGTCCGGGCCCGCGACTTCGTCGCGACGTATGAGGACGAGCGAACGTTGGGCAGGGGTGCCCGCGTGGTGCTGGGCCCGGTGATGGGACTGCTGATGGCCCTGGCGGTCCAGGTACTGCCCGTCTCGCGACAACTGCGTCACCTTGAGGAGTTCTGCGCGGAGCTACTCGAACTGCGGTGGTGGCAGTGGCCGGGGCACACGCTGTGCATTCTGATCTGCGCGACGCGACTGCGGCGGGCCCTGACCGAGGCGCGGAGCGCCCCTGACGGCGCCCAGGCGCGCCGGGCGAAGCGGTGAGCGCCGTGGCGAGCGGGCTGGTCTCCGGTATCCGGGCGGGCGGCACGGTGGTGGCCCTCGCCATCCAACCCGCGTTACTCGGCCCGGTCATGGTGGCCCTCGCCGTGCTCGGAGTCCTCCCGCTGCTCCTGATCAGCACGTTGGCGCTCGTCGCGGTGTACTCACCGGACCCAGCCCGGCGGAAGAACGCGGGGGAGATCCTGGATCGGTTACTGGCGATCCTGCGCCCACCGCGCTGAGCCGGCATACCGGAGAGGTCTGTGATCATGGCGCGAACCTCTGTGCACCAGGCGACATCCGGGGTGCAGCCAGGCTTCCGGCGGGAGCTCGGTGTGCTGCAGCTGACGTCCCTCTCGCTGGGTTCGATCATCGGGTCGGGGTGGTTGCTGGGCGCGTTGGCGGCGGCCACGTCGGCTGGTGGGGCGTCGATCGTGTCGTGGGCGCTCACCGGTGTAGTGATCGCGTTGCTGGCGCTGGTGCACTCGGAGCTGGGTGCGGCCTACCCCTTGAGCGGGGGAACGGGGCGCTGGCCGCGGTTGGCGTTCGGCTCGCTGGGCGGGTTCACAGCCGGCTGGGTGGCCTGGGTTCAGGCCGTGACGATCGCCCCGATCGAGGTCGAGGCCGCGCTGAGCTACCTGGACCACCAGTGGCACGGACTGATCAACAGCACCGGGGCGCTCACCTCCACGGGCTTGGGCGTGGCCCTAGGGTTGATGTTGCTCTTCACCGTCATCAACATCCTCGGGGTGCGGTGGCTCGCGGAGAGCAACACGGTCATCGTGCTCTGGAAGATCGCGGTGCCGGTTCTGACGGTCAGCGTCTTGATGGGGGTGTCATTCCACGCCTCGAACTTCACCGCCGGGGGTGGTTTCGCGCCCTACGGATCACACGGGGTGTTCGCTGCGCTGCCGCTGGGTCTCCTGTTCGCGCTGCAGGGCTTCGAGCAAGCGGCACAGGTGGCCGGTGAGGCACACGAGCCGCAGCGCACCGTGCCTCGGGCGGTGATCTACTCGATGGTGGTGGGCACCGTGCTGTATCTGGGGCTGGAGGTCGCCTTCATCGGTGCGCTGAGCCCTGGCAACCTGATACAGGGATGGGCCCACCCGGTGGCCAAGGCCGACTTCGGGCCGTACGCGACGCTGGCCACCGGCCTGGGTCTGGGCTGGCTGGCCGCCATCCTGTACATCGACGCGTTCATCTCACCGGCCGGTACCGGCCTGGTCTACCTGGGCACCTCCGCGCGGTTGTCCTACGCGCTGGGCCACGCCGGTTATGTTCCCCGGGGCGTCAGCCGGATCAGCCCTCGCGGTGTCCCGTACTTCTCGATCGTCCTGTCGTTCGTCGTGGGCCTTATCTGCTTCCTGCCCTTCCCGAGCTGGCAGAGCCTGGTCGGACTGGCCACCTCGGCGACGTTCATCATGTATGCGTTCGCTCCCATCACCCTGCTGGCCCTGCGCAGGACCGACCCGGACCGCGCCCGCCCGTACCGGGTGCCGGCCGCCTCGGTCCTGGCGCCGCTGGCGTTCGTCGCCGCGAACGAGACCATCTACTGGACGCCCTGGCACACGGTGGAGAAGCTGATGCTGATCGTCGCAGCCGGCTACGTGCTGTTCGGGATCTCCTACGCGCTGGGCCGCCCGAGTAAGCGCCCGCCGCCGGACCCGCGGTCGCTGGTGTGGATACTGCCGTGGCTCGCCGGCCTGAGCGTGATCTCCTACCTGGGCCGGTACGGTGGGAAGAACCTCATCCCGGAGTGGGTCGACCTGGGAGTGGTGGCCGCGTTCAGCCTGGTGATCTGCTCCCTGGCCGTGGCGCTCAGCCTGCCCGGCCAACGGGTCGCCCCACCGGAGCCGGCCTGACCCAGCTCGGCACCAGGGGTGAACCGACCAGCTCAGCGCCCGGATGGACGCCTCTTTTCGGGCAGGTCAGCGAGGTGGTGGTGACCTGCGATGCACTGCACAGGGCCTTTCTCACCGGGCCAGCACCGCTGGTCGAGCGCGTCCTCGCCGCGCGGGAGTCGGCCGGGGATCTCCTCCCGGACGGGGACGACCCGGCCGCGGCCGCCGTCACCGCGCTCAGCGCGAGGATCGAGGACGTGGGCCGCGCCTGCGCCACCGACCCACTGTCACTGGCGGGACGGCCGGCTGCAGGAGCTGATCGCCGACGCGGGCCTGGCCGCGCCGCCCGACCGGCCGCCCGCGCTCCGCAGCCGGCTGGCCGCATTGGACGGCCCGGCAGGTTGGCCGGCGCGCACGGCGACCCTGGCGGGGGACGACGACGAACCCCAGAAGGGACAGCGAAGCTCGCCAGAGGACCTCAGGGATGCTTGTGCACCTTTCCCGAGCGCGCTGCGGGGTCTCATGGATGCTTGTGCATCTTTCAGGAGCTGCGTGCAGGGTCTCATGGATGCTTGGGCACCTTCCTGCTCGGCATGCGGGGAGACATGACAGTCCGTCAGCGCGCCACTACCGCATCGATGCACACTCTGGGAGAATGACTGTCTATGGCCAAGGAGCTCCGAACGCAGCGTCGAACCCTTGCGGTACTCACCGGGCTTTGTGCCCTAACCCTTGTACTGGCGGGGTGCGGCGCACGCACCGCCAGCCCACCGCTGTCCTCGTCGGCTCCGTCGGCGGCGACCTGCCCGGAGGTGCAGAGCGCGTCCTTCGACAAGACCAAGTTCGTCCTGCACGCGGGCCTGGCTTTCGGCGCGTTCCACCACTTCATCTACGCGCCGTTCAGATCCGGCGAGTTCGCCTCGGGCAGCCGGGGCCGGGTGCGCCACCTGGCTGAGGCGGGTCTGGCCGCAGCGTTCACGGTGCACGAGCTGCGGCTGGCCAAGCAGAACGCCGAGGCCAACCCGACACTGTGCCGGGTGGTGGCGGCCCCGCTGGAGAACGCGGCGGCGAGCCTGCAACGCCTCCGCAACCCGATCAGCTCCGGTCAGGCCAGCGCCAGCGACCTCGACCAGGTCAACACAAGTATCGACCAGGCTCAACACGGCTCGGCACAGGCCGGAACACCGGTCGCCGACCAGGTTCCCTCGACGGAGCAGCTCGCCCATCCCGCGTGAGCAAGGCTCACCCGATCCCAGGACGCTGGAGCCGGTCCGTAGTACGGACCGGCTCCAGCGTCCTGCCGCAACGGCGATGACCCGACGGCTCAGCGTGTCCGGCTCATCTCGAGGGACATCGCGCCTAGAGCGAGCAGCACGGCGATCCCGCCGGCCACCACGTTGCTCCAGATCGTCGCCGCGGTGGCGACGTGGCCGCTGACGACCCACGGGTCGATGATCGTCCACGCGCCGATCAGCGGCGCGGCCCAGGCGATGCCGCGGGTCCGGCCATAGACGGAGCCGAACCCCAGGGCGAGCACCGCCAGTGCGACACCGACGACCAGGTCGGTGACGGTCAGGGTCGGGAACCGGGTGAACCCGACCACCCAGGGGGAGATCGCCAGGTACAACCCAGTCAGAAAGGTGAACCCCTCGACGGCGCGGGCGACCGGTGTCTGCGCTGCGGCTTCGTACTTGGCCCGCAGCTCCGCGACGTCGGGGTGCAACCCCATGCTCATGGCCTCAGTAGTCATGTCTTCCACACCCTCTCCACTGTTCATGACGTCGGCGAGCGAGGCTCCGTCGCGCGCGGGTGGTCCAGGCCAGTCGCGGTGGCGCTGAGACGGTCGCCCATGTCCGTAGATGGCGGCGCCTCGGCTCTGTATCATGTAGCAATATTATCACTCTAGGAGCTACCTTTTCATGGTGCCACCGCTCACACCCCTCGACGACGGGCAGTACGCGAAGCTGCTCACCTTCCGGGTCGGCCTTCGTCAGTTCCTGCACTGGAGCGCGCAGCGGGCGGCCTCGGTGGGGCTCACGCCTGCCCAGCACCAGCTGCTGCTGGCGATCCGGGGTCACCCCGACTCGCGCGGACCCAACGTCGGAGAGCTGGCCGGCTACCTGTGTACCCGCCACCACAGCGCCGTGCAGCTCATCGACCGCACCGAGCAGCTGGGTCTCATCGCCCGCGCCCGCGCCGAGGACCCTGACCGCCGGATCGTGCGCCTCACGCTGACCGAGGCCGGTGAGGAGAAGCTGACCCTGCTCAGCACCACCCATCTGGAGGAGCTCACCCGGCTGGCCTCGCTCGTCACCACGGTGGTCGGCCCGGCGACCACCGCGCGGCAGGCACCGTAAGGGAGTTCATGCCAACTTCTGGTCGCGGATCGCCAGGGTGTGTCGGCCGGTTCGGTAGGTGACGTCGCGGATGCCGAGGGCGGCGCCCAGTCGCCCGGCGGGCAGGGTGAGCGGGACCGGGCCGGGGCCCTGCCCGGGGTGGGGCAGGGGGTAGGCGGTGGTGGTCGCGCTGTGGAAGGTGACGTTGCCTTCGGTCTTGGTGAACAGCTGGTGGACGTGGCCGTTGAGGCAGGTCACCGAGGAGAACCGGCGCAGGTGGCTCAGTGCCTGGGTGGCGTCGTCGGTGCCCCAGCCCCACGCCGGGTACATCGCGAACAGCGGGATGTGGCTGAACACCACGAGGGGCGTGTCAGCCGACAGGCCGGCGACGTCGTTGCGGACGAACTCGAGCTGGTCGGTCCCGAGGTGGCCGAGTTTCTCCAGAGCCAGGGTGTTGACCAAGGCGATGACATGCACGCCTTTGATGTCGAAGCTGTACCAGCCGTCCCCCTGGGTACCGGTGCCGAACATGGCCCGGTATCTCTGCCCGTGGTCGTCGATGGAGTCGTGCTCGCCGGGCACCGTGAACACCGCCCCGGCGCGCAGCCCGCGCAGCATCTGACGGACCTGGTCGAACTGGGCCGAGGTGGACAGGTGGGTCAGGTCGCCGGTGTGCATCACGAAGTCCGGGCGCGATCCCAGCGCGTTGACCTGGTCGATGGCGCGGCTGAAGGAGCCGGTCACGTCGGTGTTCGCGGACCCGGTGAAACCCAGGTGGCTGTCGCTGATCTGCACGAACCGCAACGCGTGCGGGTCTTGGGCGATGGCGGTAGCGGTGGGTGTGCCGCCGATGTGGCTGATCACCTCGCCGCCGGTGACGGTGAGCACCACCGCAGCGCCGAACCACGCCGTGTGCCGCAGCAGCTGCCGGCGGCTCATCGCCTCGGGGCCGCCCGCGCCGCCGGCTGGTGTGCTCATGGGGCCACCACCACGGTGGCCGTCATGAACGGGTGGATGGTGCACAGGTAGTCGAAGCGACCCGGTGTGGTGAAGGTGTGCTGGTAGGACTGGCCGGTGTTCAGCGTCGGGGAGTGAAACGCCCCGGACATCGCGCTCACGGTGTGCGGATCCTGGTCGCGGTTGGTCCAGGTGAGAGTGGTGCCGGTCCTGATGGTCACGGTCGCCGGGGAGAACGCGAAGTTCTGGATCGACACCGCGTCAGTGGCCACCGGCGCGGCGGGGCCCGCTGCCGCGCCCGGAGCGCCCGCCGGGAGCATCGACATTCCCGGCATCGCCTGGCCGGCCGACACCGGTGCCGGCACGGCGGTCCCCGGCACGGCGGTCCCCGGCACGGCGCCGGCGGGGCCGCCGCAGCCGGCGAGGATCACGATCCCCGCAGCGACTGCCGGCAGCACAAGGGTGGTTCCGAGCTGGCGCATGATGATCAGTCCCTCTCCGCGTCGAACCCGCCGGACGCGGGTCTCATCCACAGATAGCGACTCGGGTTACATCACCGGGCCAGGCGGGGCGAAGACCTGCACCACGCCGTGGGTCTCGCGGACCTCGAAACGCGGCAACGGCGCGGGCGGCACCGCCAGCTGGTAGCGCAGCAGCTCCCCGCTCAGAGCGAAGGACGTGGTGTGGCACGGGCAGTTCAGCCGCCGCGCCGCCGCGTCCAGAGCCAGCCGACACCCCAGATGCGTGCACACCCCCGACACCGCCCGCAGCTCACCACCGGTGCGAGCCACGAAACCGACCACCGTGCCGAGGTCGAAACCCTGTACCCGGCCCTCGGCCAGATCCGAGCTGGCGCTCACCGTGCGCCACTCACCGGTGTTCGGGATCAACGTCTGCTCCCCACCAGTCCCGCCCTGGGCTGCACCTCGGCCGCTGAGCGCGTGGTCGGCCACCGCGCCGACCACCGCGGCGGCCGCCGCCGCGATCGAGGTAGCCGCCACCAACCGTCGTCGGGTGGCATCCACCACCGGCCCAGGCGACGCAGACAGCGGGACGTCCCGGTCGGTCGGCTCCGCGGCCAGCTCTGTGGTCAGCCGCCGGTGCAGGTCGGTGACGAACTCCTCGCTCGGCGCCGCGTCGCCCGGCCGGGCGGCCCGTAGCATGATCGCCGCGCGCAGCTCGTCGACGTCGGCCTCCCGGGCGCGAAACGACCGCGGCCGGCGACCCCGCAGCAGATCCGCGACGAACCGACGCACGCCCCGCCCACTCACCTGGCCACCTCCATCAGCTGCGCGGCCCGACGCAACGCCCGATGCTGCAACACCTTCGCATACGCCACGCTCACCCCCAGCGCGGCCGCAGCCTCGCGCACCGAGCAGGCGTCCAGGAACCGTAACTGCAGGATGCGCCGGTAGGGCTCGGGAAGCTGCGCCAGAATCGCCGCCGTCCGCCGCGGTGCGTCCGAGGACACCGCGGTGTCGGCCGGCACCGCCGCCGGCTCCTCGTCATCACCCAAGCTGGTGACCTCCCGACCCAGCGTCCGGCGCCAATGCCCGGCCAGCACCGTCCGCGCGGTAGCGAACAGGTAGGCCCGCACCTCCGCCACGCCAGCCGAGACCCGCAGCGGGCGCAGCGCCGCCAGGAACACCTCGGCGGTCAGATCCTCAGCGTCCGCCCGGTTACCGACCTTGGCGAACATCAGCCGGTACACCCGCTCCACGTTGTCCCGGTACACCGCCTCCCAGTCCGGGTAGAACTCGCCGGTGACCACACGCAACTGTGGCGCCTGCGCAGCCCGCATGTCAGCAGCCCGCATGTCAGCAGCCCGCGCGTCAGCAGCCCTCTCGTCACGGGCACGACCACGCCCGGTCCGTCCCATCACCCGAGCCACCCTCCAGCGCATGCGTCGACCCCACCAACAGATAGGGAGCCGGGTTACACCCTCGCGGCGGGTCCGTCGGCGGCGCCCGGTCAAGGGCGGTCAGGAGCACACCTGCGAAGAAGCCGAGAACCGCTTGAACTGAGACTAAGGTTTTCATATGGAAATTCTAAGATCATCTACAGGTCGCCGGGTTAGCTTTATGACCGTTGGTCATGGCACCCGGGTTCTTTGAGGACAAGGGCGTCGCGGGAAACCACTACTTGGAGCTTATTGATGGCGGACTTCAACTTCAGTGTCTTCACTGGCGCACGAGGGACCGGCGCGGATGTTTCCGAGCTGGGCGAGGTGCTGGACAGCGCCCTCCGCGCTTCAGGCGAGACAGGTCGCTGGCATGTGTCGACTGGTGGTTTCTGGTGCTCCGTAACGCCCCATGAGCATGTCGCTCGATCCCAGGGGTGGAAGCTTCACCTGTCGGCAACGGTGTCATCCGCCAAAACGGTGCTCGCTCGGGCCCTTCCCCTGCTGCTCGAGGACGGTTCTGCCTTCAAGTTCGCGAGCACACTCGAGCACGTTGCCCAACTCAACGCCCGCAACACTCCCCGGGGGCATTCCGGGAAGTTCATCACCGTCTATCCGAAAACCGACGAGGACGCCGTTCGGCTTGCCGAGGCGCTGCACCGGGCGACAGTAGGCCTGGCCGGTCCTCTTATCCTCTCGGATCGTCCCTATGCGCCAGGGAGTCTCGTTCACTACCGTTACGGCGGGTTCGTCGAGGACCGGAGGCTCTCGAACGACGGTCTGTACACGTGGGTGATCTCCGATCCGGAGGGTAATCCGGTGGAGGATCGGCGTGTCGGGCGGTACCTGCCGCCGGCGTGGGCGCCATGTCCGTTCCCCGACCCGGAGGGGAACGTCGGTTCGGGCACGGACAGCGGTGAGGGGGGCGTACTGGTCGCAGACCGCTTTGTGGTTCGAGAGGCGATTCGCCATGTCAACAAGGGTGGCGTCTATCGGGCGGTCGACACCCACACCGGCGCTGATGTGATCATCAAAGAGGCCCGTCCCCACGTGGCTGCGGACGACACCGGGAAAGATGTGCGGGACCTGCTGCGGGCGGAGGCGCGAGCACTGGAGAAAGTTGGTCCGCTCGGCGCGGCACCTCGGATGCTCATGCTCTTCGAGGAGAGCGAGCACCTCTTCCTCGCCGAGGAGCTCGTGCCGGGAGTGTCCCTTCGCGAGTGGGTGCTCGACCGGATACGTCATAGCGGGTGGCGCCGCAATGTTCCCGGCACCTGGGAGATGGTCGACCGCCTGGTAGAGCTCATGAGTGTGGCCCACAGTGCCGACCTCATCCTTCGGGACTTCACCCCCAGCAACATCATGGTGCTTCCCGACGGGCAGCTGCGGCTCATCGACCTGGAGCTGACGGTGTCGGCCGGAGAGCAGGAAGAAGCGCTGACGGGCGCGGGTACGCCAGGCTACGGCGCTCCGGAGCAGATGGAGGGTGAGCCGGCGGCCGTCGAGGCCGACTACTACAGCCTCGGCGCCACCATCTGTTTCGTCGTCACCGGCAGTACCCCTGATTTCCTGGCGGACGTGCCGAAGACCCGGCCGTTGCGGAAGCGCCTGGCGGAGTGGCTGGCGGTCCGGGAGGCGCCCGATCATCCGGCGACCATCCGCGCGCTGATCCTCGGCTTGATGGACGACGAGCCTGGGCGCCGCTGGACGACGGCCGACGCGAGGGATGCGCTCGCCGCGGCTCAGGAGCCGGCGGGGCGACCATCGCGAGCTCGTCGCTCGCCAGAGCACGACCTTGAGAGCAGGGACGGTCAACGGGGTGACGAGCTGTGGCGCCGCGTCGTCGACGGCAGCGTGGGCTATCTCCTCGCTTCGATGAACCCCGCTGACGAGGAGCAGCTGTGGCCCGTGTCCTGTGCTCACGGGGCCACCGACCCCTGCGCTCTTCAGCTCGGCGCAGCCGGAGTCCTCGGTGTGCTCACCAGGTGTTTCGCCCTCACCGGCGACCAACGCCTGGCGGAGGCGATCAGCACCGCGGGCAGATGGATCGACCAACGGCTGCGGGCGGATGGGAAACGACCCCCCGGGCTCTACTTCGGCGAGGCGGGCATCGCGTGGTCGCTGTATGAAGCCGGGCGGGCCCTCGGGGACGACCAGCTGGCCGGGCGGGGCCTTGCCCTGGCCGACACGCTCCCGGTGTCCTCGGAGAATCCTGACCTGACCCACGGCACCGCCGGGCTCGGGCTCACGTTCCTTCACTTCTGGCTCCGCACGGGCAACGAGGAGTTCGCCCAGCGCGCAGGCAAGTCGGCCGACGAGCTCGTCGCGTCGGCCAGTGAGGAGCCGTCAGGCATCAGCTGGGGGACGCCGGCCGCATTCGAGTCACGCCTGGCCGGGGGGCGTTACCACGGGTTCGCCCATGGCACCGCGGGTGTGGGCTATGTCCTGCTCACGATGGCGCTCGCCACTGGCCGGTCTGACTGCCTGGAGCTTGCCTACCGCGCCGGAGAGACCCTCACCGCGAACGCCATCGTCAAGGATGGCGTGGCCCAATGGGGCGCCGGACCCGGTGATGAGGCGACCGCCCCGTACTGGTGTCACGGAGCCGCAGGGATCGGAGCCTTCCTCATCCGGCTCCACCGCGCTACCAGGGATGACCGGTTCCTCACGCTCGCTGAGATGTCGGCCAGGGCGGTGATGGAGAACTCGTGGCGGGGAGTGCTCGGGCAGTGCCACGGGCTCGCGGGCAACGGCGAGTTCCTCCTCGACCTGGCCGAGGCCGCTGACGGCCGGCGATACGAGGCCATGGCCCATCAGCTGGCCCGTGTCATCCTCGCCAACCGCGCCTACCGCCAGGATCAGGTCGTGTTTCCTGACGAGCGCGGGTTCCCCTCGCCAGCGTGGGCGGACGGTGCCAGCGGGATCCTGGCCTTCCTCGTGCGGCTACGGCACGGCTCCTCCCGCCTGTGGATGGTCGACCCGCTGCGTGAAGGGAGCAGGCCATGACCACGGTTCCCGCAGAGGCCGCACTGATCACCTCCGGCCGTATCAACTTCGTCTTCTCGGGGAACGGCCGATACGGCACGTCCCTGAGAACGAGCGGCGAGGACGTGGCCCTCGAGAGCTGGACGCTTGTCTCGGAGGAGGCACGGGGTCAGACGATCCCCGACGTGGTCGTCGACGGAGGAACGCACGCCCTACCCCTCGACGACGGGCGAGTCCTTCTCTTCCAGAGGGGTGGCGTAAGCCCCTCTGGAAGACACGAGATCACGTTATTGAAACCTCAGGGGAAAGATTTCTCCGTGGAAAGGCTCGGCGCGATCCCCTCGCTGTTAGGGGGCTACCTCCTGCCGAGTCCGAGCTCCGCCCAGCTCGGGTTCGTCGTCGCGCTCAATCCCAGGTACTCGACGATCTGGCGGCTCTCGGCCTCGCCACCGCGCATCGTGCACGTCGCGCAGGTTCCGGGCTCGCTCGACGGCGGCGTATGGCTCGACGGCGACGCACGCGTCTTGGCGGTCAACCAGACCTGCGGCAGCTGCCGTTCCAACGGCATCACCGTCGACCTTGCCCAGGGATCGTGGCAGACCATCTGGTCGAGGTCCGTCACCAGCGCTGACCGGATCCTGCTCGGCAGTCTCCGATCGAAGATCATCATTGTCACCACCACGGTGTCTGGCGAGGAACGGCTGGGCTGGGCGAGGATCGGCGAGCCGACCGTGCACTTTCCCGACACCTTGCACCGACCAGGCTACGAGCGCCGAGCCCTGACTCTGGACGATCGCGGCGAACGGCTGTTGGTGCACGAGGTAGCGGGGGCGGTATCCCGGTTGTTCATCTACACCCCGGCTGAGGACTCTCTCGTGCCTCTCACCGGTCCGCCAGGCAGGATCTCGTCTCCCGCCAGCTGGACTGGGGACCTCAGCCGGTTTCCGTTCTCGTCTCCAGCCCAACCTCCCACGCTCGCCACCGTGCGGCTCGGGGCGGTGCCCCGGTGGTCACTGAGCCGAGACCATGACGTCGACGGCCACATCGCCGCACCACAAGCCGAGCTGGTCGAGCTCGAGGGCCCAGCGGGACCCATTGAGGCGATCGTCTACGGCGGCCCTGACTGGCGAGCATGCGAGCACCTCGTGGTCGCGCTGCACGGCGGACCGCTGTCCTCGTGGCACTTCGGGTTCGAGCCGCTCTTCCACTGCCTGTCAGCGCACGGCGTGGCGGTGGTGGCACCGAACTACCGCGGTAGCACCGGGTACGGCGAGGAGCATCTGCGGGCGGTGATCGGCCACTGGGGCGGCCCGGACCTCGACGACGTGCTCCACCTGAGCAGAAGCCTGAACAACGGCAGAAGACTCCATCAGCTGCCCAGGCCGGTCGTGCTGGGAGTGAGCTACGGGGCGTTCCTGGCGCTGCTCGCGGCGTGCCACGCGCCGGAGTCGTGGTCAGCATGCGTCGCACTCGCCCCTTTTCTCTCCGGACCACGCTTCTATGACAGCGCGAACGTCGCGGTGCGACATCGAATAGAACAGTTGGGCGGACTGCGGCGGATCGAGAATGGCATCGGGCAGCGAGATGTGCTGCAAGCCTGCGCCGCGCTGTCCGCGCCGCTGCTGCTCATGCACGGCGTCGCGGACGAGACGATACCCGTGGAGCAGTCGAGAATGCTGCGGCGGCGTCTCCTCGAACTCGGGATGGCCGAGGGTGTCGATTTCGAGTATGCTGAAGTCGACAGCGACCACGGCGGGCTGTTTCAGCAGAAGACGCTGAGCCGGCGGGTGGCTCGCTTCTGCCTCGCGCGTTCCGCACATGAACAATAACCGGCAGGTCGCAGCCTTCGCTGCCGACGCCGGACAAAGACCCTTCCCGCTGTGCTGGGAAGTGGAAAAAGTAACCCAACCAACAAAAGGAGATGACAACGATGAACAGCTTCAACCTGGTGAGCTCGTTGCACGCGCTGTCCGAGACCGACCCGGTCGAGGTCGACGGCATCCAGTTCGGTGGTGGCGGCGGCGGTACCTGCGGGCAGCAGTGCGTCGTGCTCAGCGTCCAGATTATTCAGACTGTCTGCGTGATCTCCTCTACCTGCTGCTGACACCGAATAGTGGCAAGTAGCACCACGCAGTAGTTGACGACGACTGGACACGGGGGCGGTCTATGTCCGCCTCCGTGTCCAGTCGTCTATCAGAGCTTAGCCATACCACACTTTGGGGACCACGGAGTCCGGCGTGCGTGTCTGGCCGGCATGCGAGAGTCGAGAGACTGGCGATGACCTCATCTGAGTCCGGTAGCAGGCTGGCGGGGACGCTGGCCCGGTTCGCGGGACCACAGGCGTCCACCGGTGCCCTGCGGGCCTCGGGCAGCAGGCTGCTCAAGCAGAGTGTGCGGCAGGCCCCGGTGACGGCGGCCGCGCTGGCCGTGGTCACGCTCGGCTTGGTTGCCACCACGGTCTTGATGCCCGGCGCGTTGGCGGCCACGATCGACGCTGCCACCACGGGCTGGGGCCTGGCTCCTGCGCTGGTGATGCTGGCGGTAGTGATCGGTGCGTCCGGCACGCTCAACGCCCTGGACGGCCTGATCGGTGCCTACTACGGCAGCTCGCTGACCGCCCAGCTCCGGCACCGGCTGCTGGGCCGTGCTCTGGCGCTGGGTGTCCCGGGTCAGCGGCGGTTTCCGGCTGGTGACCTCCTGTCCCGGCTCACCGCCAACGCCGGGACGCCGGCCGGCTTCCTGCCCATGCTGCTGTCGGCAGGGTCGACCCTGCTGACCGCCGTCGGCGCGGTCGTGGGGCTGACGCTGATCGACTGGCGCCTTGCCCTCACGTTCCTGCTCGGTGTGCCGCCGGCGATGGCCGTGGTCCGGCGCTTCGTCATGAAGGCAGGCGATCCGATGGTTCGCTACCAGGAGCTCCTGGCCGCGACGATGACCCGGCTGCTCGACGCCCACCGAGGAGTTCGCACTATCCGGGCCGGCGGCACCGCCCAGCGGGAGATCGACCGCATCCTGCAACCCCTGCCCGAGCTGCATGACAGCGGGCGTCAACTATGGGTGGCACAAGGCCAAGCCAGCTGGCGGCTGGGGCTGCTCGCGCCCATGCTTCAGGTGCTGGTGCTCTCAGTGGGGGGTTTCGCGCTGAGCACCGGCGATATCTCTGTTGGTCAGCTGGTGGCGGCTTCGTCCTACGTCGGCATGGCCCTGGGCGCGGTCGGGTTCTCGGATGCGCTGATCTCCCTGCTGACCATCCAGGCGGGAGCGGGCCGGGTGGGCGAGGTCCTCGAGGCCCAACCCGCGGTCGCGCCCCCTTTCGCGGCGGTGCCGGTTCCGCAGGGACCGGGCCGGCTCGAGCTGCGGGACGTCAGCGTGCGGATCGGCGAGCGGATGATCCTCGACCGGCTCAGCCTGTCGGTGCCCGCAGGCACGAGCGTGGCCGTCGTCGGAGGGTCGGGCACCGGGAAAAGCGTGCTGGTATCCCTGGCCGGACGGCTGCTTGACCCGGACGAGGGCGAGGTGCTCCTCGACGGAGCTCCCGTCTCCCGGATAGAGCTCGCCGCGCTGCGGCGGGCCGTGACCTACGCCTTCGAGCGCCCTGGCCTGCTCGGCGCCACCGTGCACGACATGATCGCTTATGTCCGGCCGGAGGCATCACGAGCCGAGGTAGCGGCAGCGGCCGCGACTGCCCAGGCCGACCGGTTCATCCGGCTGCTCCCGGAAGGCTATGACACCCCACTGGCCCGAGCCCCCATGTCCGGCGGCGAGCTGCAGCGGCTGGGGCTGGCCCGCGCCATCCTGGCTGACGCTCGGGTGGTTGTCCTCGACGACGCCACGAGCAGTCTCGACACCGCGACCGAGGTGAAGGTGGCACAAGCACTCGAGCGGGTACTGGCCGGGCGGACCTCGTTGGTGGTGGCTCACCGGGGTGCCACCGCCGCCCGGGCCGATCTGGTGGCCTGGCTCGACGCTGGGCGCATCCGGGCGCTGGCCCCGCACCAGGTGCTGTGGTCAGACCCCGGCTACCGGGCGGTTTTCGCCGTCGTCGAGGCGGTGACCAAGGTATGAGGCTTGCAGCCGGCGGACGGATGCTCCGCCATCACCTGTACCCGCAGCGGCGGGCGCTGCGCCACCTGGCGGCATGGTCAGCTCTCGAGGCTGTGCCCTCCTTCGTCTCCGGACTGCTGGTGGCCAACGCCATCGACCAAGGCTTTCTCGCCGACCGGCTGCTGGTGGGGTTCGGCTGGCTGGCGGTCCTGGCCCTGCTGTGGATGATCGGCGCCCTGGGTACCCGCCAGGTTTACCCCTGGCTTGCCGCGACCGTCGAGCCGCTACGCGACTCGCTGGTCACCACCGTCGTCACCGCCTCGCTCAGGCGTGCGCTGCGGGGCGAGGAGCACGCCGGCGGGTCGAGCGTCTCGCAGGCCACCGTGCAGGTGGAGACGGTGCGAGCACTGCTCTCCAGCCTGCTGCGCAACACCCGCCAGATGCTCTCGGTGAGTATCGCGGCCATCGGCGGGCTGGCCGTGCTCTCCCCACTGCTCGCGCTGGTCGTCGCCTCGTTCGTGGTGCTGACTCTGACCGGGTTCGCCCTGCTGCTCCGCACCCTGGTGGTGCGCTACCGGGCGGTCGTGCTGTGCGGGGAGCAGATCGGTGTGGTCGCCGCCCCCGTGCTCGAGGAGATGCGCGACGTCGTCGCGTACGCGGCCGAAGCCCGAGCGGCACAGGAGGTCGGTGAGGCCATCGACGCCGAAGCCGCTGCCCTGCGGGCCTTCGCGAGGGCATCGGTGCTGCGGGTTCCCCTGGTGACAGTCGGTGCGTACCTGCCCGTGTTCGCCCTGCTGGCGTTGGCGCCGTGGCTGGTCAGCCACCAGCACCTGACCGTCGGGCAGGTCGTCGGCGGTGTCATCTACCTGTTCAGTGGGCTGCAGCCGGCCATCCAGATCCTGGTGAACGCCGGAGGC